>CAVHLO010000003.1:0-30401 GCA_963637115.1 bacterium | reverse complement strand
AAATATGAGATTTTTTTGCAAGTAAATAATTTTGATTGGATATAAAACAGGGGAAAAATGAAGCTTGGACTTGAGGTTTGATGTTGTTATTTTTCACAAATTTGTAAGAAAACTCTTTACTTTTTTACGATTTTGAGGAATAATTAAACTGAATCAGATTAACAACCTAATTAGAACCTTAGAAAGGAGGACTAAAATGGAAAAACACTTTGCAGTTAGTGGATTTGTGTTAAACTCTGAAGCAAACAAACTTCTCATGATTTATCACAAGAAGCTCGACGCATGGGCAATTCCGGGTGGACACTTAGAACCGAACGAGACTCCTCATGAGGGTGCTCTTAGGGAAATCTACGAAGAAACTGGAATTAAAGCAAACGTTTTAAGTCAAGACGGATTGCAATTCGAAGATAGCGAAAAAGAATCTTTGCTGCCTACACCTTACGTTGTGTTAAAAGAAACTATTCCTGCAAAAGGAGAAAAACCAGCTCATATCCACATAGATATAATCTATATGTGCACAGCCGAGGAAGGTACTCCTACTAAACGGGAAGCCGAAGTAGACGACGCAAAATGGATGACATGGCAAGAAGTGTTGGAATGTAAAACATTTCCATCGATCAAAGCATTTGCTAGACTTATGAAAGGGGGTGAACAGCAATGCGGGAATTCCGAATCGTCATAACGCCGTTCTGCAACTACAATTGTTTCTTTTGTCACGGCGAGAGTGCGGAAGAATGTAATAATCTTCTTCTTAGATCGAGCGACTATGAGTTTATATGTCGGACAGCAAAGAAACATTTAGGATGGAATACGGCAACAATCACAGGTGGTGAGCCGTTGATCTCACCGATATTCTCCTCGGTTTGCGAGAAGCTGAAAGCCGAAGGGATTTCGATTACAGTCGTAAGCAACGCTTCGTTGTTGGCTAGACCTGCACAGCAACTCAAAGACGTCGATCAGCTTAACGTTTCGTTGCACACCATGGATTCTTTTACTTATCAGAAGATTACTCAAGTAAAATATCCACTCGAAAACGTATTGAATACCATCGTAGCCACTCGAGCTTCTCTTCCTGAATTGGTTATCCATATCAACTATACCGTCATAAAAGGTATGAATGATTCAGACGAAGAGTTCGAAAAAGTTTTAGAGTTCAGCAAGACCGTCAATGCGGAAGCAAAATTCATCGATCTCTCTAATGAAGACGAAGGACTAGCTACTAACGCCGTTGACATAGTCGAACATCTTAAGCAGCTCGGGTTCAGTGTTCAATCTTCCAACGATTGGCAATTTTTCCTCGTAAGAGGAGAAGTAAGGACAATCGTAACAAAGTGTCCATTTAACGGCAAATATCTCAATACTCCAATACGAGATGTGTTTATCGACCCTAATGGAGTCTTATACGCAAGTTATAGTGGAGAGAGTCGAGTAAATGCATTGAAAGAAATTAAGGATAAAGATGAAGAATCTTTCATCTCGAAAGTCAAAAACCTCCTTCCGGAGCAGGGGTAAACACCCCTGCTTACGTTTGAAAATCGTGCAAATAATCGTTTAATCGAACTTTCGCCTCAGTCATTCAATACCAAAATAATAACAGCGGGTTGGAGAAATTTTTATTTTGCTTGGCTTAGATTCTCCCCGCCATGGGAAACTGCTGAATAATATTAGTTGCAAGTGCGGTGAGTTTTCCGTGGCATGGGGGGATTTAACAAGTTGGTGATTCTAGATAGCCTTGGTTGCCGTCCTCCCGACGAATACAAACACGAAAGGAGGTGCGCTATGGAAATAGAGTTTTACTTTAGATTCAAGCGTAAGCCAAAAAATAAAAAAGTTACTGTCGTCGTAGACGAACAGTAACCACAACCCCGATGAGTTTCTAGAGCTCATCTTATGATTTAAGTATAACAAATATGGAATTTTTTGCAAGGATTTAATGTGAAATATTTAGTGAGTTTGTTGGCAAAAAATATGTTGTGGTGATTTAACGCCAAAACATTGCAAAAAATCATAAAAAGTGATAAAATGAATAAAATTAGTTATTAAATTAAGGAGTAAAATGCCTGAACCTAAAAAACAGAGTAGCCCGCGGAAAACTGGGTTACGACGGAGTCATCTTCGGTTGGAATTGGCGAAGCGAGTAAATAAACTTTCGCCCGTGAAAGCGTTCGAAACCAAGAAGAAAACCCCGAACTTAAAAGTCAAAACTGTGAAAGCGGAAATTGAAAAAGCGGCGAAAAACGCGAAAAAGACCGCCGAGAAAACCGCCAAAAAGGTAGCGAAAGCGGCCAAAGCGGGAAAATAAGCAAAAATAACTTAAAGGTAAAGAAGAATTTAAAATATGGCAAGTAATCGACATTTAGGCAGAGTAATTGTGCTGCAGAGTTTGTATGAATACGAACTGCGAACACAAGCGAAAGACCCGGACGTCGAGCTAGATTTGATTGTCGCGAAAAATATCGAACAATACGAGAAAGAATTAGGAGACACGGAGTTTGTATATAATTTGGCGCGCAAGGTGCGTGAGAATGCGGAAACTCTGGACAAGGTGCTAGCACCGCTGGCGCCAGAGTGGCCGATTGAGGCGATCGCGGCGATAGATAGAAATGTGCTTAGGATGGGGCTATATGAGCTTTCGGAGTGTCGGGAGACGATCCCGCCGAAGGTGGCGATTAACGAGGCGGTGGAGCTTGCCAAGGAATTTGGTTCAGAAAATTCGTCGAAATTTGTGAACGGAGTTCTGGGGACGGCTTACCGAAAACTCGGGATAGACGAAAAAAATCATGGAGCAAAAAAACAAGAAAAGCAATCAACCGAAACGGACGGCTCCACCAAAGAATAATACTAGGCGCGAGCCACTAGAAAAACGGAAACTAAAGGTTCCAGAGGCTTTGCCAATTGAGAAAACATCGACTTTTGACAAGATTAAGTCGGCTTTTCGGCGCAAAGCGACCATTCAGGAGATTGTGCGCGAGCCGACCTCGGGCGGAATTATTTTTCGTTTCACGAAGGACCGCAAAGATATCGAAATCTTGTTAATTCAGGATTCGAAAGGGCGTTGGACGATTCCGAAAGGGCATATTGAACCTGGAGAAACCGCTAAAGTGACGGCTAGGCGAGAAATCGAGGAAGAAACGGGGTTAAAAAACGTTTCGATTTTGACATGGTTAGGTAAAATTCATTTTAAATATCGGCGGTTAGATAAGTTAGTGCTGATGACTACGCAGGTATATCTGGTGCAAGCGTTGGACGCGCACGAAAATTTGGAGCCGGAAAAGTGGATGAAAGGAATTCAGTGGTTCCCGTTTGCGGAGGCGCTGAACGAAATTGAATATGAGGATATCGGGAAGTTGATGTTGATTGCGAAGAAAAAAATTAGGGCGGGGGAAATTTAGGAGGTTTTATGGATTTGACACCATATCGCGAATTTGCGAAAGAGAAGTTGGGGTTTGAATTTCAGGATATTATGCTTTTGGTGACGGCACTGACGCACCGCAGTTATGTGAATGAGCACCAAAAAACCGTGAAAGAGCATAATGAGCGGTTAGAATATCTTGGTGATGCGGTTTTGGAGCTGGTGACGTCGGATTTTTTGTATCGTAATTATCATTATCCGGAGGGGGTGATGACGGCGCTAAGGGCGGCGCTAGTGAGGACGGAGTCGATTGGTGAAGCGGGGAAAGAACTGGGGTACGAACCGCTAGTGCGAATGTCTAAGGGGGAGAAAAAGGGGACGGAGCGGGCGCATGATTCGATTTTGGCGGATTGTTTTGAGGCGGTGATTGGGGCGACGTATCTAGACCAAGGCTACGAGACGGCGCGCAGGCTGATTGCGGAGCATATTTTGGTGAAAATTGACGCGATTTTGGCGGATGAGAGCTGGCGGGATCCGAAATCGCATTTGCAAGAATTGGCGCAAAAGGCGGACGGGGCGGCGCCAGTGTATCGGACTTTGAAAGAGGAAGGGCCAGATCACGAAAAAACTTTTACGGTGGGGGTGTATGTGAAAGACAAATTACAGGGAACGGGAACAGGGCATTCCAAGCAAGAGGCGCAGACCGAGGCCGCACGAGAGGGGGTGAAGAGGTATCGGGAGCAATAGGTTTAAAGTAATACGAGGGTGTTATTAGGAAATATGGTGAAGCTAGATTCCGAGGCGTAGGGTTGTATTTTACTGGGAAGTGTGATATAATTAGGGGAGATATTAATTTTTAAGGAGAAAAAATGCTAGCGATTCGCATGCAACGTAAAGGCCGGGCGCATTATCCAACGTACCGGATAGTCGTCCAAGAATCCCAGCGTCATCCCTTGTCGGGGCGCGTTGTGGCTGAGGTCGGCAACTATAACCCTGAAACCAAGGCTTTGACTTTGGACAAGGAAAAAGTAGAAAAATACCTCTCGAACGGGGCGCAACCGTCCTCGCGAGTGGCATTTATCTTGAAGAAAAATGGCGTGAAATTGCCAAAATGGTACAAAGAAGCTACGCCGAAAAAAGCTGTAGCCAAACACGCAGATAAATTGCGCAAAAATCAGCCAAAAGAAGAGACCTCAGAGGAAACTACTGAGGCGCCTGCTGAAGCTTAGTAGAGCCTGAGCTAGCAAGGTTGAAACTTGACTGCTGGGCTCTGGAACTTAAGCTACTGAATCTGAATTAAACTTATGGCAATTTAGCAAAAAATAGTCTATAAACGGCTATTTTTTGTGATATAATATAAGAATAAATAATTTAATCGGAGGCAATATGGCTACCATTGACCAGCAATTTGTAGAATACATCGTAAAAACTTTAGTCAACAATCCAGATAAGGTAGTAGTGGAGAGAAGCATTGATGAGAAAGGAGTGCTGTTGTCGCTTACGGTCGACCCGGAGGATGTCGGACGAATTATCGGCAAGCGGGGGATGACGGCGCAGGCGATTCGCGTGCTTTTGAGAGCGCTTGGCACTAAGCAGAATGCGCGCTATAACTTGAAAATCGTAAATGACGAAGAGGCGCCACGCAGAGAGGCACGAACCTCGATGGAAACGCGACCGGCGGAAGAACATCACGCAGGGGCGGATTTCGAGGGTGAAATGAGCGATGAAGGCGCGTCCGAAATTGCCGAAAATACAGAGGTAGATGAGGTAGAAGACGAAACTTCGGAACTCGCGGAAAAAACTCGAGCGGAGTTGGCTGATTTGGACGATTTGGACATCTAGACTGAGAGCTTGACTTAAACAATGACGCCTGGGTGTTTGACGCGCGGGCGTTTTTGCTGTGGAATTTTTATCAAAAAAAGTTATGAAAAAGGCTTGACTTTTGGGCGGGCGGGCGTATAATTAAACATAAGCTAACTAACTGCGAGTCGGCTTAAAGAGATATAAGTTGAGAGCTTATCTATGTCTAAAAATCCCCCTACGTTGATGGGGGATTTTTGGGCTCTGGTTGGGGATTTTCAGGCGAAAAACCGCTTGAAAATTTTGACGAAGTGTGATATATTGGGGAGAAGAAGTAGTGTGCCTGATTTTTGTGTAACCTTTAGGAGTGGCGAGGCTAGAGGGAAGGTCGGGCAGTAATCTTCCGGCGCTAAAAGATTATTAACACTAATAAAAAGAGGTAGAATGGCTACAAAACCAAAGGCAGGTGAGAGAGTATTTTTCACCGAGGGCGACCAAGCTTTGCCAATTCCGGATCTAACGGCACACCAAAAGGATTCGTGGGCGGACTTTGTCGATAACGGCCTAAGAGAGGTGTTTGCGGAATTAAACCCGATTGACGATTATACGGGGCAAAAACTTTCTCTTCGGTTCAAAGATTATTACTTTAAAGAGCCAAAGGAGAGCGAGCAGGACGCGAAATATAATCTGGCGACTTACGAAGCACCTTTGCATGTGCTGGTCGAGCTAGAGAACAAGGCGACTGGAGAGAAAAAAGAACAGGATATTTACTTCGGTGATTATCCGTGGATGACTGATCGGGCGACGTTTATTATTAACGGTACCGAGCGGGTTATTGTGTCGCAGTTGATTCGGTCGGCGGGCGTGTTCTTTAGTGCGGAAACGGTCGGGGCGAGGCGTTATTATGGCGCGAAAATTATCCCTGGACGAGGGGCGTGGCTAGAGTTCGAGACTGTGCCGAGTGGGGCAATGTATGTAAAAATTGACCGGCGGCGGAAAATTCCAGTAACGACGTTTTTGCGGGCGCTAGGAATGAGTCAAACGGCGATTAAAGAGCATTTTGCAAATGTAGACACTGGCGACAAACGGTTCATCGAGGCGACATTTGAAAAAGATACCACTTCGACGCAGGGCGAGGCTTTGCTTGAGGTGTATCGCCGAATTCGTCCTGGCGACTTGGCGACGGTTGAGAACGCAAAATCGATGATCGAGCGGATGTTCTTTGATCCGCGACGATATGATTATTCGAATGTGGGGCGATTCAAGATTAATCGCCGGCTAGGGATTGAGACGCCGAATGATGCCGAACATCGTACTTTGCAAATGGACGATGTACTGAGGATCATCTCGGAAATTATTCGCCTGAATAATACCCAAGAAGCGCCAGATGATATTGATTCGCTGAGCAATCGGCGAGTGAAATTGGTCGGTGAACTAGTGCAACGACAATTCCGTTTGGGAATGCTCCGTTTGCAGCGAAATATTCTCGACCGAATGTCAATGGCAAACGTTGAAGAAGTGACGCCGTCGCAACTATTGAACTCGCGCCCAGTCGTCGCAGCAGTGAAAGAATTCTTTGCTACCTCGCAACTTTCACAGCTGATGGACGAAGTAAATCCGTTTTCGGAATTGGCACACAAACGCCGGTTGTCGAGTATGGGCCCTGGGGGGTTGACGCGAGAACGCGCGGGCTTTGACGTGCGAGACGCTCACCCGACGCACTATGGTCGAATTTGTACGGTAGAAACGCCAGAAGGTGGCAACGTAGGTTTGGTGCTAAACTTTGCGACTTATGCGCGAATTAATGATTACGGATTTATCGAAGCGCCGTATCGAGTAGTAAAAGACGGCAAAGTGACCGACGAAATCGTATATATGGACGCAGATACCGAAAACGATAAAGTGATTGCAGACGCGTCGGTGAAGCTAGACAAAGACGGTAAGTTTGTTGAAGACTGGGTGTCGGCTCGGGTGCATGGCACGCCGGCACAGGTAGAAGCTACACGAGTAACGCATGTGGACGCGGCGCACAAGGAAATTTTGGGTGTTTCGGCATCGCTAATTCCGTTTGTGGAGAAAAACCGTGTTGACCGGTCGTTGATGGCCTGCGCAATGCAGAAACAGGCAGTGCCTTTGTTGCGTCAGGATAATCCGGTGGTGGGGACAGGGATTGAGCGCGAAGTGGCACGCAATACTTCGCAACTGATTATGGCGTCTGGCAAGGGGACGGTGAAGAAAGCGGACGGCGACTCGGTAATTGTTACCTATGAAAAAGGTGGCGACCGTGAATATAAATTGCAACATTTTGAAAAGACGAATGACGACCGTTGTTATAATCAGCGTTGTGTGGTCGCGCGCGGGCAAAAAGTCGAGAAAGGCGATACTCTGATCGAGGGGGCGTCGATTAACGATGGCGAGTTGGCGCTGGGGCGAGATTTGCTGGTGGCGTTTATGCCGTGGCGGGGCTACAACATGGATGACGCGATCGTGATTTCGAACCGCTTGGTCGAGGATGACACTTTGACGTCAATCAACATTAAAGATTTTGACGTGGAAGTGCGTGAAACAAAACTCGGGCCAGAACAAGTAACGCGAGATATTCCAAATGTGTCGGAGCATTCTTTGCGACATCTTGGTGAAGACGGGATCGTGACGATTGGTTCGGAAGTTCATAACGGCGACATTTTGGTTGGAAAAATTACACCAAAAGGCGAGCAAGAATTGTCGTCAGAGGAGCGGTTGCTTCGGGCGATCTTTGGCGAGAAAGCTAAAGATGTACGCGATACATCGGTGCGAATGAATGGCTCGTCAGTTGGTAAAGTGGTAGATGTACGAGTTTATACGCGCGAACAAGGCCACGAGCTGAAGGCGGGCGTGATTATGCAAATTAAAATCTACGTAGCAGAGATGCGCAAGATTAGCGTTGGCGATAAGTTGGCGGGGCGACACGGTAATAAGGGTGTGGTTTCGCGAATTCTGCCAGTAGAAGATATGCCGTTTATGGCGGACGGGACGCCGATTGATGTGATTTTGTCGCCAATGGGTGTACCAAGCCGTATGAATCTGGGGCAGTTGTTTGAAACGCATCTTGGTATGGCGGCGCGAGCGCTGGGTTATAAAGTCGCGACACCGTCGTTTAACGGAGTGCCAGACGAAAAAATTAATGAAGAGCTAGAAAAAGCCGGATTTAACAAAGATGGTCGGGTGCAACTGTTCGACGGTTTGACGGGTGAGCCGTTTAATGAACGGACTTCGGTCGGCGTGATGCATATGTTGAAGTTGCACCACATGGTCGAAGATAAAATTCACGCGCGGTCGACTGGTCCGTACACTATGGTGACACAGCAGCCGCTAGGCGGTAAAGCACAAAATGGTGGTCAGCGTTTCGGGGAAATGGAAGTTTGGGCGCTCGAAGCTTATGGTGCAGCGACGACTTTGCAAGAGATGCTTACAATTAAGTCGGATGACGTTTATGGACGAGCGAAAGCTTATGAGTCGATTATTAAACACGAGCCGATTGAAGGACCGAAATTACCAGAAGGCTTTAATGTGTTAGTTAAAGAGTTGCAGGGCCTCGGGCTAAAAGTTGACTTGCTTGACCATGGCGAAGCGGCAGACGCGGGGGATGTAATTGAAAAAACTTCTAAAGAAATCGAAAAGTCAAAAGATGACCAATCGATTTACGATCAACATAAGAAAACGACCGAACCGGAAATTCTCGATCTCGACGATGAAGAAGCCGAGGCGATGATGGAAGAAGAGGGCGTAGAAATAAAAGAGATTGACGATGAGGACGGCATGGTTGATCTCGGAGAGGAGTTCTAAGATGGCGTGGATGGATAACTTCATTAGCGCTTCGGATTTCGATTCAATTAGACTCACGGTGGCGAGCCGAGACGATATCTTGAATTGGAGCTATGGCGAAGTAACCAAGCCAGAGACGATTAACTACCGCACTCAAAAACCAGAGCGGGACGGGTTGTTTTGCGAACGGATTTTTGGGCCGACCAAAGATATTAATCCGCATGATTCGCGGATTAAGGGCGTGCGCAGTCGAGAAGCGGCAGTAGATAAAGAAGGAAATCTGGTAACGAAGTCGATTACTCGGCGTGAACGGATGGGGCATATTGCACTAGCGGCGCCGGTGGCACATATTTGGTTTATGCGTGGAATCCCGTCGGCGTTAGGGTTACTACTAGACATTACCGTTAAAAATATTGAGCGCGTAGTTTATTTTGCGACCTATTTAATTACGGATGCTAAGACTGAGCAAATTCAAAAAACTTTGGAAGAGCTCGAGGCACAGACTAACGCGGCGCGCGAAGCGATTAAAATTCGTTTCGACAAGGAAGCTAGGGCAGACGGCGCAGACGTAAAGGCACTGGCTGAGCAACGCAACAAAGAAATCGAGGAGCTAGAAGCCGATTTCGCGTCGCGTAAGGCCATGCTAGAATCGTTCAAAAAAGGCGGAGTGATCACAGAGGTCGATTATCGCAAGTTGCCGGAAGAATACGAAGATTTGATTACGGTTGAGATGGGGGCGACGGCGATTAAACGGTTGCTAGATGAGATCGATTTGGACAAATTGATCGAAAAATTACACGAAGAAGAAGCTGAAGCCAAGGGGCAAAAAGAAAAGAAAATCCAAAAACGACTCAAAACGCTTGAGGGGATGCAAGCGGCGGGGATTAAGCCGGCGGATTTAGTACTGACGGTAATTCCGGTGATTCCACCAGATCTACGCCCGATGATTGCGCTCCCTGGCGGACGGTTTGCAACTTCGGACTTGAACGATTTGTATCGCCGAGTAATTAACCGAAATAATCGGTTGAAAAAGTTGCTAGACCTGAACGCGCCAGAAGTGATTTGCCGCAATGAAATGCGCATGCTACAGGAAGCAGTAGACGCATTGATTGACAATTCGGCATCGCGGGGTTCGCGGGGGGCGAATTCGACCAATGGTCGGCGCAAACTGAAATCACTGTCGGACCTTTTGAAAGGTAAACAAGGGCGATTCCGTCAAAACTTGTTGGGTAAACGCGTGGATTATTCGGGGCGATCAGTGATTGTGGTTGGTCCGGAACTAAAACTACACGAATGTGGTTTGCCGAAACAAATGGCGCTGGAACTGTTTAAACCGTTTGTAATTTCGTGGCTGATTGGCAATGAATACGCGAACAATATTCGAGCAGCATCGCGACTAATCGAGGCGAAAGAAACGATCGTCTGGGATGCGTTGGATGAAGTAATTAAAGGTAAATATGTGCTTTTGAACCGCGCACCGTCGCTGCACCGCTTGTCGGTGCAGGCGTTCCAGCCGAGATTGATTGACGGCAAGGCGATCAAGTTGCATCCTTTGGTGGCGTCGGGCTTTAACGCGGACTACGATGGCGACCAGATGGCGGTACATTTGCCGTTGTCGGATGCGGCGCAGGCGGAAGCGCGCGAATTGATGTCGGCGGGCAAGAATTTGCTCAAGCCGGCGGACGGTTCGCCAGTGCTGGCTATCTATCAGGACGTGGTGCTGGGGGCATATTATCTAACTTATGACAAACCTGGGACTGATACGGATACACCAAAGGCATTTTCGTCGATTTATGAGGCGGAAATGGCTTATGACCAAGGTGTGATCGCCTTGCAAACGCCAATTCGCGTGTTCGCGAAGAAAGAAATTCGCAATACGACGCTTGGGCGGGTGATTTTCAACGAAATTTTGCCGAAAGATTATCCGTTTGATAACTCAGTACAAACGAAAAAGCACTTGTCGAAAGTGATGGCAGAGATTTTTGAGAAATACGGCGCGGAAGTAATGGTAAAAACTGCGGATGATCTCAAAGATTTGGCGTTCGAATACGAAACAATTGCTTCGATTTCGACCGCAAAGGACGATTATCCGACCTATGATGAGATTGACGACTTCATCGCGGAGGGCGATGCTAAGACGGCGATGATTCAAGAACAATTCAATGACGGTTTGGTAACTGAGGAAGAACGCTACAAACTCACAATTGCTAACTGGCGTGATATTGATAAGAAAATCTCGGAGTTCTTGTCTTCGAAACTGTCGGAGATGGACACGGACATTGCAGTGATGGTGAACTCGGGCGCGCGTGGTAATATTTCGAATATTAAGCTTGCGTCGGCAGAAATCGGGATCATGGTGGATATTAATAACAACGAAATCGAGTTGCCGGTGAAATCTTCGTATAAGAAAGGTTTGAATACGCTGGAGTCGTTTATCGCAACGCGAGGCGCACGTCAGGGGCAGGTGTCGACGGCTCTGCGTACGGCGGACTCTGGGTATTTGACGCGGCGGCTAGTGGACGTATCGCAAGATGTGTTCACGGTTGATACCGAGGCAGAAGATCCTGGGTTTGTGGTTTATCGCAATGAAACTGAACTTTCGGGAATTTCATTTGCGGCGCGGCTGGCGGGTCGGTATACGGCTGAAGCGGTGCCTGGGTATCTTGGCGCGGATGAGTTGATTACGAAAGAACTAGCTGAACAAATCGATGCGGACGAGAAAGTCGAATCGGTGAAAATCCAGTCGGTGCTGTCGACTACGGCAGTGGAGGGCATCCCGCGCAAGAGTTATGGCGTAGATATGTCGACGCGTGAACTCGTAGCGGCGAACGAACCGGTCGGGGTGATTGCAGCGCAGTCGCTTGGTGAGCCTGGTACTCAGCTAACGCTCGATACTAAGCACGGCTCTGGCGTGGCAGGTTCGGGCGCAATTGCACGAGGTCTACCTCGGGTGGAGGAGTTGCTCGAAGCGCGCACGCCGAAGGGGCAAGCGTATATTACTCCAATTGACGGCGTGGTAGCAGTCTCGGAGGACGGCAACCGCTACATCATTCAGATTACACCGCAAGCTGGCAAAATCACCAAAATTGCTACTACGGGCTACGAATTAGCCGTCAAAGATGGTGAAAGCGTACGGGCGGGGGCGACTTTGGCGAAAAAAGCCGAAGATAAGTCAACGATTAAAGCGCCGTGCGATGGCGTGGTAGAACTAGTCAAAGACGGGGTAATTCTCGTAGCAGCGGCAGGCGCATCGGTGAAAGTTGAAGTACCCGGTGAAGCGGAAGTCGTGGTGAAATCTGGTGACGTAGTCACGGCAGGCGATCGATTGACGGCGGGCTCACTAAACTTACAAGATTTGCTCAAGTACAAGGGCGTAGAAGTGACCCAGCGCTACATTATGAACGATGTTCTAAATGTGTATGCGGCGCAGGGGCATGAGATTTCGCCAAAGCACTTGGAAATCTTGGTGCGACAGATGTTCTCGCGTGTGCAAATCGACGAACCTGGCGATTCGGAGTTTGTCTCTGGCGATATTACTTCGAAAGCTTCGGTGTTAGAGAGAAATAAAGAATTGGTGGCTGAAGGTAAAGAACCAGCAACCTTTACGAATTTGCTGCTAGGTATTACCAAGGTATCGATTTTCTCGGATTCGTTCTTGTCGGCGGCGTCGTTCCAAGACACGACACGAGTGTTGATTAACGCGGCGATTAATGGTCGAGTTGATCATCTGAAAGGTTTGAAAGAAAACGTGATTATTGGTCGAAAGATTCCGGTAGGAACTGGGGTGCGACCACTAAAAACTACTGACGAGCCAATCGCAGAAGAACTCGAAGAAATCTAGAAAAAAGCCCCTCAGGGGGCTTTTTTTGTGCGCGAAAGTGTGGTATGATAGTTATCAGGAAAGAGGTTATATGCATTTTAAGACGATTTTTAAATCTCTCAAAAATAAAGATATGCTCAAGCGCGTAATGGTGATTTTTGGGATTTTGGTGGCGTATCGGCTGCTAGCACAAATTCCGGTACCAATGGGCGACGCGGCGACTTTTAAAGAAGCAGTTTCGAATTTATTGGACAAGTCGGATTTTTCGAGTTTTCTAAATTTGATTTCGGGCGGTGGACTAGCATCGTTTAGTATTATTTTGGTAGGATTGTCGCCATATATTACTAGCTCGATCGTGGTGCAACTTTTGACCAAGGCGGTGCCGAAATGGGAAGAACTTTCGAACGACGGGGGCGCTGGGCGCAAGAAAATCAACCAATGGACGCGGATTCTGGCGGTACCACTGGCGATTATTCAGTCGATTGCTTACATTTTCATTTTGTATCAGTCGACTTTGTCGGCCAACATTGCAACCGATTTTACGCCGACCTTTATGGATTGGGCTTTGTCGGTAACAGCGATGACAGCAGGCTCGATGATTTTGATGTGGTTCGGGGAACTGATGACCGAGCAGGGAATTGGCAACGGGATTTCGATGATGATTTTTGCGTCGATTGTGTCGCAACTACCGACGACGATGACGGCGCTAGGGACGGAGCTATTTGATACGAGCAACGGTAGTTTAAGTTTGTTCGGTTGGTTAGAACTACCGGTGGACCCAACGGTGTTTTGGATTATATTAGGATTTGGGCTAGCAATGCTGGCGGTGATTTATTTCTTGGTAAAATTAAACGAGGGACAACGCATTATTACAATCAATTACGCCAAACGAGTACACGGCAACTCTTCGTATGGTGGGATTAAGTCGATTTTGCCAATTAAGATCATTGCTGCAGGGGTAATTCCGGTGATTTTTGCGACGGCGTTTTTGTCTTTGCCGGCACTAGTGGGGCAGGTGATGACTTCGATCGACTCCTCAAACGAAGTGGGTGCGACACTCGTGGCAACTTTCTCGGCGCCGTCGGCGAGCAATTTCTCGACCTTGTATCCTGACGGAATTACGGGGCAGTGGTTTGTTTATCCGACATTATATTTCTTGTTAGTGTTTATGTTTACGTATTTTTACACTTCGATCATCTTTAACACCAAAGAAATTGCAGATAATTTACAAAAACAGGGCGGGTTCATCGAAGGCGTGCGCCCCGGAATCACGACAGCAAATTATCTTAGCGGAGTGGTCAATCGGCTGAATTTGTTCGGCGCGCTCGCGCTGGGAATTGTGGCGATGTTGCCGTTTATTACGGATTACATATTTATTGTGCTGACCGGTTCGCCGATTGGGCTGTCGATCTCGGGGACGGGGTTGCTTATCGTAGTAACAGTGGCGCTAGAAAACTTGCGCTCGTTAGATTCACGAGCGTTGATGGTAACTTATGACGATTTTGGAGACGAACTTGAAGATTAAGGGTGGCTGGCGACGGGTGGCAAAGTGGGCGATTTGGTCAGTGCTAGCCTTGTTGTTTCTAGGGTTTTTGATTCGGGTGGCGACATTTGAAGCTTGGTATTATAACGAAAAAGAGGGAAGCGAACGGGCAATAACTACGGTTGAGGAAGAAAGTACTTTGGACGAAACCGAACCGACCGAGGCGGAAGTCGTGGAATACACTGTAGCGGCGGATCGTCCGCGATATCTAACAATCGAAAAATTAGGCATTACTAAATCGCGAGTGCTGGCGATGGGTGTGAATAGCAAAGGTGAATTAGATACGCCGAATAATATTTTCGATGTGGGGTGGTACGAAAATTCGGGCAAGCCTGGGCAAGGTGGGACGATGATTATAGACGGGCATAATGGTGGTCCGAACGTGTACGGGGTATTTAAAAGATTGCCGGAGCTGACAAATGGCGACATTATTAAAATCGAGCGCGGAGACGGAGTCGTGTTTGAGTACGAAGTAGTAGAGAACGTGGCAGTGGCGCTAGATGAGGCAGATGATTATATGATTAAAGCCGCCAAATCGCCAGAAAAAGGACGAGAGTCAGTAACTTTGATTTCTTGTACGGGCGAGTGGTCGGCAGTGCAGCAGACCTATTTATCACGACAATTTACTCGAGCAGTGTTGGTTGAGGATTAAAAACATATTTAGGCTTGGAATCTGCCTAAAAATAATAATTTTAATCTTTACAAAAGCGTCTAGACATGATACAATGGAAGAGTAATTTATGGCTAGTCAAAAGGAAGTGATTAAACTCACGGGCGATGTCGTTGAGGCGTTGCCGAATACCCAATTTCGGGTTGAACTCGAGAATGGTCATATTATTGTCGCCCATATGAGCGGACGAATGCGGAAAAACTACATTCGTTTGGTCCCCGGTGACAAAGTCGAGGTTGAGTTAACCCCTTACGATCTTACAAAGGGTAGAATCAGCTTTCGGCTCAAATAATATTAACTGTTGTAATTTTTACAACAGTTTTAGCTTATTTGCAAAAGGTTAAAACTGGTGTGAAATTGCAATATAATAAGGAAAGGATGTTTTAACACAATGAAAGTACGTGCAAGTGTTAAAAAAATCTCCCCTGATGATATCATTGTTCGTCGGAAAGGCGTACTACGTATCATCAACAAGAAAAAACCTAAGAATAAGCAAAGGCAGGGTTAAATATGGCTAGAATTGCTAGCGTTGTGATCCCATCCGAAAAACAAGTCTGGATTGCGCTGACTTATGTTTACGGAATTGGGCGAACAACTAGTAAAAAAATCCTTGCGGAGGCTAAAATCGAGCCTACCACTCGGGTGAAAGATCTCACCGAGGCTGACGAACAGAAAATCAACGACATTATTTCCAAGGAATACCATGTTGAAGGTGATCTCCGACGCCTAGTGAGCAATAATATCAAACGAATTAAGGACATTAATTCATATAAGGGAATGCGACACAAGGCGAAATTGCCAGTCAACGGCCAGCGTACTCGAACGAATGCACGTACTCGCAAGGGTAGGGCGATCGCGGTCGGTGGAACACAACCTAAAGCGGCGAGCAAGACTTAAGGAGTAACATGGTAGAAGAAAAGAAGACGGCAGTAGAGGCAGCGGAAGCAGTTGAAACTGCAAAGACGAAAAAGTCGAAGAAGACAAAACGAATTGTGAATGCGGGCGCGGTTCATATCCAAGCGACCTTCAATAATACGATTATCACTGTGTCGGACAAAACTGGCGGAGTGTTGTCGGCTTCGAGCGCGGGCGCGAATGGTTTTCGTGGCTCGAAAAAAGGAACAGCATTTGCGGCAGGTGTCGCAGCAGAGAAAGCACTAGAAGTAGCTAAGAAGAACCATGCTTTGAACTCGGTTGATGTGTATGTCAAGGGTATCGGGCTAGGTCGCGATGCGGCAGTGCGGGCAATTTCAAGTGCTGGCATTAAAATTGATAGCATTACAGATGTAACTCCGATTGCACACGGTGGTGTGCGACCGAAGGGAGAAAGGAAACCATAATGGCACGGGATAATTCTCCAATTGTAAAACAAAGCCGACGCGAGGGCGTGGCGTTAGCGCCTAAAGCCCACAAAGTGATGGCAAAAAAATCCGGCATCCCCGGTGAGCATGGCAACATGCGCCAACGGGGTGGAAGTTTGTATTTGACGCAACTACGCGAAAAGCAGAAGGTGCGCCGAACTTATGGACTTTTGGAAAAACAGTTCGCTAAACTAATGAAAGAAGCACAGGGAGCGGAAGGGCTAACTGGCGAGAAACTGTTGGAATATTTGGAACGACGAGCAGATAACGTGGTATATCGCGCGGGATTTGCTTTGACTCGACGCCAAGCACGACAACTGGTTTCGCATGGGCACTTCACCTTGAACGGACGCAAAATTGATGTACCGTCGATTCGTCTGAAACCTGGCGACGTATTAGAAGTGAGAGCGCACTCTGGAAAAACTGAATATTTCAAGAATCTTCCGAATGTAATCGGGGCGGCGAACCCAGTGACGTTGTCGTGGATTAAGGTCGATGCGAAGAACATGAAAATCGAAATCACGGGCTTGCCAAAACGTGAAGAGGCAGAACCGGGCATTAACGAACAATTAATTGTTGAGTATTACTCACGTTAAGGAGAAAAGGGTATGACTACAAAAAATATTCACGAAGCAAGACTGGACAGCGTCAATGAGTTGAGCGAAACGAGTGCTGAGTTTGTGATTAAGCCACTTTATTATGGCTACGGCAATACTTTGGGCAACTCTTTGCGACGAGTGCTCCTTTCGAGCGTGAAAGGTGCGGCGATTACGGCCTTTTCGATCGAGGGTGTGACACATGAATTCACAACTGTTTCTGGGGTGCGGGAAGACGTGATGGATATCATGCTGAACCTAAAGAATATCCGTTTCAAGATGCATACTGATGCACCGGTGGAACTTGAACTTGAGATGAAGGGTGAGAAACAATCTGAAAAAGATGGCGACAAGCGAGTAGTCGCTGGCGATATTAAATTGCCGGCGGAAGTCGAAATTGCCAATCCAAATCAGGTAATTTGCCATATCGACGATCCAAAAACCGTGCTAAAAATGCATTTTGTGGTAGAAAGCGGGCGAGGCTATCTGACGATTGACCAAGCGAGCGAAGATCGGATTCATTCAGATATGATTGCGATTGACGCGGTGTTTACGCCAGTTTTACGCGTGCGCTACAAAGTCGAGAATACGCGCGTGGGGCAAGATACTAACTTGCAACAGTTGACCTTGACGATTGACACGGACGGGACAATTACGCCGAAAGACGCTTTTGAAGAAGCGGCGGCGATTTTGGTTAATCAATATACGGCGCTGGCTGGTGGGACGAAGGTCGAATCGGCGCCAACCCCTGGGGTGAACGAAGCGGAAGATGATTCTGGCTTGATGTTGCCAATTGAGGAATTGGATTTGTCAGCACGAACGGCAAATGCATTACTTAATAACGACATCCGCACAATTCGCGACCTAGTGACTTTGTCAGAGACTGATTTGAAGGATCTGAAAGGTTTTGGTCAGAAAGCCCTAGATGAAGTAAAAGAAAAGTTAACGGAGTTAAATATTTAAAATGCATCGTCATGGATACAGAGGTCGAAAATTCGGCCGCGAAACAGATCAGAGGCGGGCACTCCGACAAGGGTTGATGTGCTCACTCATTGAATATCAAACAATAACTACAACTTTGGCGCGATGTAAAGAAATTCGGCGCGAAACCGAAAAAATGATTACCTTGGCGCGAAAAGGCGGTTTACATAACCGACGGCTGGCTATTGCGCGGCTAGGTAGCGTAGAAATTGCGGGGCTGTTGTTCGACGTAGTAGCGCCACAAGTCAAGCGCGACAGCGGATATTTGCGCATTGAACATGCAGGTTTTCGCCGAGGCGACAATGCGGAAATGGGAACGATTAGCTTTGTCGATGATATCGATTTGACGGTCGAGAAACCGACAAAGGCGACCGAACCTAAGAAAAAAACCGCCCAAAAAGTTGAAAAGGAGGACAAGTAATGAAAACTTATTCTCAAAAAGCGAGCGAAATTAATCGCGAATGGTGGGTGATTGACGCTTCGAGTATGCCTCTTGGTAAACTTGCCGTGGTAATTGCGGATAAGTTAATGGGGAAATCGAAAGTCACCTACACTCCGCATATCGACAACGGCGACTATGTGGTAGTGATTAACGCCAAACAAATCACAGTAACCGGCGATAAGATGGTACAGAAAAAATACTATCGACACAGCGGTTTCCCCGGTGGTTTGAAAGAGCTAAAACTCGAAGAAATGATTGAGAAATACCCAGAACGCGCAATCGAGGCGGCAGTCAAGGGTATGCTCCCGAAAAATAAATTAGCGGCAGAGCGATTGAAGCGACTACGCGTCTTTGATGGCGCAGAACATACGCACATGGCGCAAAGCCCGAAGGAGATTAAATAATGGTTGCGACGAAAAAATACACCTATGGGCTTGGTCGGCGCAAAAGTGCAACAGCAACGGCGCGACTTTACAAGGGCAAAGGTGATTTAACGATAAATGGTAAGCCAGCACTGGAATATCTGTCGGGAAATAAGACTTATCTCGCAGAAATTACCGATCCGCTAGCGCTCGCCGAAAAGCAAAAAGAATACGACATCACAATTGTTGTGAAAGGCGGTGGCTTGGCGGGGCAAGTCGACGCAATCAAACTTGCGATTTCGAAAGCTTTGACGGTGGAAGCGCCGGATTTGCGCCCAGTACTCAAGAAGGCTGGCATGATGAAGCGCGATCCACGCGAAAAAGAACGCAAAAAATACGGTTTGCGCTCGGCACGTCGACGCGAGCAGTTCTCGAAGCGTTAAAATTTCGCCAAGTTCAAAAAAAACCAACTCCCATCAGACCTCGAACTGTGACTATCCAGTTCTTCGGTTCGGGGAGTTGGATTTTTTTATCAACAAAAAATTTTTTATCAACAAAAAAGCTCTTATTAGAGCCAAGAAGTGGTGGAGCGTAGGAGATTCAAACTCCTGACCTCTGCAATGCGAATGCAGCGCTCTATCAGCTGAGCTAACGCCCCACTACTTATATTATACCACACTTCTTTCTTTTGGTATAGGAAAATTGGTGTGGGTTTTGGATCTGGCACGATTAGTGGCGGAAGACGGCGAGACTTTTGGTATAGGAAAATTGGCGCAGGTTCTAAATCCCTGGAACAGGGAATTTTAAGGCTAGTTCACGTACTTCCGCGCGGATGTTAGAGAGTTCGGACACGAAATTGCCGAGATTTTCGTCGGTTTTGGCTTTTTTGCAGATGTCGGCGACCTGCTTCATCCAGCCGGCCAAAGTTTTCATCTCTTCAGTGCCAAGTCCGCGCGTGGTGATCGCCGGAGTGCCGAGGCGCACACCCGAAGGGCGAAAAGCGCCGCCCTTATCCGAAGGCAGGGCATTGGCGTTCAAAGTCAAACCGACCATGTCGAGCGCTTTTTCGTACGTTTTGCCGTCAATGCCGAAACTTTGCTGAATATCGACCAAAATCAGGTGATTTTCGGTGCCGTTTCCCTGTAAAATGAACCCGCGATTTTTGAGTTCGTCGGCCAAAACTTTGGCGTTTTCGACGATTTGGGTGGCATAAGCTTTAAATTCGGGTGCTAAGGCTTCGCCGAAAGCCACGGCTTTAGCGGCAATGATGTGCTCTAGTGGTCCGCCCTGCGTCCCTGGAAAAACAGCACGATCGATTAAAATCGGGATATTTTCGAGCGTTTTTTCGGGTTTTCTTAAGGGGGTATCGACACTACCTTTGGACAAAATTAGCCCGCCACGAGGTCCGCGCAGGGTTTTATGCGTGGTGGTGGTCATGACGTGAAAACCGAAGTCTAAGGGGTTTGGATGCACTCCACCGGCAATAAGGCCCGCGACATGCGCCATGTCGGCCATGAACAAGGTTTGGGGTAGTTGGGCCTGCAAGGCGGCAATACGTGCGAAATCGGGGATTTTCATGAATGCAGAGTAGCCGACAAGCACGATTTTGGGCTGCTCGGCGAGAGCTTTTCTCTCTAATTCGGCGTAATCAATATCACCGTCCTCGGTTACGCCGTAGCTGATGAAATTGTAAATTTTGGCCGAGCGTGTTACAGGGGCGCCGTGGGTCAAATGTCCGCCTGCCGGCAGAGACATTGCCAAAATCTTGTCCCCTGGGTCGCACCAAGCGAAATAAACTGCCTCGTTGGCGTTAGCGCCAGAGTGAGGTTGAACATTGGCGTGGTCCGCATGGAACAGACGACAGGCGCGGTTAATGCAGAGACGTTCAATGCGATCGACGTTGTCTTGACCCCCGTAATAGCGAAAATTCGGTAGAATTTCGTTAGCGATTTTTTCTTCTGTCCAGCTATCCTTGTCGCCAGTGCCATCAAAACAGGGGTAGCCCTCGGAATATTTGTTGGTTAAAACTGAGCCCATAGCCTTGAGGACTGCGCCAGAGACGTAATTTTCGCTCGGAATTAGCTCTAAACCCTCGCTTTGGCGAGTTTTTTCGTTTTCCATCAAATTGAATACTAAATCTTTCATGTTTACTCCTTAGTTTTAATGTCGTATCGGTAGATAGAAAACGCTAGATCATGCTCGATGCCTTTCTTGATTAAAGTTTTTGCGTACTTTTGGGGTTCAAAATCAGGGAAAAAGGTGTCGGCGGACGGCTCCACGGCCTCAACTTCGGTCAGATAGAGAGTTTTGGCATAGGGAAGCAGGGTTTTATACAACACGCCACCACCAATGACGAAAATTTCTTGGTCAGAGTTGATATTTTCGGAGATAAAAGCCGGTAAATCAGAAATTGTACGGTCGGCGCCAGCGACAGGATGCCGAGAAACGACGATATTTTCACGCCCGGGCAATTTCCCAGGTAGACTTTCCCAAGTTTTGCGCCCCATCAAAATCGGATGCCCCGAGGTCGTTTCGCGGAAGAACTGCATATCTTCCTTGACGCGAAAAATAAGCTGTCCGTTTTGACCGATTTCGCGATTTTTGCCAATACAAGCGATTAAAATAAACATTTTACTCTGTTACGGGCATTTTGATAACGCCAAGATGCTCGTAGCCCTCCAATTTTATATCTGTTAATTCGCGGGAATTGTCGAAATCGGCAAATTCGGCAATATCGGGATTAAGTTTAAGCACAGGGGCGGGCGGAAGCGTGCCGGCTTTTGTCGCTTGGTCGTAGCGCGCGATTTGCTCTGTTATTCCTGAGATTTGATTTTCGTAGATGTGGGCGTCGTTGGTGATAAAGGTGAATTGCCCCGGATGGGCGCCGACTACCTGTGCGATAAGATGACATAACACGGCGTACTGAACGATATTGAAGGGAAGGCCAAGCGGAACATCGGTCGAGCGGGAAGTAACGAGAACATTGAGGCGTCCGTCGATCAAATTCCACTGCGAATTCCAGACGCAGGACGGCAAAGCGGCGGTTTCGAGCCACTCATTTTGCCATAGAGACAGCACCATACGACGGTTGCCTGGATTACTACGCAATGTTTCGATAAGATTGCCAATGAGGTGGTATTTTTTCACAATCCAACCATAAGCCGTGCCAATAGTGTGCGCGAAATCTTCGGGTGGCAAATCTGGATGACGCGTGGCGAAGATTTTGTTTAAGTTCCGCCCCTGATATTCGCCCGTATTTGAGGCCTCCCACTCGTCCCAAATATGCACTCCGCGCTCGGTTAGCCAGCGCACATCGTTTGAAGCGGCCTGATAGATCCAGAGAAGTTCCAAAACTGCGGATTTAAAGCCGACTTTTTTTGAAACCAAAATCGGGAACTCCTCGGCGAGGTCAAATTTTAGAATTTCATGTGGCAGACGCAGGGTCTTGGCGCAAGAATTCCTCTGGGCTGTATGGTCTGGGATAGCAAAAGCCGAACCGGCCGAGCGGTGGTCCTGTCCTGCATAATTGGTAATTTTTTCGCCAGAAGCCAAAATCCGGCGACAAAGATCGATATATTGGTCATCAAAACGGCTCATACAACCTCCTTTGTCTAATTTTAGCACTGGTTGACTTTTTTGGCAAAGTGTGGTATAATGGAAAGATAAGTTGGTCATAGAGGAGTTAAAATGGCGAAACGCCTTTTTTTAATGCTATTTTCGGCGATTTTAGGGATTACTTTTGTGCCGGAAACTTTGGCGCAGGCTGATACCCTTAACGTGTTGGCGGTGGATTTTCGTGCAGTAGAGACGGTGGAGACAATAGAGACGGTTGAGGCAGTTGAGGCGGTTGAGACGGCAAAAACGGTAAAGATGCCGGCACAGAATATCGTTCCCGCCACGGTTTCGACCCCTGTTCCCGTAAACTATACAATTACGCGAGTGGTGAATTCGCGAGATGAGTATGCGGCACTGGCGAGCAACTTGAGCTACGGGGATATTTATCGGTACCAAAAGTTGGTTTATGCGCATAATACTTCGGCGTTGCTGGGGAGTTTGAGTGCGCGATATGTGGGCGAAACGATTACACTAACAGAGGCGGGCGCGACAAAAACTTACCTCGTGGCAGATATTCAGTTGTATGAGCGAACGACGGACGGGTATTTGAATCATAAGCGTGGACTATTGGGGCAAATTACACAGACGGCACTAGGGCATAGCGTTGCGATAATGACCTGCGCGGGGACGCCAGACGGCAAGGGCGGGGCGTCGCACCGGTTGGTGGTGTATCTGGACGCACAATAGGTTCTTGGTGCTAATTGGTCGTTTTTGAAACGAGTAGAAAACATGTTATAATAAAAATATAGGTAGAAAAAGTAATAAAAACCAGAAAAATCGCAGGCCCAAGAGACTCAGGCAGGTGTTTCTGACGGTCGCGGTGGTTTTATTGGTGGTTTTGTTGGTGTTTTTAGGGGTGTGGGCAGGGCGAGAGGTGATAGCGAGAGTTAGAAAATCACACGCCGACACGACGAACACGGCGAAAATTGCTAAAATCGAGATTGAACTTTTGAATATCACTGCCGACGAGCTAAAATTGAGTGCTAAAACAGAAAAATTTGGTAAAAATGTGGCAATTTTGACAGATGAGCAGGGCAAAACAGTGGTGGCGGAGAATTTGGAGATAAAATTACGCGGAAATACGACTTTTCTGCAAGATAAAAAGCCGTTCCAGCTAAAATTTGAGACGAAATTGGATGTTTTTGGGTTGGGCGAGGCTAAAAAGTGGGTGCTAAGGAGTAATTCTCTGGACCCGAGTTATCTAAGAGACGACACAGCTATGACAATTGCGGAAATGCTGGGTGAAAAATATGTGAATCGGGGGAAATTCGTGGAGCTGTATTTGGACGGCGAATACGAGGGACTATATTATCTGTTGCATAAGATTGATGTAGATAAGGGGTCGGTGAACTTAAGGGATGCTGGGGGTGTACTAGTGGAACTAGATATCTTGCATAGCGACGAGGGAGGGTGCTACTGGACGCATCTAACAAGCTGTTTAAAGCTAGTTGAAAGCGTAGTGGAGGACGAGGCGTCGGAAGCGGCGGCGATGACGGCGTTTTTATCGGAATTTGATCGGTTGGAAATGGCGGCGGAGACGGGTGATTTTGCCACGGTGGCCGAGGTGGCGGATGTGGAATCCTTGGCGCAATATTTTTTGATTTCGGAATTTACGGTTAATCCAGATGCGTATGTATCGAGTTTTTATCTCTATAAAGACGGGGCAGAAGACAAAATTCACGCTGGGCCGGTATGGGATTTTGATTTTGCGCTAGGAAATTTGGAATGGTGGTGGGGCAAAGAGATCGAGGGTTATTTTGACCCTGATTCTGATCAAATTCGGCGGGCGGAGGCGTTTTTAGAGGAGGACACGAGTAGTATTTCGAAATTGTTATATCTGTTGATGGATATTCCGGAATTTCGAGCAGAAGTGGAGCGGGTGTGGCAGGAACAAATGTCGGGACGAGGGGTGGAGCTGGTTAAGTCTATTCAGAATACAGCGGAGTCGATTCGTGCTGCGGCGGTAAGAGATGCGGAAAAATGGGGCGAATATGAGAATGAAAATGAGGATGAGAATATAGATGAGAATACAGACGAAGATGAAGATGAGCCGCTGCGGGGAGATTTTGATGCTGAGGTGGAATATTTGCTCGACTGGGTGCGGGCGCGGTATGTTTTTATGGAAAAAACTTATGGTAATCCGACAAAGGTAATTACGATTTCGTAAAAGTAAAATTAAAAATCTCACCGATTTTTCGGTGAGTTCTTATCCGTAGTTGGTGGAGTGTGCGAGGCTCGAACTCGCCACCTCAGCTATGCCATAGCTGCGCTCTACCAGATGAGCTAACACCCCATACGAGGAAAGAAATGAAAGGTTGACTCTCCTCGTGTTTTTATTCTAACACAAAATATGATAAAATAGAAGTATGAAAACGATTTTGACGGGAATTAGAGTAAATTCAGTTCCGACACTAGGGAATTACCTCGGGGCGCTTCTGCCAATGGTGCGCCTAGCGAACAAATATTCCAAGACGGGCGAGTTTCAGGTTAATATTTTTGTGCCAGATTTACATTCGATTATTTCTGAAGTGGACGGGAATTTGCAGGAAAACACTTTGCGCTCGCTAAAATATTATCTTGCAGCGGGGCTAGAAGTCAATGAAAATGTACATATTTATCGTCAAAGTTATGTGCCGGCGCATACGGAGCTATGTTGGATTTTGAACTGCGTGGCGACGATGGGCGAAACTTCGCGGATGACGCAATATAAGGAAAAATCTGAGGGGCGGGAGTCGTGCAATGTGGCGATTTTTGACTATCCGATTTTGATGGCGGCGGATATTTTGTTGTATTCGGCGGACTATGTGCCGATTGGCGAGGACCAATTTCAACATATTGAGCTGACACGCAATCTTGCGATGCGGTTTAATCACAAATTTGGCGAGATTTTCACCGTGCCAGTGAAAACTGCGGAACAAGTGAAATTTATGGGGACGGATGACGGCGTGCGAATTCGGGATTTGCTGAATCCGGAGAAAAAAATGAGCAAGTCCAACAAGGCGGAAAATTCCAAAATTATGCTTGACGATGCGCCAGAAAAGGCGGCAAAAAAGATTATGTCGGCGACGACGGATTCGTTCGGGAAGGTAAAATTCGACATGTGGAGCCAGCCGGGGATTTCAAATTTACTGACGATCGAGGCGCTAACGACAGGGGTGCCGTTGCAGGAAGTGATTACAACATGGGCGGGCGAAACCCGTTATGGCGAACTCAAAAAACAGGTGGCGGAGAGCGTATCAAGGATGCTAACGGATTTTCAGGCGAAACTGGCGTCGGTGTCGGATGCAGAGGTGCTGGATTTGCTTGCAAAAGGCGAAAAATATGCCAACGAGGTTGCTGGGGCGAAGCTACTGGAAGTTCAGAAAGCGTTTGGGTTGAGATAGCATATGATTCGAACGGGAAAAAAGTTTAGCAAACCAGAAATGTCGCGAGTAGTCAATGGCGACCGAGTTTTGGTGGAGACGCCTGAAAAAGAGGAGAAAATCCGACTAGACCATTTGATGATGGGGATTTTTAAGAGTTATAACCGTTCGACTTTGCAGAAATTTATCGAAGAAGGGTTCGTGAAAGTAGATGGCGAAGTGGCAAAAAAGCCGAATCAGAAGTTCCCAGAGGAGGTAAAAATCGAATTAGAAGTGCCAGAAAAGCTCAAAAATGCCGATTTGGTGCCAAAAACGATTTTTGAGGACGAAAATGTGTTGGTGGTCGAGAAACCGGCAGGGCTATTATCCGAGGCAAAAGGCGAATATTGTCCGGAGCGAACACTGGCGGATTTTGGGTTGATTTGTCATCGGTTGGACCGCGATACGAGTGGAGTGATGATATTGGCGAAAAACGAAGAGACACAAAAGTTTCTCAAAAAACAGTTCCAGGACCGTAAAGTGCACAAAACTTATGTCGCAATCGTGAGTGGACACTTAAAAATGCCGGCGGCGCGGATTGATTTGCCGATGATGCGCGACAAAAATCGCCCGACGACTTTTCGGGTCGACCCAAACGGCAAAGAAGCCGAGACTTTTTATCAAGTTTTGCGCGAAAATGCGGATTATTCGCTAGTGGAGCTAAAGCCAACGACGGGACGGACGCATCAACTGCGAGTGCATATGAAATATTTAGGGCATCCGATTGTGGGCGATCCAGTCTACGAGGGCGCGCCTGGGAAACGGCTATATCTACATGCCAAGGAGCTGGAAATTACGCTGCCGGGGGGCGAAAGGCGAGTGTTTCGGTCGGAAATTCCGCAGGAATTTAACGATGTGGTTTGAGAATTTAAAACAAGTTCCAGAAATTGCGAAAAAGAGTGGTACAACGATTTTTGTGGTGCCGAGCGAGGAGAAAATCGAAATCCCGCAGGCAATTGTCTTAAAGCCAGAGGAAAAATCCATAATTACAATCGAACAGGTGCGCGAAATGTTGGGGATTTTGGGACGAAAACAGCTAACTGATCAATTTATCGTATTGCGACCAGCAGAAAAACTGGGGCTAGAGGCGGCGAACGCGCTACTTAAAAACCTAGAAGAGCCGGGCGAGAAAATACATTTTGTACTGATTACAGAGTGCCCGTCGAAACTTTTGCCGACGATTTTGTCGCGGGCAAGGATTTATTTTTTGAAACCGCCGATTGGTTTTAATCTGGAAATTCAGGCTGATGAGCGACAAAAACAGCTCGCCAAACGCTTGATCACGGCAAAACCAGCCGATTTAGCAGAAATTGGGGATAGTTTCAAAAAACAAAAAACAACTCAATTGCAACGAGAGGCAGCGCTAAAAACCTTGGCGCTGGCGATTGAAATGCTCTATAAATCGTACTTTATTACGAAAAAGGTGGTGTTCATCGAAAAGTTGCCCAAATTTTTGATGGCGTACGAAAATATTGCCCAAAATGGGCACATAAAGTTGCATATCGTGGCAGATTTATGCTAAAATAAGGGTATGGTTGCGGTCTTTGCGATATTGATTTTTATGGTTTATCTGGCTTTTTTCTTTCCGACAGAGCCAAAACAAAAAAAGGAGGAGGAAAAATCCCCCAAATATACGGCGCAAATGAAAAAATTATGGCAAATTGCGCAGGTCTCAATGCGGGAGCGTAAGCCATTTCGGGCAGAAAAGGCACTGCTGACAATTCTGAAGTTTGACGAGAAAAATGCGGCGGCATATAACCGGCTCGGGATTCTATATGCAAAAGAACAAAAATACAACGAGGCGGTGGAATGTTTTGAAATTGCGCAATCGCTAGATAATAATCCGGCATCTATTCATAACGTGGGGTTGATTTATCTCGAAACTGGGGCGTACGAGAAGGCGGAAATGGCATTTTTGCAGGCGATTAAGCTCGAGGGCGATGTGCCGGCGCGATATATTGCCCTAGCCAAGGCCGAGGAGCAACTAGGGAACAACAAAAAAGCCATCGAGGCGCTCGAAAACGCCTACGAATTAGACCCGAAGGTTTCGACCTTGCGCCAAATTTTGGCGATTTACGAGAATACGGGCGATGCTGAGGCGGCGACGGCGACCACAGCGCGAATCGAGGCGCAGATTGTAAAAGAGACCAAGGTTAGGGCAACTATGCGGCGCAAGGCTTCCACCTCGAAATCGTTGACAAAATAGCGTAAGTGTGATATAATGGAGGTATTAGCCTGTTTTTAGGGCTAAAATCTATTTTTGCCAACTATGAATGTAGTTGGTAGTACATTACGAAAGGAGGTATTCGTATGAATACCAAAAAAGTAACTTTAAGGAAAAGACCTACGGAATCAAAGCTGGTCCGTGCAAGGATTTACTGTTTGACGCGTGCAAATACGCCTACAATAAATCCTCGAATGTCGTGGTGGATTTTCATATCAACGACGACACCGTCGATGAATGGGACGGCGGGGTAATTGTTCCGGCGCGTGATTTCACGATTGCGGGGATCGAGTATGAAGATGGCTCGGGTTATAAATTCAATTTGCATGGTTATTGTCGTGCGGATTTGAATGGTCGCGCCAATGAGTCGCGGGTTTATGCGCCGTATCAGTTCGAGGCATTTTATAACACGCAAACCCGACAGGGTCAGATTACGTTTTTGGTTTAACCTAAAATTTACTTTTTTTATTTCCCACCTTGCCCGGGCCGAGAGGTCCGGGCGTTTTCGTGCCGCGATGGCTTCTTTTTTGTTTTTTTACACACCAACAATGCAGAACGAGACAAAAAAATGGAGCCGCGAACCGGGTTTGAACCGGTGACCTCATCCTTACCATGGATGCGCTCTACCAACTGAGCTATCGCGGCGTAAATGGTGCTGGAAGTAGGACTCGCTCGGAGTGGAGCGACGACCGACGTCCTGATTTTTAACGCATTTTCGTAGTAAATGGTGCTGGAAGTAGGACTCGAACCTACGAAGCGCGAAGCGCGAGAGATTTACAGTCTCTTGTCATTGCCACTAGACGATTCCAGCAACTAAACTTATTATACCAAAGGTTCGACCAAATGCCAAGCATTTTATTCGTGGTGATGACTAGAGCAGACTAAAGAGTGCTGAAAAATAGGCTCAAAAATGATGGTGGTGGTGCGAAAGGCGGGGAAAAATAGACTCAAAAATGATGATGATGATGGTGCGAAAGGCGAGGGAAAATAAATTCAATGCCGATTTTGATAATTACAACCGAAATGGCGAGCGTAAGGTAGGCTTCGATATCGACACTAAAAATTAGATAAATCAGCGCCGAGGTTAGCACTGCAAGCGAAATCCAGACATCATTCATAGTCTCGGCACCAGAGGCGGCGATGACGCTAGAGCCGAGTTTTTGCCCCGTGCGGTTCAAGAAAATTGCTAGCGCGTATTTTGCCACTAGGCTAACAACTAAAATCACAAGGGCGAGCGGGGAATAGGCGGCCGGCTCGGGGGTGATGATTTTTTCGATAGCTTCGATAATAAGATGCGCGCCGACAGCGATAATAATCAGTGCTACCAAAATCGTGGCAATGCGTTCGATTTTGGCGCGATGAGCCAAAAAGTGGCGTGAAGTAGCGAGTTTTTCACTAATAACGACGACAAAACCAGAGGTGGAGTCGATTAGATTGTGAATAGCATTGGAAACGACGGCGAGGGAGTTAGATAATATTCCTGCGACGAAATTGAGGATGGCGAGCGAAAAATTGGTCGCAATAAATAACGCGCCGGCGCGAACTACAGTTTTACTGCGCGAGGGGTGGTCCGTCATAATACCTTGATTTTAACATATTTCGGTTGGAAATTGCGGACAATTATAATATAATAAAGACAAAGCATAAAGGAGAGATTATGAAATTAGAAGGTTCAAAAACTTATGAAAATTTGAAAAAGGCGTTTGCGGGGGAGAGCGAGGCGCGGAATAAATACACCTATTTTGCGTCAAAAGCAAAAAAGGAGGGCTTTGAGCAGATCGCGGCGATTTTTGAAGAGACGGCGGGGAACGAAAAAGAACATGCCAAAATGTGGTTTAAAGAGCTCAGTGGCGGTGAAATTGCGGGGACGGCGGAAAATTTGAAAGCAGCGGCGGCGGGGGAGAATTACGAATATACCGATATGTATCGGGAATTTGCCGAGACGGCGCGCGAGGAGGGATTTTTGGAGCTCGCCGAGAAATTCGAGGGGGTGGCGGCAATTGAGAAGTCGCACGAAGAGCGATTTTTGAAGTTGTTAAAAAATGTCGAGGAGAAAAAGGTCTTTTCGAGCGACGGCGAGGCGATTTGGGTCTGCCGAAACTGCGGGCATATCGTTATTGGTACGCAGGCGCCGGAAATCTGCCCAGTTTGCAGTCATCCGCAGGCATATTTTGAAATTAAGGCTAGTAATTATTAAAATTGTGGTATAATAAAAGTGGTTGCCGACTTAGCTCAGCTGGCAGAGCAACGGTTTTGTAAACCGTAGGTCGTCGGTTCGATCCCGACAGTCGGCTCCATTTTTACTGCGTAAAAATGGAGACCGGAGCTACGCAAACGGCTCCAAATTTTTTGTTTCACAAAATGGAGCCAGAGCTACGCAAACGGCTCCAAATTTTTTTTATCATTTTTTGTGATATAACGAGGCAATGG
>CAVHLO010000002.1:0-258360 GCA_963637115.1 bacterium | reverse complement strand
TAAAAGGCTACAAAAATCCCCTCGCGAGAGGGGATTTCTGGCAAATATACTGTTTTGTAAAACTAATTGTTTTTTGACAAAGTATATGTTGCGGTACCGGTATAAGTACCCTTAGCAATATTATTCGACGTTGCCGCTTTGTAAGTAATCGCCGCAGTATCACCAGCTGCAATGGTCTGTTTTGTATTGGACATGACCGTGGCATTGTTTTTAAGATATACTGCAGCTGCCGGACTGCCACCGTCAACCGTTACTACGGCGCTTGCTGCCCAAGTACTCGTCCCCGCTACTGGCGCCGATTCTCCAAAGGCGATTTTGTTCGATTCCTCACCGCTTAATGCAGTGTAAGCACCACTTACGGTGTAGCCTTTAGCATTGTTGCAAGTTACTTTCATGGTAGTCGTTTCGATATCTGCAGCCGTATTCGCTGTCATAGCTTTTGTATAGGCATGCGTCGCTGCATCGAAAGTACAGGCTTCAGCAATCGTCACATTGATCGTATCCGTCATCGTTGTTGTGTCTGCTGCAAACACCCCTGCAAACGGGACCACTGCGAGACCGAGAGCTGCGACGCCAGCCCCTGCGATTAATGATTTCTTCATAAGTTTTTTCTCCTGCGCCTAAAAACGCAATTAGTTTATATTTGTGTTAAAATATGATGACGATCGGCGACGCATTGTTTTTCTTCCCAAATCTGATTATTGATAAATTCGTAAAATATGATAAGATAGAAACAATGGAACTTTATAATTTTTTACCTTTCGCAATCTTCATTATAGTGATTTTATTTATAACAACTTCGCTGCAATCATTTTCTTCGAGGAAACAACAATATCGTTATCACGCTAAAAAATACATAATGACTCGGTCAGAAACTGATCTTTATAAAAAGCTCTCGGTTTCTTTTGCTGATCATTATGTAATTGTGCCGCAAGTCCATCTTTCGTCTTTATTTAACGAGAAGATAAAAGGTCAGAATTGGCGCGCCGCTTTTTCTCATATCAATGGAAAAAGTGTTGATTTTGTTTTTCTCGATAGACGAACTTTTGAAGTTATCTGCGCTATAGAGTGCGACGATTATACGCATCAGCGTGACGATCGAATAATTCGAGACGATGAGGTAAACCGTATATTCTCGGATTCCGAGCTTCCGCTTATTCGCCTTGATCATACTTTAAGAAAAACTTCGTCGGAAATTTCTGAGGAAATTAAAAAAGTCCTTAATCGACATTAACCAATAGCGTTATACGAAATTGAGCAACCCGCCATTTCTGACGGGTTCTCATGAGAGTAGCACCAAAGTGGTACTCCCGACGGTGGAGCCTAAACTCCGATATTCTTATTCTAGCATACATTTAGTAAAATGTCCAGTTTTTGTGTTAGTATGTTCCAAAATAATAGAGAAGGAGAAAACATGAAACCCATTTATAATCAAATCGAAAATTATTTGACTTATTGCGAGAAAGTGCGAAAAATGAGTCCGATAACCATAAGCACAAAGCGTTATATTTTAACCCGTTTTGCGCGCGAAACAGAGGTCAAAAATCTCAGGAAACTTTCTAACCCGTTGTTTGATCGCTATATTGCGAAATTGGCTGAGACCGGCGCAAGCGGGCGTTCGGTTAACACTTACAGTGCGAACATCCTTGCTTTTGCAAAATATCATCAAAAACTGGGGTTAAAAATGCCGTTTCGGCCGATTTTAGTGCAAAAATTGAAAGAAACGAAGACGGAAAGGGTCTTTTATACCCAAAAAGAGATCGAAAAAGTGTTAAAAAAGGCCGATTTTGAGACAAAATTAATGATAAAAATTATGTTTGAAACTGGCATGCGGATTAACGAGACTGCGAATTTGAAAATTACAGATTTTAACGGTCAGCGGATTCGGTTTATCGGTAAGGGCAACAAGTTGCGTGAGGTTTACATTAGGTCCGCGACGCTGAAAATGTTAGAAAAATACCTCGAGAAAAACCAAATTCGAAATTTTTTGTGGGGCAACACTTTGAACGGTGAACCGCCGACGACGCACACGCTCCGGAAAAGATTAAAACGAGCGTTCGCTGAGGCTGGCTTTGCGAATTTTTATCCGCACGCTCTGCGCCATTCTTTTGCGACGAATTTACAGAGAAACGGCGCTTCGGTTGTGGAAATTAAAGAGATGATGGGGCATTCCAGCGTCGCCACCACCGAAAGATACCTGCACGGTTTTGACGGCAAAATACGGGAGTTGTTTGAGAAATATGGTTAAAGATTGTGGACGCCATACCGGTGGAAAAAATCTAAAAATTGGCTTAAAAAAGTGCTTGACATTGCTATTCCGGTTACGTATAATAAGAATTGTTAAAAGGTCATATTTTAACACAAATATAAACTAATTGCGTTTTTAGACGCAGGAGAAAAAACTTATGAAGAAATCATTAATCGCAGGAGCTGGTATCGCAGCTCTCGGTCTCGCAGTGGTCCCGTTTGCAGGGGTGTTTGCAGCAGACACAACAACGATGACAGACACGATCAAAGTGACGATTGGTTCGACCTGTACGTTCGATGGCGAAGCTACGCATACATATACTAAAGCTATGGAGGCGGATGCCCTTGAAACAGTCGGAACGACAACGATGGTTGTCAAGTGTAATAATGCTAAAGGTTATGCGGTCACTGGCAATTTTACTGATTTACAAGGTCCAGCAAAATCCGGTTCTGGCTACGAGACGATTACCTATGCAGACACTGCAGCTACGGCAGGTAGTGGAACTTGGAACGCTGTTGTTGGTACTTCAACCATCGCTGGCAAAACTAGCAGCACAATTACATCTAAAACTACGATGTCTGCAGCTGCCGGGGATTCAACAACCATAACCTATAAGGCTGGAACCACGAACAACCAGGCGGAAGGTACTTACACGGGTACTGCAACATATACTTTGACAAAAAACAGCTAGTTTTGTAAACAGTATATTTGCCAGAAATCCCCTCTCGCGAGGGGATTTTTGTAGCCTTTTAAGAAACATCTTAGCAAAAACTCCCCAAAAGGGGAGTTTTTTTTGAAAATAACGCCCTCATCTCCCCAGCGTCACAAACTGGTCATAATACCGCACCATCCGCGCCGGATCGGTACAGAAACTGTTTTCCCCAAAAATATAGTCGCAAAACTCCTCTTTCCCCCGACAAAGTTCCTTCAAACGCGTCGGGCTATCTTGATTACAATCAATCGTAAACTCAAACAATTCAATCGCTCGCGCCGCCGCCGCTTCCGCCCGCGAAATGTTTCCTCGCTTTTTTGCATTCACCGCACGCGAAACTTCGCCCCCAATGTTCCCCATTTGCAGCGCAAACGGCATTTCCGCCCAACGCCCCTCCGCCAGCTCCGGATGCGCTAATTTTAGTCCTTTTCTAATCATTCTCCATTACCAATAAATTACGCCGAATATTCATCATAATCTAATTATACCACACCCCAAACCCCCGCATCCACCCCTTAAACTCCTAATCTTTCAGTGACGCCAAAGACACCACATACACCCCGTCTGGACGGCGAAAAGAATAGTTCGTCCCCGTAACAATCATCAAAAACGCTGGTTTTTCGACCGATTTTTCCGCAAATTTTAGCAAATTTTCCGCCGCTTTGTCGATCTCACCACTGCCTAATTTTATCTCGGCCGCGCCAAATCTACCATCTTCCGTATGCAAAATCGCATCTACCTCGAACCCTTCGGCGTCGCGATAGTAATAGATGTTTTCGCCATTTTGCCTTGAATAAATCGCCAAATCTCGCAACGCCAAACTTTCAAACATAAACCCAAAGGTATTTAAATCATGAAGTAAATCATTTGCCGACATTTTTAGCGCCGCCATCGCCACCGAAGGGTCCGTAAATTCCACTTTTGGCGTCGTCCGAATCGCCGTTTTAGAGCGAAATTTCAAATTCGTCGCCGGAATATCGTAAATCACAAATAGTTTTTTCAACGTTTCCAAATAATCTTTTACCGTAATTCGCGAAACCCCTGATCCAAAATTATTTTTCGTATCTTTTTCAATCGTCGTATTTGACACGGGCGTAGAAATATTGCGTGCTAAACTTTCCAGCACCGCTCGCATTTTACTATAATTTCTCTCCGTTCCGTCCAAACTACTAACTTCCTCTCTTAAAAGCGAATCAAAATATTCCGAGGCGATTTCTTTCTGCAGAGATTTTTTCGTACTAAAAATCGCTGGCCAGCCACCTCGCACAATCCAATTTGCAATATCTTCCAGTTTTGAATCATTTTTTGCAACAATCTCTTTCCCTGAAATGATATCAGCAAGCGACACTTTTCCGTCCGAGTCCCCCGATTCGTAAAGGCTCATCGTCCGCATTACTACCCGCGAAATTCGCCCTGTTCCAGAGTGCATCGTCAACCCTTCCGCCGGACGTGCCGAGCCAGTCAACAAATACTGCCCTTTTTTTCTAGTCTCATCCACATCGGTCCGCACACTATCCCAAATCACCGGAAACCTCTGCCATTCGTCAAAAAGCCGTGGCTTTTCACCTTCCAAAAACAACGACGGCCGAGTATTTTTAATATTTTCATAAACTGCCTGCTCGTCAGGATCTTGCAACTTAATCACGCTTTTTGCTATCTGTTCGGCACTCGTAGTTTTTCCGCACCATTTACAGCCCTCAATCAACACCGCACCTGTTAATTGCATTTTGTGCTTTATTTGTTCATCGGTAATGCGTTTTTGATATTCCATATTTGTATTATATCACGCTTACCCCTAAACTGTAAAGTGATTTTTCACTTTTTTGCTAAATTACTTTACAATTTGTGGAATCCCAAACCCCCGCATCCACCCCTTAAACGCCTCATAATCATTATACATTTTCGCATCCTCATCGCTATCCGCCCGCAAATACCCCACGACTTCGCCCCGAGACACTACCACTGCCGACGGATAATACTTCACTTTTTCGTGTAGCGACGAATTTTTCACCTCTGAAAACATCATTCGGTACGCCTTCACGCCCGCCTCTTTCGCAAAATCCCGCATATACCCCTTTAACCGCTCCGCCGTCGTACATCCTCCCTGATCCACTACCAAAATAAATGATTTTTTCGCCGCGATCAACTCTTCATATTCACTCGCCGAAAGCCCTGTTCCATTCGCTCCTTCTAAAAATTCACCGTCGCATTCCGCCTCGCAAACATATTCCGCATCTAAAACCACTTTTTTACCCCCATCAAACCATCCGCTCGCCGCCCCCACAAACAGTACTCCAGAAAGCACCACCACAACTAGTGCCACCGTCAATTTTCCCACTCCCCAATTTCGCCACCCCTGTTTCTGCACTCGCTCTAGCCTCTGTTTCGGCGCTTTTTTCGGAAGTTTAGCCGGCGCTTTTTTCGCTTTTGCCGCCTCCATGCCTACACCTCTGTTAATTCATTAAAATCCAACTCATGATACGGCACCTTGTAAAAATCATACACCGCCGTTCCGTCCGCCAAAGTCCGCTTTACCTCGACCTTATTTGCCCCCTCATAGAACCAATATCCGCCCACATCATAAATTTTCGAGCCGTCCCAGCCAAGCGCCACCAGCATATTTTTCATCATCCCCGAATAGCCCCCACCCCCACACATCAAAAACAACACTTTATCTTTCGGGAACAGCGCTTCTAGCACCGCCAAACTTTCCTTATAATTCGCCGTATATTCCCCGTCATGATTTGTAAACAGCGTTTTTCCCCGATACGTCTCGCCAACCGCCTCCGGCAAACCCTCCACATTCACCAGATACGGAAACGGCACCACCTCAAACCCCCGAATAAATCCCGACAAATACGCATCGCCCCCAATCGCTTCATAATTCCCAGGGTCTTTCAACATCCGAAGATCCCGATACACCGCATCCGATCGCCCCAAATACTGGTCAATCGTCGCCTCATTCACATTTTTATCGATCCCCAACTCTCCTCGTTGCCCCTCTGATAATTCCGGCGTCGGCAATTTCGTCAGCTCCAAATTCGGACAGGCATACCGCCCAAGCAAAAACACCCCTATAATCAATACCGCGCCCCCTGCGAACATCCCCCAAAACAACTTTTTCATATTAACTCCACTTATTTCTTCAATTATACACCAACCGCCGGCTCTTTGGGGCAATTTTCCAAAATTCCACTAATCGCCGCTTTTTCCGCCTCTGTTACCCACAAACTGTACTTATATTTCACCGACACCTGTCTCGCCACATATTGACACCGAAACTTCTTATTCGGCGGCAACCACGTCGCCGCGTCCCCGTCTGATTTCCCCTGATTGGTCGAGGCATCCACCGCCAACAAATTCAACGGATCCGTCGCAATATTATATCGCACCTCTTTCGACAGATATTGCGCCCCCTTCTGCCACGCATCCGACAACGCCACCACATGGTCAATCTGTAGTCCCTTAGAAATCTCCGCTTTCGTCGTAAATTTCTTATGCTCCCCTGTGTACGGCTCATCAAATTCCCCTGCCACCACGTCGCAACCATCCAACACCGCCGTCTCACCCAGTTCCCGCTTTAAAATTTTCTGTCTCAAATTGCATCCGTCCACCGTCGGCCAGCCCGAATAAAACTCCTCCCGCGAATAACCAGTTTTCGGCGCTCGCCCCTTGACTTCCAACTTTTCCAAAATCTCCGTCGCGAGTATGCCCCCTGTATTTTCGGCATCATCCACCGTCGCCCCGTACTCCGCTCCACCGTTCTCCACCGGCATAAAAATCGTCTCATAACTCGCCGGATTTACCGCCAGCCAAATCCCGACCAAAAGAAACGCCCCCAGCACCGTCAAAACTCTCCGCGCCTTCACCCCCATTTCCGCACCTTTTTTAGCTCTCGCCCTCATACCCCTATTATACCAAATATCTTTCTAAAATCGCCACCCAAGTACAAAGCGCAAAGCGCAAAGCACAAAGCACAAAGCACAAAGCGCAAAGCACAAAGCACAAAGCACAAAGCACAAAGCGCAAATTACAAAGCACAAAAACCATGAAAAAGCGGCTCGGAAACCCGAACCGCTAAATTCTAATCTTACTTGTCTTTCTTGGACTTTTCTCCAGCCCCCTCTTCCGCGAGCATTTTTTCTGCCACATCGTGCCAGAAATCGGCATACCGCCGCTGTCTCCTAATCAGCGCCCTGAACTCCGCAACCTTGACTTCCTCATCTCTGGCCATCATCAGTTCTTTCTGAATTCGCTCCTCAAACTCACTCGCCTTGCGTGCTGCAAACTTATACCGCTTGTCTTTTTCGACCGCCGCAAATACCCAATAAGCAATTTGCGCATCAGTCAAAATCTTGCCAAACGTCGCGTTCGCGATCAGCGCAAAGTCCAGCAATTTCGAGTAGCAACCGTACCAGCCTGTTCCATTGCCGTTTCTGAACGCATAAGAATATGCCTCGTCCACGCGCGTGGCCACCTCAACCGCCAAGTTTGTTGCTGGAATGATGTCCAGAGTCTTCAGCTCCTCGGCCAACCAGTCAGGATACTCCTCCTTTGCATAGTACCGGTTTGCCTGTGGCGACACTTCTCTTGTCGGGCGAGATGCCCGTTCTCCATACCATGCTACCATTAGCATATTGAGAATACCCTGCGCCATCAGTTCTCGTGTTCTGTCCATTTTTTATTCCCCTTTCAAATAAGATTGTAAGTTTCAAAGACTCAAAAAATCAAGCCTCCACCCTAATTATAGCACACTTTCCCCAAAAAGTCAATCCCGCTCACGCTATCTAACTTTCTACTCCCCAAAAACCAACATTTTATGTTATAATAACAGATATGAAACTCAAGATCGGCATCGTCGGGCTTCCGAACGTCGGGAAATCGACTCTTTTTAACGCTTTAACTAACGCTGGCGCGCTGGCGGCGAATTATCCTTTTGCCACTATCGAGCCCAACGTCGGCATCGTCCCTGTTCCGGACGACCGGCTTGACGTTCTCGCCAAAATGTACGACACCGAAAAAGTCGTCCCCGCCACTGTCGAGTTTGTCGACATCGCCGGACTAGTCGCTGGCGCCTCAAAAGGCGAAGGGCTCGGCAACAAATTTCTCGCCCATATTCGCGAATGCCAAGCCATCTGCCACGTCGTCCGCGCCTTTAGCTCGAGCGACATTATTCGCGCCGACAACAAGCCCGAAGACGACATCATCAGTCAAGCCAAAGATGACATCGACATCATCAATCTAGAATTGCAACTCGCCGACGAAGAAACCAAAGCTAAAATCGCTGCCAAGCGCAAAAAAGATCCCGCCGACGAAAATATCCCTTATCTCACCGACAAACCCGTCATTTGCATGTTCAATGTCGACGAATCAGGATTAACCGATCAGAATTTACAACAAAAACTGAGCGACCTTGTATCAGCAAAAAATGACGACCCTAAAACTAACTCCACTAGCGCCGTTTTTGTCAACGCCAAACTCGAAGAAGAAATGTCCGACATGTCCCGCGCCGAACGCAAAGAATTCCTAAAAAGCTACGGCGTCGAACACGACGCGCTCGAAGAACTCATTCGCGCCGCCTACGACACGCTCGGCCTGCAATCTTTTCTCACCGCCGGCAAAAAAGAAGTTCGCGCTTGGACCATCAAACAAGGTGCCACCGCCCCCGAAGCCGCCGGTACCATTCACACCGATTTCGAACGCGGTTTCATCGCCGCCTCAGTTATGAATTACGACGACCTCGTCCGCCTCGGCTCCGAAAAAGCCGTCAAAGAAGCTGGGCTACTTCGCACCGAAGGCAAAACTTACCAAATGCAAGACGGCGACGTCGTCGAATTCCGTTTCAACGTCTAAATCCCGCTCACGCTCGAAATCGAATCCGTGTTCACCTCTGTATTTGTCGCGGTCAAATTCTCCGCCGAAACCGTCACTTTCCCACCGTTCGAACCGCTTTTTCCCCATTCGTCCGTCCCCAGCGCCGAAATAAATTTCTGTTCCGTACTAAAGTTCGCCTCCACATTCGTAAGACTAATCGTCGCGTTAGTGTTCGTCACAAAGAAGAACGGCGTCGTATTATATACGTTTGATGACGAAAGCACCGAAAGTTTCGAATTCGTCGCCGTAAATGTCCCCGTTCCGACCCCCGCATCACCCGACATCGATTGATAAATCATCACCGCCGCGTTATCAACATTGTTCCGATTGCCAGTCCCGTTCGCCGAAAATTCACAACCCGACAGTGTAACCGAATTTTTACCTTCCACCACCGCAATTTGCGCCCCCGTCGCCGTCCCAGTCGACTCTGAAACCGTAATGTTCCCAGTCGAATAAATCAATGGTGAGCCCGCCCCAGCCGTACTTAAAGTCATATTTGACGCCGTCACCGTTCCTTCGCCTCGATCAGTCGCCAGCGACGCCGAAGAACCGCCTTGCGTCGCAATCGACACATTTTCCGCCTCGATCTCTCCCGTATAAGTCGCGTGAAGTCCCCGTGAATTATCTTTTGAAGTCTCAATCGTCGCATTTTTCACCGTCGCTTTCCCGCCGTTGGTCGCCACCACCGCATTCGCCCCCGAAACATCCGACGAAATCGACACTCCATCCAGCGACACCGAAGACCCCTCTCCGACCACTACCACTGCCGAGTTCGTTCCATAAAAACTATATTCATCACCCCGCCCCTGAAAATCAGCCGAACCACTCTTTTTAATCGCCACATCACCAGTAATCGTTAGCGACCCGCCGTTAATCACCAAAAACACCGCCCGATCATCAGTTGTCGAGGCATAAGTTCCCGAATCAATCGTCGCACTCACCCCATCGACCACATACGCGCCCGCATAAGTCACCGATTTTCCGCCAATTGTCGTCGTCACCGTCCCCGCGGTCAAATCCGTATTTACCACCTCTGTTATTTCTTCCGTTTCATCACTTATTTCACTACTGTTTTCACCATTTGCTCCGCCATTGCGAACCGCCAAAAACACGCCCAGCCCCACTCCGCCAGCCGCCAGCACTAGCATCGCAATCACCCCCGCAAAAATCCTTTTATTTATTATATCCTGTTTTTCCATATCCCCATTATAGCACCCTCTTGCTTAATCTAAGCTGAAAAAATCTCGCACTTCAAAATTCTCGCCCAGCACCTCCGCCGCCGCCAAAATCGGACTATAACTATCAAACTTAGCACCGTAAAATTTCAAAAAGCACTTCGCCGCATATTCCATCTGTGCTAATTTTTCGCTCGTAATCGCCGCCAGTCCACCGCCATAATCCTCGGTTTTTCGATATTTCACCTCTGTAAAATATAGTTTGTCCTCGCAGATCGACACAATATCAATCTCGCACCGCCCAGTTTTGAAATTCCGCGCCACAATTTTATGTCCAGAGCGTCCCAAAAACTCCGCCACTTTTGTCTCCGCCTTTTGCCCAATTTCTGTTGTATTTTTTACAACAATCCGCCCGCCTTTTTCGCGCGAAAACCCCACCATGCTCTTGATTGGCTCAAAACTCTGCCGATGCTCCGAACAAATCCCATAGCTCGAAATCGCCTTTCGATGAAAATCTGTCCCATACCCCTTATGGCGCTCAAAGCCATATTCTGGATACTTTTCCGCTAAGCTCACCATATAGTGGTCTCGCGCCACTTTTGCAATAATCGACGCCGCCGAGACTTCTTTAATTAAGTCGTCCGCTTTCGGCATCGTAGAAACATATTTCCCAAGAGGTGTCAAATCAAGAAAATTATTCGTTCCGTCAATCATTATCTGGGAAAACGGTACCCGAAACTCCTGTACCGCCTCCACCGCCCGTCGCGTCGCCAGTCTCAAAGCCTCTGACATTCCCAACTCATCTATCTCTTCATTCGTTACCCAGCCCAGCCCCGTCGCCGGCGCTTCCATCAAAATCACCTCGCTCAATTTCTCGCGCTTCTTTTTCGATAACTTTTTCGAATCCCTAAGCTCCGCCACCCAATCTGGTTTTTTCTCCGGCAAAATCACCGCCCCAATAACAAGCGGACCCGCAAGGGGTCCGCGTCCAACTTCGTCGATTCCCAGAATCGCCACTAGGCTTCTGCCTTTTCCTCAGTTTTCGTCTCTGCCGTTTCAGCTTTTGCTTCTGCTGGAGCTTCCGTCGAAGCTTCTGTCGCCTCAATAGCAGCCTCTTCTGCGACCGGCTCTTCTTTTACTGTCAAATCATTTACTTCCGCTCGGTCAAAATCCTTACCCGTAAGCCGTGCCGACTTACCAGACCGTTCTCTTAAGAACGAAAGATTATTTCGGCGCACCTTCGCTCGCTTTGTAATCTCGATTTTTTCTACCAATGGCGAATGTACCAGATATGACTTCTCGACACCTACGCCCGAAGTCACCTTGCGCACCACAATTCGCTCCGTGTGCGAATTTTTGCGCTCCGCCCGAATTACTACGCCCTCGAACGTCTGTAACCGGAACTTATCGCCTTCTTTAATTTTTTGGGTCACTTTCACCGTGTCCCCTGAACGCACATCAACCACCGCCTTCTTTTTCTGTGCGTCACCGATCTCTTTCAAAATTGAAAAACTCATATTTTACCTTTTTTATTAGACAATTACCTACTATTTTATCACACTTTCTCTAAAAATCAACACTTTTTATCCCTTAAGTGCCAATTTTACCCTTTCTTCCACTGGCAAATCTCGCGGCACCTCGGCTAGTGCCAATGTGGCTTCTTTTAGCGGAAAGCCTAGCGCTATCAATGCCTCCAGAGCCTCGTCCTGTCCTGTCGCAACATCAGCCCCCAAATCAAGACCCGCCTCTCCATATCGCGACGGGATCCCGACTTTATCTCGCAAATCCACGATCACCCGTTCCGCCGATTTTTTCCCCACTCCCGACGCTTTTGCAATAAATCCCGCGTCTGCATTCGCAATTGCATTGCGCACCTCTTCCGCTTCCGCAAGCGACAAAATCGCAATCGCCGCTTTTGGCCCGATTCCTTGCACCGAAATCAAAAGCTCAAAAATCTTCTTCGCTGCCAAGTTCGAAAACCCATACAACTCTTCCGCATTTTCCCGCACTTGATGATATGTATAGAACTTCCGCTCTTCATTTAACTTCGCCCCCTCAAAATCCGACTTTGCCACCGCCACTTCATAACCCACCCCATTTACATCCAGCACCAAAAAATTCCCATATTTTTCCTCAATTTTCCCCTTCAAATGCGCAATCATATCTCTATTATATCACGCCTTGTTCGAAAACTTATATTCCCCGTTCGTTCCCTGCCGATATAAAAAACTACACGTAATCGCCACTGCCAGCGCATCCGCCGCATCGTCCGGCTTCGGTTTCTTCTCCAGTCCAAGATGCAGTCGCACCATTTCCTGAATTTGCGTTTTTGTCGCCGCGCCATATCCCGTCAAACTTTTCTTAATCTCGTTTGGCGTGTATTCATACACCGGCACGCCCCTTTGCTCTGCCGTGAGCAACACAATTCCCCGCGCCTCCGCCACCGCAATCCCCGTTGTAATGTTTTTCGAAAAAAACAATTTCTCTACCGCCACCACTTCCGGCTGAATTTGTTCAAAAACTTCGCTCAGCGAATTGTATAATTCTAATAGCCTCGCCGGCAACGGCGCCCCGATTTTTGTCGTCACCGCCCCAAAATCCAACGCCCGCGCCCCCGCGCGCCCTGTCGTCTCAATTAGTCCAAACCCGCAAATCCCAATTCCAGGATCAATCCCTAAAATCCTCATACTATTATTATAATACAATAAACTACCTTACGTATTTAATTAAGGTTTCCCGCAAATCTTTAGCCGGAATTACAAAATCATCATGGATATTCTGCGGCGCGATTGCGTGCTCAAAACCAAGTTTTTTCGCTTCCGCAATTCGCTGATCCGACCGAAACGCTGACCGAATCTCGCCCCCTAGCCCCACTTCCCCAAACACCACATATTCCTCGCCCAACTTTCGCCCTGCCACCGCCGACGCAATCGCCATACACACCGCCAGGTCCGCCGCCGAATCCGCCAATTTCATTCCACCAACTACATTAATAAAAATATCCTGATCCGCGAGTTTTAATTTCGTTCGCCGTTCTAGCACCGCAATCAGCAAATTCAACCGATTTAAGTCAAACCCACTCGCCGTTCGTTTCGGATAACCAAAGTTCGACTTGTTCGCCAGCGCCTGAATCTCCACCAAAATTGGCCGATTTCCGTTCATTGTCGCAAGAATAATCGACCCGTCCGTATTCGTTCGTTCCGCCAGCAGCGCCGCCGACGGATTTTGCACCTCTTTTAACCCCTGTTCCACCATTTCAAAAATCGCCACTTCGTTAGTCGAGCCAAACCGATTTTTCACCGCCCGCACCGTCTTAAATCCACCATATCTGTCGCCCTCAAAATTCAACACCACATCTACCAAATGTTCCAAAACTTTCGGTCCAGCCAGCGTTCCCTCTTTTGTCACATGCCCCACAATCACTACCGCCGTATCTGTCGCTTTCGCCGCCCGAATAATCAAATTCCCGCAATTCGTCACCTGCGACACCGTCCCAGGCGCACTCGAAATCTCGTCCATCGCGAGCGTTTGAATCGAATCAATAATCACAAGATCAAATTCCCCACTTTCAATCGTTTTTGCAATATCATTTCCGCTTGTCGACGCCGCAAAAGCCAATTTTTCCGAATCCGCGCCGAGCCGAAGCGCCCGCAATTTTACCTGCCCAGCACTTTCCTCACCCGAAACATACAAAACTTGATGTTTTTTTGCCACTTCTGCCGAAATTTGCATCAAAAGTGTCGACTTTCCAATTCCAGGTTGCCCCGCAAGCAGCGACACCGACCCCATCAAAATTCCACCACCTAGCACCTTATTAAGGTCCGGAAATTCCGTCAAAAGTCTTGCTTTCGCGTCCGACGGTACCACACTTGAAAGTTTTACAAAATCTAACTTTTTCCCCGATATTTTACCTTTTGCCAGTGCCGATTTCCCGCCAGCGCCTGCAGCGCCACCCCCTGTCGCCACCTCTTGTTCCACAAACGAATTCCAACTCCCGCAATTAAGACACTGCCCCATCCACTTCACGCTCACATTTCCGCATTGCTGACACACAAACTGGCTTTTACTCTTCATATCTTGATTATACCAAAAAACTCCGCAAGTTTAGCAAAACTCCCTTCGCATCCACCCATCCGCTGGGCCCGCCGTCATCAATAACACCAAAAATCCCTCTCGCACATATGCTCGCAATTTTTCCGCCAGCTCACTTGAAAGCTCCGCCGGCTCCGCCACCTCCCGATTTTCTAGCCCCAAAATCAATTCCTCCGGTGTCAAAACCGCAAGCTCCGGATTTTCTCGCGTCAAATACGTCGGTAGCCAAAACACCTTGTCCGCCCCCAAGAACGCCGTCCAATACCCCGCCCGCACTTCGTGTTGCCGAGTGTTTTGATGTGGCTGATACACTGCCACCACTCCCTTCTTTCCAGTCAGCCGCGCCTCCTCTCGTGCCACCTCCAACGTCGCCTCAATCTCCTCAGGATGATGCGCGTAATCCGTATACACCCCGTCTGCTATTTTTTCAAATCTCCGTCCCACCCCAGGGAACTCATTCAACGCCCGAACAATCTCCTCTCGCGTTTCGCTATCTCCACCCCTGTTATCGGCAATTTTCGACGCGCTTACTTCCTGCTCAAAATCCCCATTTTCCCCATTTTCCCCATTTTTTTCATTCCTCACAATCGACCACACTGCTTCCGCCGCCAACGCCGCATCTTTTCTTCGCACTTCCCCAGCCAACCGAAAATCTTCCCCCCCAAAATTCGCGCTCTCAGAGTCCCCACCTGCCAAGTCCTTACCCCCATTCGCAAAGTCCGCCCCGCTACCAATCACTCGCTCACTTTGCCGTTCAAATTGCAAAAACGCTTCCCCGTAATCCGCCTCTGTCGGGTAAATATCCGGATGGTCATAAGACACCGTCGTAATCACCGCGAGCCACGGCGAAAACTTCAAAAAGTTCCGATCATATTCGTCTGCCTCATACACAAAATATTTGTCTCCCGTATGATACGCCCCCGCCGGCGCAAACCCGAGAGTCGTCCCCACGATATATGCCACCGGCAGCCGGAGTTTTAGCGCCGTCCACACAATCATCGCCGTCGTCGTCGTTTTGCCATGCGTCCCCGCCACCGCCACCATTTTTAGCCCCAGTTTTTCCACCAACCACGCCGTAAATTCATCTCTTTTCGAACTCTTCACCCCAGTTTCCAGCGCCAACTTTAACTCCGGATGCCCCTCCGCTAGCGCCGACGTGTACACAAACCAATCTACACCCGTTTTCAACTTTTCTCGCAAAAATTCCCCGTCCTGTTCCCCAATTTTCACCTCAATCCCCGCCTGAATTAACTCCTCGTACACCGCCCCCTTAGATAAATCCGACCCAAACACAGTAAATCCCGCCTTTTTCGCCATCAAAGCCAGCGGCCCCATCCCCGTCCCCGAAATTCCCGAAATATAGATATTCATGTTATAATTATACAATGAACATCAATTCTGAGCAAGAAATGCTGACTTTTGGCACAAATTTCGCCCAAAAACTCAAATTCCCAGCCGTTATCGAACTTATCGGCGACGTTGGCGCTGGCAAAACCACCTTTACTCGCGGTCTCGCCAAGGGTCTCGGCGTCGAAGAACCGATCACTAGCCCCAGTTTCACCATTTCCAAATCCTACGCCCTTAAATCTGGCGGCAACCTCGTCCACTACGATTTTTATCGCCTCCCCGACCCAGGTCTCATGGCCGACGACCTAAACGAAAATCTCAAACGCCCAAATAATGTCGTCGTCATCGAATGGGGCGAATCCGTCGCCGACCTTTTACCAGAGAATCATTACCGCATCGAAATCCGCTATGCCGAAAACGGTCGGGAGGTTATTCTATGAACCTATATCTAGACACTTCCACCCCTGAAGTCATCTTAAAATTAGACGACCACGAATATCGCGAAACGCTCGGTCACGACATGGCAGAAAAACTGCTCGGCTTCCTGCGCGACAAACTCGCCAAAAACGGCAAAACTTTCCACGATCTCACTAAAATCACTTTCATGAGTGGACCAGGTTCTTTCACCGGTCTCCGCATCGGCGCCACCATCGTCAACACTCTCGCCCGCGAGCTAAATATCCCTCTCTACGACCACCACGGCAAAAAACAACAACTTATTCTCCCCGATTATGGTCGCGGCGCCCACATTACCACCCCTAAAAAATAACCCTCTACACAATCATCAAATGGCTACAAACCCGCCCCTTTATCTACATCTATCGCTTTAGCAATAATCGTCTCAACCCCATCGCGAGCAACACTGCCGACGCCACTACCACCACCCCTAGAACCGTCGCTATAATCACATACCCCCGCGTATTATCTGGCAAAAACACCGTGCTTTCGCCCAGTGGCCCCACATACGACGGGTCCGCGCTGTCATAAGCCACACTGATTCCAGTTTTTCCCGCCAACTGCGTTGGCTCAACATTCAACTTCATATTTTTAAGCTCCAAACCAAAGACCGAGTCCTTAGCGTCTCGGTCTGCGTGAAAAATCCGTAAAATCTTTCCTTCGTTGGCATTTACTTTCACCCCCGAAAACGCCAACTCCTCACTTCCCACCCCAGTATAAATTTCTCCATTTTCCATAATCGCAAGCCTCCCCGTCTCCGCCTCATGAATTCCGCCCATATCTAACACTAATTTCTCCCCCAAATATACAAATGTATCATCATCTGCCACAATTTTAAACTGTTCATCTCCGTTCGCCGTTATCGTAAACGGAATATTCACCACCATCGTGAACAAATGATTTTTTCCGTCCTTATTCACTACATCCGTCGCACTAAACCCCGTCATTTCTAGCGGATAAAATTCATCATCATAAAACGCAAATTTCGCTGCCCCCTCTGTTGTATACTTTAGAGTCAGCGTTCGGTTGTATTTTTTGTTCGTCCCCTCCACCGCCGTAAACCACCGCGCAAAATCCGTAACCCCCCGATTAGCTAGCATTTTCCCCTCGCCCGTAGCCACCGGCAAATACGTATCTGCTAATTCATAACTTGCCAGCCCCTCCTCCACTGCCTGATATTCATAACCGCAACTCGCCCATTCAAATTGTCGTCCACTAATCGCCTTTTCCGCCCCAAAATCATACAAATTCACACATTCATCACTTTTTTGATCAAAATAAGTCACCGCAAGGCTCACGTCCGCCCCATTTTCTACCCCCGCCGACGCCAACACCGCCTCTGCCGTCTTCGCCACCGATTTCTCGGAAATCTTTTCCACAGAGGTCGCCATGCCAATTATTGAGAGAGCCATCACCACCCCCAAGACCATTACTACACCCACAGTAATCATTTGCGACTTTAATCGCGTTTTCATAACTTGAGTATAAAGCTTTTTTCAAAAATAGTCAACATGCTTATAATAACTCATTTTTGCCATTTTGCGACTATTTTCACGCTAATCTTCCACAAAATCCTCGCCAAATCCCAAAAATATGGTATAATATATTTATGCAGGTTCGCAATGATTATCATGAATGTCTCACTAACTTAGCTTGTTCAATTAGAAAATATTTCGGCTTGTCAGTCAAGCACAACACTCTCAATTTCGTTGACGAATATCTTAAAATTTACCACCCCAAAAACGTCGTCGTCATTCTTTTTGACGGCATGGGAACTAACATCCTCGAACGCTCTCTGCCCGAGGACTCTTTTTTTTCGGCGCAATCTCAAAAAATCCATCACCACCGTTTTTCCCGCCACCACTACAGCCGTCACCACCTCTCTACGCACCGGACTTAACCCTGTCGAACACGGCTGGCTCGGCTGGACCATGTATATCGAACCCATCCAAAAAATCATCACCCTTTTTACCAACTCCGAAAAATGCAGCGTCGACGGCACTTGTGAAGATTTTCTCAAAATCAAAGACCGTTTCACCCCTAAAACCATCGTCGAAGAAATCAATGCCCGCGGAAAATTCAGCGCCACCGAACTTATGCCTTTCGGTTCCGACGCTTACCTCGACCTTGACGAAATGCTAGAAAGAATTCAACTCGAAACCAAAAAATCAGGTCGACACTACATCTACGCCTACGATTCCGAACCCGACGGCACCATGCATCGCACCGGTCCCGACGACGACGCCGTAAAACACTCCCTACTCGAGCGCAGTGAAAAGGTAGAAAAACTCGCCTCCAAACTAGACGACACTCTCCTTATCGTTCTCGCCGACCACGGCCACGTCAAAGTTCGCAATCTTTTCCTCGCCGACTACCCCGACCTTCTCGCACTTCTCGCTGGTCGCACCTCTATTGATCAACGCGCCGTCGTGTTCAAGGTTAAAACTGGCAAAAAACGCGAATTCCGCCACCTATTTAACCACTATTTTGGTCAATTTTACGATTTATATTCCCAAAAAGAAGTTATCGACGCCCAACTATTCGGCGACGGCCCCGAACACAAATTCTACCGCCCCGCTCTCGGCGACTTTCTCGCTATCGCCAAAAGCGATGTCTGCCTTGTCGCTCCCGACGATGAAATTTTAACTTCCCAACACGCTGGCTATACCGACGACGAAATTTTTGTCCCCATCATCATCAAACATTGTTAGCTCGCCCCCGATTTCGCGCTAAGCCACCCTATCAAATTCAAGTCCCAGCTTAGCTCCTACTCCGCCGTCGGAATCCCTAGTTTCGCGTCATCTAGCGCCTCGCCCGAAAACGGATTTTCGTACGCATCAATCGCCTTTATCTCCGTGTCCAAATTCTCCAGATATTCCGTCAGCACCTCCTCGCTCATCTTTCCGCTCTTATTCATTTCATATTCCACTTCCGCATCTTCCTCTTCCAGCTCATCTTCCTCTGGCAAAAAACCAGGACGCGACCGATCAATATAAATATCCCCCGAATTATGATAAATCACCAGCGAAATACTCGTTGTAGTAATTGCAATCACCGTTGCTCCCACCCCGAGTAGCACCAAATTTCTCGTCCCACTTCGTGCCCTCGACTTCACATCCTTTTCTTCCTCCGGCGCCTTTTCTCTCTCGCCCTCCGGCACTTTTTTCTTCATTTTAAACCACTTCATTATATTTTCCCCCTTAATTTCCCCGCCAACTTTACATGTTCCGAAATCAAATTCCGCATCTTCAACGTATCTTGCTCCACAATTTTCCGCTTACTCTTTACTTTTGCCAACTGCTGATAAAACTCCCCCGCCTTTTCCTTGCAATCCATCGCCACCAAACTCTCTAACTCCTTCTGATAGTTCACATAATCGTTCGTAAACAACGTCCGCGCCTCCGCCATTTTCGTCTGGTTAACTACCAAATCCGCCGCCGACAAATTATTTTCCACCAGTCTTAAATTTAGCGGCGTTACAAATTTTGTCAAAATCGTCTCATAATACCGCCCCAAATACACTCGCGCCCGCGCATCAGATTTTTGCACTTTTGTCAAATTATCTTTAATCGTAGCACAATTTTCTATAATTCCCGCCTGTTGCGCCTCCGAAATCTCCACTGTTTCTGTATTTTCCGCCCCCTGCCCCTCCGTAGTTATCACTGTTTCCTGCACATTTGAAGCCTCTTCCGCCACTGCAAGCCGCCCCTGAAAAACCTCCGTCAAAACCGCCCCAGCTTGACAAAACATAAGAAGTGTGATACAATAGAAGATTAGCCTCTTTTTCCTCATATTCTTATTATAACACACCCATTAGTCTCTTTTCAAAAGCACCGTAAACGCCTCTGACGGAATGTCTACCTTCCCAAATCGTTTTAGTCGCGCCTTACCTTTTTTCTGCTTAGACAACAATTTCGCCTTGCGGTCGCGGTCGCCCGTATGGATTTTCACCGTCACATCTTTCCGGTACGCCCCAATCGTCTCGCGGGCAATAATTCGTGCCCCAATCGCCGCTTGCAACGCCACCTCAAAGTTCTGTCGTGGAATTACTTCTTTCAATTTTTTCGTCACCTCTCGCCCAATCGCCTCCGCTTCACTCCGATGCGCCATCACCGACAGCGCGTCCATTTTTTCTCCTGCCACCAAAAAATCCACGCGCACCAAATCCTCCGCCCGATAATCGCTCAATTCATAATTAAACGACGCATAGCCCGAAGTCGCGGATTTCAACTGATCATAAAAATCCGTCAGCAAATTCGCCATCGGCGCCTCAAAATCAATCACCGCCCGCTCTTCAATATACGACAAATTTGTCTGATGCCCCCGTTTTTCGTTAATCAAATTCAGTACCCCGCCAATCATCTCTCGGGGCACAATAATCTCCCCCTTCACCCACGGCTCCCGAATTTCCGCCACCTCCGACGCATCCGGCAAATCCGCCGCCGATTTAATTTCAATTATCTCACCCGTCGCCAGCACCACTTCATAATTCGTTGACGGATTGGTAATAATTAGCTCCAGCCCAAACTCCCGCTCCAGCCGTTCCCGAATAATGTCCATATGCAGAAGCCCCAAAAACCCAATCCTAAGCCCAAACCCCAAAACTGGCGAATTTTCCGGCTCAAATTTCAGTGCCGAATCGCTCAGCGCCAATTTCTCCACCGCCTCACGCAAATCCTTATACTGGTCATTGCTCACTGGGAAGAACCCCGCATACACAAACGGTAACACATTCTTGTACCCAGGCAGTGGTGTCAAAATTTCGCCTTTCGCATCCAAAACTTCATGCGTTTTCGTCTCTTCATTTTCACGCACCGTTAGCCCCTTCGCCAGCGTCACCGTATCCCCAACTTTCGCCTCGCGCGTCGTTTTCAAATTCGTCACAATATAGCCAATTTCCCCTGTTGCGAGCCTATCTTTTGGCGTCATTTTAGGTGTCAGAATTCCCACTTCGAGCGCCAGCCCTTTTTTTCCTGCCGCCATCATCAAAATCTCCGCATTTTTCCGAATTTCCCCCTCCACCACGCGCACATATAACACCACCCCCCGATAATCGTCAAAATACGAATCAAAAATCAACGCCCGAGTAACCGCCGTTGCCGAACTAAGGTTGGTTCGGGGGCTTCCGGAGGTTACGACCGAGGATGAGGGCGCGAGCCCCGTAACGACGGGCGCGAGCGACCCGTCCCCCGAACTAACCTTAGTCCCAACAACACATTCGATTACTCGATCAAGAATTTTATCAACCCCAAACCCCGTTTTCCCCGAAGCCTCAATAATTTCCTCGCGCTTACACCCGAGCAAACTCATAATCTCCCCCGCCGTTTTTTCAACTTCCGCCGCCGGCAAATCAATTTTATTGATCACCGGAATAATCTCGAGATCCTGTTCCAGCGCCAAATATACATTCGCCAGCGTCTGTGCCTGAATTCCCTGCGTGGCATCCACCACCAGCACCGCCATTTCCACAGCCTGCAACGACCGCGACACCTCATATGAAAAATCCACATGCCCAGGCGTATCAATCAAATTCAGCGTGTACCCCTTCCATTGCATCGTCACCGGCGCCAGCTTGATCGTAATCCCCTTCTCGCGCTCCAGCTCCATCGAATCCAGCAGTTGCGACTGCATCTCTCGCTTCGCCACCGTCCCCGTAATCTCCATCATCCGATCCGCAATCGTCGATTTTCCGTGGTCAATGTGCGCTATAATACAGAAATTTCGAATTTTATCCATCCCTATAATTATACAATATTTCTTAATTTTTTGGCTAAATCTTCCACATTGCCCACGGCATTGCGTTGCCCCAATCGGAAAAAATATTACTAATCATCCATTGGACATCACTTGTATTTAGCCAACCTTCGCTCATAGTGTTCGGATTCCAAAGAAAAATTTGCCCACCATTGTCGTTACGATAGCTCAAAAACAATATAAAATGGTCTCCACCATATTGCGTTCGATTCCCGTTAAACTTATGGATACCGTAAGCAACTGGATGCCCTTTCTTCAATTCGGCAACAATAGCCGTAAGACTATTCGCAATCTTTTTACCAGTAATACCATATTTATTTTTGTAAGTTTGGGCATGACCACTATACGCGACAACATCCCATGAAGCACCATTACCATTAAAGAAGCCAGTATTACAAGCCTCTTGAGTAAATGTATGATAGTCTGTATCTTTACCAGTTAAAGCATAATGTGCGGCTTGATAAGTAGAAATGCCGCAAGTAACTGCCCCGTAACCAGACCGACAACTAACATTATTGCCAAGATAGTTAGTTTGATGATAATAAGCTAGCTTATTCAATAGATTTTCAGTAACCGCAATAGGAGTGTCGCCAGAAATGACGTTTATTGTTACGGTTGCTTCCACTCCATTAAAAGCTGTAGCCGTAATTTTAGCTGTCTTGCCTGCAGCTCCATTCTGGGCAGTCACTTTACCAGTTTGGGTAACAGTAGCGACACTCGTATCACTAGACGACCAAGTTATCGATTTATTTGTAGCATTAGCAGGAAGAATAGTAGCTTTTAGCTGCTTTGAAGTGTTTTCAGTGATTTTTATATCTCCACGCGGAGTGATATAGACCATTCGTGGGACATTCTGTTCAACAACCGTCACCTTCGAAGTCGCCGATTCACCTCCAGCGGTAGTGACGGTAATCGTAGTCTCGCCAACGCTCTTAGCAGTCAAGGTTCCCCTTTGCACGCCAGCAGAGTCGCCGACAATAGTGGCGACGGTGGGATCACTGGAAGTCCATGTAAGTTCTTGCCCCTTAAGTGCGGACGAGAGATAGACCGTAAAATTAAAAACAGGGTTTTTATCTACCACCACCCGAGTAGAACTAGGCTTTATCTCAATCAAACTCTCAGGAGTAACGGCTATTATGCCGTTATCGGAGGCCTCATCTGAAGACTTATCAGCAGAATCGATAGAATCAGGGGAATCAGAATTATTATTAATAACATTAATAGTGAAATTAACAGCAGCAAAACTAACAGCAACTACAATTAATCCAATTGAAGAGTATATGACCGTTTTTCGTCCAAGCTCGACCTTGCCAGAATCCCCAGAACTAGTCATAACTTTAACGCCACCCACAATCATAAAGATAACAGCAATAAGACCAGAAGTACCAACAACAGCGTTCAAAATAACCTGAACAATACCAGGCAAAGCTTCCGGATCAGTATCATCAGGACAACCAGATGCAGCTTTGATAGTATCAGATATTCCAGGATTATCGCAAATCGCCGTATCCATAGTCTCCGCAAAAGCAACTCGAGCAACAAAAAAACCCAATAATATCATACTCAAAGATAAAACTAGTAAATTCAAAATTTTAGAAAACATTCTCATGTCTGACATGATTATAACACAGAATCAAAAAATTCTAATTTTTATGTTTTTTTGTTATAATAAAGTCCAAGATGTACGATCAATTTACCTATAATTTAGATATCCCGCCAGAGTCAAAGACTAATACTGACACCAGCGCCAACACTGACGCTAAAAAATCCAAAATTAAACTAACAATAATTCTGACATCAATAATAGTGTTATTAATTGCTATCGGAATAATCGCTGGAATAGTAATTGCACAACAAACCACGCTTGCAAGCGTAGAAGACATTGACCCAGGACAAATCATATACACACGAGATGAAAACTACACAGAATTACTCAATCTACTTGCAAACATCCATAATGGAATGACAGAAACAGAACTATACGATATGCTTGAATTAGGAAAAATAAACAAAAATTACGTTCATATTGACACGAACACTAAAATTGGGTATATTGCATCGACAAAAATTGATCTAACTGCCGACTACACAAAAGAAAAAATAGAATACATTACTTTCGAATATGATGTGCCAAAAGAAGATTATGAGCTTAGCTATATTGAAGGAATTACTTATCACGGATGTCACGATGGCGCATGCGATTATATTCAAGAAACTTCTGACGGCGAATTTCTGCATTTAATAGGTAGCTCAGAATCAACAAATTCGTTTGAAACTTTAAGCGATGCAATTTATGATTATCTAGGTCGTATGCCTTAATTGAGCAAAAATAGTTAATTTATTTTAAAACCGAGGTCTAATTTTCCGACCTCGGTTTTTAATTTGTTTCTGTCTACCCTTGTTTCACCCCAATCATCGTGAGCGACAACTTCCCCCGGTCATCAATCGCCACGAGTCTCACCTTAATTTCGTCACCCTCATGCAACACTTCCGTCACTTTTGCCAACCGTTTCTTGTCTGTAATTTGCGAAATATGTAGCATTCCATCAATCCCCGGCAAAATCGTCACAAACGCACCGAAATCTTTAATCGTCGCCACTTTCCCCTTATAAATCTTGCCTACTTCCGGCTCCTCAACCAGCGACTTCACCCATTCCGTCGCTCTCGCGATCGCTTCCGCGCTCACGCCCGAAATCGTCACCAGCCCCGAATCCTCAATATTCACTTCCGCCCCTGTCTCCGAAGTAATTTTGTTGATCGTTTCACCGCCTTTACCAATCACCGCCCCGATTTTCTCCGGCTTAATCATCAATTTCTCAATCCGTGGCGCATATTCACTAATCTCCGCCGGCGCGCTAATCACACTTTTAATGTGTTCCAAAATAAACATCCGCCCAGCGTGCGACTGTTTCAGTGCCTTTTCCATAATTTCCACCGGCAAACCATGTACTTTCATATCCATCTGCAACGCCGTGATCCCCTCTTCGGTTCCCGTCACCTTAAAGTCCATATCGCCCGCAAAATCTTCCGCGTCCATCAAATCCGTCAGCACATAAGCCTTGTCGATATCGTCCGCTGTAATTTCCGTTCCTTTCGGCACGTCCACCATCAGCCCCATCGCCACCCCTGATACCGGGCGCTTCAACGGCACACCCGCATCAAGTAGCGCCATACACGACGAACAAGTTGCTGCCATCGAAGTCGAACCATTTTGCGACATAATCTCGGTCACCGAACGAATTGCATACGGAAAATCTTCTTCCGAAGGCAAAACCGGAATCAACGCCCGCTCCGCCAAATAACCATGCCCAATCTCGCGTCGCCCAGGCGAACCTAGCCGCCCAGGTTCCCCCACCGTATATTTCGGCGCGTTATAATGATGCATATACCGCCGTTTTCCATCAGTAATCTCCATCGTATCCACTTCTTGTGCATAGGATAGAGGCGCCAGCGTCACAATATTCATCGCCTGCGTCACTCCGCGCGTAAACAGGGAAGAACCGTGTGTACGTGGCAAAATCGACACCTGCGACGACAACGGTCGCACTTCGTCCAATTTTCGCCCGTCCGGCCGCACGCCCTCTTCAATAATTCCCCGACGCACTTCTTTATGTACCGCCAGCTCAAACGCCTGATCATAAACATCTCTCAAATTCGCGTCATACCACTCAACTTTTTCGTTATCCGTCTCACCCTGCCCCTTGGAAAGCGCAAATTCATCATGCATTTTGTACTTTAACTCGTCCAAAATCTGCGCTCGCTCCATCACGTTCCCCCGCACTTTTGAGCCAAATTTCCCCTCAGTCCACTCTGCCACTTCTTGCAAAACTTCCTCTGACGGCAAAATCAATTCATATTCCTGCTTTGCTGCCGCCACCTGTTCCGCTAATTTATTTTGTAAATCTAGCGCTGGCTGGACATTTTTCACCGCCCAATGCATCGCCTCAATAATCATATCTTCCGGCACTTCATTCGCCCCCGCTTCCACCATCATCACCTTGCCGTTTTTACAAGCCACCACAAGGTCAAGCGGCGATTTGTCTCGCTCCTCCGGCGACAAAAAGGCTTTAAATTCACCATTAATTCGCCCAATTCTCAACCCCGCCACTGGTCCATCAAACGGCACGCCCGCATTCATTAGCGCCGCACTCGCTGCCACCATCGCCACGCAATCCGGCCGAAAATTCGGATCCATCGACAATACCGTACAAACTACTTGTACCTCTTGACGATAGCCTTTCGGGAACAGAGGGCGAATCGGTCGGTCAATCAACCGCCCCACCAGCACCGCCTCATCCGCCGGCTTCCCCTCACGCTTAATAAATCGCGACCCCGAAATCTTCCCCGCCGCGTAAAACTTCTCTTCATAGTCAATCGACAGTGGGAAAAAATCCTGCACCACTGGCTTCGTCCCCACCACCACCGAGCCTAGCACTACCGTGTCTCCGTAACTCACCAACACCGACGAGGTCGTCCTAAACCCCACCCGATTTACTTCCAGCGTCAGCTCCCTCCCCAGCCATTCGGTAGACATCCGCACCGTCTGCTTACCGTTAGGATTAATAATTTCCATAAAAATACCCTTTCTGGGAAAACTTCAGGTAATTATTTAAAAATATTTTTATAAATAATTATCTGCCGTCTTCCCATGTTAATTTGCTACTACCATTATATCAAAACTTGCATTTTTTCGCAAAGTGTGCTATAATAAAAAGGTTGAGGTATTTTCGCCTCAAAGCAACCTAAAACAATCTCGTTTTAGGTCAATCTTTCAGTCAAGGGAGGATCCGTATGGATAATACTGAGGAAATTTTAAGAACTGGTTACGAGGAATACAAAGTCGAGTGCGAGGGCGTACTCGAAAAAACCGTCAGCGAAATCAACGCTCTGCGCAGAAGTGTACTTCTACGTTCGGCCTATGCTCCATTCGAGCAGCCGCGTGGCAGAATTAAAACCCTTAATTCCTGCCTGCGCAAGTGTGAGCGCAAAGGTTTCCCGAAAACCATTGAGGGGATTAGAAAAAATATCTTCGATATTGTCGGAATTAGGCTTATCACCCTGTTTCCTGACGATATTTACAGGACCTTTCAGCTTCTCAAAAGTCTTCCGGGGCTCAACGTCGAAGAGGTCGAAGACTACGTCGCCGAGCCTAAACCTAACGGTTATCGCTCACTTCATGTTATGGTGAGGAGAGAAATTTTCTCGCCTATCATTGGTGCGACTAGGTTGATTCCGATGGAAATTCAAATCCGTTGCAAGAGCATGGATTACTGGGCCACCATCGAACATCGTTTAAAATACAAACGAGATCATGGCGAGTATCCGCCAGAAGCCGAAGGTATTTTCAAGGATGCGGCTAGCCTGCTAGTCAAGATCGACAACATGTTCGTTAATTTGCGCAATCTCGATGAGGGCACGGATATTACCGTTGACCCTGAGACCCAGTTTTCTGACGACACAGAAGACGAGTCAGACGACCGGAGCCATTTGGACGAACAGGACGACCAAAACGCCTTAAGCGACGACTACGCCCCTACAGATTAACCACCGACTAACTTTTAACCAGTTTAAGCCCGCCATCCGGCGGGCTTTCGCATGCCTATTTTCGCCAAAATCTACCAATCAGCATTTTTCATCATTTTTCGCCACCAAAAATCCGCCAATCATCACACTGGCGGATTTTTGCTATTATTTCCTTAACCCAAGTTTCGAAATCGTCTTCTTATACAGCTCAAAATCGGTATTTTCGAGGTACTTCAGCAGTTTTTTCCGCTTTCCTACCATTTGAATTAACCCTCTTTTAGCCATAAAGTCATGTTTATTGTTCTTCACGTGCTCTGTAACTTCTTTAATCCGAGCCGTCAAGATCGCAACTTGAACTTCAGGAGAACCAACATCTTGCTTATTTCGCGCAACGCTGGCAATAGCCTTGTTCTTATTCTCTTTTGTAATCATTGCCCCATTATAGCACATCTGTTATAATATTGCAATAATGGACGAAGACAAAATTATCTTAATCGACAAACCCGCCGGCATTTCCAGTTTCGGCGTGGTCGCCAAAATTCGCGGTAAATTAAAGGTTGAGTTCGGACACAAAGTCAAAGTCGGTCATACCGGCACCCTCGACCCTTTCGCCACCGGACTTTTGATTTTGCTCTCCGGCAAAATGACCAAAAAATCCGCCGAATTTTTAAAACTCGACAAAGTTTACGAAGCAACTATGAAGCTCGGCTTCACCTCCTCCACCGGCGACCCCGAGGGTGAGATTTCTGAATATCTTAAAAAGTCGCTAGCAAACACCCCCTCGATAGCCGACATAAAAGCAACTTTATCAAATTTCACCGGCACAATTAGCCAAACCCCGCCCAAATTCTCCGCCATCAAAATCAACGGTCAGCGCGCATATAAATTAGCCCGCCAAAACAAAGATTTTACAGTCCCCTCCCGCGAAATTACGATTTATAACATCAAAATTTTAAGCTACAATTATCCCGAACTAAAAATCCGCGTCCATTGTAGCTCCGGCACCTACATCCGCACTCTCGCCGAAGACATCGGCTCCGCTCTCGGCACTGGCGCCTACCTCACCGCCCTCCGCCGCCTCCAAATCGGCGACTACAACATCACCACCGCCGAAAAACTTGCGTAGCTTCTAAAGCAACCCTTTATCTGGAAAAATTATCACCAACGGATCATCTTGTTGTTTACCCGAATAAACTTGTGCTCGCTCCAACATGGTAGGCGTATAGACCATAATTGAATTCTTATTCCATCGTCTCAGAAAAGTCCCTACCGTCGCTTCACTTGAGGCAATTATTTTTGAACGTTTTAATATTTGTCTGTCAGTCCAGCCAAATAATTGGTAGAATTTTTTACCACGTTCCACAATTCGGTTCATGACTTTTTCGTCCACCGGCAACGGTTCAATTATAATTCCTTTACATCCGACAATTTCTTTCAATTCCGGAAAAAGTTCACTAAGTAAATAAAAATCAATTTCTTCCGGCACATATTTTTTGAAATTTTCGATATTCGTCATTAAATCTGCCAGCATTGAACTTGTTTTTTCAGGTTGTTCTAAAGCTATATCAAAAAATATCGCTTTTGGTCTCTCACACCGAAATCCCATCTTTAGAGTTTGTTGATAAATTGCTAGTAAAGATTTTAGCCCATTTTTAGTAGTATTTCCAACGTCATCCGTCCTAAATCCCACTTCGCCCTTCCCCTTTTTATACGATGGACAAAACAATGAATAAAATTGAATTAGCTCACCAGACAAGAGCAATTCGCAAATCTTTATACTAACTTTTTTATTTCTCCAACCAGCAATTTCAATTGTTTGCAAAAATCTAAACCACCGCAAAATATCATAATTAAAATCACTCATTTTTGCGACCATTTTCAATTCTTCAAAATACTCTTTGGCAATTTTCTCGCCATCCAGAAATTCATTTATCTTCTCTGACAAATTATTCATCTTTTATCTCCGGCATTTTGGTACCAAAAGCGACATGGCTTAGCTGTGGTACGTTTTGTTCTTCGCAAAGTTTCCGATATTTATCGTCCCACGACAACCTAAAGGCCTGCTCTAGTTTCAATCCAAGTTTTTCCACCCAAGTCGCCACGATTTTTTCCGGTTTCTCAACCAACTTTTTAGCTTCAATCTCTAGTGCTACCCCAAACGGATATTCGTCAACCGCAATCTCTACTTCCGCATTTTCAAAAATCGTACGATAGCGCTCATAACTTTCAACCGGTTCGAGATGTAATACTTTTTCGGCTAGAAAAATAAAATTTTTGGCTTCATCAGGTTTAATCGTCAGTTCAGCTTCCTCTTCTTGGTTAATTTCACTACTGCGCGTTTCCGGTAAACGTCGTTTCCAACTCAATTTATATTTCTCACCATTTTTACCCCGCGTTTCCCGCAAACGAAATCGCCCGTCAACTGTTTTCTGATAAAAGCTAAATTCCGGACAAGGGTGTTCGTATTGAATTGTCTTTTCGAAAGTTCGCCCAGGAGAGCTTAATTCTCTAAAAGATTGCAACTTTCTCAAAACACTTCCCAATTTCTCATCTGAAAAATAAAATCGCACTTCGTATTCCATTATTTTGCTCCATTTAATAGTTGATAAATCTCGAGCTCTTCCTCGATTGCGATATTTGCATCGGCAAACCGCAAATTGTAATTAGTAAAATTTTCATCTTCATAATCACTATTTGAAATGACTTCATTCAAAGGATTTCGCTTAATTGCTGACGACAGTTGCCTTACAAAATTCTGAATATTTTCTTTGTCGCCATAAATATCCATAATTCGGTTCTCAATATTCGGAATTTTTTTGACGTAAAGATTTATTCCTGGTATCTGTTTTTCAGAAACCATCGTAATCATTTCGACATGTTTTACATAATCATAAAAATTGTTTTCGAAAAAAGATCGGAGTTTCGATAAACTAATTTCACATTGCATAATTTGACGGTTATCATCACTAAAAGTCTTCTGCTCAACATGCACCTGACCCTTAATGAAAATTCCGTCTTCAGTTTTTGTCTCTAGAACCTTACTAGTTCGAATCCTAATCGAGTGACCATCTGTTTTCCTCTCAAAATAATACAAATTCTCAAGCGAAATTCTATCGAAAACATTAAACCCATAAATTTTCTTTAGTGCCTGAAAAATGCTACTATTTACTTTGCATGAAAAATTGTTCTGAATTTTGACCAGCGCCCCATCTACGATATAACGTTTTTTCTCGCCACAGATTATATTCTCAAAAACTTCCAAAAACCGTTTTTTCATTTTGGTAGAAAGTTCATAAGTTTCATCATTTTCAATTTTATCCACAATCCCGACTATCGTCGACAAAGCTCGCCCATTATATTGTCTTTTTTCAATTAGTTTAATCACTCTTTCGATAGTTTTTTCATCAAAACTATGAGTATTGTTTAATATTTTGATTAAAAATTCAGATAAATTATTTTCATTAATATCTGTTTGCTGGTATTCGTTCATTCTTTCAATTTTTAGACCAACTTTTCTCAGAGAGTCTATTTTCTGATTATTTTCTGACAGCAGAACAAATTGATGCTTATTTAACTGTAAATCAGTTAAAATTGTCTTAATTAATTCGTATTTTCTCGCATCGGAAAAGCTCTTATTTCCGGTTAAGATTTTTTGCGCCTCATCTCGACTCTTTTCCCCGACATATTCCCCCTCTTGATCACGTCCAGAAACTTGTAGCTCCAGTTCCGCTAATTTATAATGCAACCCCCAACCTTGACCTTCTTGTGGCAAATGTATAAAAACTCCGTCTCCATATCGTGCGATCTTCTGTATAAAATCGCGCCTCTGAACTTCACAGTCACAATGAGAATCACCGTAAATACCCAATAAGCATTCGCTTTGAATTCGTAGAAAAATCTTTTTATTTGGTTCGTATAAGTGCCTTAATAAACTTAAAAAATCCACCGATCGATATGGTGGGTTCTCCGACAATTTGCTCGATTTTAAAATTATTAATACATTTTCTCCAGTAAGTCCAAAACGAGAAATTTCATCTTTGTCTGCTTTATAGCAAACTGAAAGAACAGGACCACCAAACAAAGTGTTATTTTCATGAAAATAGAATGTATATTTATTGTTCACGACATTTTCCTTAAATTTTATGGTGGAGTCGACTGGTTTCACACCAATTTCTGTCACTAAAGCGACCGTTTTAAATGCATATAACTACGACCCCATTACCGTAATGATATCATCTTTGACATTTTTTGTCAAAAGCTCGCAATATCCCTAACTCTCAGGCAAATTATTTTTTCTAATTACTATGTGTTATAATATAGTTATGCTAGTTTATCGTTCTCGTCTTATCGGTACGCCAGTGCTGAGCGTTCAAGCTGGTGGGGCTGTCGCCAAACTTTCCGACCCGATTGTCAACCCTGACAATCTAAAAATCCTCGGTTTTTTCCTTACCGGTCCAATGGTAGATATAAACTCCAACATCCTCGACGTCTCTTCTATTCGCGAATATTCGCAATACGGCGTCGTCATCGACAACACCGACGAATTTGTCGGTCAAACAGACGTCATTAAGATTAAAAAAATTCTCGATCTTAATTTTGATCTGCTCGGGCTCAAGGTCGAAACCAAAAAAGGCACCAATCTCGGCAAAATTATCGATTTTACCGCCACTTCTGATAATTTTACCATTCAGCAAATCATCGTCAAACGCCCGACTTTCAAAAGTTTCATCGACCCCGAACTCACCATTCATCGTCGCGAAATTGTCGAAATCACCGACGACAAAGTCATTGTAAGAGACGAAGAAAAAGTTCTAAAAGCTCGCGCCGAGAAAGAAGATTTCGTCCCGAATTTCGTCAATCCTTTTCGTAACCCCGAACAAGATTTTGCACCAGCTCAAACGAAAACCCCTGACGACAAAGATAATTAATCAATTTTTCATCATCATAACGCCCGCGTTTTTTTGCAATCATTTTCAAAATCTCTTCTTCATCATTACGCCCGCCCAAAACTTCCGCAATAATTTCTTTTGCGACGCCCTTTTTCATTAGCTCTAACGACAATCTCCGTCTAGAAATCCCCTTTTTCACGAACCGATTTTCCACATAATATTTTGCGAACACCAAATCGTCTAAATATTTTTTCTCTTTCAGTCGCGCCACAATCAAATCAATATAGCCCTTGTCCAACTTCCGCTCAAAAACCTTCTTGTACAAATAATCTCGCACCTCTTTTTCCGACCGCGGTCGCACCAGCACCCATTCTAACGCGCGCTGATACAACTTCCCAAATTCCGACGCTTTTTTCAACTCCGCCAGTTTCTCTGCCGAAAGCTTAGCCCCCACTTTTACCCCCAAATCCACCACCTGTGCAATATCAAGCGAAAAACTAAACTTCCCGCCTATAAACACATTCACCCGATTCGGATTTTTCACCCCCTGTTTCAAATCCGTAATCACTAATTCACGAACAACCGCCGATGCGTCATCGCCAGCAACCGCCGACGCATCATCGCGAGCAGGCTTCACTCCGTCATTCTCGCCCGCCGCCGCCCCGACCTCATCGCTCAACCTAAATATATCCATGCATTTTTGCCCATTCGTGTAGCGCGGCAAACGTCAATTTATCATTTTTCAGCGGTTCTTTCGCCATTTTTTTCCGAAACTCATCCATTTTAGCATATTCCACCCACCTTACTTCCGACACTTCCTTGTCGTTAAACGAAAACGCCTCCTCGTGCCCCGTCCAATCCACCGCAAACACCCACGCAAACCGATTTTTATTGAACGGTCGCATAGTCACAAATTCCAAATCTTCCGCGACAATCTTGACCCCAATTTCTTCATAAGTTTCCCGAACTGCGCCTTCAGTCACTGTTTCACCAAAATTAATATGCCCACCCGCCGAAATATCATAATCACCAGGATACCGACTAACCAGCTCTGACCGCCTCTGCCACAAAAATTCCAGCCCCTGCTCGCCAAACCGATACAAGAAAATCACTGCCACCCCAACAATTTCGTTCGCATTCGAAATCTCCGGATTATCTTTCGCCGCGTCCCAGCCGTGTTCTTTAATCGGCTCGCCATTCGGATGATATAACTGCCATACTTCGTTCGTATGCATTATGCTGCCGCTTTCTCGCGCACCTTCGCCTCAATCTCCGCCATCAGTTCCGGATTTTCTTTAAATAATTTCTTCACCGCTTCGCGTCCTTGTCCTAAAGTTTCGCCGTTGTATTTAATAAACGCCCCCGCCTTATCCAAAATCCCGTACGATACCCCTAGATCCAACACATCGCCCGCTTTCGAAATCCCCTCGTTATACATCACATCAAATTCTGCAGTCCTAAACGGCGCGGCAATTTTATTTTTTACCACTTTCACCTTGGTTCGATTACCGGCAATATTTTCGCCGTCCTTAATCTGCCCAATTCGCCGAATATCTACCCGCACTGACGCATAAAACTTCAACGCATTTCCGCCCGTCGTCGTTTCGGGATTACCAAACATCACGCCAATTTTCATTCGAATCTGATTAATGAAAATCACCGTCGCCCGCGATTTAGAAATAATCCCTGTTAATTTTCGCATCGCCTGCGACATTAATCGCGCTTGTAAGCCCATTTGTGCATCACCCATATCGCCGTCAATCTCCGCTTGTGGTACCAGTGCCGCCACCGAGTCCACCACAATCAAATCCACCGCATTTGACCGCACCAAAGTCTCACAAATCTCCAGCGCTTGCTCCCCATTATCTGGCTGCGAAATTAGCAGATTCGCCGTGTCTACACCAATTTTTTTCGCATACGCCGGATCCAAAGCATGCTCCGCATCAATAAACGCCGCCTGTCCGCCCTGTTTTTGTAGTTCCGCAATCGCATGCAACGCCAAGGTTGTCTTTCCCGACGATTCCGGCCCATAAATTTCAATAATTCGCCCTTTTGGCCAGCCCCCGCCCAGCGCCAAATCTAGCGACAACGATCCTGACGGCAACAGTTCCACGTCCATCTTCGGCGTATCGCCAAGCTTCATAATCGAACCGTCCCCAAATTGTTTTGTAATCTGCGCCATCGCGAGCTTCAACGCCTCGCTTCGCCCATCCGTCGCAGCCGTTTTTTCTGTTTGCTTATCCACCGCATCTTTTTTTGCCATAATAATATACCTTTCTGTATATATTATACATTATTTTAACTATTTGGCATCCTCTTCTTTTTCTCTTATATCACACCCTAAAATTTTTTTCAACTTTGTGATACAATCTTAGTATGAGAATGAACGAAAATATTTTGATTTCCAGTTTAACCACCATGCGCCTAGGCGGCCCAGCCCGCTACGTCCTCGAAGTTGAATCTTCGCGCGATATTAAAGACGCCTATGGCTTTGCCCGCACACTGAAACTCCCCACTTTTATCCTCGGTTTCGGCGCCAACACTATCGGCCACGACGAAGGTTTTAACGGTGTCATCATCATTAATCGCATGCGTGGCATGTTTGAAGAACCAATCGAAAACGGCCTTAAACTTAAAGTTATGGGCGGCGAATACTGGGATCATGTCGTCGAATACACTGCCTCCAAAGGTCTCACCGGCATCGAAGCCCTTTCCAAAATCCCAGGGCTAGCCGGCGCAGCCCCAGTCCAAAATATCGGCGCCTACGGTCAGCAAATTTCCGACGTTTTAACCGAAATCGAAGTTTACGATATCGAAAACGACGAATTCAAAACCCTCACGCGCGACGAACTCGGTTTTTCCTATCGTCATAGCATCTTAAACACCACCGCAATCGGTCGCTATTTTGTCGTTTCTATCACTCTTAAGCTCCGCGTCGGTGTCATGCCTCGCCCATTTTACACTTCCATCGAAAACTACATGGCCGACAACAACTTGACCGACTTCAGCCCTGCCGGCATCCGCGCTGTCGTTTCTGCCATTCGCGCCGATAAACTCCCCGACCCGTCCGAAAAAGCCTCTTCTGGTTCATTCTTCAAAAACATCTACCTTTCCGAACCCGAGTCCGAAGTCGCCAGCAACCGCGGCATCCCCGTGCGCAAAGGTTCCGACGGCATCAAAATCAACTCCGCTTGGCTTCTCGAACAATGCCACTTCCCAGACAAACTACTCTACGGTTTTCGCGTCAACAAAAAAGCCCCTCTCGTTCTCATTAACGAATCTTCCAAGTCCTATCACGACCTCGAACGCGCCCGCGCCGAAATCGTCAGCAAAGTCTACGACAAATTCGGCTACTGGCTCGAACAAGAACCCGTCGAAATCCCTACCGGCGTCAACCAAACCAATTCTAACCCCACCGGAGCTCACTCATGAAAATCCTCAACGGTTCCGAACTCGCCGGCTTTATCAAAGAGCGCCAAGCCCACGAAGTCCGCAGCTTAAAATCCACGCCAAAATTATTAATTTTACGCGATTCCGACAATCCCGTAATCTTGAAATATGTTAATCTCAAAATCAAATACGGCGCAGATATCGGCATAGAAGTCGAGAATTTCAAAGCCGAAACCTCAAAGGCACTCGCTGACAAAATCCGTTCCGCCAACGCCGACCCCGCAATCTCCGGCATCATCATTCAACTCCCGCTCACCGATAAATCCAAAACCGACGAGCTCTGCAACCTCATCGCCCCCGAAAAAGATGTCGACGGCCTCGGCGAAACCGCCCAGTTCGATTCCGCCACTGCCACCGCTATCTTGTGGCTTCTCGCAGGCTATGATATCGATCTCACGCACACCAAAATCGCCCTTGTTGGTCGCGGTAAACTTGTCGGCGCTCCACTTTTTAGAATGTTCAAAGCGTCAAATTACGATGTCGAACTCTTCCATCGGGGCGACGACTTGACAAAACTTAAGCAATTTGATATAATTATAACTGCGACTGGCGTTCCCGGTCTGATTTCTGATGATTTCGTCAAATCGGGCGCCATTATCGTCGATGCTGGCACTGCCAGCGAAGACGGAGTCTTAAAAGGCGATGTCGCCGACACCGTCCGCAGCCGCTCCGACCTCACCGCCATCACCCCCCAAATCGGCGGCGTCGGCCCCCTCACCATCACCTGCCTTTTTGACCATGTCCTTACCAGCGCCCTACGCTCGCTTTAGCCCGTTCTCTCCATTCGGGTCAATTTGCACATCAAACCCACCACCATCTACGTGGCGCCCGTCTGGCGTTCGCCGAACTTCATACACATTTCCCTGTGGGTCCTGATACAATGTCTCATGTACATTCAAGACGTCATTAGTTACATTTACCTCCCTCGCCGCTGGGGCATAACCAGTAGCCTGCAAAAGAGCTTTCAATTTTTGCTGTCGTTCGGTTTTGATGTTTGCGTTCTGGTCATTCAATGCCGCATATACCGTCGCACCAAGTGCATCTATCTCTTTAGTATCCAAACCTGCCGGCACAGCTCCATCGCCAAATACCTCTTCGAATGCATCGTCATCCATATTCGCTAGTGTACTCGACGATGCTTTAGTCGCTAATTTCACCCGTCCAGTCATAGATTTGCCTGTATCGTCTGTTGCGGATTGCGCCAAGAAGCTATCAGTAGTTTGCACATTTCCACCACCACTAGTATTAATATTTTGCACTACCTCAAACATCGCTCGGCTATTATTTTTATAGTCAGCGGCATGATTGGCCATAATATTATCGGCAAACGTTTTAGCCGCAGTACTGGACATTATTCCGTTATTCACTGCTTTATTATATTGCTCTTTTACCGCCTTGTGCCCATTCTCACCTTTCGCCGTTAATGCATCAGTATATGCCCGAATCCGTGCCCGGTCCTCGTTCTGTAACGCCTTATAAAGTCCAGTTTTTAGGGCGTTAATACTATTTACCTCCCCAGTCGCCGCCAATTCCTTAGCCACATTTGCTGTCTGTGTCGCCAACATGAATTCCGATCCATCAGCCGCATCTAACGATCCTTCTTTCGCCAACATACTCTGAAAAGTTAAAGCGTTTTTGCGTCGCATCCGGTTGCCTCCGCTCAGTATATTAGCTAATCCTCTACGCTTGCCAGACACCGGAACACCGTTTTTGTCTAACCCACCTTTAATCCGCGCCGCCCGCATCGCCCCCATTTCCTGTATGTTTTTATTAATACTAGAATTCGTAGCTTTTTTCGTCGCCCAACCACTTGCTTTCGCTCCCAAGCCAGAAAGTTTCGTCCCCAGCGTCCCCATTGCCGCAAGCGAGCTCTTCAAAACTGTTGGGATAAAGAACACCGGCACAATCCCCGCGATCATCGCCGTCGCCGCCTCAAACACCCCTTGGCCGCCCATTCCGCTCGCAAGTAACAATCTAGACACGTAATTTCCACCCCCCACCATTAAGCCGACAATCGGATACACTAATAGTAATGCTTTAAACATTTTCCACCACTTGTCAAATAGCGTTTTCGTGTTCGGCAATACATATGCCACCACCGCTAGTGGCGACAGCACCACTAACACCACGATCGCTGCCTGTCGTACCGATAATAATACAAACAAGAACAGCAGCGAGATCACTATCCCTAATGCACTAATGAACAGTGTTGCCAAAATTGCTGGATTCAGTATAACCCCCGTCACTAACACCCCGATAATCGCCACGCTTACCAATGTTGAACCAAATCTTTCCGCCGTGCTATCCGTAATTACGTTTGAATTCACCGGTAAACCAACCCCTAAACTATTAAACCTTGTTTGCAACGAATTCCCCAAAATATTAGACACATCCACCAGTGCCACGCAAAGCAAATACGACAAATTGATCAAAATCGCCGCTACAATCAATTTCGGCAAAATTTTCTTAATCCCGTAATTGTTTATTCCTACACCAGTTAATTGCGAGAAAATCACCACCAAAAACATAATAATAAATATAGTATTAGCGAACGTCCTAAACGTCTCCCACCCGTCTTTCGTCCCTTCACCGGAGCCAGTAAACAACTCCGGCTCTACCTGCAACTGATTCTTTATTTGCCCCTCATAAAAATCTTCCGCCACATTTCCCATCATCTCAAGCAGTGGACACACGATCCACCCCAATGTCCCCGCCGCCCCAGAGCTAAGACATGTCGCCTCTGTCGTGTTTGATTCATTTTCCACATCATTCACCGCATAAGATTCCACGTTCACATCTACTACGCATTGATAAATCTGCCCTTCATCATCATCCCGCTTTCCTTCTTGCTTATAATATGCCCCAGAATTCTTTGCATCTTCCAACGCCTTTAACTGGTCAGAATCATCCGCCAAGGCTTCCTTGATTTTATCCTCATTTTCCGTAATCGCAGTCTTACAAGCATCGTTCAACTCACCAATCAAAATGTTCTCATATCCATTGTCTTTCCCCACGCCATTTCCGACTTTCTGCAACGCCGCAATCCGCTCCAACAAGCCCGTGCAACTTTTTACCGGATTATCATTACTTAGTGCATATGACCACGTTTTATTATCGTTCACGTGGTAATATTGATTTTGTACCACTAATTTATTATCGCTCTGTGTAAACTTTGCAATTTTATAATAATCCGTTCCGCTCTGTTTGCCAGATGCCGAAACTACATCCGCCGAACACATTTTACTAAAGTCAGCAATATATGAAAAATACCCATCCGTATTGTTGAAGTTACCTAATTCATCATAAGTTGGCAAGTATGGATTTTCACTTTTACTCTTCCTCCAATCCTCATACAAACTCTTAAATTGATCCGCAGCGTCACTAGCCTTGATATAAGTCGCACTGCTATCATTAAAACTGTTACAATTCCCTTCTGTCGCCGAGTAATAACTGCCGGATCCATCATACGTCCATGTCGCTCGCGACAGTAGCCGATGGTTCCCTTGGTTACAAATTATCGTGTCTACACTCATCCCAGTTATTTTCGAAAACTGGATCAAAATATTAGACCCGTCATCTTGGTAGCAATAAATTGAACCATTATCCACTTCGCCCTGTGTTAAATCTTCCACCCAAAGAGCCGTAGAAATATCCGTCGTCCCGCCGCCCCAAAAACCATTAAAAATCTTACCGCTTCGTGCATCACTCGCACTAATTTCGCTCGATGACTTAATTGAAGCAACGCATTTCTTCATCGTATTTGCAATCACATTCACTTGCATCGCTTCATAAAGTTTATTATAGACATCGCTTCGCCCAACATCAATTTTTCCTGCAGCCACCACAGTTGCCGAACCAGCCACCGTTGTCACAAGTAGTACAATTACTAAAATCCAAGCTAGGATTCTTTTCAAATTATTCCTCATCCTGATCCTCCGGTACCGATTTTTTCATTCGCGTTGCATCCCATAATTGCGTCCAGTATCCCACTACCGAGCCTTCGCCCTCTACCTGCAAATCCGGAATTTTTTCCTGAAACGCCGCCGCTACCATTTGACCATCACCACCGTCAATTCCAGCTATATCTTCCCCTCTTTGGAAACCATCAAATATTTCGTTCAAAAACTCCACAAATTGCTCAAATTTAGGCAAATCTCTATTCAGAGCCGTCTTCAGACCAGCGTAAATCTTGTCTAGCTCTTCGTCATCCAACGCTTGTCCTTCACTAACCTCTTCGCTAACCGTTTTCAATTGTTCCAAGCCACTTTTCATCTTCTCTTTCGCCGCGACAGCATCATCCTCTGAAACTTTAAACATCTCCGCCGGCACTTCGCCCTCATAAATCGCTTCTATCGTCGACAAAAATTGCAATACTTCTTCGTTATTCACTTCAACAAAATCATGTATTTCTACCGCTTCCATTGAACGCATATCCTCAGATTCATATTCCTCTTCTGAACTTCCATTCTCAAAAACCCCACTCTGCCACAAAGCAATACCGCCACCAATTAAGCCCAGCGCCACCACAATCCCAATCACGATCCACTTCCGCGATTTTTTCTTCGGTGCGCCCAGTATAATATCTCCGCCGGCCTGCGAACTGGAAGAACCAAAAGCCCCAGTCCCCACCGGCGCGCCCTGCATTCCAGTCCCCATCGGCGCGCCCTGCGCCCCAGAGCCCATTGGCGCACCAGCAAAATTGCCAGCACTAGCGCCCACTTCATTAGTGTATGACGGATTCATATATAACTTCATTATAACATAAGCATTTCCAAAAATGCAAAAAAATACCAAAAAATCTCGCGCGCTGATGTTATTTTCGTCTCGCGGCAAAACTAGCCCCATCCCACCAAAAATCCCCCTCGTCTTACGACAAAGGGGGATTTCCTAAGTTCCCGCCCTTATGAAGCGGTCAACTTACATCAATTTTTTACGGCTAGCAATATAGTAGCCCAGCATAGTCACCACCGAGCCAGCCCCCACTGCCCCAGCTACCACTTCGCCAGGACCAGTATCCACAATCCTATCAGGATTATTGTTGTCCGGCGTTGGCGTTGGCGTAGGTGTCGGCGTCGGGTCCGGCGTTGGGTCATCTTTACATTCTTTAGTCACCATCACCGAAGCATCATCCTTATACACATTTCCATTCACCGTCGCACTCGCCCAGTTCACCAGTTGGTTATCACCACAAGCCATAGTTTTATCCACGACTTTACCAGTAAACCGCACATACGCGTTCCCCTTTGCCGTGTAACTACCGATATTTAACCCCGTCGTTGTTACGGTGTTATCCTTGAGTAGCACCCCGCTCTGATATTGCGAGTTAAACAAATATGTAGAATTTTCCACATATTCCACATTTGTCGGCAAAACGTCCCGAATCATCACATTATTCACTTGGTCCGCGAGTAAGTTTTTGTACTTAATTTGATATTCCACTTCGTCGCCGACCTTCGCATCTACCGATTCGTTCCATTCTGCCGTCCCTTTAATTCGCACTTTTTTCGTTACTTCCGCCGCTACCGATTTATGCACTTTCACGTTAATCGTCACGACACCAGCATATTGATAACAACCAGGAATCTCGCCATTCATCGACGTATAACCAAGGGTCGCCCCGTTGATAATAATGTCGTTAGAAAGGCTAAACTGCCCAATGTTGTTTTTATACACTGCCGAACCAGCCACATATTCAAGATAAAAATCTTCACTGGAAGTTAGCGTCACTTCATCCCAATATCGCGTCGGGGTTGCATTCGACGAATCGAGGTACCCGACAATCGTTTGCGATTTAGCCACATTCGTCGGCAAACTAAACGTTGCTTTGACATTTTTCGCCACTGCGTCTGTTCCCTTCGGGCTATTGTTGTGAACATACAACCGAACGGTATAAGTTTCGCCGTCTTTTACTTCAATGCTGTCCGCATTCCAAGTCGTAACCGCTTCCCCCGCAACTTTTGCCCCCACGAAATTCTTTTCATCCCCGATCGAAACATTTTGGTTTGAGATCGAGTTAAACGTAATTGTATCGCCCAGCGCCCCGCTATTGATTTGATCCAGCGTATAGCTCGGCCGACCGCCCCCGTTATCGCCCCAAGCGTTCACTATCGCTGGGGTCAGCGTTGCTGCCACGATCGAAATCGCAGCCGTCACGCCCATTAAACTTTTATAAACTTGTTTCATAACATCTCCTTTATAAAATTTATTAATTAATAATTATATTGCTAGCCAAATTGTTAACCTAACAGTCAAATCATCTCAGAATTCAACTTTCAAATTGGGATGAGCCCGGCGAACCATGTCGCCGGGACACTAAATAATGTACTAGGCTCGAATCTTCGCCCCCCTAGCCTCATCCACGCGCTACCTTCGAGCAATCATTTCGGATCTTCGTCGTCTCCCCAGGCGCCGGCCGGATTGCTCTCTATATTGGAAATGCTCTCACCATTGCTGGTTTGAGCATGATCTTGTATCGGCGTTGCCGTATCGATACCGCCATTTCCGGTACCAGCGTCGCCGTTATTGTCCACATTCGCTCCCGCGGGTGTACTAGTTGATGGTGTGTTGGAGTCGCCTCCCACACTTTGCGTCGCGTTAATCGACTGCTTGTCCTCGATTTCCTGTACATATTCATCATATGAATTATAGGAATTCGAACCATCACCTGTATCCTTGGACGAATGGTCGGGATCACTTGGGTTAATCGTAATCTCCCCTGGTCCCGTGTTATCATTCGGCTCCGTGTCCTCACTCGGTAGTTTGGACGGATCCTTCTGATTGTCAGGAGTCGGAGTTGGATCCGGAGTTGGCGTCGGTGTCGGGTCTGAACCAGGGTCTACGCTCGGTGGAGTAGTAGGGTTCGTCGTCGGTGTCGTATCGGACGGTTTGTCCTGTGCCGGAATGTTCATTACTTCTTCCACATTCGTCGGCTGGAACCCACATTCAATACGATATGCGACTTCAAACACATTCCCCTTAATCGAGAACGTGTAGACCAGTTCGTGACCAGTATGATCAGTGGTCTTATACACTACCACTTCTGGGATGCCAGAAGCTGTATGCGGATTTCCATACATCTGATCTACCACCGCTTGGCAGTCTCTTATGCTCACCTGTACGGCCGAGTCCAGAAACGCCAAGAACGGGTCCAAAGTTTCGTTGTACTCAGTCTGATTTTTTGCAAAATCAGCGGTCGCGCTGTTGATTGCGCGTGCCCAATTATTTTCCGCTTGCGCGTAATAATCGCCCAGGTACTGCGTGCCCACTCTGACATCCAGCCAAGAGATATCCGACGACCCGAGCATCGGGTCTTTGGCTAGTCTCTTACGAAACACCGCATCCGCCTGCTCCGCCGTCATTCCTTCGACCCACGGATTCGGACCGAAGTTGTAGTCGTTCTCCTCGACACCGTCATTTTGGTTATCGAGGTTGAAAAAGTGAGGAAATTCTCCCTTGCCGGCCTCACCAGCCGGCTTGGTAAAATTTCCGAGCGACCCCCAAGCAACATCAAAGATAAGTGTCAGCGTTAGCGCCAAAATTGTCAGCACCACCGCCAGACTAAACCATACTTTGTTTCGCTCGCGAACTTTTTTAGGCAAATCGCCACGTTTTCTGTAACGATATCGCGCCAGTCCGGCAGCCATCACACCGATTCCAGCGAAAATGGTTATCCTCGGCAGAGTTTTCACTACTGATGCTAAGAACTGGTTCTCAGCAATACAAACTACTCCAGCCAAGGCCGCCTGCTTAGTTACGACAAACAGTAGCAACATTAAAATCAGGAACGGGCAAAGTTCTCTCCACTCGCCACCTTCATTCAACCAGTATACTACCACCGCAACCATCGCCGCAATCATAATAAACATCATGATCAGCGACAATACCGCCAGTCCTTTGTGCATACAGAACTGAGAGAAAAAGTTAATCGCTCCCGTCAGTACGCCTAATCCTAGCGCTCGTTCCAGTCCGTCGTTTGGTACACGACCCAGACCAACAAATTTCCTTTTGCCGTCCGCGGCCGTTTCCGTCAAGTGTCCGTTAGTTTCCAGCATCGTCATTGCAATTACCACGCACAATGTCACTGCAATTGCGAAAATTATACTTACAATTATAGTAGCTATCATACAAGCTACCTCCCTTCTATATTGTATGTTGTGGGGAATTACAACAGATAGCGCTCAGGTTTCATTGAAACCTGAGATGATTTGGCTATTAATGGTCTTCGTCGTTTAACACACCTGCAAAACTCAGACTACTTTCATTGTATCACACTTTAGCTTTTTTGTCAATACTATTACGGGGTTTTTGCGGTTATGTCTAATTTGTGCCATAAACGCTAGCTTCTCAGAGTATTTTTACCTGTTTTTGCCTATGAGAAAAGGACCAACCGAAGTTGATCCTTTCCAAGGTGCGTGTAGTTAAGACAGGGCTGCCATCTCGTCCGGCGTCAGCGGGTCGCCAATCGGTCCCGTAATGTCGCCCCAACAGAGACGTTTTTCGGCTTTGCCGATCGGGCTGGCCTGCTCCGCCAGAAACGGGCTAGCATACGGTCGCCCCAGCGTTCCATCTGTCATTGCTGGCAAATAGGCTTCGCGATACTTACCTTTGGCTTTCGCCTCGGCAATTGCCTTTTCCCTGGCCTCTTTCTCCGCCTGCTTGGCTTTCTTAGCCTCTTCTTCGGCTTTCCGCCTAGCTTCCTCAGCCTTGGCCACTGCCTCTTCGGCTTTCTTTCTGGCCTCATCAGCTTCAGCCTGTTTTGCCTTAGCCTCAGCTAATAACTGCTCCAGAGTTTTTGCCTCTGCGTTGTCAGTTGCAGGCGTCGTAGCCGGCGGAGTAGTTGTGGTGGTCGTAGTGGTAACTGTTGCTCTGTCATTTCTCTTACTCATGGTTTTTCCTCCATTTCGAATTTCTGAATTTTTCTTCTTGCGCCTGGGTTGTTTGGGTTGCCCCGTAAGTTGTAAAAGAACTACAATACCCCCATTATAGCACACTTACGCTAAAAAGTCAATAGTAGCACCACAATTCATTCACTAACACAAAAACAAGCCCCGTTTCCGAGGCTTATTTTTTGAAGATCGCTTTGGTGCGGGTAGAGAGAATCGAACTCTCATCTCGAGTTTGGAAAACTCGCATACTAACCATTGTACTATACCCGCATATTTCTAATGTGCCTGCTCATTTGCGTGATAAAATCTTTCAGATCGGTGTTTTCTCCGAGCGAAGCGCGATTTGTCATCGAGCGAGCGAGGAAAAACGCCGAGATGGGAGATTTTAGCCGCAAATGGGGTGGGATAGCGGGATCGAACCGCCGTTTGCCCCTTGGGACGCTCCGGCGGTTCCCCGCGTTGTGTCCTTATTGGAGCCGCAAATGGGGTGGGATAGCGGGATCGAACCGCCGACCTTCGGGACCACAATCCGACGCTCTAACCATCTGAGCTAATCCCACCATAGTAAATCCTAAAGCCCCATCTTTAGACGCACTATGCAATATGTTTACACATATCCATTCTATTATATCATACTTTCCCCCTTGCGCCAACTTTTTCCAGCCCTTATTTTGGTAATAATAAAAACGCCACCGTCCCAGCTGCCGCCCCCAGAATTATCGTCAAAATTATCGCCACAATTAATCCTACATGTGCCTGCGACTCTGGCTTACTGATAATCGTCACTGGCCCCTTCGGCTCCTCTGCTACCACCGCGATTTTTTTGGCATAAACATTTTTTGACAAAGGTCGTTTTTCAACTTTCCCTTGATTGATAAACGGCGTTTTTGGCATCTGGTAAGTTTCGGTCGCACTTTTATTCATTGTCTGCCCCGCCACTTTTTCGGCCGACTTTTCCACCGATTTTTTCACAGGTTTTTCCACAGACTTTTCCACAACCTTGCGTGCTTTAATTTTAGCAATTTCACTCTGTTCTGTGCTAGTATGCGATTTGCTACTCAGTGGCCTTTTTGGCACATTCGTTTTTACAAATTTCGAGCTTAGTCCCTCCACTACCCCCAATTTCCCCTCATTCGAGAAACTCACCTGTTCCGTTCGTTTCATTTTTGCTGGCGCCGCTTTTGTTGTCGTTTTCGCCGCAGACCTTGTCGCCGTCTTTGTTGGCATTTTCATCGTTACCTTCGCAGTCGTTCCTGTCGCCGTATTCACCCCAGCCGCCTTCGCCCCAGCTGTCTTCACTCCAGCTGTCTTCACCCCAGCCGCCATCGCCGTTTTTCGCCCCGGCACAAAATCCATATATTGCTTTTTCATGACCGCACTCGCTTAGCCACCTCTAGAATATTTATAAATTCTTCCAAGATCAAGCTCGCCCCACCAACAAGTAACCCATTCACCCCCGGCACTGTCAAATACGCACCCGCATTAGTCGGTTTTACGCTCCCACCAAACAAAATCGGCACTTTTTCCGCCATTTCCGCCCCGTACACCTCGGCCAAATTCTTACGTATCAGTCCAACTACCTCCGCAATTTCGTCCGGCGTCGCCGTTTTTGCCGCCTTGGTCGACGAAATCGCCCACACTGGTTCATAAGCAATAATCACCTTATCCACATCCTCCGCCGACACATCACTAAGCCCCGCCGCAAGTTGATCCGAAATCACGTCCGCCGTCTCACCAAACGACCGCTCGCTCTCTGTCTCCCCCACACACAAAATCGGCGTAATCCGATTTCTCAGCGCCGCCGCGACCTTTTTGCCAATCATTTTATCATCTTCACCAAAAATATGTCGCCGTTCTGAATGTCCAATAATGCAATAATCCACCACCCCGCGCAACTGATTAAACGATGTCTCCCCTGTAAAAGCCCCCAAATCCCGATAAAACGCATTTTGCGCCGAGAGTTTCAGCTTATGCCGGTCAACCTGCAAAGATAATGGTTGCAACGCAATCGTCGAAGGCGCCACCACCACCTCCAAATCCCGATAATTCGGAATTTTTTTCAATAATTTATGAAGATATATCGAAGCTTCCCCGACCGTGAAGTTCAGCTTCCAGTTGCCCATTACATAAGTTTTCATGTCTTTATTATATCACGCCAAGAATACCACGCAAGGCAAAAGCCGTATCTTCGTGATTTCTCACTGTAATCGTCTCAATTCCCATCTGCACTACCGGATAATCATTTCCGCCAGGCTGCGTCATATCGCCAAAATACAGCACCTCAGACTTTTCCACCCCGAGCTCCTCGAGCAAATGCGTCATTCCAAATTCCTTGTTCATACCAGGGGTAATCGCGTTGATCGATGTCGTCCCCCCGATTTCATAATCAAACTCCGGCGCATATTCTTTACATTTTTTCACAATCTGCTCGCGTTTTTTGCAATCTGGGTCCCAAGCATATTTCGCCTCTGTCCCCGCTTTCTGCCCTAGCGCCGAAAACGTTACCTGCGACAGCCGATTTTCAATAATTTCATCACCTTCCGCCAGCTTATCCTCTTCCCAAAAGCCTAGCTCTCGCGCCGCTTTTTCAATTGTCGCCGAAATTTTCGCCACTTGTTCCTCTGTTAATGGATAATTATATACTTGCGTCCAGTCCCTTTTTGCCGTGTCAAATTTATAATATTGCGTTCCTTGGGCCACAAACAGGTGCAGGTGGCTCAGTTGCTCCAAAGTAGGGTTAGGTAGCCTATCTACAATTTGCACCAAAAATTGGTCAAATTTTTGCCCCGAAATCGGGCAAATTTCAAAATGATCGAGACATTTTACCAAAAGCTCCCCAATTTCGTCCGTAATTGGTGTTTTGGCCACATTTAAAGTTTGATCTATATCGAATGCTAAAACTCTTTTCATATTTTCAGTATACCATAAAGTCCCCATTTTATGATATTATATAATTATGAATATTTTGGTTGTGGGCAATATCTTAAAAGACGTTTATCTAAATCTCGACTCTCGCATCACGAACTTCGAACGCGATGCACACGGAAACAAGTGGCTCGACCTCTGCTTTGATGCTTCCAGCCACCACTTTTTTCATCGTGAATCATCTTTTGGTGGCGCCGCCGTCTCTCTTGAAGTTCTGCAAAAACTAGGACTCGACACCAAAATTTCCGATTCCAACCTCGATTTTTCGCACGATGATCGCTCTGTTCCCGCCTCTGCCTACCGCTATATCCTCGTCGCCGAAACTGGCGTTTCCTATCTTACGCCAACCGATTTTACCCCGACCGTTTTTAAGTCTCCCGCCGAGAGCGTCGATTACCTTTTTATCGACCGCTCCGCCTCGCTTTCCGCCCCTGTTATTAGCCAAATTCTCGCCTATCTCGACATTTCCCCCAAAACTCAGCTCGTTTTCTATCTGCGTGATCTTAACAATCCCGATTTAAAACCCCTAATTAGTCGTGCTTCACTCATTTTTGTCGAAGCGCTACCATCGCTCGAACTAGACCCCGCAAAAACCATTTTCTTGTCCGAACGACTTTTAAAATATCAAAATCTCTCTGAGCCCATCCACCCCAACCGCATCGACACCCAAACCCATCTTTCTTTTTATTCTATCGCTTCTGCCACTATTCTTGGTTGTTTTCTGCTAGGTTTCTCAGTCGAAGACAGTCTCAAATTTGCCCACCTAAATACCGAAAACTCCCGCCTAAACGCCGTTTGTCCTCTCGAAAAACTGCGCGCCCTCGCTTCCGAACCTACCGAAACCGAAAATCTCGAACTTATCGCTAAAAACCTCGTTCTAAAACCTCGCGGAATTCTCGCCGCCGACGAATCTGGCGGTTCTATTCACAAAAAATTCGCCAGCCTAGATATTCCTGACACCTACGACAACCGACGCGACTACCGCAATCTATTTTTTACTACTGACGGTCTCGAAAATTACGTCAATGGTGTTATTCTTTTCGACGAAACCGCTCGCCAGCACGCCAACAATGGCCAAAATTTCGTCGATTTTCTCACTGCCAAGCGCATTATTCCAGGCATCAAAGTTGACCAAGGTCTCGAAAAATTCGCTGATTCTCAGCCACCAGAGCTTGCCGAGCTAGGCCTCACCGAAACTTCGGTCGCACCCGACGAAACTTGGACTAAAGGGCTAAACGATCTCGATTCTCGCCTTGCAGAATATTACCAACTCGGTCTGCGTTTTGCTAAATGGCGCGCCGCTTTTAACGTTCGTACCCCTAAAACTAGCCTTCCCTTCTTGTCTGGCAATTCTAACCATGACGACAATCTCACTAATGCCGCCGAGCTTCCAACTCCTACCCACTCCGCCATCGCTATTAATTGCCAAATCCTTGCCAAATACGCCAAAAAGTGCCAAAATCATGGCATCGTCCCTATCGTAGAGCCGGAACTGGTTTATGACGGTGATTATTCTCTCGCCCAATCTACTAAGCTCACCAGCCAAATCCTAGATTGTCTTTTCCAAAAATTATCCGAACAACAAGTCAATCTTCGCGCTTGTATCCTAAAAGTTAACATGGTCCTTGCTGGTAAACAATTCGCCTCCCAGTCTACCCCTGAAGAAGTCGGTCAAGCCACTGCCGACGTACTAAAAAGCCATGTTCCAGCGGAATTAGCTGGCGTTGTTTTCCTCTCTGGTGGTCAAACCGTAGACCAAGCCACAGATAATCTCGCCGCCATAGAACAAAACGGTCCTTTCCCTTGGCCTGTCACTTTTTCCTTCGCTCGCGCACTCCAAGACCCCGCCCTTTACGCTTGGGCGGGCAACAATTCCAATGCTGACGCCGCCCGTTCCGCTTTTAGGGCCCGTCTCGAAGCCAACTGCAAAGCCCTCGCCGTAGATTAGGCGTTAGCTCTTTTTAATTTTCACCATCGCCGGACGCACCACCTCCCCCTCGTAGCGGTATCCCGCCCTTAGTGTCGCCTCAATCACCTCTTTTTCGCCTTCCCCCTCTACCATCACCGCATCTTGCTCGTCAGGATTAAATTCCCGCCCCGCCTCTGAAGCAATTTTTTCCAGCCCCAAATCTTTCAAGGTCTTGCTGAGCGTCTTTTCTAGCGGTTTTAGCTCCGCATAACTCGCTATTGCCCGTTCCATATCGTCCAGCGCTGGCAAAATCTTCATCACGGTCGCATATTTTGCCGTTTTTTTCGCAATTTCTTTCTGCATATCTACTTGCTTGCGAAAATTCTCGAAATCAGCCCTTGTCCGTTGCAAATCCGCTGTCAATTCCCCTACTTTCGATGTCAGCGCGTCCATTTTTACCGCAAATTCATCAGCTTTTGGTGCCGTTTTCCCCTGTTTTAGCGTCTCCGCATCCTCATTTTCCTGATTCAAAGCCTGTTTTTCATCTTTTCTCATCTCTTTCTCCTTTTACAATATCTTTTCTAACATACTCCCCGCTTGCTTCACTAGCGCCATCACTCGCGCATAATTTTGCCGCGTCGGTCCCAGCACCCCAATATAACTATGGTCCGAATACGGCGACTTAAACCGCGAAATAATCAACGACACCTCTGAATTTTTGCCGATCGGGTTCTCTTGACCAATAAAAATACTCAACGCTTCCCCAGGTGTCGCTTCTCTCAGCCACGGCTCCAGATTGTCCAGCAGTCTTGCTACCGCTTGCACCCGCTCTGTACTGCCAAATTCCGGCTGCATAAAAAGTCGCGACAGTCCCGACAGATATAACTGGTGGTCAATCGTCGCTAACCCCAAATTACCAGTTAACTCCACCAATACATCCACCGCCCGCCGAATTGCCATATCCGCCTGCGACTGCGACGACACCCGCACCTCTAGCGCGTGCGCCCCTCGCTCCAACATTTTCCGCTTTTCCGGCGTTCGTTCTGCCTCTTCCGCTCCGTCCAAATGATTAACATAAAACCGATACCCAGCATCCGTTGGCACCCGTCCTGCCGAAGTATGCGGTTGTATAATCAGCCCCGCCAGTTCCAATTTAGCCATTTCTGCCCGAATTGTCGCTGACGACACCCCAAACAGCTTCGCCAACGTTACGCTCCCCACTGGCGACGCCGTCTCGGCATATTCTTCTACTATTTGATAGAGAATTTCTCTCTGTCGTGCCGTAATTTCCATACTTCCATTATACAAAATTAGCACTCTCATGTCAATAGTGCTAATTATTTTATTCTTTTGACTTCTCTACCTCCAATCATCACCCCATTCACCCCTGACTGTTAAAAATCGCCTTTTCCCGCTCTGCTATGGTATAATAAGCCTATGGACGACAAAATTTCAGCAATCAAAACTTGGCTTGGTACTGGCTCTATTAATATTTTTGGTTTACCCATGTCTGGCAAAGATACTCAAGGCTTACGCCTTGCCGAAACTCTCGGCGCCAAATTTCTCTCTTCTGGCCTAATTATTCGCGCTATGGAAAAAGAAACTCGCCAAAACCTTACTGGCGGTGGCAATCTTGTGCCAACCAATCTCTTTTTTGAATGGGTTCTGCCCTATTTTGAACGTAATGATCTCCGCGATTTCCCCCTAATTCTCTCTAGTATTGGGCGTTGGTCTGGCGAAGAAAACCAAGTTATATCCGTCGCCGCTGGCGCTGGCCACGAAATCAAAGCTGCAATTTTGCTTAACATCTCTGAAGCCGATGTCGAAAACCGTTTCCGTGCAGCCGAAACTCTAAACGACCGTGGTGAACGCGATGACGACAAAAACCTCGAAATTTTTAAGAACCGTCTCCAAGAATTCCGCACCAAAACTCTCCCTGTTCTTCAGCATTACAAAGCTCTTGGTCTTCTTGTCGAAGTTAACGGCGATCAACTTCGCGACGATGTTTTTACCGAAATTATCAACAAGCTCTATCTTAAAACCACTTCTTAATCTCTTCCCGAAATTCCCAAATCAAATACCCTAACCCCACCATCACCACCGCTCCTATCGCAAATATCGCTACAAATGCCGAATTCTCCTCATATTCCTCCGTCGCAATTTCATAATCCGCACCTGTATTCTCTTGAATTTTACGGCACCGATTTGTCTCGGGATTCAAATAATACCCCTCTTTACAAGTTTTCTCCTCTACTTCCTCATCTTTATTGCATCTCCCAGTCAGCACATTCAAATGATACCCAGTTTCACACACTTTCTCCGTTAATTCTACCACTTTTACACAATTCCCTGTCGCCTCGTTAATCACTTTTCCCTCTGTGCAAGTCTTAAATCTCTGATAATTATTCGCCTCCCCAGGGGTCGGGTCATACGTCGTCGCCCACACTTCTTCGCCGCGTTCGTTATATCCAATTAGCGCATATGCCGTTCCCTCTTTTTGTCCGTTCGGATATTCCATTATTGCCGCCACCGTTTCATCCGTATCCACGAGTTCCAGCGTGTTTACATTCACCGGATTTTTGGTTAGTTTAAACCCCTCTGGATAATACACAAAATACCCGTCCGCCTTTATTGTTCCCGCCAACACATACTCATTATTTTTATATCTAATTCTGCAACCATCCAATTTGATCTCTTCTGCATTTGGATTATACAACTCGATAAATTGCTCTGCCTTGTCCGCCTCGTAATAACTCAAAATCTCCGAAAATTCCACCCCCGCACATTGTGGCACCTTTACCTCATCTTCTGCCTCTTCTTCCGCCTCAATATAATAATTTTCCGCCACAAATTCCGGCTCATATTCACTCTCATGCGTAAATTCCCCCGTTTCTAAATCCCGCACCAGCGTTGTCGGCGCGTCCGAAACAAAACTCTTATAACACCCCGTTTTACCTGAATAGCACACTTCGTCCACCACTTCCCCGCCCAAAATCAATTCCAATTTTGCATTCAACGCCAAAGTCTTAGTATATGTGGCGTTGGCTAGCTCTGACCCAGGCGAACTAGCCAACCGAAGGAGGATGCTCTCGCCGGTCATCCAGCTGTTCTCGGGAAATTCGAACAAAATCGAAAAATTCCCGCTTGTATTAGTATAGCCTACAGCGGCTCCAGCGAGCAAAATCGGTGTGTCGGAGTTCTCCCCACGGACAATTTCAATCATTTCCCCGACATTATTCACATTATCAATCTTATATCCAGGATTTACAGCTTTTATCCACAGTTCCGGCTTCCCCCACTCCGTCTCATCGTATTCATCTTCGTCTTCACCGTATTCGTCCTCATCATTTTCATCGTTTTCGTCAGTTCTCTCATCCTCTCCACCATCATATTCGTCATCATTTTCGCCACCATTCCCATCGTCTTCATTTTCAATCATCTCGTTTTCCACCTCCGTCGCAAAAACTTTTGCCTCATCACCAATCAAAACGCTAAGCCACCCACTCATCATTCCGCCGACCACCACAAAACTCAGCGCCAAATTCCACATTCGTTTCTTCATGCGCCCAACCTACCACGTCTAAACTAGAATTGCAACCTTTTTCATGCTATAATTTAAGCATGAGTGATTTGACCCCCGTGGGAATTTTGTTATTGGCTATGCTTATTATGGCTTCTTTGCAACTCGTTCCAGGCATTTTTGCTCTTTTTTCACACTACAAACTCGGCCAATTTTCCAAAACCAAAGCCTCCAATCTTAGCACTTTTTTCATTCTTGGCGCCGAAACTGCCGTCATTTTATTCACCCTTGCCATTTATGCTATTTTAAATATTTCTCCGCTCGTTGCGAGTTTCTTTAACACCCCTTACTGTAGCTGGCTTTTTGCAGGCATCTTCTTCGCCCTCAGCCTACTTTTTCCCATCATTTATTACCAAAAATCCTCTGGTTCTAAACTTTTTGTCTCTCGCAATTTCGTCGCCCGTTGTCAAGAAAAAATCACCCTAGCCAAAACTTGCCCTGACGCCTTTTTGCTCGGTCTTTTCGCTGGTCTGCCTGAACTAGTTTTTACCTTTCCGCTCTATCTTTTAATCGACTTAACCATTATAAACCTCGCCTCCACTACTCTAGAACGCGCCTTTTTAATTCTCCTTTCTGCCCTTTCCGCCGTCCTCCCTCTCCTAGTTTGTCATTTTCTATTCTCCACTCACCACACCCTTGCTGACATTCTCCGTTTCCGCTTTAAAAACAAACCCTTTTTCCGCTTTTTTATCGCTTTTTGCTATTTTCTCATCGCCATTTTAATTATTTTAGGAGTTTTATTATGACCCGCGAATCTCTCGCCGAACCCTTTGTGAAATCCGACATTAAAAAATCCCTTCAACTTCACGCCAAAGCCCTAGATATTCCCTCCGGTGCCGCCGAAATTTTTATCGACAAAGCCCTTTCCGCCACCCAAACTGCCCTTAAGTCTAAAAACACCATCACTAAATCCGACCTAACTCGCATTATTTCCAAAGAACTTAAAAAATATCACAAAGATTTCGCTTATGTTTATGAAAATCGTGATAAAATAATATAAAGATGGGAAAAAAGTTTGATTTCGAATATATTATTATCGGCAGCGGGCCAGCCGGCTCCGCCGCGGCTCTGACTCTTGCCAAAACCAAAAAATCCGTCGCTCTAGTCGAAGGTCGATTTTTCGGTGGCACCAACCTTAATACTTACGACCTCCCCTACTCGGTTGCACTCAATTTTTCTCACGCTTATTCCAGAATTCAGACTTTCCCAGCCGTGAAAAATCAAGATTTTCACTTTAATCTCCCCACTCTTCCCGCTTGCGAACTCAAAACTGTCGTCGAAGCCGGTGGTAATAATAAAAAAATCTACGAAGATGCCGGCATCACTTGTCTCAAAGGCTTCGCCAATTTTCTTGATCCTCACACTATTGCCATCGCCGAAAAACGTTTCAGCGCCGAAAATTTCATTCTTGCCACTGGGGCAAAGCCCAAAACTTCCACTATCGCCAACCTTGCCTTTGTTAAACATCTCACTCCCGAAGATGCTATCAAAATCGCCCGCCCGCCCAAAGTCGCCGCTATCATTGGCGGTGGCGCTACTGGTTGTGAAATCGCTTCCTACTATGCCGAACTCGGTATCAAAGTTATACTTTTCGAATCCGCTAAACATCTTTTACCTAAAGAAGATTCCGAAGCTGGCGATACCTTAGCCGAATATTTTGCTCAAAAACTCGGTATCACCGTCCTTACCGGATCCAAAGTTGTCGCCCTCGAAGAAGACGAATTCTCTAAACGCATTATCTTCAAAGATTCCCAAGAAGAAAAAATGGTCCGTGTCGATTGCGTCGTACTAGCCACCGGTAGCCAGCCTGCCCTCGACTACGGCCTCGAAAACGCCAAAGTCAAATACAAATCCTCTGGTATCACCGTCAATAAATATTTCGAAACTTCCGCCAAGCACATTTTTGCCATCGGCGACTGTCTCGGGCAAGATTCCTCCACCGACCGCGCCGAAGCCGAAGGCCTAACTCTTGCCAACAACCTAATCAACAAAGTTAAAAACTCTGTCGATTATCAAGGTTTCGTCCGCACTATCAAAACTTTCCCCGAAATCGCCGCCCTCGGTTTTACCGAAAAAGAGCTTATTCATAAAAACCGTAAATATCGCAAAACCATCGTCAAACTTTCCGACACCAAAATCTCCAAAATCGCCAATTTCGATTACGGCTTTGTCAAACTTCTCGCCGACCGCTCAGGTCACCTCCTTGGTGCTACCATCGTAGCCCCGAATGCTGAACTCTTATCTTCCGAACTCGCCCTCGCCATTCGTCATCACCTCACTATTCTAGAACTCGCCAGCACCCCTCACCCCGTTAATAATTACAATCATCTCATCAAACTCGCCGCCCGCCAACTTCTCACAAAATAGCCCCTTTCCGGTTGTACCTGTTTTAGTCTTACAACTTCAACTATACAACGGTTGGGGTTATTTTTTATGAGAAATTCTCATATGTATGTTTAGCTAACATTCTAGGGCAGGCTAGTTTAGAGGTGTAATTTGCATTTTCCTACGGGATATGATAATATATAAGTATGAATGTGGCACTATTGCGACGCTTAAAAACTGATAACCGTCGAATCGTCCATCTAATCTTTATAGGTACAAAACCAGATATAGTTAAGCAAGCTCCTATCTATCACGCGCTAAAAGATAAAAATGAGCTAGTAGTCGTATGTCATACTGGGCAACATTACGACTTCAATAATTCAAAGGCAATATTGGAAGAATTAAACATGCCTGTAGACATAAACTTTAAAATTCACGGAACGATTACGGATAAAATATCGCAAATTATATACCAAACTGGCAAACTAATATCCAACATTGAATGTTATGACAAAAAAGTCATACCTTATGTGCATGGAGATACTCTTACCGCCCATGGTGCAGCACTTGGCGCAGTATTAGTGCGAGCCGCTCCAGTCCATGTAGAATCCGGTCTAAGAACTATGACGCCGAAACCGATACTCTACGAACAACATATTGCTAATTTTGCAAAAGGCTGTTTCAAATTTGATAAATATCTAGAAGACATAAAAAACATCAACAATTATGAGCATGGATCGTTTGAGCCATTTCCAGAACAAATCGACACAAGGACAATAGATGAGATTGCAGCTATCAAATTTGTACCAACTAAGATAAATTTTGATAATGTAGCGTCAGAAAGAGGTCTAACAGATGGCATCTCGATCGTTGGCAATACAATAAGCGATGCAGTAAAAAGCTCATTAGCCGCCCCATACAAAAATCAAAATCTCATAAGCCTTAGTGGTCGTAAAAATTTCGTATTCTTTACAGTTCATAGAAAAGAGACGTGCGAAGATTTGAGACGTTTCAATATCATAATTGACCTCATAGAGCAGCTAGCTAAAAATCAAATTAATACGATGGTAGTAATGCACCCCATGTTTCTTTATGGAGTTAAGTTAACTTCTCGACAAAGGTTTAGAAAAATAATCACAGATTACTCCGATGTCATATCGGCAATAGATCCCATTCCGTACCATTCTGACACCATCAAGATTATTAAGCAGAGTAGACTAGTAGTAACAGATTCTGGCGGAATTCAAGAAGAAACTAATATTCTTGAAAAATATTGCGTTACCTTAAGGTATGGCACAGATAGAATTGAGAGTGTTATTTCTGGCAGCAATATCCTTGCCCCGCTTGTAAGTAGTGATTTTGTATTCGAAATAATTAAAAACGTATTAGAACTACCAAAGAACTCAGTCAGGCCGCTATATGGTGAAAATGTAGCAGAAAAGATTGTTGACTATACACTTAAGCATATAGATGACGATACAGGCTTATTCCGCACGGAAGAACAAAGATTGGGTTTATTATGTCAATAACTTTTACCAAGAATAGACCGAGCGAATATTTGCCAGAATTAAAGAATGAATATATCAGGTTAGGTATCGCTAAGAAATCTTTTACTACTGTTATGTCTCCTAAATATTTTTCATTAAACGGAAATTCTTTAGTGACTTCAAAAGTTGGAGCTGGATCTTCGGAAAAATTTAAAGAACTATATTCGCCTAATCATTTTATAGATGAGTATATAAAAATCATTAAATTGCTCTGGCGTGAACAGCTAAAAACAGACGTTGATTTGGTCCCAACATGGGTTAAAGACCCAGAATACAAGTCAAAGAATAATCTCCACCCAGATTTTGAATGCAAAACAGAAAAAGACCTTAAAGAAATCCTCTCCAGAAAACCAATACTGGAACAAAAAGGTCTTACCGTCGTCCATGGAGATCTGTGCCCGGTGAATATTATTTTTAATGAGTTTGGGCAAGCTATAGGGGTAATAGACTTGGGCGATATGCATATTGGTGATAAAATGTTGGATATTGCCATCCTATCGTGGACGATAAGGGGTAATTTTGGAAAAAAATACGAAGTACTTTTCCTAAAACGATTGAATGTTGACCCCGAGGATAAGATGTTGGAATATTACAGATTAATTTATAATTTAAATCTCCCTGATTACAAAAATTGGGATTGGATAAAGGAGTAAAGATATGAAATCCACAGACGTCACATTAATAGCGGCACCATTTGGCTTTGGTCCAACGGGAAAATCCCTTGCGGTGTCGCGTGAATTAATACGTCGCGGTTATAGCGTGAAGATTTTAGGAGACGAAAACACTATAAAATTAGTAAACGACGCGGGCTTTTTAGCTTATCAATACAAGTATAGAACTGAATTGAATTTAGCCGATCTCAGATCAAAAGTTGTAGTTTCCTATTTAGATATTAGTACTAAAATTATTAACGAGTCAAATACTCCACTCATTTTCGCTGATTCCTTATTTTGGTTGCGCGGATGGTTTGAAAGATCGTATGATTATCCAGCAGATCTGGTACTATCACAAAAATTCTTTAAGAATCCTTTAGAATCGGAAATTGCCAAAACAAAGAAATTTTACGAAGTTGAAGCAATCCTATCGCCAGGCTTTCTAAAAGATATACCGCAAAAACACAAAAAACTAGTCTTTTATCCAGGAGGCTTACGATCGCCATATTTAGGAGATGAATACGGTAAAGCTTACTATGATTGGTGTGTATCAGTTGTCGAAGAAGCGGCTAAACGTTCCGGCTGGAGTCATGATGACTTTATTTTTATTATTCCGCCACAACTAAACCGCGAAGATGTCTTAAATAAGTTATCCAAAGATGGGATTAAATTTTTGCTTAATTGCTCTAACACGGCAGAATATTTCCTTTCTGCAACTCACGCATTCATCTCGCCGGGAATAGAGACTACCCTAGAGGCACTTGCAGCCAACATTAATCCTCTATTCACGCCGGCATTTAATGGTAGTCATATACCACAATTAATTGCTGACCGATTCGCTCATGTTGGTATCGAACTGAGTGACACTTTCAATGTTGGGACTCGGCAGTTTGAAATAGGGACTAATCATTTAAGTGGTTTAAGCATGCAAGTCGAGAAATACACTATGTCCAAATTAAATGATAAACAAGTATTTAATGAGGCCGTGTATACTGCGACAAAATATCTACAAAGCAACCCACAAGCACAAGAACGTTTCCCGCTAGGTAAAGATGGCGCTAAAGAGATTGTGGACCATTTAGAAAACTATCTAAATAAAGAAAAAATTCCCAACGCGTACTACCGAGTGTCAGTAAAAGCTAGGATAAGGCAAAACGACAAAATCATTTTAGTTAAAGAAGACGGAAAAAAATGGGATTTGCCAGGTGGGGGCGTGGAACATAACGAATCCATGATGGATGCACTGCACCGAGAACTAAAAGAAGAAATTGGTCTTAAGGATTTTTACGTTCAAAAGTCGCCAACCTTATTTAAAATGATAGACAAATCAGCCAATCGGCCGCTGTTATTCGTGGTATATGATATCGATATAAAGCCAAACACGAAACTTAATGCTGCTAAAAATGTTACGATCGGTGTTTTTGACGATTCTGATATGCCAGATACAGTCGCTTACTCTAAAGACTACGCTGAGTATATAAGGAATTCGAGTTGAAAAAATAAGACCAAGCGATCGCTTAGTCTTATAATGTTTTAGAAGTTTGAGAATATCTTCCGTGGCGCATCATTGCGTGATAATGACCAACCATTAATACCAGCAAACGGGAAAGATACGAAATCGTAGCTATCACGTATAAAGAGCCCGTCATTAGCCAATAGATGGTTCATCATATTGATTGTGGATGTTGTCCCGACAACTATAATATTGCTATTAGGCTGTAAAATGCTGCCCATTCCTCGTAAAATACGCGCAGCAAAGTCATTCATGTGTTCCCTGCCGGGAATATCTGGGAAGTCGTCCAACTTGGCGCCGTTGTTCTTCCAATTTTCCAATATTTTTGCAACCTCTGGATATCGCTCCTTGAGCTCATCCTCATTTAAAGAGGCAATGACCCCAAGACCAACTCCGTATATGTCATCAACTTTTTTAGTATTGATACTCAATTCGTCGGCGATGATATCTGCGGTTTTCTCACTACGTCCTTCACGCTGATAGTAGACTATTGTATTGCAAGTGTCAATACATTCCTCTAGGATTCGTATCGATTCGATGAGTTCCTTTATACCATTAGGGGTTAAGTCCTGAGTTCCCCCACCATGCATCTTTTCTAAATTTTTTAACGCTTCTGCGTGACGAACAATAAAAAACTTAGTGTTACTTATGGAAAAAATAGACATTCTCACCATCTCCTTTCAAGGTACTAAGTCTCAAACTTCTGCTCATATTCTATCATATTTATGTGTTTTAGTCAAAAAACACTCCTGAGTTTATACCCAAACCACGCTCCATCTATAGCTTTTCAAAGCAAAAAAGAATAAAAGAGATTAACATAATAACATATTCTCCTCACCACTTCCCCATGCACCTCCAAATATTTCCCGCAAGTAATTCGGAAGCCTAACATATCATGGAGCCATTTTTTGTGAAAAAACGGCAAAAAGCGAGACATCGGACCTGCGGTGCGAGTCTGGCCGGGTAGGGTAAGCACATTCTACGTCAAACCCGAATATCAGAAACATGGTATTGCTACAGAGTTATTCAAGAAGTACTTTGATTCTAAAGAACATGTATTCAACGACGCTTTGTAACATCAACCACCGACACAAAAAAGCACCCTTTCGGGGTGCTTTTCCTTTTATTACAATATTCGCAAACGAATACCAACAACTCCGTATTGGACTTGTTTTTCTGGCGTATAAAACTCACTCAACACATCAAGTAACTCCTGTTTTGTCATTGAAGCATCCGCCAAAATAGAGATATCAAAATCTTCAAATAAATCCGTGAAATTCTTGTATCTTAAAAGTTCGACAACTTCCGCATCTATTTTTTCATCTTCCGACTTCGAAAATTCGATAGTATCACAGCCAAAAGGACTAGTGATTTAGTGTAAAAAGCTTGACTTTTTCGCCAGTCTTTGATATAATAGAAAGATATCGTGGGGTAGAGCAGCCTGGTAGCTCGTTTGGCTCATAACCAAAAGGTCGCTGGTTCAAATCCAGCCCCCACAACCATTTTCACAGAGCCTAGTAGCTCCTTTTTTGTTGCGGCTCATAACCACCGCCGTAGGCGGCTGGTTCAAATCCAGCCCCCACAACCATTTTAACGGAGCCTGATAGCTCCTTTTTTTATTTCATATACCAATTATATGGAAAATTCCACTCCGATGTCACCGCCTCGGTCTTTTGTAATACATATTTTCCACTGCCGCTCCCTGATCCAGTCGAACCAGCTGTAAGCTCCAACGGTCCCATCACCGACAAATTCGCATCATTTGCCGCCGACTCCAACCTCGTCTCCACTCGCCGATATAAATCATTTGCCCGCCCCGTCGAATCCACTTTCACCTGTACCCCCGCCAAACTAACTCGGCTCGTCCGTCGTGTTGTCTCCGTCCCAGTCTCATCCGTATAAACCTCTGTTGCACATTCCGTATCACAATAAAATTCCATTGCAAAATCCGTCGTCGGCTTCCCGTACGGCAAAGCCACCACAAACATAAAAGTATCATCATTTCGTGTCCCGCCCACTGGCTCTGGAATATCAATCACCGTCGAACACGCAAACGCTCCCGAAAAATCACAATACACCGTATATGGCAAATTCGTCGCCGTTTTATCATTAGAACTAAGGAATGCACTCGTTCCAATATGATTCTGATTTTCTATCGTATTCCAAGCCCCTTTCCGATTATCATCTACATCACTTGTCGCTTGCGTCGTGGTTGAAGCTGGCACCAGATAAATCATTCCTCGGTTCGTTGTGTTGCCCTGCGTCATCGTAAATTGTTCCAGCGTAAAATTCTGCGCCGTCTGCACTAAAGCCACCGAAATTGTCGGCGGCACCGCCGGCAAACTCACTCCCGCAGTCAGCCCCGGAAAACTCACCCGCCCATTCGTCCCCGAAACATTTTGCCACCGCCTCGTCGTCTCATCATCATCTGTATACCAACTAATTTTCATTTTCTTAATCTGCGACGCACTCACCCCCTCCTGAAACTTCAGTTTCACAATCTTATATTGCACCGAACTCGACAGCGTCGAACGGTAATCCTCTAGCTCGGTCTCGACTTTTACGCAAGTATACGCCTGTTGCATGTTGTTCTGCGCCGTCGTCGTCTCCTGAATTGCCACTTCTCCGTTGTCGCCGGCATCAATCCGCCCCAAAATATGCCCCACCATATCACAATCCGGATTTTTCATATAATTCACAATTTCTTCACACTTTGCATTCATCGTCTCTTGTGCCAAGCAGTTTTGATAATTATAAAACGCTAATTTCGCATCTTCTACCCCTGCTAGCGCCGAATCATACGCCGACTGCGACAAATCGTCATTCGATGCTCGTTCAATTTCCGAAATAATAATCGTCGCAAAACTAGTCGCCACAATCAGTAGCACCAATGTCGAAAACACCACAATATAAAACGACGCCGCCCCTTGCTTAAATTTCTTGCCTATTTTCTTCATTCTAGCCTCCACTTGCCTGCGCAGCAAAATTAAATTTATTAACAGCACAATAATCGAAATTCTCTACCGCGGAATTATTATAGTCCCCAGGCGTTACGCAATAATTCCCACTCGCCATCACATTAATTCCACCCTGCAATGTTCCCAAAATAAACGACGCCGAATAAAACAGGTTATTCGTTCCCGCACTGCTCGCCGCCGCTTGTGCCGACAAATCATAAAGTGCCAACCCGCCATAGCCCAAATTTTCACCAATCAACTCCGTATCTAACGTATTTTCGTCCATCGCACCACAAATTTCCGCCGACGGATTACTCACACTTTTACACGCCGTTTCAAAATTAAACACTGTATCACTATTTAACGAAGTCTCGGCTTGTAAATCACTCCAATATACCGGCGTGGACGCTCCCGCTCCCGCCGCCAACTTACATACCGCCCGATTTTCATCTTTAATTTTTAACAGCTTAAAATCACTCACCGTCTGATAGGTTCCGCCCGAATTTCGAAATACCAATTTCGTTTTTCCCCGAATCGATGCCGAAGTCTGCACCGCAAAATCATCAGTATTAAAGAAATATCCCGAATTCCAAATGTACGAATACTCGCCCGTACAAAACGCCCCGAACACCGGCGCATCCTCACCTAATTTCGTACCACCTCGCCACACCGTCGCATAGCGCCTAATCAGCATAAACTTCCGCCCCTTGTCGTTCACGCAATTATTTAGTGCCGTTTCGTTCCCCGTCCCTTCGTATGCCGACTGACATTCACTTTCATAATCAAACCGCCCAGGCGAACTTTGCACCGCCGACCGCATGTCGTCTACCAGCCCCATACCCACCGTATTCACCTGATTCAATATCAACCCCCGATGGTACGCCGACACCGCATTATTAATCATCGAAATCACAATAATCGACAACACCGCGATTAACACAATCGATAACGACAATTCCACTAGCGTAAAACCAGTCTTTACGCTTTTATTCATACCCCTATCTCGTCGCGCCACAATTCGCCTCCGTTTCCGCTACCTGCATAATTCCCGACGCATTCCGTGCCCCCGTAATCCGAATATCCGTCCGATTTGTCGCCATATTTGTCCCCGTCGGATTTATACAAAAATCCACGCCCTCCGCCAGCTCCCCCGTCCCTACCAGCTTAAAGCTCCCGTCCGTCAGCGCACTCGTAAACGGATTATTCGTCCCCCAATTCGTTTTTCTTGTTTTATTCACTTCAATTGTGCCGCTCCGATAAAACGTATAAATCACCCCCGAATCCGGATTTCTCACCACCAGTAGTGCCGCCGAAAGCGGCGTTACATTCTGTAGCTCTCCAGCTTTTTCAATCACCGCGCCCCACTTTGGGCTGTATGTTTCCGGATATCCCGCCAAATTTCCGTCCGCCGCCACCACATTTGCTTTTAGTTTTGCCAGAAGCGCCAAAGTGCTATCCGAACCGCTCCCCACATTTCCCACCACCGTATACACAAACGCCTTTTTCCCGTCCGTTTCTTCCCCCGCCAAGTCATACGACTCCCCAAAAGTTACCAATTTGCCATAAATCGCCTGCTCGCTCCGCCCCTCTGGCACAGCATTCTGCACATTTTCCACTCCCGAATACACACTCCGCAAAAATTCCACAAAGTTTTGCACCGAATCACTCCGTTGTTGCTGATATACCGAATTTTGCACGCCCGCCACTACCCCAATAAATAACAGCCCAGTCAGCGCCAAAAAGATCGATACTTCAATCAAAGTAAAACCACGCTTCAGCCTAGTCATACCTTTTATTATACCATAAGCCTGATAATTCATTAATATTTTGGAAATAAATACATCATCCATTTTTCAAAATTCGAATACTCCTGTTCCGTCACCGTCTGTGTCTCCGTTTTTTCCGCATATTTGTTCTTTGCCGCCTCCGAATTTTCCGGCATCACCACCATATTTTCCTCAGGCAATTTTTTGTCCAACAGTTGCCTTGCCATAAGCTCCTGATATTCGTCAGTCTTATAATATTCATTCGCGAGTTCCGCCGTCTCCACTTCGATCGTTAGTAGCTCCAACTTCTTTCGCTCTGTCGTCAATTTCTCTGATAATTCCCAGTTTCGGTTCATCGCCACGATCGATTGATACGTCCATACAAAACACAACACAATCGCTAGCGCCAGTACTACATTTTCCACCGTCAAAAGATCATGCCGAGTTTTATAATTCAATCTTCTCAAACTATTTTTTATCTTCATGTTCCACCTTGGTAGGGATGCTAGGATTCGAACCTAGGACCCTGCGTGTATAAGACGCATGCTCTAACCAGCTGAGCTACATCCCCATAATATTATTATATCACAAAAAGGTGTTGTATTTTTTACAACACCTTTCCAAACATAAACTATTGCTTCTTGCGTAAAGTCAAAAACCCGTTGCGTGGATTTTCGCAAACTTCTCGATCTTCCGGCAAATCACAAGGCGTCCCTTTACCACCTTCTGCATTCTTAGTGAAGAAGTAAATCGTTTGAGCTTTGCCACCGCGGAGCGTCACTTCAGATTTGTGTAGATAGTATTTCACACCCTTACCGTTGGTATGTTCGTAAGCCATTTAGCTTTCCTCCTTAATTAGTATACTTCTATCTTATGACCCCCAACCAAAAAAGTCAAGGGGTTTTATACAAACAACAAGGATATTCTTAAAAATATCCAAATTAACCCCCTCACCAACAGAACGATTACAATCACCGCACTTAGTAAAATCATCCACCCTGTCGCTGTTGGCGCCCAAATTGGCGAAGCATAATTATGCCGATATAGCTCCGTCGACGGCAAACTTGCCGCAATTTGACTCTCGATATTATCCGCAGCCGGATATTTCTGAATTTCCCCCACCATACAATTAATATAATTCGCATTATCCCACGTCCAGCCATTCTGAATGGCTAGCGCCTTACAAGTCGCACTTGCCGCCGCATAAATATTCCCGTTCGGATTACTGTCATCCGCAAATCTTTCCTCCGCTTCCGCCAACGCTCGATTGGCCGCCCGAATATATGTATGTTCCAAATAAAACGGCCCCGTCCCAAACGTCACTTTTTGCGCCCCATTGTCATCCACTACATTCACCACGATATTACTAAACGTAAACTCTTTTAACGCAGTCAATTTTTCCGCAATCACCGCGTCCTCTTCTTCTGCCTCGTCCGCCATCAGCACTGCCTCACGCAATTCCGCCATTTTAATATGATCCAGCCTCAGTAGTGTCGCATCAATAAACAGTAGCGGCACCAACAAAATCAGCAACTGCCAGGTTTTAATCTTGTGAAATTTTAGCCGCCCACGCTTTTTCATATTTACATTATAACACGAAACCCATTCCTTTTATGCTTGCGCAAATTCACAACCTTTGCTAAAATAATTCCTATCGCTCATCATTTTCCCAAGCGAGTGGGCTTAAAGGTCGTCAGAGCGAAAAACATTAAGGAGAAAATCAGATACATGCGTATCAAACGGCTTCGTCGTTCTCCGGAACGCAAGCAAAAGATTGCCCCTGCCTCTTGGCAAGAGTATATCGAAATCTAAAAATCCCCCTAGGGGGGGATTTTTTTATCGGGCCTGTCTTTAACTCGCCATCACGGGTTTCGCCAGTTTTTACTTTTTATTCTTCACCCAGCTTCGCTGCCACGATTTCTTTCAATAGTTCCGCAAATTCCTCACCCGACCGCGCCGATGACCACGAAATCGTCTGCCCATTAATCGTAATACTCCCCGCTTCACCCCAATTAATCAACTGCCCATCAATATAAAACGCCGGCGTCCCGCTCACATTAATCCGCTTACCAATCCCCATATCAAAATTAATCTTCTTAGACACCGCCTCGCTCGCAATATCCGCATTAAACTTCTCTAAATCGCCTTTACCATCCGTCACTTCTTCAAAATATTGGTTAAAATAAGTCGTCCGCTCCGATGCCGTCGCGTATTCCCATTCCGACTGTTCCGAGAATAACTTATCCGCATATTCTTTCCAATAACCCTGCAACCCCGCCGCTTCTGCCGCCGACGCCGCCGCCGTGCCATTCTGGTGATACGACAACAGGAAACTCCGATATACTACCGCCAACTTCCCATCTAGTTGCTCCACCACTTTATTTACTCGCGGATTGATCGACGCACATCCAGGACATTGATAATCCGCATATTCAAAAATCACCACCGGCGCATCTGCCGGCCCCTTCACGTGGTCGCCAATATTTCCATTATCCTCACTCGGCTCAATCACCGTATAAAAATCGTAATCATCATAATTTGTCGCTTTATTGTTGCCGTCAATCACCGCATAAGTCGCAATCCCCAAAATTGCCACCACTAGCACGCCGATAACTATTCCCGCAACCGAAAAACCTTTTAACTTTTTCATATAACTCCTTTAGTGTTATAATAAATATATCATGTTCGAAAGTTTTATGCAAAATTTCGTCAGCTGGCTTGATCCCAAACTCGAAAAATATCGTCCCAAAAAGCCCGCCCCCAAACCCCAAAAATACACCCCCGCCACGCTCCAAGATTTCATCGACCTTTTGCGTCGCACACCCAAAAACATCTTAGACGACCAAGCCCGCGCCCGCATTTCTGCCGTCATGAGTTTTAATGATCGCCTCGTCGCTGACCTCATGATCAAGCGCTCCGACATGGTTTTTGTCAAAACTTCTGACATTCTCGGTCCACTTGTCCTTGACAAACTCTATAAATCTGGTTTTACAGTCTTCCCTGTAGTCGATAATCATAACAAAGTCAAAGGCATCATTCGCACCGAAGCTTTGAATACCCTCGAAATCAAAAAAACCGATCGCGCCGACAAATATCTTGACAAAAATTTCAATTTTATCCACGCCACCGACTCACTCGCTACCGCTGTCCAAGCGATTGAAACCAAAAACAGCTCCTATTTTCTAGTCCTCGACCACACTGACACTCTGGTCGGCTTTTTCACTATCGAAATCCTCCTCGACTATTTACTCGGAAAATGATATAATAATACCTATGAGAGTTTTAATCGAAAAATCTGACAGTTTTTTAGGCAAATCAATCACCGTTGCTGGCTGGGTTAATTCCCGCCGCGACCATGGCGGTTTAATTTTCATCGATCTACGCGACCACACTGGCATTTTACAGCTCGTTGTCACCCCCGAATCTGCCGACACTTTTAATCTCGCCGAATCTGTCCGCGATGAATTCGTTCTAAAAGCCACTGGCAAAATCCGCGAACGCGAACCCGACCTTATCAACCCCAACCTTACCACCGGCAAAATCGAACTTATTGTTGAGCATCTCGAACTTTTAAACAAATCCGCGCCTCTGCCGGTCAACACCCACGACGACGGCGAAAAATCCTCCGAAGAACAGCGCTTACGCTATCGCTATCTTGACTTGCGTCGTCCCAGCATGCAAAAAATCCTAAAACGCCGCTCCGAATACTACCGTTTTATCCGTAATTTCATGTACGACCACGATTTCACCGAAATCACCACACCAATTCTCGCCAATTCCTCCCCCGAGGGAGCGCGCGATTTCCTCGTCCCCTCCAGACTTCATCCGGGTAAATTCTATGCCCTACCCCAAGCCCCCCAACAATTCAAACAACTCCTCATGGTCGGCGGAGTCAACAAATATTTCCAAATCGCGCCTTGTTTCCGCGATGAAGACCCGCGCGCTGACCGACTTTACGGCGATTTTTATCAGCTCGACTGCGAAATGTCCTTTGTCGACGACGGCGAAACCGTTCGCGAAGAAATCGAACCCTTATTTATCGCCCTTGCCACCGAATTTTCCGACAAAAAATTAGTTTTAAATTCTAAACCAGCCGAAAAATTCCTCCCCAAAAACTCCAAAATCCCACGCTTGCCCTATGACTTTGCCATGGAAACTTACGGCGTCGACAAACCCGACCTCCGCTACGGCATGGAGCTCGTCGAACTCACAGATGTTTTCAAAGATACCGACTTCAAAATTTTCAAAGCCGACTGTATCAAGGCTCTCTGCGTCAAAAACGGCGCCAGCCTCACCCGCCGCGAAATCGACGAATTCACCGACAAGGCCCGCAAACTCGGCGCTGGCGGTTTAGCTTATATTCTATATACCACCGAAGGCCCGAAGTCGCCAATCTTAAAATTCATGTCTGACGCCGAAATCTCCGCCGTCCAAAACCTCACCGGCGCCAAATCCGGCGATGCTGTTTTCTTTGGCGCCGACGATCGCGCCAAAGTCAACAAAATCCTCGGCGAACTTCGCATCGCTTTTGCTGACCATTTCCAACTCAAAAACCCAGCCGAAGTCGCCTACTGCTGGATTACCGACTTCCCGTTCTACGAATGGGACGAAAAAAATCAAAAACTCGACTTCGGACACAACCCCTTCAGTATGCCTAAAGGCGGTCTCGGAGCTCTCGAAAACGCAAAAACCACCGCAGAAAAACTAGCCCTCAAAGCCGACCAATACGACATGGTCATGAATGGCTACGAAGTCTGTTCTGGCGCCGTCCGTAATTACAACCCCGACATCATGTACAAAGTTTTCAACATTCTAGGCTACAACAACGACTATGTCGAAGCCCGTTTTGGCGGCATGCTAAACGCCTTCAAATTCGGCGCCCCGCCTCATGCCGGTTGCGCTCCAGGGCTTGATCGCATTTTCATGGTTCTCGAAAACACCGACAACATTCGCGACATTGTCGCTTTCCCTAAAAACGGCTCTGGTGTCGATTTGATGATGAACTCTCCGTCCGTCGTCGACCCCGAACAACTCACCGACGCGCATCTTGCAATTTTGCCGGAAGAAGATTAACATGTCCAAAACCTCGCTCACAAAAACCGCCATCGAACAAAAATTCCTTGAGCTTCTCAGCGAGAAAACCCTCAACCAAATCTCCGTCAAAAGCCTCACCGCCGCCGTCGGCATTAACCGCAATACTTTTTATTACCACTACAAAAGCATCCCCGATCTCCTAGAAACAGTCGTCAAAAATCTCGTCGACGAACTTTTTGAAAATTATCCCCCCGCCGACTCGCTCGATGATTGCCTCGCCGCCGCCACCAACTTTATCAAACAAAACGAAGCCGGCATCCGCCATATCTACGAATCCACTTCTCGCCCCATTTTCGAACGCTACCTCTGGCGCATTTGCGACTATGTCGTCCAAGCTTATCTCGACACCAATCCGCGCATCGTTTCTCCTTATTTAACTGATTCCGCTAACCCTAACCCCAAATATTTCAATCTCGATACCCCCGAAAATCGCCTTGTCGCCCAAGAATTTTTAAGTTGCGTCTGCTTTGGTCTAGCCATGAACTATATTCGCCACGGCTTATCTCTGGATTTTAATCCCATTCATCATTTTATAGGCATTTCAGGCAATTTGCCCAAAAATTAGGCATTTGCCCAAAAAAGCCCATTTAATTACCTCCAAAATCCACTATAATATCTTGTGTAAGAAGGTTTTATATGGAAAAATTTATTGTCAAACATCATAAATTTATCATCGTGCTGGCGTTCGTTCTTGTAATTCCCGCCCTAATCGGCTTTTACAACACACGCGTTAATTACGACATGCTTAACTATCTCCCTGATAGTATGGATACCGTCAAAGGCCAAGACGAACTGCTTAAAGATTTCGGCAAGGGCGCTTTTTCAATGGTTATCACCGATGGGCTTTCCGATTCTCAAATCGGCGACCTCGAAACTGCCATCAAAAACGTTGACCACGTCGACACCGTCATGAGTCTCGGTACGCTCGAAAACGCTGGCTTGCCTGCCCAAATCATTCCCGATGACCTTTATGATACTTTCAGAAACGGCGAAGAATCCATTATGGCCGTCTTTTTCGACACCTCCACCTCTGCTGACGAAACTATCGACGCGATCAACGAAATCCGCGACATTGTCGACGGCAAAGCCTACGTTTCTGGTATGTCTGCACTCGTCACCGACATGCGCAACCTCGCCGAATCCGAAGAATTTATCTATATCATCATCGCCGTCGTGCTCACCCTTGCCGTCATGCTCATCTGTCTTGACAACTGGGCAATTCCCTTCATTTTCCTTGTCAGCATCGGCGTCATGATTTTGATCAACATGGGTACAAACCTTTTCCTCGGCGAAATTTCTTATATCACCAAGGCCCTCGCCGCCATTCTCCAGCTCGCCGTCACCATGGATTATTCCATTTTCCTCTGGCACTCCTACCGCGAGTATCTTGCCAAAGATAAAAATCGCTCTCGCGCCATGGAAGCCGCGATTAAATCCACCTTTTCATCAGTCATGGGCTCTTCTGCCACCACTATCGCCGGTTTTATCGCCCTCTGTTTCATGTCCTTTACGCTCGGGCTCGACCTCGGTCTCGTCATGGCTAAAGGCGTTTTGCTCGGCGTCATCGGCTCGGTCACAGTCTTGCCGTCGCTCATTCTAATTTTTGGCGACAAGCTCGAAAAGTTCGACCACAAAGCCCTATTCCCGAATTTTCACTGGCTTGCTAGTAACATTGTCAAATTCTTCCCTATTTTCATCATCATTTTCGTGGCCATTATCCCGCCAGCTTTCTATGGCTATCAAAAAACTAACGACAGCGTCTATTATACTATCGGCGACAGTCTGCCCGACACCATGGATTTCGCCGTCGCCAACCGCAAACTTTCCGAAGATTTCGGCTTGTCCAATGTTCACATGATTTTAACCGACGCCAACCTTGACGAAACCAAGGCTCGCGCCATGACCACCGAACTCGAAAACGTCGCCGGCGTCAAATCCGTCCTCAATCTCGAGGCTTTGGTCCCCGACACTGTTCCGCTCGAGGCCTTGCCTGACTCTGTGGTTAATGTCTTAAAGAGTGATAACTGGGAACTTACCCTTGTTATTTCCGAATACGCCACCGCCACCGACGAAATCGGCGTTCAAATCGACAGCATCAACCAAATCATCAAATCCTATGACGACACTGCCCTGCTTGTCGGCGAAGCCAGCACGACCCAAGACATGATCAAACTTACCTCCGTCGACTTCCAAGTCGTCAACGCCGTTTCCATTGTTGCAATTTTCGTCATCATCATGATTGTTACTAAAAGTTTCACTCTACCATTTATTCTTATCGCCGTTATCGAATCGGCCGTGTTCGTTAACCTCGGTCTGCCATTCTACACCGGCGACCAACTCTCCTTCATCACGCCAATTTGTATCAGCACCATTCAACTTGGGGCCACCGTCGATTATGCCATTTTACTCACCACCCGCTACTTGCGCGAACGACTCGACGGCAAAGACAAAAAACAAGCCGCAGCCATCGCCATCCGTACCTCCGTCCCATCCATCCTCGTCTCCGGCCTCGGTCTCTTCGCTGCGACTTTCGGCGTAGCTCTCTACTCGAACGTCGACATGATCGGCTCGATGTGTATGCTCATGGCTCGCGGCGCAATCATCAGTATGGCCGCCGTCATCTTCGCCCTGCCATCTCTTCTCATCTTTGCTGACCCCTTGGTCATTCGCACCACCATTGGTATGAAAAAATTAACGAAAGGAACTAATAAATGAAAAAATCATTAATTTACACTTCAGTTTGCGGTCTCGCACTGTTTGCCGGCAGTCTATCTACTGTCATCATCAATAACGCCTCCGCCGAAACTGTACAAAACAACCCCACCGTGGCGCTCGAACAAACTTTAACTACCAAAAATAGCATCGTTTCTAAAAACGAAACCATCTATGCAATTACCGACTCGGCGGGCGGAGTCAAAAATGTATTCATTAATAGCACTCTCGATACTAGCGCCGCCAATCTCCCGCTCGAAGCCAAAATCACTTATACGCTAGACGGTTCTGAAATCTCCGCTGAAGATTTAATCGGCAAATCTGGACGCGTTAGAATCAACTACACTTTCACCTCCACCAAAACTTTTAACGGTTCCAAAGTCCCATTCCTAACCATTACCGGCACAGTTTTAGACGGCAACAAGTTCAAAAACGTTTCTATCACTAACGGCAAAATCATTTCCGAAAACAACGACAATATCACGCTTGCCGGCTACACCGTAGTTGGTCTAAACGAAAATCTTGGCACCGACATTTTGCCCGCCAGCTTCACTATTGAAGCCGACGTCACCGATTTTGCTATGAATGAAACTTATTCTCTCGCCACCAACGAATTGTTCGCCGAAATCGACACCTCAAAATTAAATTCGCTCGACGATCTAATCGGCCAAATGAACGAACTCGCCTCTGGCTTAGACCAACTTATCGCCGGCGCCGAGTCTCTATCTACCGGTCTCGATTCCGCTATCTCTGGTGTCGCCAAACTCCAATCTGGCGCGCAAAAACTTAACTCCGGCACCGCAGAATTATCCGCTGGTCTTACCGAACTTTCCGCGAACAATGACACTCTCAACGCTGGCGCAGAGGGAATCTTCTCTAGTCTTCTTACGACCACCGAAAACACCCTAAATTCCAACACTACTTTGACCGCCTTAATCCAAAATTACGGCCAGAGCTTTGGTATCACCACTCCGATCTCCCTCACTTCCGATAACTACAAAGCCACCTTTGATAGTCTAATCAACTTTTTGACCTCCGTGCAAACCATGACTCAAGACGAAGCCGGAAAACAAGCTATCGCCTCCGCGATCAACTCTCTAAAAGCCGGGCTCACTTCGCTTACGCAAGTCAACTCATTCGTCTCTGGACTTAAAACCTACACCGACGGCGTCGCTTCCGCCGCTACTGGCGCTGCTACACTTTCCGCTGGCACTGCTGAGTTAGCAACCGGTCTCGACTCTCTCGCCTCTGGCGTGTCTCAGCTTGCCGACGGCTCAAAAACTCTAGTAAGCGGTCTTGATACTTTCAAAACTTCCGGTATTGACAAACTCGTCGCTTTTGCCAATGACGATTTAAGCAGCGCGCTCGCAAACCTCCGCGCCTCCGTCTCCGCCGCCAAAAACTACCACTCCTACAACAATTCTTCCGCCGAATCGGTCAAATTTATCTTCAAGACCCCTTCGCTCAAAAAATAATCTGAGTCCAACCAAAATCCCGCGCGTTAAGCACGGGATTTTTAATTCCAAACCATCATTTTGGTAGGGCCGGATGGAATCGAACCATCATTGTATCCTTAGAGGGGATATGTCCTATCCGTTGAACGACGACCCCAAACCAGCGCCAAGCTTAAGCGAACTCAGCCGCTAAGCCTCAGCTACTTATATTATACCTTAATCCTCGGGTTTTCGCAACTTGTAGTAAATCGACGGCGCGAACCGAATTCCAGCGAGCATCTGTTGTGCTTTGGTCTCCATTTTCACTAAATTATCCGTCCCCAAAATCTTTTTCAGCGCCTGACTCCGAAAATTGGACACCGACAACACTTTTTCACACGTAAATCCCGCGCGTTCAAAAATTTCTTCCGCATACTTCGGATGATAATTATAAAATCCGTCTTTCGAAATTTCTTTGTAATTTGCCACCGACCGATCAAATGGATTCACTTTTGACCGCCGCGTCACAAATCGCGCCATTTTTGGCAACGTTCGCTTATTCGCCACTTCAATCACCGCCACTCCTCCAGGTTTCAATACGCGATACAGCTCCGCCACTGCCTTATCGAGATGTTCCAAATGATGCGTCACTCGCACCATCATCAGCCCGTCTAGTTCATTATCCCGAAACGGCAATTCATAAATGTCCCCAGCCCTCGTCTCGATTTTATCACCATAAATTTCTTTTGCTTGCTCTAATTCTGTTTTTGAATAATCAAACAAATACACTTTTCGCGCCCGCTTCAAATATTCATTCGCTAGTCGTCCATACCCCCCACCAATATCTGCAAATTTCTCCATTCGCTTTGGCAACAATTTCCGAATCGCCATCCGATCAGCTTGGTCCTCATACTCGCGCCCAGTCCCCTCCCAGAAATCTTTTTTATAATCGTAACCATTATAGTCCGAAACTATTTTTTCACTCATGCCCTAATTATACCACATTTAGACAACTCTCGAAACCTCTTCCAGCGTCGTCTCGCCTCGTAGCGCCGCCAAAAGCCCCTTCTGTTCCAGAGTCAACATCCCATTTCGTTTCGCCGTTTTTTCAATCTCGTTAGTATTCACATTTGCCACTTCTCCCCGAATAAACGCCTGAATTTCGTCCGTTACAATCAGCTGTTCCATAATTACTGTCCGCCCGCTATACCCAAACGGATCCGTTTCCGATGGCACCGGATCATACAACGTAATCTTTTCCAAATTCACTCCGCCCAATTTTTCTTGCGGAACGCCCTCAAGCGTCTCGCGAATATACCTCGCCTCCGCCTCAGTCGCTGGTCGCGCTTTTTTAGTTGCCGACAACTTACGCACCAAGCGCTGCGCCACCACCAGCCGAATCGACGACGAAAAAATCGGATTTACGCCAATAAGATCAATCATCCGCGAAAACGCCGCCGCAGTCGAATTCGCATGAAACGACGACAACACCAAATGCCCCGTGATCGAAGCCTGAATTGCCGTTCTCGCCGTATCCGCATCCCGAATTTCCCCCACCATCACCACGTCCGGATCCAAACGTAATACCGATCTCAACCCCTCCGCAAACGACCCGCCATTATTCGTCTGAATCGGAATCTGCGAAATCCCCGTAATTCCATACTCAATCGGATCCTCCAAAGTAATAATTTTCCTATCCGACGTATTCAGCGCATTCAAAATCGAATACAGCGTCGTCGATTTCCCCGACCCAGTCGGCCCCACCATCAGCATCAGCCCCCGCGGGTGCGAAATCACTTCATTAATTTCTTTGCGTTCCTCTTTCGATAGTCCGAGCAAATCCAAATTCAACAAACTCTCGTCAAAATTAAATAGCCTCAGCACCGCATCTTGCCCATACATCGTCGGAATCGTCTCTACACGAATATTCAAAAGATGCGTCGCACCGTCTCGCGTAATCTCTTTTTGCATATGCCCCGACTGCGGTTTATTCGATGCCATCGACACATTCGCCCGCGACGACAACTCGCCCATAAAAATCCGATACCTATCTCGGTCAATATTCGCCACCGGATGCAAAATCCCATCCACCCGCATCCGAATGCGAATTTCATTTCGCAAATTCTCAATGTGAATGTCGCTCGCGCCGAGTTTGTCCGCCTGATCTACCAAAAAGTCAAACACTTTCTCTGTCGAAACTTCATTCAAAGTTTTCGACACGCTCGCAATCGTTTCCGAATCGCCCTCGCCCGCAATTTTAATATCATCATAGTGTATCTGCCTCGGCGGATCATAGCGCAGCATAAACACCTTAAACGCCGAACCCGAAACCAAGAAAAAGTCTGCCTTTTCGCCCTCGTCCGTATATTTCTGCCGAGTTTTTTCAATCACCGACCGAGGCGTCTGCGACGTCACCATAAACTGATAATGCTCCTCCCCACCCCCTCGTTGCAATGGCACCATAAAATTCTTATACATTTCTGGCACTTCTATCAAATGTGGCACCAACGCAATTTCGCGCTCAAATCTTCGCGTATCTAGATACGGCAACCCCAAAATCCGCGCTCGGTCCGCCGTCGCTCGTTCCTCATTATCTCGTCGCCTAAACTGAATTTCAGCCTCATCCATATTTTTATTATACCACAAGCGCTTTAAAATTGTATCCCCCAGCTACAACTTCCTCATTTTGTGCTACAACGCGCTTTATTTCAAACTTTTCACAAATTCATAAAACAACGGATGTACCGCAAGTGGTCGCGACTTAAATTCTGGGTGCGCCTGCGTCGCCACAAAAAACTTTTTCTCCGGCGCTTCAATAAACTCCACCAATTCCCCGTCCGGCGAAGTCCCCGCCACTCTAATTCCGCCTTTTTCCATTTCCGGCAAAAACTTTTGATTTACTTCGTACCGATGCCGATGCCGTTCTATCACTTTCACCTTCCCGTTTTGCTCAAGTTTCGTCCCGTCAATATAATCGCCATCTCGAAACGCTCGCGCATATATTTCTGCCGTCTTTGTGTCTTTTTCTAAAACCGCCTCATAATCCCCCAGTCGCATCGTCCCGCCCGTCGATTCTTTCCCCTTTTGCCCCTCCATAATATAAATCACATTATTCCCCGCCTTTTCGCTCGCGCCAAATTCCTCCGAACTCGCATTTTTCACCCCACCTTTTCGCGCTGCCGCAATACACGCCACCTGCATCCCAAGACACAGCCCGAGATACGGCATATCTTTGTCCAGCGCATAGCTCGCCGCTCTGATTTTCCCCTCGACGCCACGTTCACCAAACCCCCCAGGCACCACAATTCCATCCACTTTCACCAACTGTTCCTCCGTCACCTTCTCCGCATTCAACCACTTCAAATCCAAATTCACCTCGTTATATGCCGCCGCCGCTTTTAGCGCCTCCGTCACACAAATATACGTATCATCATTCCCCACATACTTCGCCACCAGCCCCACTTTCACCGTTTTTTCATGTTCCATTCCGCGCAATTTCGAAAACTTTTCCCATTTCGACATATCCGGCTCGCTCTCATCACCCACAAACTTATTCAAAATATTCAGCACCCCGCTTTTTAGTACATTAAACGGCACATCATACACGCTTTTAATGTCCGGCAAATTTAGCACCGCCTCCCCAGGAATACCCGAAAACGCCGCAATTTTCTCACAAATCGCCCGCTCACACGGCTCTTCCGTCCGCACACACACAATATCCGGAATAATCCCAAACCCTCTTAAATCTTTCAACGCATTCTGCGCCGGCTTGGTTTTTAGCTCATTCGACGTATGAATAAACGGCACATACACCACCGAAACATACAAACAATTTTCACGCCCGACTTTGTTCGCGAACAACCGAATCGCCTCAATAAACGGCAGCCCCTCATAATCCCCCACCGTCCCCCCAATTTCCACAATATGCACGTCCGATTCCGCCGAAGCTTTCTCAATTTTCTCACACACTAGCCCCGTAAAGTGGGGAACTAATTGCACCGTCTTGCCGTGAAATCCCCCCGACCGCTCCCGCTCAATCAGCTCTTTGTAAATCGACCCCGACAACGTAATCGAATATTTCGAAGTTTCAAAATCCAAAAACCGCTCATAATGCCCGAGGTCTAGATCCGTCTCCACCCCGTCATGCGTCACAAAACATTCCCCATGCTCCACCGGATTGAGCAACCCTGCGTCCACATTCAAATACGGGTCGCACTTTTGCATCGTTACTTTAAAGCCTTTCGCCTTCAAAATCGCCCCCATGCTCGCCGCCGTAATCCCCTTACCGACGCCAGAAAGCACTCCCCCCGTTACAAAAATATATTTACAATTTTTATTTTTCATTTCGGGCAACCTCCTCCCACCCGTTAAATTTAATGACCTTAAGCTAATTCCATTATAGCACAAAAAATCGCCAACAACGGCAATTTTTAAAAATACTTTTTATGCGCTCCGCAAGGAGCGTGGCGGAAAGGACAGGATTGAATATCCTAGGCCTTCCCTTCAAAATAGCCCCGCGATAGCAAGCTATCTCGGGGGCTATTTTGGCGGAAAGGACAGGATTCGAACCTGCGGAGGTTTCCCTCTCTGGTTTTCAAGACCAGTGCCTTCAACCACTCGGCCACCTTTCCGCTTCCTATTATAACACTAAATCATTCAAAAACCAACCCTCTATTTTCATTATACCACACTTCCCCATTTTTGTCAAAGTTAAGCTCTTTATTTTGACCTCTCCTATTCCGCCCTAGCCTCTTCCCTCAGTCCCCGAAATATGCTATAATTATCTCATGGCAAGAAAAATCACATTAAAGCCGGTTAGCAAGCAAAACCGCAATAATAATCACAAGCACAGCGACAAGCGCCGACATCCGCGCCTCAAAAACGGTCGCTAATCTCTAAACCCCGTCCGGGGTTTTATTTTTTTGTTGTTAGCCCTAGAATTTAGAACCCAAACCTTCTAAAACTTCCCCAAAATCTTTTGCAACCAGCCAGTTTTTTTCTGACCCTTATTTTTGGCTATTTTCCCAAACCCTTTTTTCTCTGTTCCTGCCCCGTAATTTACATCTTCTGCCGCCAGCATTGCCAGCCCCACCGCCGTCGCAAATTCCGGCCGGCACACTTCTTCTGAAACTCCATTTAATCCCGCCGGCACACCAATTTTCACCGACGCTTCTAACACCTTTTTCGCAAACAAATCAATGTCGCGCATTTTCGCTCCGCCACCAACCAGCACTACCCCCTCCGGCAACCTTTGATCATATTTCGCCGTTTTCAGCTTCTTGCGCACTTCACCAAAAATCTCTTCCAACCTAACTTTGACCACTTCCTCCACTTCTCGCCGATCAAACGTCCGTTCTCCATTTTTACCAATCTTAATCGCTGGACTTTTTTCCGTCTCAAAATCCCCTGTCACAAATCGCGTTTTAATTTCTTCCGCCAGTTCCGGATCAATCGCTAGCATAATCGCCAAGTCATTCGTGATATTGTTCGACCCAGCCGGCACCACCCCGACATATTGTAAATCCCCCTCCTCATACACCGCCACCGAAGTCGTCGCCGCCCCCATGTCTACCACCGCCACGCCATTTTCGCGCTGCCGATCAGTCAGAACTGCCTTCGCCGCTGCCACTACCGATGGCACCAAACGCTCCGCTTTCACATCCGCCGTCATCGTCGCTCGTTTCAAATTTTCGCAATTCGGCGTCAGTGCCGATACCACGCACGCCCGCATTTCAAGCCTCGCCCCTGCCATCCCGAGCGGGTCTTTAATTCCACCCTGTCCATCCAACGCATATTCAAGTGGCACCACGTCCAAAACTTCCCGATTCGCCGGCAGTCGCCCCGACACCGCCACGTCTTCCACTCGCTCCAAATCCCCCAAATCAATCTCATGTTCGACCGTCCCCACCGCAATCATCCCCTCGGTCATTACCGACATTACCGTCGACCCGTTAATCGAAACATAAGCATTCCTAACGTCCACACCCCCCATTCGCTCCGCATCCCCCAGCATTTTATCAATCGCTTCCGCCGGCCCCGCCAAATTTGCCGGAATTCCTTTCCGCATCCCTAACGACTTCCCCTCGTTATACCCCACAATCGTCAGTTCCCCACTTTTTGCCACCGTCGCAATTACTGCCCGCACATTTTCCGTCCCCACATCCAGACCAGTCACGAACCGCTTATTTTCATCCATAAGCTTATTATAACACAATTATCATAAATTATAAAAGTTAGCCAAACTTATCGCCAAAAATCACCCCTCATCCAAAATCACAACCAAGTTATTCCTCATCCGGCAGGGTCAAAACCTCATATCCATCCGCCGTCACCAAAATCGTATGTTCCACATGACAGCCAATCGAGCCATCCTTCATTTTTACACTCCAGCCATCATCTTTATCCACATAATTCGCCGGTTTTCCCAGGCACGACATCGGTTCAATGCAAATCGTATCCCCCTCCACCAACTTATAACCCGTTCCTTTCCGCCCATAGTTTGGCACTTCCGGCTCCTCGTGCATCGTCGTGTCAATTCCGTGCCCAATATAGTTTTCAATCACCCCAAGATGTCCACTTCTCAACACTTTTTCCACCGCATGGCCAATATCGCCGATTTTCGCCCCAGGTTTCACCTGTTCAATTCCCTCCCATAAGGAACTTTCCGTCACCGAAATCATTTTTTTCACCGCTGGCGAACCCGTCCCCCCAACCAGCATCGTAAATGCCGCGTCCACATAGTACCCCTTATATTTAATCACCTCGTCAAATGAAACTTTATCCCCCACCTCCAAAATCTCGTCCGTTGGCGCGCCATGCACCAATTGATCATTTACCGAAATACAAATCGCCCCAGGAAACTTTTCTTCCAATTCGTCATACGCCACCCCCGCCCCACGCTTAACAATTTCTGCCCTTACCCAAGCATCAATTTCTTTTCCTGTCATCCCAGGCTGGACATAATTCTTTAAATCTCTCAGTAAATTCCCCAAAATCCGTCCCCCTTCCCGCATCGCCGTAATCTTTTCTGCCAAAACTTTCGCCGAACTATTCTCTTTATTCACCATAACTGCGCTCGATTTCTCCGCCGTTCACATCGTCAATTTGCTCCGTCGCATCCGAATTCATCTCTTTCACCACTTTCACCAATCTCTCTGTCACCTCTTCAATCTTCCCAGTTCCATCTACTTTGTCTACTCTAATCCCCGCCTGCCCAAACAATGCCACAATCGGCGTAATATTCTGCTCAAAAATCTCAAATCGACGCTCAATGCTTTCCATTTCCTTATCATCATCTCGCCCCCGCAAAGCTAGTCGCGCCAGCAATTCTTCTTTTGGCACCTCCAATATAATCGCTCCGTCAATTTTACCCTGATAATGCTCTACAATATATTCCGCCTGTGTCAAATCTCGCGGGTAGCCGTCCAAAATTACTTCAAACCCCTCATCTTCCGCTCGGTCAATCTGCGCCCCCATCAGCTTAATCACCTCTTCATCCGGCACCAATCCGCCTCTATCGGTCAATTCTTTGTATTTTCCTGTCTGCCGGATCACCTCCCCCACCGACATCCATCGCCAACCAAAAATCTCCGCCAGCGCTTTACCTTGTGTCCCTTTGCCAGACCCCGCTAGCCCAAAAAGTATAATCATATTTCTCCTTTGCTTGTATTATATCATAAAAAATCCCCCGCTCGGGGGATTTTCCTATCTGAGACCTAATTTAATTCGCTCAGTTTTTTCCGCCTTGCGTTGCTCGCGGATAATCGCCTTCAAGCGTCGCTCTCGCTTTGAAATCGGTTTCGAAAACCGCATCTGCGACTTCTTTAACGGCATCATCCCACTCTGCAAAACTTTTCGGTTGAAACGCCGAATAATGTTCTCGTTCGCCTCACCCTGATCTTTTCGTGTAACTTTAATAGCCATATTGCCCTCATTATATCACACCTTGCACTTCTTTTCAAGTTTTTCCTACCATATCTACCACGAAAAAAAGCCGCCAGGCTTTTTAAGTGGCGGAACCGCATCGAAGATTCGGACTTCGTCCGACGAGACTCGCACCGTAGGTCCGATGTCTCGCTTTTTGTGCGTTCTGACAAGAACGTGGCGGAACCGCACCGAAGGTTCGGTGGAGCCACGAAAAAAAGCCGCTAGGCTTTTTAAGTGGCGGAACCGACGAGACTCGAACTCGCGACCTCTGCCGTGACAGGGCAGCGCTCTAACCAACTGAGCTACGATTCCGTATTTCTATTATATCTCATTTATTCAAAAAGTGCAACTAAAAAACAATCCCATTTCTAATTATATCACACTTATGCTAAAAAGTCAATCTCACCCCTATTAAACCCCTACGCGCTACATTCCAGGCAATTTAAACGCACTCGGGTCCGCCGCTTGCGGACGATAAACCTGATCCTGCATCGACGGTTGCGCGCCCAAAGGTTCCGGCGTCGGTTGCACTACTGGCGCTGCCGGCATAATCGGTTCAGTCATAGCGCCCGCATTTACGCTTGTAGTATTCGTGTTCATAGCCGCAACATCTGCATTCATATCAATCGGCGGCGTCGGCGGAGGTGGCAACACCTCTTCCCCAGGCATCGGCATATAATTAATCTCCGGCACCCCATTGATTTCCGGTGTAGACGCCACCACCGGCGCACCAGCTACCGCCGGATTAAAGCCACCTGCCGGACCAGCCGTGCCTTGAGGCTCACTCGCTATACTCGCTACCCCTGCGTTTGTTTCCAGTCCACTCGCTACACTCGCTACCCCTGCGTTTGTCTCCATAGTTGGATTAGAATTTTCCAACGCATCCTCTAACATTTGTCCGTATTTACTTCCGCCCACATCCTCAAACGCACTCAAACTGCCAGCTTCCACGGGCGGTTGCACCACTTTTTCCGGTTGTGAGAACATCTCCACCGTCGGCGTTCCTTCCGCCACTTCTGGCGCTATCGTATCTGTCGGCTCCACAACACTCACCGTCTCAGGCGTATTGATCACCTCTGGCGCGCTCGTCGCCTCTGGCACCCCCGATATCTCCGACACTTCTGACACTTCCGGCGTCTCCGACATACTCACCATCTCTGGCGCCTCCGGCATGTTCACCGTCTCCGGTATCTCTGCCTCCTCACTCTGAATTTCTAGCGGCTGTTCCGGCTCTTCTTTCACCGTTTCCGCTCCCGCCTCCGCAAGACTCGCCTCCGCCGCCTTCAAATCATCAAGCAATGTCGACTTTTTCTCCGTTATCGTGTCACTAACTTCTTTCGTTTCGTCTACATTCGGCTCATCTTCATGTGCCACGTCCAACTTCGTCGGATCCCCATCTACAATCTGTTCATGCCCCGCTAATCCCTGAAAACTCGCCATTTCATTCTCCACGTCCGGCGTGATATTTTTCGACACCAATTGCTGATTTGCCCCCGAATCAATCAACCGCGATGCCAACTTCATCGTCTCCGAAGTCGTTCTCGCATTCGCAAACCGATTTGTCGCCGCCACAATCCCCGTCAAAAACGCCGTCGCTTCTTCTTTTTCAATTTTTTCGTTCCCGCCAGTTTTATACAATAGCTGCGCAATCATTTCCGAAACCGAGCTCGCTTTTTTATCGCTCCATTCGACTTCCCCCAACTTCCCAGGATTCCCAGTCGTAATATTCACGATTACCGCGTCGTGCATAATTCGCCCGTGTTCCCTTAGTGCCGAATCCAAATCCACCCCATTCGCCACATCTAGCGCCAGCACTAAATCCACATTATAATCACCATACGAAAAATCCAAATCTTCCTCGCCAATTCGCGATTTATATGGCGTGATATAAATCTTCACAAATTCCCCATCCAATTTATACCGCAAATGGTCGGCTTTTTCCTTGTTCAAAGCCACCACAAAATCCTGCAACGTATCCACCGATGGCTCAAAAGTCTCTTCCGGCTTCAGAAATTTCAACGCATTCGGCGTCGAGCCCGAATAAATCGCTGTCGCCCGTTTACCAGTTTTTTCCAAAAACAAAGACAACCCAATCGCCGCCGCCATTTCGTCTACCGATGGATCCGACGACAACGCGATCAGCACATTATGCGCCTGATTAATTTTTTGCGCTACTTCCGCCTGCACTTCCGACTCATCAACCGCCTTCGCCTCCGTCACCGCTGGCGCCGCCGCCACCGCCGGATTGCTCGGTATTACTGGCTCCACAATCGAACTCGTCGCCGAGTCAGTCGCTGCTACTTGGTTTGTCACATTTTTTTCTTCAGGCATCAAGTTCCTTTCTGTTTAAATCTTAGCATAAGCGCCGAAAAAATACAAGTATTTACCTCTTTACTTTTTTAAGAAAAAGGGGTATAATAGTCAAAAGTAAATAATTTTTAATCTATATAGGAAGAAAATGCCGATTATCAAATCTGCCAAAAAGGCTGCCCGACAAGCGTTAAAACGCACCGAGCATAATAAAGAAATCAAGAAAGATATTAAATCCGCCGTGAAGGCTTTCAAAGCCAACCCGACCGTTCAGGCTCTCAGCAAGGCTCAGTCCGAACTCGACAAAGCCGTCAAAAAGAACCTGCTCAAGAAAAACACCGCCGCTCGACGCAAAGCCAACTTACACAAGTTCGCAAAAGAAGCCGGCCTAAAACTCGAAGCTATCGAGAAAAAAACTACCCAGGCCGTCTCTGAAACAGTCGAAGCCGTCAAAAAATCTACAGCGAAGACAACCGCAGCAAAAAAGTCTGCACCAGCAAAGAAGGCGACAAAGTAGATTCCCTCTTCAAATCCATATCTAATTTAGAGAGTTCGCGCAGAACTCTCTTTTCTTTTGCCCCCGGATGCGCCACAAAATCCCTAATCGCCTGCCCCGCCAAAGCCCCGACTAACGCCATCGGCGCCGTCGTCTCCTCAATTTCCTGATACATTTTCACCGCTCGCGCCCCGTCCCGCTTCGCCACATTACAAATATCAAACACCACCTTCGAATCTGTATTCTGCGGCATTACAAATTCCCGAAATTCCACCGCATCTTTCAATTCCTTATACACCACTGACCGTTTATCTATCTTCGTCTCCAAAAAGACAATCTCGTGCGTCGAATTCAAATATTTTTTAATTTCTTCTGCCAATTCCGCCTTTTTCAGTCCGTCTCGAATCAAAATTTTACGTTCCTTCGCAAACAACGACTGCCCCAAAAACAAATTCGGCAAATCATTCGCCACCAAATTTTCACCCTCAAACGATTCATATTCTTCGCCCAAAATTTTCCGTACCATTTCCATCGCCGCCACCCGATTTTCACCATAAAACACCCTTATCATTTCTGGCACCTCGAACAATAATGTGTTCCCCTACCGCCAACTTTTGTCTTCAAAATCGTCTCTCCACATCTCTGGCATTTCTCCCCTGCGCGATTATAAATCTTTGCGAACAAATCCAAATAATCCCCCCGCGTCCCATCCGCTTTCACGTAATTTTTGAGTGTCGAACCGCCCGCCTCGAGCGATTTATCCATCACTTCTCGCATTGCCTCTAATAATTTCTTAACTTCCGTTAGACTCAAATCCCTCGCCTTTCGCGTCGGCAAAATTCCCGCTAGAAACAACGATTCATCCGCATAAATATTCCCCAGCCCCGCAATCACTTTCTGGTCCAAAATCACCGCTTTTACCACCGAATTTTTCCGCCGCTGCAATTTTTCGTATAATTCTTCCGCACTCATCGCCCACGGCTCTTTACCCAACTTCGCAATAAACGGCTCTTTTTCTACTTCCTCCGTTTCCAGTACCTTGATAAACCCAAATTTCCTTTGGTCATTAAAATATAGCACCCCTCGCTCAAATTCCAAAATCACCCGCGTCTGCCCATTCGGTAACTGCGCCACAAAATTCTCATTCGGATGCCCCGCCGCGAACCGCTCCGCCCCGTCATAAATCAACTGCCCCGTCATTCTGAGGTGTATCATCAGTGAAAAACCATTATCAAAATCAATAATCAGCGCCTTACCAAACCGCCGCAACTCCGCCACTCTCGCCCCCAGCACGTTCGCGAATTCCCCCTCCACCGACTTCTCGCAAATCACCTTCACTTTTTCTAATTTCGCACCCAAAATAAACCCCCGAAGCCCCCTGCGCACCGTCTCCACTTCCGGCAATTCTGGCATATTCCTATTTTACCACACATTCTCCTCTCCAGAAAGTTTTCCACAACAAAACGCTACATATAGCGTATTTTTAGTATTGACACCCCCACATATAGCGTTTATAATCATATTAGGTAATACTTATAATTCATAAAACCGAAAGGAACATCATGCAAAAAATCATCTACAGAAGTCAGGACGACGCCGAAAATTTCGATTTAAAACGTTTCACTGACTCACTCAAAAAATACGCCAAAATTTCCGAAAAAGACGCCGACGCCGCGCTCGCCGATTTCAAAAATTATGACGTTTTGCATGTTTCTTGTCTTGTCGAGGCTGGCACTCGGCTCATTGCCGAAAAAGCCGACCAAAAATCCGCCGAGGAATACTTCAACGCCCACGCCGAACATTTTGACGAAGGCAAATTTGAACGCCTCCGCCGCATTACCGGCTATCTCGTCGGCACTCTAGACCGTTGGAACGATGCCAAAAAAGCCGAAGAATCCGCCCGCGTCAAACATTCCGTCAACTCTGCCGTCGATGACGCGACTCGCATGGTCATGCTCGAAACTCAGGCCATGGAACAAAACCTCGCTTATAATCGGTAATATTATAGCACCTAGCGCCAAAAAACACGTTTCTGAGGAATTCCAAAGAAACGTTTTTTTTTGGCTTTCCTACAGCTCCCCCCAATTATCACCAATAGTTATTTCCACCGCCAGCTTAATTTTCAGCTCCGGCGCAACAGACTCCATTTCTTGACGCAAAATTTCCGCTACTTTCGGAGCCAGCGCCGCGTCGCATTCTACAATCAACGAATCATGCACCTGCATTACTAATTCCGCCCCCTCCGGCAACTTCCGGTCTACCGCAATCATCGCTCGCTTCATCAAATCCGCCTCTGTCCCCTGAATCGGCATATTCATCGCCGCCCGTTCTGCCGCCTGCCGAATCACAAAATTCGTCGATTTCACATCCGGACACGGCCGTCGTCGCCCAAAATAAGTCTCCACATATTCTTCTTCGCGTGCCTGCTTCAAAATATTTTCCAAATATTCCTTGATCGGCGCCCTCAATTTAAAATAATTTTCAATAAACTGCTTTGCTTCAAAAAACGACATTTTGGCCGCCGCCGCCAGCCCATTTACGCTCATACCATACAAAATTCCAAAATTAATCACCTTGGCCGCCCGCCGTTGTTCTTTAGTCACTTTCTCAAACGGCACTCCGAACGCCTCCGCCGCCGTTTTGGTATGAATATCAATCCCCGCATTAAAATCCGCAATCAATTTCTGGTCGCCTGCCAGCACTGCCGCCAACCTTAATTCAAACTGCGAATAATCCGCCGACACCAATTTTCGCCCCTCTGGCGCCACAAATCCCGTCCGAATTCGTTTCCCCTCCTCCGTCCGCACTGGAATATTCTGCAGATTCGGCTCTTTCGAACTTAGTCTCCCCGTCGCCGTCACATTTTGCGTAAAAGTCGTATGAATCCGCCCTTCCGCATCCGCCAAATCCGCCATCGGTACAATATAAGTCGTGAGCAACTTCGTCGCCTCACGATATTCTTTGATTTTTGGCACAATTTCGTGTTGCCCCATCAACTTTTCTAATTCTTTCACACCCGTCGAATAACCTCGTTGCGTCTTTTTTATGCCTTTTGTCGGCAATCTCAAATCCACAAACAACACTTCCGCCAACTGAACCGGCGAATTAATATTAAATTCTCTCCCCGCCAATTTCCAAAGCTCCTGCTCTCGCGCCCTAACTTCTCGTGTATATTCGGTCTTCAACTCCGCAAAATATCTTCGGTCAATCAGCATTCCTTTCTTTTCCATTTTATACAAAATCGGCATCAGTGGCAGATCTAATTCCGTAAACACTAGGTATACCTTCGGCAACTTGCTGAATTCTTTTTTCTGCTCGGCATATTTTCCAGGTAAATCCATAATATCAAACAAAGTTCTCTGTTCTCGCTTTAGCGGATTTAACAAAAACTCCGCCTGATCCAAATCCCAAAATTTTGCCCCCGCCAAAATCTCCGCCGCCTTTTTCGCATCATCATGCATCAGCCCCTTCACATCCCAACTCAAAATCACATCCTCCGGAAATTCTATCGCCTCATTTTCTGCCACTTTTTCGCTCGTCTCATCCGCATTTTTCATCTTTTCCGGCGTATTCACGGGCGCACTCATCGCCGCCTTTTCCTGCATCCGCCCACTATCCCCCAGTTTAAACTTTCGAATTAACGAATTAAATTCTAACTTTTTCAGTCCCGCAGTTATCCGCTCCGCATCAAACTTAAAATCCGGTATCTCCGCCAAAGCCACCGGCGCATCAAACATAATTTTCGCGAGCTTCCGCGACATAAATGCCTCGTCTCGCCCTTCTATCAGCTTTTTTCGCATCCCCGCCGACGAAATCTTGTCCAAATTTTCATAAATCCCGTCCAAACTCCCAAACTGATTCAAAAGTCCCGCCGCCGTTTTCTCACCAATTCCCGCCACCCCAGGAATATTGTCCGACGAATCCCCCTTTAGCGCCTTAAAATCCAGAAATTGCGATTTCAAAATCCCATATTTTGCTTCCACTTCTACCACATTCATTTCTTCAATTTCCGAAAATCCCTTCAAAATCCGGAGCATTCGCGTATTTTCATCCACAATCTGGAGCATATCGAGGTCCGACGAAATTATAAATGTCTCCCACGCACATTTCCCATCCGCATCCAAATCATTATCCGCCTGCAAAGATAGCGTCCCAATAATATCATCCGCCTCATAATCTTCCGCTTCCACAAACGCCCACCCTAGCGCCGTCACTAGTTCCTCTAGTAGCGGAATTTGCGCATAAAAATCCTCGCCCGGCTTAACCCGCCCCGCTTTATATTCCGAATAAATTTTTCGCCGCTGACTCGTCGAAGATCGCGAGTCCCAAGCCACTACTACCTTTGTCGGTTTTAATTTCGAAACAATTTCCATTGCAATTGCCGCAAATCCATACACTCCTCCCGTTGGTGTCCCGTCCGCAAGTCCCAGCGCCCCCATCGCATAATATCCCCGATAAAACACCGATTTGCCGTCAATTAGCACTAATCGTTTCATTAAAACTCAATTTCCTTCAAAATTTCATCCACTCGCGCCGTCGCATTTTCAATCGTACCATTATTTAACACATAATAATCCGCCGCCACAATCGGCCCGCCTTTTTCCAAATTCTCAATCTCCGAACGATCTCGCTCCCGAATTGCGTTTGCGTCAAACGACCGCCCAGGCCGTCGCGACACTCGCGCATAGCGCAAATTTTTATCCACCACCACTGCCACAAATGTCAAACAACCAGGAAATTCATGTTTCAAAGTCCGATATTCCGTCCACGAATACACGCCGTCCAAAATAATTCGTTTTTGTCCCGCCGCTACCAAATCTCGCACTTCACTGATCACCTGTCTCACTACCCAGTCTTTTCCTTCAGTTTCCCGAATCATTTCCCGAAACTTTTTCTCACTCTCGCCATCCTCAGTCCGTTCAATCCCCCGTTTTTCCATTTCTTTATAAATCATTCCCCCAAAATAAACTTTTGGATATCCCTTCGCAGTCAAATGATCCACCACCACCGACTTACCACTACCGCTCATGCCCACCACTGCTAAAATTTTTACATTTTCCATATATCTAGTATATCATGATATAATAAGGTATGGCTAAGTTTTTTACCACCGACGATAATCTAGAACAAATCATCAAAGACACTCTTGTTGGGCGCGAAATCAAACACACCGAACATATCTTAACCGGCTGGACTAATATCGTCATCGAGGTCGCAACCGACGAAAAAAGCTATTTCTTCCGTTTCCCGCGCAACCCTTTCTGGTCCAAAATGATTGTCAAAGACGCTGCCGTCTGTAATTTCGTCGACGGCAAAACCAGTTTTTACACACCCCAAATGAAATTATGTTACGACGCCGCCAAGCGTCCTTTTTCTGTCCACGAAAAAATCGAAGGCTACACCCTCGGCGACCGCATTTATCACCTGTCGCACACTGCTCTCACCGGCGCAGCCTATGACGTTGCCAAATTCATCAAAGAACTTTCCCGCATTGACCTCAAAAACGCTCCCACCAAAGTCAAATATCCCCTCGCCGATTTTCTAAAAGAGCTCGACTACAAACATTACGAAACTCACATCGACGCCGACCATGATTTTATCAAACAAACCGAAAAACAAAACCTCGTCCACGGCGACCTAAATCTCGGCAACATTTTACTTGACGAAAACGACAAAGTCATCGGCGTAATCGACTTTTGTTTTGCCGGCACCGGCAATCCCAACATGGACGTTGCCCGCATTATTTCTCGCCCTGCGCCGAAAGAATTTGAAGAAACTTTTCTTGCTGAATTTTCCGACCAACCCGAAATCCACCGCATGAAAAAAGCTTGGCAGAATATCGACCACGGCTACGCCGAACACATCCGCACCAACTTCCCAGAAATCAACCTGAACCAATTGTAAAAATCTAAAAATCTGTTTTCGAGGAAGTCCGGAGCGCGGCAGCGCGAGGAGAAGCGCCGGTCACCCGTGGCGACGGGCTGACCGGACGCGGTCCGAGAAAATAGATTTTTAGATTTTTATTATTTTGCTAAGTATTTAATTTTTGCGTCTCTGCGCGCATCGTCATCATTTTTAGGCATCCGTTCATCGCTAGAATATTTTTCAAAAATATCCAAACAATTTTTTACCGCACCATCATAAACTGGCAATAAATCATACACACTCCACATCACAATTCGCATCTCCGGCATCGCCTCCGCATAAAATTCCAGCGCTTTTTTGGTTGCCCGAATAAATTCTCGTTCTGTTTCTTTTGTGTGCCGCCACGCTCGCCCCGCCAAAAACTTTTCCGTCACCGCCGGTGAAACCGCAATCATCAAAAGCAACGCCTGATAATTATTTTCTAGCAACATTTTTGCCAAAATCCCCTCCATTTCCGGATCCAACAAAGTCACATCCAGCACCACATCATACCCTCCCCGAATTAGCGCCGACAGCGTCAAAAACAACATAATCGTCGCAAATTCATCCGTCATTTTACGCACATTTTCCTCGCCGTAAAACTCCCGAATTTCCGCATAGTGCGGATGACATTCCACAAATCTCCGCGCTGCCATCAAAATCGGCTCAAACTTTCGCGCCCTAGAATATGCCTCCACTGCCGGCAAAATCTGCGTCGTTTTCCCCGAACCCGAAATCCCCGCAATCCGAATTAATCTCCGGTTTTTAGTCGCCGCTAGCGTAAATTCCGCCACCACTTTCTCCAAAATCGCCGGATATTCTTCAGCTCTCACTTGCCATTCAGGCTTCACCTCAGACGGCCAATGCGCCTTCATGTATTTGATAATTTTTACGAGTTCTGCACCACCTTCAGCCATTTTTCCGCCTTTCTAATTTCAATTTTTTTCACCTCCCGAAACACTTTGTATTCCCCCTCTGCCTGAATTTCCACCGTCGCCGGCTTTACAAATTCCAGCGTGTCGCCTTTCGTTTCCGTCCCAGGCACGCGTACAAAAATACTCAAAAACATCAGCCGAAACAACCGCCAAAAATTCGTCAGCCGATCCGTTTCACTCCGAAAAGTTTTCGGTTTCAAATAATCTTCTCCACCCTTCATCACTCGCGCCATACTTCGCCCATTCACCGCCGCATAATCCGACACCCGCTTATCTTGCGATTTTCCGTTCAGCGCAAATTCCGGCAAAAACTGTTTCCGATGCCGATTTTTAAAATACCAACTCGCCAAACTCACATACGACCCCACTTTTCGCCCCCAATTCTTTTTTAACTTTTTGCGCACTTCCGGTCGGTCATAAATCTCCACCGCCTCCGCCGTCATTCCAATCGTTACATAACAAGTCGCATACCGAAAAAACTTCCCATCCACAATAATCTCTAGTGGATACAACTTTTTAATCGTGTTTTTGAAAACTACGTTTTCCGATTTTGTGTCTTCCGCTTTATCATCTCCGCGTTTTACATTCCTCGCCCCCGCCCGTTTTAGTTCGCCAAACACTTGTTCAAAACTTTTCGTCTTCAAAGTCCGTGCCAAGTCATTAAAATTCCCATATGGCAACACTGCAAGGCTCGCGTCTCGCCCCGATAATAAAACCCCATTCGCTGCGATCGTCGCCGTTGCATCTCCCCCTGCCGCCAACACCAAATCCCCGTCTTTTAGTAGTTTTGCAAACTTTTCCGCATTTTTATCCACGTCCGTCCGCTCTACTTCGTATTTTCCCACCATTATTCCCGTCAGTTCCCGTGCCGGCGCCAATACTTCTTTTTCCACTTCCACCGCTCGCGACGACCTCGGGTTATAAACTATCAACAATCTTTGCATAGACGATCAGTCCTCTATGCCATCAATGACTCAATTATCGTCATAGATGTCGCATCCGCCGGGTTCAACAAAAATCTAATAATTGCTGCTAGTGCCACAAACAGCGCCATGCCAACCACGATTTCTAGTATTCGTTGCTTCGCCCTGCGCGTTTTTGCTTCGTCGCCACCAGCCGTCAAATATTGCACCCCCACCACCACAATCCCAAGCGTACCCAAAATCCCCACCCCCATCGTCATAATTTCTACTACCAAATTCAAAATATGCTGCACTCCGCTCCCATTGCCGTTATCCTCTACGCAACCATCCCCAATAATTGCCGTCGAAGTTCCATTGCATTCGCCCTCCGCCATCACCGGCATCGGCGCAGCCACCATCACTGCCCCCATCAGACCTATCGCCACTAATTTCGTCCACAACTTTTTCATCTCATACTCCTATTTTAAATATTCGTGCAACTTTTTCGTGTCTTTATTCTTGCGCAATTTCGACAGCGCTTTTGCCTCAATCTGACGAATGCGCTCCCGCGTTACATCAAATTCGTTCCCTACCTCTTCCAGCGTATGCGGTCGTCCGCCACCAATCCCGAACCTCAGCCGAATAATTTTCTGTTCTCGGTCAGTCAAAGTCGAAATAATTTCTGACAGTTGCTCTTTCAAAATCTGGTTCGCCGCCGATTCCTCTGGCGAGTCGCGCTCCTCATCCTCGACAAAATCCCCCAGTACCGAATCCTCGTCATCGCCGTCTCGCCCCACTGACGCATCCAGCGACGCAATATCTTGCTTAATCTTCATCACATAGTCAATTTTGTCCGGCTCCATGTCCAAAGCCTTTGCAATCTCCTCATTGGTCGGTTCGCGATTAAGTTCTGTCGTCAATTTGCGCGTCGTTCGCAGTACTTTATTAATCGTCTCCACCATATGCACCGGAATCCGAATCGTCCGCGCCTGATCTGCAATCGCCCGCGTAATCGCCTGTCGCACCCACCACGTCGCATAAGTCGAGAACTTAAATCCCTTATCTGGGTCAAACTTATCCACCGCACGCAGCAGCCCCGTGTTTCCCTCTTGAATTAAATCCAAAAAATCCAGCCCTCGCCCGCCATAGCGCTTCGCGATCGACACCACTAGCCGCATATTTGACTCTACCATCTTATCTTTGGCTTTTTTGTCGCCTTTTACAATTCGCGCCGCGAGATCTGCCTCTTCCTCAGCCGAAAGCAACGGGATTTTCCCGATTTCCCTCAGATATAACCTCACCGAATCATCCGCAAACGCATCCACGTTCTCCGCCGTAATCGCGAGTTCTTCGTTCGTCAGCTCTTCCTCGTTCTCCAAATCCCCCGTCTCCGGCTCGTCAATAATATCCAAGTCCTTTGCGCTCAAAATATCGTCTTTTTTACCGCTCATTACCCCTGATTATATCTCAAAACTACTTCTATTGCAAGCTTTATTATCTTATTACGCACCGTACAGAAGACCCGATATAGTTTTCCTGTGAGTCCACTAAAACAGAACCACCATCGAATCGAAGTCCAAAAGCAAATCCATTATCTTCGCCATCTCTTTTGCTAGACCACCACCAACCATAGGAGCCAACACTGTCCTGCCCATCATACATCATACTAAAAGCACCTGAAGTGATTAGTATCTGCCATTCTTTGCTCCAATCCCAATCAACCTCTGGCAGAGTCCAGTTCTTAGGACAAATACTACCTAAAGAATAGCTGTCATTTTGCTCTGTGGCATTAGTTCTCTCTGTTGGAGATTCACAATTATACGGATTGGCCTTCGCCGCATACCAATTATAATAATATTCGTTATTCACTTTAGTCATCATTGCTTTGCAATAATAGTCTTGTTCGCGCGAAGTCCAAGATTCAGTAGGCATTGTAAATGTCGTCGTCGTCACAGATTCTCCAGTCTGCGGATCCTCATATGTCACAGACCCTATATCAGAATAGAAATCATCTAGAACAACTGGATTGCCATTTGAATCGACATTATCCAATCGGAGATTAGACAGCATGGAGCAATTTCCATCACTATCCATACCTATCGCATATGATTTACCATCCCGTATATCAGTTACATTCAAAATACCATCAGAACCAGAAGAAATGAGACAATCTCTATATTGCATATACTCGTAGCTACCCGATTCTCCCACCGCCGCAAGGTCCCCCGTCTCGTTGGCAGTATAAGTTGTTGTAAGGTAACTAGTGCTAGCTAGCCCATCCGTAGTCCCAGTCCACTCACTCAGTATATAACCAGGATATGGGACTACGGTAACAATATACTCTGTACCAGGTACGCCAGTGCGTAACTCCACATCATTTCCATCCGTAGCATAATATGGTTTATAATTCTCCGTCGAATCCGCCACAATAATTGTCTCGATGTGCGCCCCGGCAGTAAATCTAGTTATTATCTCCTCTTTCCATTGAGCATAAAGCGTTAACGTATTACTCGTCGCCGTCTGATCAATTTCAAACGTTTCTCCTGCCGCATAGCTCACTCCCGTGCAGCTCGCCCCATCCGCAACCTGTGCGGTACACCATCCCTGAAAGTTATATCCGTCTCGCGTCGGAGTGTTATTAGCTATCGTCACATTTCCGCTAGTCGTCGAATCTACGTTACTTGGCATTCCTGAAACCGTATCTGTCGTGTTCGCATTGTAGGTAATCGTATATGGCGTAGGATTAGCGGTAACCGTAAACACAAAGGTGTTAGAATAATTATCTATCGCCGTGTTGATGTCTGCTCTTGCTCCAATAGAGACTGTATAGTTATTGCTTGTTGCGCTAGAAACTGAATCTATGGTACTACCCGTGGTTGTTGGGGAAGGAAGGTAATTCGTGTTCGCCGTGCCATTTAATTTGCTCGGCTTGTAGCCCCATTTGCCATTATACGCACTAGTGTCAAATGTCTCTTCCGAAATTGCCGAAGAGATAGAAGTAAAGCCCACTGTGCCAGAGGTATTTTTAAGAGTTGTGGTATCGCTAGCCTTGACCTTTAGCACGTACCCTGCCGCATGGGTGGTAGAGACGCTAATCGTCTGGTCGCCAGAATCCGCAAACTTCCCCTCTGCAGACGGTGGCAAATTTATCGTAGGGTTGCCAGAAATAGACAGCGTGAGAGACGAGGCAGTAGCAAATACTTCTTGCCCGCCAAGTGTCGCCCCGACCAGTGCCAACCCAATCAACCCACTAAAAGTACCAGTGACCATTTTAGCATAAGACATTCGACTCGCAAAACGGCTGATGTCTCCGACAGCCCTATCTCGAGTCTTGCCACTGGTACTTTTACTAAGTTCATTAAATATGTTCATTTTAAAAGACATCTATGACCTCCGTTATGTCGTTATTGACGGCGCCCATTAAAAATGGCACCGCAAGGGTGCAACAATCAAACATTTTCACAGGTAGGATGCCTGTAAAGACGAAATGACTTCCTTACGGTGCCATTTTTACATCTTCGCCGGCATCCAGGTCAAAAACCACCTGCCTTGACGTGAAAACGTTTAATTGTTGCTCTTTCATTATAATACGTTTTTATAAAAAACACAAGTTTTTTACTTTTTTCTTCTCCACCCCTGTATTAGCACTCTTGACAAACGAGTGCTAGTTTGCTACAATAGAGAGTAGATTAGCACTCAACATGAACGAGTGCCAATGAAAGGAGATAAAATATATGAGTAAAATAATTGGTATTGACCTTGGTACCACGAACTCTGCATTCGCTTATATGGTTGCCGGCAAACCAGAAGTCATCACTAACGCCGAAGGCGACCGCACCACCCCGTCGGTTGTTGCTGTCACCAAAAAAGGCGAGCGCCTAGTGGGCAAAGTCGCCCAACGCCAGCGCGTAACTAACCCTAAAAACACTATCTACGGCATCAAGCGCCTCATCGGTCGCAAATTCACCGACAAGGAAGTCGAACGCGACCGCGAAATCAGCCCGTATAAAATCGTGAAAAAAGGCAACGGCGTCGCAGTCGAAATGGATGGCAAAGAATACACGCCGGAAGAAATTTCCGCCATGGTGCTATCTAAAATCAAAGCCGACGCCGAAGCATTCCTCGGCGAGCCAGTCACCGAAGCAATTATTACTGTTCCGGCCTACTTTGACGACTCCCAACGCCAAGCTACCAAAGATGCAGGCAAAATCGCCGGCCTCGAAGTCAAGCGTATTATCAACGAACCGACCGCCGCAGCCCTCGCTTATGGCCTCGAATCGAAAAAAGACGAAAAAATCGTTGTTTTCGACCTTGGCGGTGGTACTTTCGACGTCTCGATTTTGGAACTCGGCGATGGCGTATTTGAAGTGATGTCCACTAACGGCGACACTCACCTCGGCGGCGAAGATTTTGACAACATTCTCGTCAATTTCCTCGTCGACGAATTCAAAAAAGAATCCGGTATCGACATTAAAGGCGACGCCGCTGCGATGCAGCGCGTCAAAGACGAGGCCGAAAAAGCTAAAAAGGAACTCTCAAGCTCCACTTCGACCGACATTAACTTGCCATTTTTGTCTGCCGATGCCGACGGCCCAAAACATTTCGAATATACTTTGACTCGCGCCAAACTCGAAGAGCTCGTCTCGCCGTTGCTTGACCGTCTCGCCGGTCCAGTCGAAAAGGCTCTAAAAGACGCCAAGCTCACGACCAAAGATATTGACGAAGTTGTTATGGTTGGTGGTATGACCCGTATGCCGGCCGTTGTCGAAAAAGTCAAATCTATTTTCGGCAAAGACCCGATGCAGGGCGTTAACCCAGATGAAGTAGTCGCTATCGGTGCTGCGATTCAAGGCGGTGTCCTTCAGGGCGACGTCAAAGACATTCTCTTGCTCGACGTTACGCCGTTGACGCTTGGCATTGAGACCATGGGCGGTGTCCGCACTCCTCTAATCGACCGCAACACCACCATTCCAACCAGCAAATCCGAGACCTTTAGTACCGCTGCCGATAATCAATCGCAGGTCGAAATCCACGTCCTTCAGGGCGAGCGAGAATTTGCCAAAGACAACAAATCTCTCGGTCGCTTTATCTTGGACGGCATCGCTCCTGCTCCGCGTGGCATCCCTCAAATCGAAGTTACCTTTAACCTCGACGCCAACGGTATTCTAAATGTTACCGCAAAAGATAAAGGCACCGGCAAAGAACAATCGATCACTATTCAAAACTCTGGCAACATGAGCAAAGAAGACATCGAAAAAGCCCAAAAAGAAGCCGAAGCTCACGCCGAGGAGGATAAGAAGAAACGCGATTCTATCGACGCCAAGAACCAACTCGAAAACGCTATCTACCACGCCGAAAAGATGCCGACCGAGTATAAAGACAAAATCTCCGACGACGACAAAGAAACTATCAAAAAAGCCGTCGAAGAAGCCAAAAAAGTTCTCGCCGACGAATCTGCCGACAAAGACAAATTCGAAGAGGCCGTCAAAGAACTCAACGAAAAAATTATGCCTATCGGCGCAAAGCTCTACCAATCCGCGAGCGACGACGCCAAAGACGACGCAAGCGCCAAGGGCGACGGCGACAAGTCTAGCGACGAACCTGTCGAAGGCGAAGTTGTCGACAAATAGTATGTTATAATTATCTCTATGAAGATAATTATACCCGAACTCGAAAACTCGACCATAAAGGAAGCCATCCAAGACTTCCCCACGGTCGAGTTTTTGTCAGCCGAAAATCTCGACGCCGCCACCGCGCTTCTCGCCGAGGGCCAAGCCGACTCCATGCTCTCTGGTCTCGACTTTTCTTCACGCGACGTCCTGCTCGCCTACAAAAACCGCATTCCTCTACAGTCCGACTTTTTCTCGAGTTGTTTTATTTGCAAAAAGGCCAAACAACTTTTCGCCCTCGCCGACGGTGGCGTCAATAAATTACCGACCAAAGAACAATTTTATTGGCTCATCAAAGACACCGCCCAAACTTTCGCTCGCTTTTCCGGCGAAATTCCACGCATTGCTTTGCTTTCCTATTCCACCAACGGCTCTGGCGGCAAAAATCCCGACCTCGAAAAAGTCCATTACGTCATCGAAAAAATCCGCGCCGAATTTCCCGACTGGCTCATTGACGGCGAAATGCAACTCGACGCCGCTATCGACCCCGAAATTTCTGCCAAAAAATTCCCAACCTCGACCGTCAAAGGTAACGCCAACGTTCTCATCACCCCCGACCTAAACTCCGGCAACATTCTCTATAAATCCCTCGAACGTTTCGGCGGTTTCACTATCGCCGGTCCCATCATCCAAGGTTTCGACCGCCCGCTCGCCGACCTTTCTCGCGGCAGCACCGTTTCAGATGTCAAATTGACCCTCCAAGTTATTATTAAACTTCTCGAAAGGAGCTAACATGCAAACTTTTGGTACTGACGGCATTCGGGGCAAAGCCGAACAATTCACTCCCGAATTTCTCGCTAAAATCATCCGCGGATTAGTCGATTACGCCGACCGCGACACTTTCAAAGTTTTTCTCGCCGGCGACACGCGCGAATCCTCGGAATGGATTATCCACGACCTAGAGACCGCCTGCGAAACTTTTGGTGTCGATTTTTCTTCTGCCGGCGTATTACCAACTCCCGCGATTAATTTCTGTTTTGCGAAAATGGGTTTTGATTTTGCCATCGATGTTACCGCCTCGCACAACCCCTTCACCGACAACGGCATCAAAATTTTCGAACTGGACACCAAGGGTCACGGGCAAAAACTCAGCGCAAATGGTCGCGCCAAAATCGAAGCCTCCCTTCACGCCGACATTTCGTTCTCACCCATTGCCCTTTCCGACCGCGCCGACATTTCAAAAGACGCCCGCGAACTCTACCAAGCTCATCTCGAAACTTACCTTCAATCACTCCAATCTTTTGCTCGCCCAAACACCAAAATCCCCACTTCTTCCAGCGCTCCCGACAACTTCCTCCCTGATTTTCGCGAATTACACCTCGGCATGGACTGCGCCAACGGCGCCACCAGCGTTATTAACAAGGCTATTTTCGAAAAACTCGGCGCCAAAGTCGAACTTATCAACTGTTGTAAAAAATACAACACCGAAATTAACCAAAATTGCGGCAGCACCCACCTCGAAGCCTTACAAAAGCTTGTCCTCGATCAGCATCTCGACTTCGGTATAACCTTCGACGGCGACGGCGACCGTGTCCTAATGGTTGACGAAACCAGCGCCGAAGTCAACGGCGATCAAATGCTCGCTATTCTTGCGCAATATCTCAACTTAAATTCCCTCGCCATTACCGTCATGGCTAACCAAGGTCTCCTCAACTGGGCAGAAAACAATCACATTAATCTTGAAATCACCGCCGTCGGCGATTCTAACGTCGCCGAAGCTATGCATCGGCACCGCATCCAACTCGGCGGCGAACAATCCGGTCATATTATTCTCCCCGACCAAGCTACCGGCGACGGCATGTTAACCGCCCTCGTCCTCACCAGCATTCTCGCAAATTCCTGTCAATCCCTCAGTTCTCTCGCCAGTATCATTACCAAATTTCCCCAAGTCATCGTCAACCTCCCCGCCACTCCCGAGCAAAAACAATCTCTCAAAACCTCCGACCCAGTCAAAAAACTTTTACTCGACTTCGACCAACGCCTAAAATCCGTCGACGGCCGACTTCTCGTCCGCCCTTCCGGCACCGAAAACTTAATCCGCATCACTATGTGGGGTCGCGACGAATCCGAAATCTCGCGCCTCGCCGAAGAACTAAAAACTAACTTAGGAGAAATTCTATGATTACCAAAAAACTCGACACTTACACCCCCGAAATCGCCACGCGCGTACGTGAACTTTTAATCGAACTTTCCCGTTCCAAAAAAGACAAAGGCGAAATTCCCCGCGCATGGTTCGAAGACGTCATTAATTCACCATATCACGACTTACTTATCGCCGAAGAAGACGGCAAAATCCTTGGCATCGCCACTTTGTCAATCATCATGGGCCCAGGCATTCGCAAAAACGCCTACCTCGAAGATTTCGTTACCGACAGTACTGTCCGTGGCAAAGGCGTCGGCAGCGCCCTCTGGCACGCCATGCTCGAATGGGCTGCCGAAAAAGGTTGCAAAGATTTAGAATTCACCTGTGGCCATGGTCGTGAATCCGCCCAAGAATTTTACAAACATCACGGCGCCGAAGTTTACGACACCAACTTTTTCCGCAAATCTATCGACTAATTTTCTACCGCGCAGTTTTGTTTTGCTCTGTTTTTAGTCCCAGCACAAAAATCAATCCAGTCAACAAATAAATATGTAGTGCATTCGGAAGTCCCGAAAAGAACAGCAATGTAATTCCATACGCCACCATCAGCGTTAAAACTATCGGCGCAGTCTCGCTTTTTAGCATCGTTATTTTCGTTGTCGCAATTTTAACTTTTGCAGTTTTAATTTCTTTTGCCGACTGAACTTTCACGCCTCTCACGATCGCTCGCAAAATCAACCTGAGCGTCAACACGAACAACGAAATCCCCATCAGCCCCATCTCGAGCAGTAGCGACATATATTCATTTTGCACAATTTCTTTTGGCGCCGGCGACAAACCGTTTTGATACAGTGCCTCGCCCGCTCCGCCTAGGCCCACTCCAAACCAAATCGTCGCCGGATTTTTCGCCCACACTTCCCCCGCCGCACTCGACAGCCTAATTCGCGTGTCCGTCGAACCTTCAACATACCCGTCAAACACCGACGCATTCTCCTCCCGCCCCTCAACCATCAATGCCTTATCGTCCATTTCTAATTCTTCATTCCCATTTACCACTTTCTCATTCGCCTCTGTCGTTTTCTCCCGCACCTCAATAATCCCAAGCGACAAATGATTCAACACTTTCGCCACCCCGCTCCCATAAGTATCATTCGTCGGGCTAACCGCCGCCATTATTCCTTGCGCATTCAGTGTAAACAAAAACGCCGCCGCCACTGTCAAAATCACTTTTACCACTCCTCGCCAACTTTTTCGCTGTACCCCAGTCCATACCATCATAAACACCGTCGCCACTGCAAACGCATAAATCGCCCCGCGCGAAAATGTCAAAAATAGCGTCGCCACAATGACAAAAAACAATAACCACCATTTAAACCTTAAACTATCTTTTTTCAAAATCTTCCACATTGCAACAATCGCCGGCGCGAGCAACAAATTTCCCATAAATTGCGGTTCAATCGCAAATCCATTCGGATGTGGAAACCCAAACATCTGATACACGCACCCCGCGCACATCAAACTCCCCTCGCGCGAAACTCCCACGAGATCCAAAACACATTGCATCACGCACCAGCCACAAGCAAACATCGTCGCCGCAAAAAACGCCCGCCAAAACTTTCCCCGAAAATCATCCGCGGCAAACAAATCTCGCAAGTTAAAAAACCCGTACACTGCCAAATAAATCAACCACAAAATCCCTACCACCAAAATCCCCCGCCAAACATTCAGCGACCAAATCACCGAAATCGTCGCAAACAGCGGGAACAATAACCACAACCACCTCCCACACGTTGTAAAAACTGCCCACAAAACTTTTCGTCGTATCATTAAATACAGCGCCAAAACATCAAACACCACCAACCATATCAGTGGCACCGACAGTTCCAAATTCATCGTCTCACTTTGCCCGAGCGTAATTACCGGATAATACGAAAAAATCAACGCAAACGGCAACGCATACACCAAAAATCTCAGCCAACTTTCCGCTCGCCAAAATTTCTCAGTCTTTGTTCGCACCACTTTTCCCCGCACCATTTTTCTTCTCACACTTTTTTACAAAATTTTTCAGTTCCGCATCAAACCGCACTTCATCAAATTTCACCGCCGTCTTTGCCACTCTCTCCCGCCGAAAATTCATTTTTTCAAACTTCAAAATCGCTTCCGCAAGCGACGTCGCCGTCTGTTCTTTAAACAAAATCCCATTCTTTCCATCAATCACATAATCCCGCGCCCCGCCCTCACAATACGCAATCACCGGACAGCCTGCCGCCAACGCCTCCACCGGCGCAATCCCGAACGGCTCCATGCTTGGGAACAAATACCCCTTCGCCCGACGCAAATATTTCGCCAGCTCTTTCTTGTCCATCATCGGCAAAAACTCCACTAGTCCCGACCCTTTTGCCAACTTCACCAACTTCTTATGCTCCGGTCCCCCACCAATCACCACCAACTTTCGCTGCGTCATCATGCACGCTTTCACCGCCAAATCTAACCTCTTCCAATTCACTTGCCGACTCGTTACTACGTAAAAGTTTTCCACAGGTTTTCCACAACTTGACCCCTGTTCCTTGTCACAACTTTCACTTTCCCTAGAACGCTTCCCCGTCTCACTCTCGCGCCCCACACAAAAATCATCAAGCTCCACCGGCGGATGTATCACCACCGCCTCTCGCCCATAATATTTTTTAATCGCCTCTTTCGCATATTCCGAAATCGTCACAAAATAATCCGGATTTTGCGCCGCTCTTAAGTCCGCTCTCCGCAAAGGTCGCACCAGCAACTTAAAGAAAAACCGCACCACCGGATTTAGCACCCCAAATCCAGGATTTTTTACATAATCATCATACATTTGCCAATAATATTGCGTCGGCACATGACAATACGAAATGTGAATTCCGCGCGAATTCTTCCCCTCTCGCCCCCTACCACCATTTTTCACCTTTAGCGTATGCAGTCGCCGCCCCGACTTCACGGATTTCGCCTCCGCTCCTGTTACCGAAATAATCAAATCGTATTCCGACAAATCCAAATGCGAAAAATACCACTGTCTCAGCGGCCCCAAAATCCGTCGCATCGCAGACGGAAACTTCTGTAGCCACCCCGTCCTCACTTCCGCATCCGCAAACCAATCAATCCCCTCCGGATCATATTTTGAAGTATAAATCGGCGCGTCCGGAAACAACTTATGGATTCGCAATAAAACTTTTTCCGCTCCCCCCACCGTCGTCAACCAATCGCAAACAATCGCCACTTTCATCGTCTCATCCACTTTCTCGCTCATCTACTTCGCTCCGTCCCGCTTCACCACCATCGCAATCGTCTTAAAGAAAATCTGCGCGTCCAAAGTTAGCGACCAATTCCGCACATAATAAATATCTAGCGCCCGCCGTTCCTCGAACGGAATATCCCGCCGCCCCGAAACTTGCGCAAACCCCGTCAACCCCGACTTTACCGTCAGAATTAACGACCTATCGCCATAATCCCGCAACTCCCCAGGCAATAGCGCCCGCGGCCCAATCAACGAAATATCCCCTTTCAAAATATTAAACAGTTGCGGCAGCTCATCAAGCGACGTCCTTCGAATAAAATGCCCAAATTTCGTAATCCGCGGGTCATTTTTTAGATAATCTCCGTCTTTCCGGTATTTTTTAATCACCTCCGGCTTGCCCATTTTAATAAACGCCTCCTCCGCCGTCATCCCCGAATATTCTGGCTTCATCGACCGAAACTTATAACACTTAAATCGCCGATTATATTGCGTCAGTCGCTCGTCCGCATAAATCGCCGGACTTTTAAAATCCGTAATTTTCAAAATCAACCACACAATCAACATTGGAATCGCCGCAATAATAATCGCAAGTAGAGAAAACAAAATGTCAAACGCCCGTTTCAATGCTACATAACCGCCAGTAAGTGGCGTCGTCATCACCAACACTGCCGGCGTTGCTCCAACAAGTTCCAGCTCCCCAAAATGCGACGACAACGCCGTCTCGCTCGGCACAAAATAATACAACAAATGTCGCTCCACTGCCTGTTTATACACATATTTTGTGGATTTTTCATCCGTCTGAAAAATCACGTCCGCCCGCGCCTTTTTCAAAGCCTCTTTTACTGACGAATATTGATGCGTTTTTAGATCTTTCGGAATGTATTTTTTGTTTGCCACCACCCCCACCAGCCGATAGCCCGCTTCCGGTGTCGAGGCGATATAATCCGCCAAATATTCCGTGCTTTTCGCATTCCCCACAATCACCGCCCGCTTTGCACCATAATCACTTTTGAAAATTTGCCGCACGATAAATCGCACTAAAACTCGCTCGCACAACAAAAAGACAAACGAAAGTAGCACCGACGTCAACGCCATAATTCGCACTGGAAACAGATTTTCTCCCGCAAAAAAGTCATACACAATTAGCGCCGCCACCGACAGTATCGCCGCCAGCGCCACCCGACTACGCTCCGGCAGTCGTGTCGCCCCCAGAAAAATATTTTTCCGATACAGCCCCAGCGCCGCCAAAATAATCAGCATCGCCGGCACCAACCACACCACCGTCTGCACAAAATCAAAAAACTGCGACTCAAACGTAAACGGCCGCGGATCAACTTTCACCCGAATAAAATACGCCATCGCAAACGACGCCACCAACGCCACCGCATCCCCAATCATCAACAATATTCTCAAAATAGAATCGGACTTTTTCCGCATACCTCAATTATACCATATCGCCACGTTAACTCCTATAATCCACCACAGATTAAAATCGCTACCGTTAGCCTATAACAACAATGACTATTTTGTTCTCTAGCTTTTAGTAACTTTCCGTGAAAAATCACTCAAAACCTTGACTTTTCACGCTTTCTTTGATATAATTTAATCATGATCAATCAAGTTACCAAAGACAAAATCGATAACCTAGCTAGGCAATACCGTGAACTCGCCGAGCAAAATTCCTCCGCCATTACAGAATTTTCCATTGCCGAACTTCCAGAAATGGTCTACAATTCGAACGCTATCGAGAATTCAACCCTAACTCTCGAGGATACCGAAGATATTCTTATCCGCAATCAGATTCGCACCGACCACGAAATCCGCGAAATCTACGAAACCAAAAATCTCGCCAAAGCCATCGAATATCTTTCCAACAATAAGCCTGAACCTCTCTCTGTCGAGCTTATTTTAAAATTGCACAAAACCCTTTTAACCGACATTAACAATAATTTCGCTGGGCGTTTCCGCTTCGGCGACGAATGGGTACGCGTCGGCACTCATATCGGCGCCAACCCGAAATTTGTCAATGGGCTTATGCATGAACTCGTTGAAAATTATAATCATGACGACGACGACTATTTTCTCGAAAAAATCGCCTTTTTTCACGCCGAATTCGAAAATCTTCATCCCTTTTGCGACGGCAATGGTCGTATTGGTCGCCTACTCACTAATTACCAACTGCAACTTCTCGACTTACCACCAATTCTGATTATGAACAAAACCAAAACCAGCGAATACTACCCCGCTCTAGATAATTATTCAAAAACCAATCGCCATGACACTCTGACAGAGCTTTTTGCAGGCCTCTTGGTCGAAGCACTCTATCGTCGAATCACGAAATTGACCGCCCAGAAAATCATTCCTCTCTCTGACTGGGCAAAAGCAAACGACATCAATCCGCAATCCGCTTCGAACAAAGCCTCTCGCGGTACCATCCCCGCCTTTCGCTCACGCGATCGCTGGATGATCGATGCCGATTTCAAACTGCCCTCATAAATTCTTTTCGTCGTTTTTGTATCTTGCGGTCAGAATGTTCCTTTTTGCTCAATAGTTTATCATATTATCTCGCCAATCGTTCGATTAAGCGATTATTTTACACGATTCTCAAACTCGCCTTGGATGTAGTCGATTAAGTGGGTGGTTCGATTAAGCGATTATTTTACACGATTCTCAAACACTGATTATTTATTTTGTTATTTTTTTTGTGTTCGATTAAGCGATTATTTTACACGATTCTCAAACCCGGTTATGAAACGACGCCAGCCGAGGAGAGTTCGATTAAGCGATTATTTTACACGATTCTCAAACTAATGCCTCTTGTTGATGAGGGAGCGCAATGTTCGATTAAGCGATTATTTTACACGATTCTCAAACCCTATAATAGAGATATAAAATAAATTAATAGTTCGATTAAGCGATTATTTTACACGATTCTCAAACGTGGAAAACTTTTTATGAATTATATTATAAGTTCGATTAAGCGATTATTTTACACGATTCTCAAACAGCGATATCAATCATAATATCTCCTTTTTTGTTCGATTAAGCGATTATTTTACACGATTCTCAAACAGCTACATCAATCATACTTGTTCTCCTTTAGTTCGATTAAGCGATTATTTTACACGATTCTCAAACTCGAGCCGATGTGGCATTAGCAACATGGTGGTTCGATTAAGCGATTATTTTACACGATTCTCAAACCTTGTCATGTCTATCACACAGGTCAATGTAGTTCGATTAAGCGATTATTTTACACGATTCTCAAACCTTTTATTTTCATTTATGAATTGAACGACAGTTCGATTAAGCGATTATTTTACACGATTCTCAAACTAAACTGCAGTGCGGTGTCCCATTATTCAAGTTCGATTAAGCGATTATTTTACACGATTCTCAAACTACATATCGTAGTCGTGGTCGAAGGTGATGGTTCGATTAAGCGATTATTTTACACGATTCTCAAACCGAAATCAGCCAATTCTGAAACATCAGGGCGTTCGATTAAGCGATTATTTTACACGATTCTCAAACTCAATCTTAATGTCTTCGTCGTAAGTCTTCGTTCGATTAAGCGATTATTTTACACGATTCTCAAACTGTTAAAATGGAAGTATGGAAGCCACATGCGTTCGATTAAGCGATTATTTTACACGATTCTCAAACTATCGTTCAATCATATTTATTCTCCTTTAGTTCGATTAAGCGATTATTTTACACGATTCTCAAACGTGCGGTTGCGATTATTGCTTTTATTATCAGTTCGATTAAGCGATTATTTTACACGATTCTCAAACAACGGCGGTGCGCCAGCGTATATATCGCTAGTTCGATTAAGCGATTATTTTACACGATTCTCAAACGTGCGGTTCCGATTATTACTTTTATTATCAGTTCGATTAAGCGATTATTTTACACGATTCTCAAACCTCAAATTCGAGCTTCAAGAATTCAAAACGGCCGATAACACCGGTAATCGCCTCAAACTATTCTAATTATACCCTATCTTTCTCAAAAAAGCTAGACCTTAGACACTTCTTCCCCTGTTTTATATCCAATCAAAATTATTTACTTGCAAAAAAATCTCATATTTGTTATACTTAAATCATAAGATGAGCTCTAGAAACTCATCGATTGGTTGTGTTACTGTTCGTCTACGACGACAGTAACTTTTTTATTTTTTGGCTTACGCTTGAATCTAAAGTAAAACTCTATTTCCATAGCGCACCTCCTTTCGTGTTTGTATTCGTCGGGAGGACGGCAACCAAGGCTATCTAGAATCACCAACTTGTTAAATCCCCCCATGCCACGGAAAACTCACCGCACTTGCAACTAATATTATTCAGCAGTTTCCCATGGCGGGGAGAATCTAATCCAAGCAAAATAAAAATTTCTCCAACCCGCTGTTATTATATGCATACTCAATAAAAATTTTCAACCCCGTACCACGCAAAATCACTAGCATAAGTATTTTATATTTGTAATATAATCGTTTCTAACTTACTAATAATTGCCACTATTAATATTTCGAAGGTAGGGGGTTGCATCTCTAGCTCAGATGTGATAATACCTAGGCATGAAAGGACGGCAGCATGAGTATTCTCCAAGAATATAGCTCACATAAACAATATATCGGTTCAAAAAAGTTATGTGCGATTAATGAATATTTAAAGATACACCGGCATCTGACTTACGATGGCTTAATATACCACCAAAAAGAGTGGCAAAAATTCGAAAGATGGTATAATAATACATATGAAGAAGGTACAAAAGGCAATCGCCGATTTTAATCAGGAACGAGATTGGGATAAATTTCATAGCCCAGAAAATCTTGCCAAATCTATTACTATTGAAGCGGGAGAACTATTGGAATGCTTCCAGTGGAATAACAATTTCGATAAAACCGAAGTTTGTGATGAGCTCGCAGATGTTTTTAACTACTGTTTTCAGTTAGCAACCAAACTCGAAGTAGATCCTGAAGAAATAATCCTGAATAAACTAGAAAAAACTCGCAAAAAATATCCGGTCGAGAAAGCCAAAGGAGTTAGCACTAAATACACAAAATTGTAGGATAAAATATGATAGTTTATGATGGCACAAAAACTAAATTCATGGATGATGTTCGCGACAATTTAATCTGTAACAAAATCTACGAACAATATCAAAAATATTTCGGCAAAACCACCGAACCACAAATGCGCGCTTGGCAAAATTCAATGCAATATATGCGCAACATCCTAGATTCAACAGAAATACCAGACGACTGCGGTGTCGCTATCGAATATAACATCCCTATGACTTCGAAACGTGTCGATTTTATTTTGACTGGCACAAACGAATATAATATCAAAACAGCAATCATCATCGAACTCAAACAATGGGGAGAATGTGAACCCGTAAAAGAGGGAGATGGTCTAGTGCAGACTTACGTTGGCGGTGGTCTCAGAAAAGTTGCCCATCCCTCGTATCAAGCTATGAGCTACGCGTATTTCATTAATAATTACAACGAAACGACCCAAAACGGCAAAATGGACTTATGCCCGTGCGCGTTTTTACATAATTACCATTTCAAAAACAACGACCCCATTTTAAGCGAGCAATATGCGAACTACATCGAAGCTGCACCAATGTTCGGCGCCGAAGATTTTCCGAAATTACGCAATTTCATTACTAAACATATCAAGCGTGGCGACGACGGCAAAACAATTTACGAAATCGACCACGGTCGTTTTCGTCCATCGAAAAGTTTGCAAGATTGCCTTGCGAGCATGCTACATGGTAATCAAGAATTTGTCATGATTGATGATCAAAAAGTCGCTTTCGAAACTGCCATGAACATAGCTAAGAACGCCGTGGCTTTTGGCAAAAAGAACGTTTTAGTTATTGAGGGTGGTCCAGGAACGGGTAAAAGTGTTCTTGCTATCAATTTAATGGTAGAACTGACAAAAGCTAATATCGTCAGCTTCTATGTTACTCGCAACGGTTCACCGCGTGCTGTTTTCAAGAAAAAATTGCAAGGCGAATTTCAGAAAAATTTCATTGATTCTTGCTTTCAAAATTCTGGGAATTTTTACGAAACCGGCGTCAACACGATTGATGCTCTAATTGTAGATGAAGCTCATCGCCTGACCGAAAAATCTGGTTTTATGAATAACTTGGGTGAAAACCAAATCAAAGAAATCATTAATACTGCAAAAAGTTCCATTTTCTTCATTGACGAAAGCCAAAAAGTAACCCTAAAAGACATTGGCACAACTGTTATGATTGAAAAATTTGCCCACGAACTCGGCGCCGATTTTCAAAAGATCGAACTCGAAAGCCAATTTCGTTGTAACGGCTCGGACGGCTACCTAGCTTGGCTAGACAATTTATTAGAGATAAAATATACCGCCAATTTTAACGACATGGATTTTAACTACGATTTTAGAGTTTTTGATAATCCAAACGAAATGCGCCAAGTCATTATCGAAAAAAATAATGCCAACAATAAAGCCCGAATTGTCGCCGGCTACTGTTGGGACTGGGCTAAGGAGGGGAAAAGCGATTCCAATTTCTACGACATTACCATTCCAGAATATAATTTTAATATGAGCTGGAACCTAGACACAAATTCTCAAACTTGGGCTATAGAAAAAGATTCCGTAAACGAAGCGGGCTGTATTCATACTTGCCAAGGTCTAGAATTTGATTATGTCGGCGTTATTATTGGTGACGATATGATTTTTCGCAATGGTCAGATTATCACTGACGTTTCAAAACGCGCCAAAACTGATCAATCTATCAAAGGGATCAAAACTCTACTTAAAAATGACCCCGAAGAAGCTGAAAAGTTAGCAGACAAAATTATTAAAAACACCTACAAAGTGCTGATGACTAGAGGGATGAAGGGATGTTATGTCTTTTGCACAGACGGCGAACTTCGTGAATACATTAAAAAATCTCTTAAAAACATGGCGCATTAGTAAAAAAATATTTTATTAACTTTCACATTAGCAATAGTAACTTTTTATCCCCCAATCCCCCACACCGCCACGCCAGCGGCCACGGAAACGTTAAAACTTTCTTTTCGCCCGCGCATCGGGATTTCAATAAACAGGTCAATTATATCATGGAGCGAATAATCTATGCCGTTTACTTCCTCGCCCAAAATCAAAATCACTCGGTCAGACAACCGTCCTTTAAGCCCTGGGTCGTTTAGCATTACCAGATTAGACTTTTGAATATTATTCTCTAGTCCCAAAATTTGCCACCCCCGTTTTTGCCATTTCTTCAAGTCCGAAATTATATCACCAGACGAATAAATATCCACAAGTTCTTCCGCGTCTAGCGCAGTTTTATGAATTTCGCGGTCTAATTTATCCCGCAAATGCGGCAACAAATTCGGGTCATGCACCCGCGGTGTGTACCCCGACAGCACCACCCGCGAGACACCAAACCCTTCCGCCGTTCTCAGAATTGCCCCGACATTATAGGTCGAGCGAATATTATGCAAAACCAGTACTATCTCTCGCGCCGGCTGCTGCGCCGCGCCAGCGCGCAGAGAATCACCACCACTAGACGGCGTCGCATCGTTCCCCGGCACTACATCTCCCCTAATTTCTTTAGCGCCCTTTTAATCGCCGGCCGGTCGAACCCGACAATTCGTTCCCCGTCAATTTCCGTCACCGGCACCGTCGCGATATCCGGCTCCTTCGTCGCATCCATCTCGACATATTCAATCCCTTTTTCATCTAGCCAATCCATCAGCGCATGACAATACACGCAAGTCGGCGTCGTATAAACTTTTATCATACCCCTATTATACCACTATATTTACCAGCTTGGCTTTTTTCACAAAAATCGTCTTTTTGACGCCATTTTCGGTATATTTTTTCACTTTTGGCTCGTCTAGCGCCTTTTTGACTATCTCCGCCTCATTTTCTAACTCTTCCGCCGATACAGAGAGCTTCGCTCGCAACTTGCCATTCACCTGAATTACCACTTCCACCGTCTCCGCCACGAGATATTTTTCGTCCCACTTCGGCCACTCATCATCCGCCCCTAATTTTTCCAGCATTTCACTCGCAAGATGCGGCGCAAACGGTTTCAAAAGCTTCGCCAGCACCACCAAATCTTCCTTCCCCGCCCCAACCTTATACAGTTCATTCACATATTCCATCAGCGCCGCCACCGCCGTGTTGAATTGGCACTTGTAAATATCCGTCGTCACCTTTTTGATAGTCTTGTGCCGCAATGGCGCAGAAGACGATTGCTCGGCTGTCATATCATCACCAAAGCACAAATTATAACACCGATTCAGGAACCGATACACTCCCCCCACACTCCTCGGGTCCCACGCCGCATCCAGCTCCACCGGCCCGATAAACATTTCGTAGGTCCTAAGCGTATCCGCCCCGTACCCGTCGTTAATCACGTCGAGCGGATCAATCACATTTCCCTTCGATTTAGACATCTTTTTCCCGTCCGGAGCATTAATATAACCGTGATAAATCAGCTTCTTAATCGGTTCCCGAAACGGCAAAAATCCCTCATCTGCGAAGAATTTACACCAAAATCGGACATACAAAAGGTGCGCCACGGCATGGTCCGCCCCGACATAAATATCTGTCGGCGCCCAATACGAAATCGCTTCTGAATTCCAAGCATGTTCCGTATCTCGCGGCGAAACATACCGCCACAAATACCACGACGAACAAGCGTAGCCGTCCAGAGTATCCGTCTCGCGCGTCATTTTTTCAAGATGCGTCTCGCCAGTTTTCGGGTCTTTGACCGGAATTTCCACCGTCAGCCAATCCTCCGCTTTTGCCAAAGCCGACCGCCCCGACTCGTCTGGTTTATAATCCTCCACCTCTGGCAGCATCACCGGCAATTGATCCTCTGGAATCGGATGTGCATTGCCGTCTTTGTCATACGCAATCGGAATCGGACAACCCCAATATCTCTGACGCGAAATCAACCAGTCCCGCATTTTGTAAGTCGTTTTCGGCGTGCCAAACTGCCCAAAATCACAAAGTTCAGTCTCCACAATCGGCAAGTCGAACTTTTCCGCAAATTCTCGATCGCGCTCATCCATTGTCGGCACCGCCATAATCGCCCCCGTGCCATACCCCGCCAGCACATAATCCGCCACCCAAATCGGGATTTTTTCCTTCGTCGCCGGATTAATCGCATACGCGCCCGTAAATACGCCCGTTTTTTCCTTATTTTCCTGTCGCTCAACCTCTGACTTTTTCATCGCCGCCGTTTTATACGCCAAAACTTCATCGCGCGCGTCATCGGCCACCAAATTCATAAGCTCCGGATATTCCGGCGCCACCACGAGGAACGTTGCCCCATAAATTGTATCCGGTCGCGTAGTAAAGACGGTAATTTTCCGCCCAGAAGCTAGGTCGAAATCCACCTCCGCCCCAACTGACTTCCCGATCCAATTTTTCTGCATAGTCTTAATCTTGTCCGGCCAATCCAGCGCATCGATTTCCGACAACAACTCTTCCGCATAATCCGTAATCTTAAAAAACCACTGCTTTAACTTCTTTTTCTCCACCTCATGCCCACACCGCCAGCAACAACCATTCTCTACCTGCTCGTTTGCTAGCACTGTCTTGTCTACTGGGCACCACCACTGGTACGACTCTTTTTGATACGCCAACCCCCGCCGAAACAACTGCAAAAAACACCACTGTGTCCATTTATAATATTCTGGATCGCTCGTATTGATCTCCCGCTCCCAATCGATCGCATACCCGAGCCGTTTCGCCTGTTTTTTGAAATTTGCCACATTTGTCGCCGTCGCTTGCTGTGGCGAAGTCCCAGTTTTAATCGCGTAATTTTCCGCCGGCAGCCCAAACGTATCATATCCGAACGGCCGCATGACATTCAGTCGCTGTTGCTCATAAAACCGCGTCAGCACATCAACAATCGTAAAATTCCGCACATGCCCCACATGTAGCCCCGCCCCCGACGGATACGGGAACATCTCCGCAATATACATTTTCGGCACGCCCTCTTCTATTTCGGCCCGAAACGGCTTTTCCTGCTCCCATTTTTCTTGCCATTTTTGCTCAATTTTCAGCGGTTCATATCTATTCATTCTTTTATTATACCATATTTTACGATTTTATCACTCGCTGATATAGTTCCTCAAACCTATCCAGCGTCCGTTCAAAATCGTGTCCCCGAGCAATTTCAAGCGACTTTTGGCTGAAATTTTTTCGCAAATCACGATCGGTCAAGATTTTTTCCAGCGCGTCCGAAATTGCCGAAATTTCTCGCTCCCGCCCCTGTTTTTTGCTCTCGTTTTCGCGCGGTGAAATATCAATCAAATACCCATTTTGCCCGTTATGGCATACTTCCGCTACCGCCCCCTTATTCACGGCTACTAGCGGCAACCCCGAGGCTGCGGCCTCAATCAGCACAATCCCCTGCGTTTCAATCGGCGACGCCGTCGCAAACACATCGCCCAGCCGATATACTTCATATAACTCATCTTGCGCCACCCGTCCCAAAAAATGCACTCGCGGTTCATGCTTCGCTAACTCCATTAGTCTCGCCCAATCCACTCCGTCCCCCGCAACCACCAACTGCGCCGTCGGCACCCCCTCGCCAAGTTGCAAAAACGCCCGCACTACCATTTCCACCTCTTTCTCCGGATCCAACCGCCCCACGTATAGCACCGTCAACGCCTCGGTATCTAGTCGATACTTATGATAAACTTCCGCGCCAGCTTTTCCAGGATGAAAATTTTTCAAATCCACCCCATTTGACACCGCTACTATCGGCACCATCGACCCGTCTTTGCGCACTAATTCGCCCCCGCCCCCACATCGTTTAACTGACCCCGCCGACGGGCCGCGTTGTTTTGTCGACTTCCTGTCCCCAAATAGCTCTTCAATCGCCAGTTCCGTCGGCATTGTCACAAAATCACTTTTTACATGTCGCGCCCGAAAATATTTTTGTAGCATTTTGTTCGCCCCCCGTTTCAAGCTCGACGGCAATTTCAGAGAATCCGTCAACACCTCTGGCCGATTATGCTCCGTCGTTATAATCGGTATCCCCATTTTTCGCGCTTGCGCCACCACTGACAGCCCAATCGGGTCCGCCACTTGCACATGCACCACGTCTGGCTGAAAATCCGCCAGTATTCGCTTCACTTCTTGCCCAGGAGAAACAGCCACCCTCAGCCCATGCTTATAAAACACCCTCGGCATACTCACCCCTTTAATTTTTCGCTTAGCTGGCACCTTGTGTACCTGATCCGGATACACCTTAATATCTACCGACTTCAAACGACACACTCGCACCCCCTCTTCTAGCTCTTCGCTCGCCCGCCCCGTCATCGACGGCGCCAGTACCAGCACTTCATGCCCCCGTTTTACTAGCCCCACTGCCAAATTATGCGCAAACACTGCCACCCCGTTAATCTGGGGATAATACACTGCCGTCGCGATTACGATTTTCATAGACTTTTCGCTTTATCTAGTTGCGGATCTTTCATGGCATTGATATCCTCATAAGTCCGCTCCACTTCCACATCTGGCGTAATCCCCTCGCCATTTATCGACCGGTCTTTTGGCGTATACCACTCCGCCGTCGTCACTTTTAGCACTGTTCCGCCCGACAAATCATACAAATTCTGTACCACGCCCTTGCCGTAAGTCTTTTCACCAACAATCGTCGCCTTGCCATAATCTTGAAGCGCCCCTGCCACAATTTCCGACGCCGACGCCGTCGAACCATTCACCAGCACTACTGTTTTCATATCGGCCAGTAGCGCCTTGCCCGAACTCGATTTTTCCTCCGAATTGCCGAAATGTCGCGACTTTTGGAGCAAAATCACATCATTATCTATCCACAAACTCAACAAATCCTTTGCCGCCGACACATACCCACCGCCATTTCCGCGCAAATCCAAAATCACTTTTTTCACCCCCTTGCTCGCAAATTCTTTTGCAAATCCTTGCACCATCGTCCCTGTATCCGAATCGAATCGCGTCACTGTTACGATCGCCGTAGAACCCGAATATTCTACATACGCTGAGACATTATTGATTTCTTCGCGTTTCATTGTAAACGACTTTTCCTCACCATCACGCACCACGGTCACCGTCACTTCTGTTCCTGCCTCACCGCGCACCTTTTTGGCAATTTCGTCTGTTGACAAGCTATATACTTCCTCGCCGTCCACTTTGTACAAAATATCGCCCGCGAGAATCCCCGCTTCACGCGCTGGATTATCTGGCAAAGTTCTTAGCACTCGCACATAGCCATCACGTAGTCCCATCTCTACGCCAATTCCCGCCCCGACATTTCCATGCAAATCATCATAAAAACTTTCGGCCTCTTCTTCGTTCATATAAATTGTATATTTGTCGCCCAGCGCCTCAGTTAAACCTTTTTTCGCCCCTTCGATGACTTCCGATTCCGAAATCTCGCCATTATACGACGACGCCAATTTATTATACACTTCGTCCAGCGCCGACCAATTCACGCTCGAAGTCGTGCTTGTAGAAATCCCAAGATACGGCCCAAATCCCGCAAACCAATTATTCCAATTTACCCCAATCACTCCCCCTAGCACCGCCATCACCGCACCAATAATTATCGCATTCCCCAGACTTACCTTTTTCTCTTCCATTATTTAATTATAGCACAAACCAAAACCGAAATGGGTGCAAAAACTAACTAAAAATGAATATAATTATATCTCCCTACTTCATTTGCCGGAATGGTGCGCGCGCCAAAGTCGCCGTAATGCGAATTGCCAGAATACAGATACGTCGCATAAGCGTTATTATATTCCGTCACATTGATCGACCCGTCCGCATTCACGCTTTCCACCCAAAACACATGCCCATACGGATAGCCGTCCACTTGCCCAATCGTTCCTGCCGCCGGCGTATTATCCACTCGGTACCCCGCCGCCCGCGCTCGGTCATCCCAAGAATAAGCGTTTCCCCACGCCAACGCCACCCCATACCATTCATACGCTTTCCAGCCCGCATAACTCACACATTCACAAACATATCCGCCAATTTTCCAGCCGTTATACGACGTAATGTAATAATCCTGCTTTCCGGGACAATCCGCTTGCCACGGATATGTATTTACGCCCGAATATTTGCCACCATTAAAATTGCTTGCATTTTGTGCCATCCATGCCTGATACGCTGCCTGATATTTTTCTCGCTCTTCTTTTGCCACCGCCTCGTACGCGTCCATATCATTTTGATATTTTGCCACCAAATTACTAAGTTCTTGTTTCTTAGTCACTAATTCTTCGCGCGCCTGCTGTTGTTCGGTCAATTTTGTCTCCATTTGCGCCTTGTCTGCCTCGAGCGTCGCCTTTTCTTCTTTGATTTTTGCCGCTTGCGTGCTGATTTGTTCGCGCGCCACTTCTTCTCGTGCTGCTTTTTCCGCTAAATCCGAAATTGAACTCGCCCCTGCCAAGATCCTAATCGGCTCCGCGTCCGATTCAAAATGCATATTCACCAATAGTTCCGCCAAAGCCTCTTGATCGCTAATAATTTTCTCTTCAGTTTTTTGAATTTTTGCTTTTAACTCTTCGATCGCCGTCTCCGACTCTTTAATCTCGGCTTCTTTGCTCGAGATTTCCAGTTCAATATCGCTCACTTTGCGTTGATATGCATTTGCTGCGTTCGACGCCGATTGCGCATTTCGGCTCGCCTCGAGTTCCTTCGCTTTTGCTTCGCGACATTCAGCCGTATTGCACGCCTCCGCATCTTCATTTAATTTTAAACTAACAAACGGCACTATTAAAAGTGCCGCCAAACACCCAAGTAAAAATTTTTTGTTTTTTGTTTTCATATTTTTATTATAACATAAGCATTTTGAAAAATGCAAATTTTTTGCAAGGTTTAAGTCTTTTTCAAATACTTTTGCACCGCTAACCCTGCCGAGATTCGCCCAATCACCGCTCCAGCCACGATAAAGACCAGAAATACCAGCACCAATTGGTTCGATTCCAGAATACTACTGATCTGCGAAACATCAATCCCGTAGTTTGCCAACTTCGGCGACATAAATTGAAAGCCAAAATACGACAAAGTCGCCGCCACTGTTCCTGCTAGCACGCCGCAAATCTCCGCCTCCACCAAAAACGGCCCACGAATAAAACCCTTGTCTGCCCCCACTAACTTCATCATATAAATCTCCTCCCGCCGCGAAAACACCGCCATCCGAATTGTCGAGAAGATAATCAATACCGACACCACCAAAAACACCACCGCCAGAATAATTCCGCCCGTTCGCGCAATCCGCGCCCACGATGTAATCGTATTAATCTCGGCCCGATTCACATCATAAGTCGGCGCTTTATCCTTATCAGTATTCGCCACAAAGGTCTCATTTTGCTCTACGATTTCCTTAATACTATCCAAATTATCAACATTGTAAACTTTTACTCGCATCGTCGACTGCATTTTAGCAATCATCATTTCGGTCATCTCGTCGTCCAAAATCCCGATAATTTCATCACTGCCCTCGTTTTCTTGCAAAAACTTCTCGTATTCTTCTTCCGAAGTCGAAGTCTCGACCGACTTAATATTTTTATCCTCACTAATAATTTTCGACAGCTCCGTCAGAGTCTCTGTCGACGTATTGGGCTTAAAATAAATCGTAATATCGATTTTGTCTTTCATCATCTCTGCAGTATTGGTCAAAATCACACTCGCCACCACTGTCACAAACAAAATTATCAACGTTACTGCCATCACCACCATCGCTGCCGTCGATAGCCAAATATTTCGCCCAAACCCCGTCGTCCCATATTTTACAATTCGCACTTTATCGCGCATCGCGTGCCGAGTGCGATTTTTTTGCATCGTTTTCAAACTTTTTTTCGAAATTCGCTTTAATTTCTGCTCTTTTTCGCTCTTTTCGCCCGCCATCTAAATCACTTTCCTTTTCACTTTAACCGTCTTTGCCCCGTCCGTGTTGTTTTCGCCGACTTTCGCATCGTTCGTTTTTATCTCTGCTGTCGGCCTCGGCCTCAAAGCATGCCCAGGAGTCTGCACTTGCCTAAATGGCCGTTTTTCTACTGGCGTCTCGTCCAACTTATAAATTCCACCGTTTTTTTGATCGTTCACAATTTTGCCGTGTTTCAAGGTAATTACGCGTTTCTGCAGAGTATTCACAATATTCTCATTATGCGTCGTCACCAAAATCGTCGTCCCAAAATCGTTGATTTTCTTAAGTAGTTGCATAATTTCTTCAGTGGTCAACTTGTCCAAATTCGCCGTCGGCTCGTCTGCAATCAGAATCTTCGGCTGCCTCGCTACGCTTCGCGCAATCGACACTCGCTGTTGCTGTCCGCCCGAAAGTTGGTGCGGAAATTTTTTCGCCTGATCTAGTAAATCCACCAGCTCTAGCACTTTTGGCACTGTTCGCCGAATTTCTTTACCGCTCATGCCCGCGATCTCGAGCGCAAACGCCACATTTTCATACACCGTGCGCCGCGGCAACAACTTAAAATCCTGAAACACTACCCCCAGCCGTCGCCGATACCCCGGAATATGTCGTTTTTTTACGTAATCTAGGTCAATTCCGCCAATAATTATCTTGCCCGAATCTGGAATTTCTTCCTTGGTAATCATTTTCATCAATGTCGACTTGCCTGCACCAGATTTTCCCACCAAAAACACAAATTCATTCGGCTCGATATGCAAAGATACCCCGTCAAGCGCCGGTTCCGCATCCCCCGCATACTTTTTCGTCACCGAATCAAGCAATATCATGTTTCAATTATAGCATAACTATTTTAATATGCCAAATGAAAAGTCATGTTTTTCGTCGTTTGTCCGTCCGCTTGGTAAATTGTTCTAGGCGTAATTTTCGCTTCTGGATATTTTGCTTTGAGCTCCTGCAGAACTTCCGCATAAGTTTTTTCGGTCTCGACCGTTATATCTTCATGTTTCAAAGTTCTAAAATCCAATTTTCTATCATGCGTTTTATTCTTCAATAATACCCCTAAGTCAATTTCAAAACCCGCCAGATACGGCGCTAGTTTAAACTCATGTCGCACAGAATTTCTAAACTCGCCCACCACGCCAAAATGCTCACCATTCACCAGCATCTCCGCCGATCGTTTCGACTCAAACGGCGCATTTTCTGCATTCTCTACAGTTCCTGCGTTTTCTACATTTGTCGCCTTTCTTGTCATCGGCACAAACTCTATTTCTAAATTAAATTCCCGCGCCAACTCCGCCACATATTTTTTCGCCACGTAGTATGCCGTCCCCGCGTTTTTACGCTCCGCAATTACAAACCCTAATTTATTTCGCCCCGCCGGCACATTCTCATCGTTTAGCCCCCATTTTTTGTTGTATACTTGATTCATCTCAAAAATCGCAAACCGTTCCACCGGCAATTTCTCATTCAAATACGTTTTTTCTAGCAAACTCGGCACAATCGCTTGCCGCACATATTGCAATTCTGGCGAAATCGAATTCACAATTTTATACGACTCTTTCGCATCCTGCCCAGCTTTTTCGAGCAACTTCCCCGACACAAAACTATAAGTCAAAACTTCATTCGCGCCAAATCGCGCCAAAATCTCCCGAATTTGTTTTTTCAGCGCAAACAAATCGTTTTTACCGGCAGTTTGGTGCTTCGGCAAGGTCGGTTTAATATTATCATAGCCCAAAAGTCGCCCGACTTCTTCAATAATATCTTCTTTGATATGAATATCCGTCCGCCAATTCGGGCTAGTGATTATCAGATTCTTGGTCACTATTTTCTCGCCCGTCTCCGTTTCAACTTTTGCTACATCTCCCATTTTCACCTCTGTTTTTGCCGCATCTTCTACCGCATTTTTCGTTTCAATCTTGAACCCTACATTTTCTAAAGTCTTTACAATTAGTTTCGGCGCATACTCCGTCCCTAGCAATCCATTTATCTCATCTGTTGTAATTTTTACAACAGTCGGTTTTTGTGGTTGCGGATAAGTGTCTGTCATGCCTACAACTTTAAACCCGCCTGCCAACATCCCCACGCAAGCTTCCGCCACCGCCAGTGTTTGCGCTGCTGGTTGCCCCTTGGTGAAGCGCGTAATTGCCTCCGAGAAAACCCCGTGCACCATCTGTGTTTTGCGTAAATTATACAGCGAAAAAGTCGCCGATTCTAGAATAATCTTTCGCGTATTTTCGTCAATCGCCGTCGTTTTACCACCCATCGCTCCGGCTAGTGCCACCGGCTGATCGCCCGCACAAATCACAATATCGTTTTCGTTTAATTCCACCTCTTTATCATCTAATAGCACAATTTTTTCATCATTTTTTGCCAATCGCACTACAATTTCCGGCTCATTTTTTCCGCAAGTTTTCACAAATTTATCATAATCAAACGCATGTAGCGGCTGTCCAGTAAGTAGCATTACGAAATTCGTCGCATCCACAATCGGATCCACCGGCCGCATTCCAGCCTTCGCAAGCATCGTATCGACCCACGTCAAATATTTTTTATCCATTTCGCCGTGTTTCTCTAGCACCACCGCCGTGTATCGCGGACAAACTTTTTCATCAACCGAAACCTTGATTACATTCGAGGTGCTCGAAAAACTCGCAAGTTGTTCTTCGAGGAGATCCGGAGCCTGACAAGGCGAGGAATAGCGCCACGACCCAAGAATAATATCTTGCACGTTTTCTGACAACTCATAATCGAATTTTAATCCGAGTATCCCAGCCACTTCGCGCGCAAACCCAATTACTCCAAACGTATCCGGCCGATGCGTGAGAGACTTATTCTCAATTTCTAAAATCAAATCATTCAAATCCAGCACTTCCGCCAGCGTATCCCCAGGCTTTGCCATTTTTGGATCAATCTCCACAATTCCCGAATGATCATCGCCAAAATCCAATTCGTCCGCACCCGCCAGCATTCCACTAGATTCATACCCACGCAATTTTCGCTTACCGATCACGAACGGCGCATCCTCATGCACGCTCGCCGGCACCACCGCCCCAGGCGCAATCCACGCCGCCAACATCCCTGCTCGCACATTTGGCGCCCCACACACCACCTGCACTAGTTCGCCCCCACCATTATTAATTTGGCATAACGACAAATGCGTCTCAGGAATTTTCTCACAACTTTCAACTTTTACCACAAAAATATTATCGTATTTATGAGTTTCGTCAATCACCCCCTCTACTTCCACTAATCGCGCACCAATCAACCGAATTAATTCCGCGTCCGAAACCGTCTCCGGAACATTTACGTATTTTTTTAGCCAATTCAAACTAATTTTCATAATCTAAAACTCCCTCAAGAAATTAAGATTGCCACTTTCAAAATGTCGCACATCATCCAAGCCATAACGAAGCATTGCCAGCCGATCAATCCCCCCGCCCCAAGCAAATCCATGATACTGCTCCGGATTAATTCCCGCCATTTTTAGCACATTCGGGTGAATCATACCACACCCCAGCATTTCCAAAAAGTCACCCTTTTTCCCGCCTAGCGCCTTTGGTTTTTCAATCATAAACTCAAGCGACGGTTCTGTAAACGGAAAATACCCCGGCTGCGTCCGAATATTCAACTTCTGTTCATAATATTTCTCAAAAAATTCGCGCAAAATCCCGAGCATATCCCCCATCGTACAATCTCGCGACACATATACACCCTCGCACTGGTAAAAAGTATGCTCATGCGTTGCATCTACATCCTCATTCCTAAACACTCGCCCCGGCACTACTACCGCAATCTCACCACCTTTTTCCAGCTCACCCCGATATTTTTTCAACACGCGATGTTGCATTGTCGAAGTATGTGCCGGCGGAATCAAACCTTCCTCCGTTCGGAAAGTATCATAGCCATCTCGCGCCGGATGTTCCTTCGGAAAATTCAACGCATCAAACATATGAAATTCATCATCTAACTGCCGAGATTCGACCGCCGTAAACCCCATCAACTGATAAATCTCCACTACGCGATCTAGCTCCATCATTAGCGGATGTTTCGAACCCATCAAAGTCGGATACAGCTCCGGCATTTTTTCGTTCACGCCCGACCACGCCGTCGTATCTAACGGCTCTACTGCCTCATTCAACAATTCTTTCTCGGCCTCCGCAATTCGCGCCAAAACTTCCGCTCGCCTAGCATTAATCTGCTTACCAAACTCTGCCCGCTTTTCAACCGCCAGCTCACGAATTTTGCTCGCCTCTGCATTTATCTGCTTCAGCTCCTGCTTTAACTCCTCAATTTTTCCCATATATTATATATTATACCGCAAAACTGCGATTTCGTATATCGGCATAGATGATATTTTCCGGCAAATTTACGTCGCCCGCCAGTACATATTCATTATCCAGCAAAATCGGTTCACTCTCGTTCGGGTCGGTCGCGCCCTCAAACGCATACCGCTCGCTCGGGTCGTATTCATTTACGTATTCATAATAAGCAATCACATCAAGCAAATCCGACACAGTCTCTTTTTCCATCCCCGAATACCGCGCCAAGATCCCCTCATACGAGTTATCTACCGGATTTTGCTCATAATATTCTTCCAAATATTCCGCCACCGCCGATTTTTCAATAATCCCCATCGACTCCGCTAGCGACTGATCCTCAGAAAACCGCTGATACAGACTAAATTCATTATTCCAATCTGAACTACTACTATTCGCCACACAATTTTCGCCGCTCACATAGCCGAGATTAGCCTCGGTCCCGACGCTCTCCATAATATCAACAAGACCGCTGTACACCGGAATTGACCCAAGTGCTCCATTTCCAGCACCGTCGACTACGGAGCTACCTGAATTAACCGATGGACTACTTGAATCAAGGTCATTCACAATATTTCGGTCCGCAAATCCAAAGTCCGATTCTCGCGTTCCGCAATACTTAATATATTTAGCTAGTTCCGTACCGTCTTTCACTTTTACGTTCACTACTTCTTCGTCTTCCGTATCCGCGAGTTTCATTGTATTGTTGTCGTTAAGTTCCGCCACCGCAAAAGTCACTTTATCTAGATCCTCTGCCGCCACTTCTTGCCCCTCACTATCAACCACTGCAACTTGGTTATTAGTGTACAACTGCTTTATTACGTCATACGGATCCATTTCGATCGTCGACATATCCGTTACTACATACGGATTGCAAAACGCATCTCCCACCGCCCCAATCGACGCCAAATACGGGCAAGTCTCCGCGTATTCCTCCTCGGTCGGCAAACTCTCCGAAATCGTCTTAGTCACCGCCGATACCCTAGGCGTCAGCGATGCAATCGACGAACTCATCACTGTCGACGCCGAAGTTAGCGACTTCATCAGCCCCGAAGAATTCGTCAAAGTCATCATTTGCGTCAAAATCGTTCCCATAAACGTATTTTTTGAAGTAATATCAAACGGACTCAACGTCAGTCGCTCTTCTTTTGCATCTTGCGCTACTACTTCCGCCTGCGCCACCGCATATTGTTGATATTTCTCTGCTGTACCCAGCGACCCGCCATTGGCTCGGTGCGCGCTTCCCATATATCTCAGCGCTCCCGAGGTCAAAGCATTCCCTAGGTCTTCTCCGCCCAGGTCCGACACCAAATCTCGCCCTAATACGCTCGTCACCACTGGCGTCAAAGTTGCAATTACTCCGCCGAGCACTGCGCCAATTGCCACGCTTTTTGCCAGTGCTATCAACCCCTCCCCCACCAAACTCCAACACGCCGCCGTCGATGCCCCAAAGGAAAATATCGCCCCAGCTATCCCGACAGCGCACGCCGCGATTTGTACCCCATCAGTTATTTCCTCTACTACCGCTACCGCACCCTTAGAAAAATTACACGTCCTAAATGCCGTCATCGACACCCCAATTCCGCCCAAAATCCGTTTCATCGACGATGTTAAATTAAAACTCTGCACACTAGCATCGCTCGTATCAACTTTACCATTACCGTATAACGCACTTATTCCCGCCGATTCCATCGCTGACTTATTATTAGTTATAGTCTTAGTCTCCAGCGCCGTTATACCACTCTCAGTCACCTCCGTAGAGTTGCTCGTAGATATCAATTGCTTGTTTGTGTTATTCTTTTTTTCGTTCAAGCTAGTTGCTAGCTCATTAATCGGCGCCTCGTCTCCATATCCCGCCTTGGTTTTATCTACCGTCTCCGCATAGGATGTCCATAAATTCACAATTTGCAACACTTCCATCCCCGATACCATCAAACTAATTACACCCACCATATCCATTACTGCGCAGCCCGCATTCACTGCTTGCGAAAACTTTGCTTTTATCTTGTCTAATTTTTCCGAAACATTCGTACCTCTAGCCGAATCCTTCGTTGTCTCTTTTTTTAATATCGGTTTTTCATCTTTATCCGTTGCTGGCACCTCCTTGCCGTCAGCATCTTTTACTGTGTCCTGTTCCTTTGTTTCAAAATCAATTTCCCCGTTATTTCCCTTTATTCTTTCGCTTAGTATCTCCTTGACTGCTTTTAGTCCGTTTCCACCTGCCTCGGTCTTTTTATTTTTATAGTCGTTCCACAAATTTCGCGTTAAATTATTGTTTTTCAAAAAATTATCCACATTTTTGCCAAACCAGTTCGCAAATTGCCCCCGCCAAGTCATCGACCCCGTATTATAGGCATGGAAAAAATCCGTGTCCGAAGCATACAAAGTCTTAAAGTCCACTGTCTCCGCCTTATATTTCACCCCCGTGTCCGCATCTACTTCGGGAATTGTTATTTTTGTCTTGCTGTCCGCCGTAATAATCTGAATTTCACCGTCACTATTTGTCCATTTTAAGACTTTAGTTCCACTCCCGTTAAAATCATTATCTACCTCAATTCCATACTGTTTTAGTTCCGCCTGTTGCTTATTTGAAATTTTAAATTTAGAGCCAAAAATCGTCGCATTGCCGATCGGGTCCTTATATCGCCCCGTCGACATCTGTGCCTTAAAAAACCGTGCCGACCGCACATTCGCCGACACGTGCATCGAATTAAATGATTCCTGAAATTGCGCCACCAGCGAAAACGGCTGAAACAGTTGTGTTCCTGCCATAATTCCACCCGCTCCAAACGTCAATGCAATACATAGCCCAATCGTCGCCCCTCTTTTTCTCAAAAATCCCTTAAATTTCCCCTTGCCATTTTTGCCAGTCGTTTTTTCGGTTTTGCCGATTCCTTTATATAACCCTGCCGGCTGAGACTCCTCTGTTCGCACCCCCTCAGTTCCCCCACTTGGCCGATACAAACCATTACTCGCCGCCTCTTCCGCCGACCCCAGCTTCGCCGCCGCCCTCGTCGCAGGATCAAATTGCTCTGCAGCTTTTTTCTGCTCCGCAATCATCGCCGGATTATATTTGTCGTCGCCGTTCTCCATATTATATATTATAAAGCAATTTCAAATAAACACAACCAATTTCAATAAAACTTCAATCAATTATATTATATAAATACGATCGAAATCATTGAGATAATCGCCAACACAATCAGCACCAACCACACCCAACCAAACCGACCAGTTTTCTTGGTGTCCTTCAAATATTCTGAATCTTCCGCAAAGTCCGGATTCTCGCCATTATCCGCCTCCGCCATCGCCCGCGCTCGCAAATCCGCATTGATTCGCTTAGCTAATTCGTTATTTTTGTCGTCTTCTTTGTTTACAATTACTCCCATATTTTTCCTAAATAAGTTATTTTTTCCATTATAACATAAAAAGTGTGCTATAATAAACCTAATTATTATTAAAGGAGGAAAATAGATGGCGACCAAAAAGTCGAAATCGTCGAACAAGTCTGAAAAGACCGTCTCGACCAAATCCAAAACTGTCGAGAAACCCGTTGCAAAAACGGAAGCCGCGGCAGTCAAAACCACTGCGAAAAAATCCTGTCTGTCTGGATTCTTCGCCAAAAAATATGATGAGAAAGAAAGCATTCTCACCATTTTCAAAAACCCTAAATTCTACGGCGCTTTGCTCGGCGAAGTCATCGGCACTCTGCTCATTGCTCTGTTGCTATTCGCTTTGATGCTGATGGGCCTGCCCAACATTGCGACCTATGCGTTCGCAGTTATCGCGACCTTTATCGCAGTTTACGCCTTCTCGGGCGCCTGCCTCAACCCTATCGTTACTGTTGGGATGATGGCTTCGCGTCGCATGTCGGTTATCCGCGGTGTCATGTATATTATCGCTGAAATCGTCGGCGCTTGGCTCGGCTGGCTGATCTTTAACGGCTTCCACCTTGCCGGTGGCGAGACCGCTTACGATGCACCGGCTATCACCGCGCTTGCCGAAAACGGCTTTTGGCCAGCTGCTATGGTCGAGCTACTCGGCGCAATTATCATTGCATTCTTTGCAGTTCGCGCCTTAAAATACAAACGTAGCGTTTTTACCTACGGCTCACTCATGGCTGGCGGAACCATTCTCGCAATTTTGATCGGTTACGTAGTATCGGCAGCTTTCTTGGGGCTCAGCAACAACTTCATTATGAACCCAGCTGCAGCTTTGATGCTCCAAATTTTCCCGAGCTCCGGTGAAAACTTTGGCGAAATCCTCGGCGGTATCTGCCAAGCCCTTTCGCTTTACGCAATCATCCCAATGATTGGTGGCGTAATCGGCTTTTATCTATCCGATTTCACCAGCAAACTCTCGGCTGAAGAATAAAATCTCAGCCTCACAAAAATAGCCTCTAGGGAGGCTATTTTTTAAGTTTAACCAAACAATTTCAAAAAACTATAAATACCTTTCTTGTTGTAATTATTTTTTCGGAAATAGTGGTTCTTTGGGCGGTTCTACCATTTCAGCTGTAAAAATTTGCTGAATGCTCAACGCGGCTCGCGGGATAAACGGCGAAAGCAAAGTCGCAGCCTCAAGTAGTTCATTGACTAAGTTATTCAAACATTCGGTCAACTTTTCCGTTTCGCCGTTTTTTGCTAGCGCCCATGGCTTTTCTTCGTCAATCCGTTTATTGATGCCTTGCACCTTTTCCCAAGCATAATCAAACGCTTTCGAAAACTGAAAACTATCCATTAGCTCCGCATATTTTTCATCTAGCCCTCGTACATTGCAACTATTCTCCTTGCTAGTCCCAGCCTCAATCTTGACCCCATTTTTTGCCACCAATGTCGCAAGTCGCTGTACCAAATTGCCCAAATCATTCGCCAGTTCGGTGTTGTATGCCCGCTCAAACCGCTCCCACGTAAAGTCCGCATCCGCAAACGTGTCCACGTGGCGCAAAAAGAAGTACCGAAACGCATCCACGCCGTATTCATCAATCACTTTTTCCGGCGCCACTACATTCCCAATCGACTTACTCATTTTTTGCCCGTCCGCCAAAATCATGCCATGCGATACCAAAGTTTTCGGTAGCGGCAACCCTAGCCCGAGTAGCATCGCCGGCCAAATAATCGCATGAAATCTTAAAATATCTTTGCCCACAAATTGTGCCGTCGCCGGCCACCACTCACCAAAATCGCTCGCATCCGGATAACCAATCACTGTTAAATAGTTCGCCAGCGCATCCATCCACACATACATCACCTGCGACTCATCATCCGGTACCGGCACGCCCCATTCGAGTTGCGTCCGCGGCCGAGAAATCGATACATCTGGCGTTTCTTCGAGTAATCTTAAAATCTCTTTCTTCCTAAAGAGAGGCAAAATCTGCATTTCATCATTTTCAATCGCCAAAGTTATACTTTTCTTAAAATCCGAAATCCTCAGATAATAATTTTCTTCCGACAATTCTTCGTATGGCTTCTGGTGATCCGGACAAATTCCGTTATTTTCCGTGTATTCTTTTTGCGTCACAAACCGCTCGCAACCAGTACAATACCAACCTTCATATTTTGCTTTATAAATATGTTTTTCTAGTCGACGCCAAATCTCTTGCACCCGTCGCTCATGTTCCGCGTCCGTAGTTCGCACAAAATCCGTATATTCAACATCCAATTTCCGAATAAAGTCCTTAAACGCTGCCGCTTTTTGATCCACAAATTCCTGTGGAGTTAGCCCCTGCTCGGCCGCCTTCTGTGCAATCTTGCTACCGTGCTCGTCTGTCCCCGCCTGAAACCGCACTTCGTCGCCCCGCAATTTATAGTATCGCGCGCACACATCTGCCAAACAATAATCCATCGCATGCCCAATATGCGGATTACCATTCATATACGGAATTGCTGTCGTTATATATCTCTTCGCCATACTTATATTATATAATAACGCGCCGACAAAATCAATTTTTACGCACTAAAACTAACAAAAAATGCGCCCCACCCACGCATTCTTTGCTCATTTTTTATTCGCAAGTAAACCCAAGCTCCGTCCAGTTTAGGCGCATTCCGCCAAGAGTTAAATCGACTTCACCTTCTTTGTCCGCTGTCAAATAATATTCCGCCGCCGTGTCCGCCGTCACTTCGCTTGCTAGCGCCGTCAAACTTTTTTCTTCCGACGGGTCCACTGCCCCCTCTTTTAGCACCACTTCGGTTTTTTTCACGCTCACCAAGGCATCGTCCGCGTCATAATTACCTTTGAGATTAATCGTTCCGCTCGTCGCCCCAGTATAGACCGCCAACTCCTCCGCCGTCATCGCCCGATAGCACGCCACCGTCGTCGTCGCAGTCGTACTTTCGTCCGTCGCGTCGCTACCGTCTGTAGCATCCTCGGCATCTTTCGCCTCTTCTTCATCGTCATCTACATCTACCGCAACTGGCGTATTTGGCGTCGACGCACTAGTGCTCCCCGTGTCGCTCATAAGTTGCATCACTAACATCACCACCAGTACCGCCACAATCGCCAGTGCCACCACAATCAAAGTAATCAATACCGCTTTGCTCGACCTCTTCGTTTTTGTCGCAGTCGGAGCTTGAGCTTGATTTTGCATTGTTGGGTCTGGTTGCACCGCTGGGTCATTAAATGCTACATTTGGAGTGCGTCGTTCATTCATGAATCCGCCGTTTGCCATTCCCGCCGGCTCATTCGTCGCCGCGGCCGGACTGCTCACTGCCGAACCAATCGACCCAGGCACTGGCGCTGCCGCCACCATTGGCGCATTTAATTCTTCTTTTACTGGGTCTGGCGCTGGCGCTGGCTCTGGTCGCAAAATCGGCTCAGTCGCCTCAATCCGATTCGCCCCCATCGGCGTAATCACTGGATTTACTGGCGCGGTCGTCATTCCGCCCGCCGCTGTCGCTTGCACTGGTGTCGGGTTTACTCCCGCATTCATCGGCGTCGCATTAGTCGCAGGATTTACTGGGCTCATCGGATTTACCCCCACCTCGGATGTCGCCTCAGGTGTCGGTACCGGACTAGGCTCCGGCATCGGATTAGGTGTTGGTATTGAATTGCTATTCGGATCCATTTTCTTTCCTTCTTTAAAATTATTGTTAAAAAGGTATTGTTTATTTTATTATAGCATAACTTTACGCATTTTCCTCAAAACTTAGCCTTTTTATCGTCAAATTCACAACAACTCCTCGCAAAAACCGCCCCAATCTGTCATCGTGGCTATCTACCACCCCCACCTCCGCCGCCGCCCCCGCCGCCAGAGAATCCACCTCCGCCGCCGCCCGACGATGAAGACGAAAATCCACCTCCGCCCGAAATTCCCCCACCAGAGCTAACCACCCCAGCCTGCGTAGCATACATTCCCGCATTTCTCACCGCTCTTAGCATCTCGTTCGTCTCTACCCCCGTCATCGCCCAATCCGGCGCAACCACTTCTTCTAACTGATAATACTTTTCTAGCTCCTCCATCCAACTTTTCTCCAGCCCAAACACCGCCGCATACGGCAACAACTTTTCATATAGTCTCACGATCCCCTCGTTCGACACTTCCGCTCCCTCGACACTTTGCAAAAATTCCAGCCTCTCCGCTTCCGCCATTTTAATATACAGTTTTAATCCGTCCATATATCGCGACATCTCCAAACCTTTCATCGTGTGTCGCCCAAACTTTTTTGTTTTATTATATAGCACCGTCCCCACCACAATCGTTATCATCACCACTAGTCCCGCCACGAACGGCAATAAGTCCTCGCCATACAACACTCGCCCCATCTTCGTCTCTGGTCCGACCACTAACTCATCCAAAATACCCATCACCATTGGCATCCCCAAAACCAGCCCCATCATTATTGCCACGGCTATATTCGCTCCGTCGCTAGGGCGCACGCCCGTCGTCCGTAGAATAAAATTTTTTTCCACTAACTTGTCTTTTTTCAAATCTTTCATCACCGTCTCATCAAACTTCCGCGCCATTTTGATTAGTGCCGTATTAGCCACCCGTTTCTCAATATTTACTACATTCCCAGCTTCCACCTCTGCCCCACCATTTAGTAGTGCTAGTACTGTCAGCTCCTCCGTCCTTAAGTCCTTCACATCTAGCACCCGAATCGCCCAATCTTTATTCCTAAAAATCTTGCCCTCTTTTTTCACTAGCTCGATCTTTTTTCGCACCACTAGATCTAGCAAAATCCCCACTTTTACATCTTTCTTATGCCCAATATATATCTCCGCCATCTCCGCCAACGAATAATCCTTCGCCGGCTGATATTCCGGTTTCACAAACAGCCCCTTATAGTATTTAATTTTTCCACGCGTTTTTAACAGTTTCCGAATCGGCGAAATTAAGCACAACCCACAAATCACAATCACTACAAATAGCGCCGCCACAAGCGCATAGCTCACCTCCGGCTCCGGAATTGTAAAACTTCCCGCCTCAAGCTCCGTGTCAAACGTCAAATTCTCATAACTACCTAAATTATCCGCCGTAAACTCCACCCCGTCCGCAAGTTTATTAATTTTGCACCGTTCGCTCCCGCTTTGCCCATATTTTCCTACATAGCACCAACTCTTTCCCGTAAATGCCGAACTTGTATCTTCGTCAAAATGCACCCGCGCCGTCACTCGGTCAAATGTTTGTCGCCAACCAGTTCCATTTGTATCCCAATATAGTTCCTGATAACTCCCAAAATCCGTCACTACCTTCTCGAATTCATATTCAAAAGTATATACTTGCGTCCCCAACACATAATTTTCGTCCCCCGTGCACACCCGATAATAATCGTCAAACGCATTCAAACTATAAATCGGCTCCGTTTCGCCGTTTCTAAGCACCGTAATATCATTTTTCGTCAAATTCGGCAAAGTTATGTTCGCTCCGCCTTGATTTGTTCTCGGAATTTCCCGACAAATCCCCTTATTTTGCTCATATTCTGGAAATTCCGCCGTCAGCTCTTCCTTAACTTTTAGATGCGACACCCCCTCCGCATCCTTCGCCAAATAATAATCCCCAGTAAAATTACTAAAAGAAAAATTTTCCGTGCTCATATTTTGATTATACCAAACTAAATTGCTTATGCTATAATAAATATATGGATAATCACAAAATCATGATTGTTGGCACCGGCAATGTTGGCGCCTCGATCGCTTTCGCTATTTTAAATCAACGCACCGCCGTTAACGAAATTATTTTAACTGACATTATCGCCAAAGATGCCGAGGGCGAGGCTATGGACCTGCGCGACGCTCTCTCGGTCGCGCCGAGTTACGTCAAAATCACAAACGGCACTTATCGGGACGCTCACGATTGCGACGTCGTAGTTATTACTGCCGGCGCCAACCAAAAACCAGGCGAAACTCGCATGGATTTACTCAAAAAAAATGTCAATATTCTAAAAGGCATGATCGACCAAATCATGGCCTCCGGTTTTAACGGCATTTTCCTCGTCGTATCGAACCCAATGGACGTCCTAACTTATTTCACCATGAAATTTTCCGGTCTCCCCGCCGAAAAAGTCATCGGCTCCGGCACGGTTCTCGACTCTGCTAGACTCAAAACTCGCATCGCTGGCTACCTAGATGCTAACCCAAAATCCGTCCACGCCTACCAAATCGGCGAGCACGGCGACACCGAACTCACTCTCTGGTCGCTCGCCAACCTCGGCGGGCAACCCTTAACCGAACTTTTTGACGCCAAAACCCGCTCCGACATCTCCGATTTCGTCAAAAACGAAGCCTACGACATCATCGAGAAAAAAGGCGCGACTTATTACGGAGTTGCCACCTGTGTGGTTAGCATTTTGAATTGTATTTTCAACGACGAACGCCGCGTTTTGTCCGTTTCTTCGCTCGACCCGTTCTCTGGCGTCTGCTTTGGCTACCCGTCCATCGTCGGCCGCACCGGCATTATTCGCCGCCTCGATTTAAACATCTCCGAACAAGAAGGCATCGCCCTCCAAAAATCCATCAACGCCCTCAAACAAGCCATTTCGTCTGTCAAACTTTAATATTCAGTTTCACCGAGAGATTGAAAATACAGCATCAGTTCTTCTTTAATGAAATCGTCCTCGATTTTCGCCAGTTCTTCCAAAAACTTCGGCGCTTGACGTTCAAGTCGCGCTCGGCGATATGTCTCCCACTGCTTCATTTCCGCCTCAGACAAACTCTTCGGGAAACTTCGCCCCTTGTAGTGTAATAATAGTTCCGGCAACCGCGAATCGGCAAATTCCGGATGAAAATCCGCCAATTTTGCCGCCGCATCAACTTTCTCTCCGCCCGCGTCCGTCGTCGCCGACGCCGCCCGCACTGCCGAAACTTTTACTCGGTCCGCATCATCTAAAAATCCGTCGTATAACATCGCCTCCGGCTCCACCGCCGGCGCAAATTCCGGCTGTTTTTCAAATTCCGCCCGCATTTGTTCCGCAAATTCTGGATGCGCGACTAATTTTCGCAGATTTTCCTCCACTTTTTCGCGTGTCAAACCAATTCGCCCCCAGCCATCAACCCCGTCAGCCCCTTTCACCTCGAGCACTGACACCGGCGCCACTGCCGGACACTTATTTAGGCATAATTCTTTTACAATCGGGAACGATTCCTCCGCGGCAACTTCCTCCGGGTTGAACCGGAGATCAAACACCACCACATTCCCATTTCGCCCTGCCGTAAGTGGAAACGCCACCGTCGTCTTGTTGAATTCATTCGCATACCGCCCACTCGCATACACAAACGGCTTCGGGTCGGTCAAATTCACCAACTTTGCCACTTCCCGCTTTCCACGCATTTTGAACAAAAACTCAAACATTTTCGGCTGTTTTTCGCGAATCAACTTCGCCACCGCAATTGTCGCATACACATCCGACAGCGCATCGTGCGCATGCTCGTGCGCCAGCCCATTTTCTTTCGTTAATAATTCCAGCCGGTTCGTCGGCGCCCCGTCTTCGCGTACCGGCCACGAAATCCCCTCTGGCCGAAGCGCCCGCACCAGTCGCACCACATCCAGCATATCCCACCGCGACCGCTCGTCTCTCCATTCAAACTCATACGGGTCATAAAAATTCCGCCAAAAAGTCGCCCGCATAAACTCATCATCAAACCGCACTGTATTATATCCCACCGCACAAGTCCCAGGCGTAAAAATTTTTGCCATTACCAACCGACAAAACTCCGCCTCCAAAACCCCCTCTTCAAGAGTTTTCTGCGGCGTAATTTTCGTCACCGCAATCGCGCTTGGCGACGGCAACGCGTCGTCCGTCATCCGCACCAAAATGTTCACCGGCTCGCCAATCGGCTCCAATTCAAGGCTAGTCCGCTGCCCCGCAAACTGCATAATCCGGTCTTCCCGCGCCTTTAACCCCGATGTTTCCAAATCATAAAAGAAAAAAGTTTTATCCATGCTCCTCTTATATCACATCTCCCCCACTTTTTCAACCACCCGCCTTATAATTAAAGTATCTATTATAAAAAGGAGCAAATATGCACGAAATCAATTCATTCTCTGCAGCTGACAATGCCGTCAAAAACTTTAACAAACCCAAAAACAAGGCCGAAAAAGCCGAACTCGGTCGTCTCAAAAACGAGCGCAACAAATTTTACAACCAAAACAAAAAATTTCTCACCGAATTCGAGAAAACCAATTTTGAATTTCTTGTCCTCCTAAAATCTACCAACGACTTTTACAAGTTTATCGGTCATTCTGCCCTGTTCTACGCACTCAATATCGCCCCCAGACTCAATCTCGCCGCCAATTTAGTCTCTGACGGCGACTATGCCCACAAATCTACCGGAGGTATTGTCTCGGTTCGTAATCCCGAAAAACTCGCCGAAGTTCTCAAAACTCTCGGCATTAAACAACTTACTCCCCGCAAAAATCCCGACGATTTTCTTCTTTTTAAACTCCCTTGGACTTTCACCGAGGCTCAACTTGCCGATATGCAGGACCACCAAAACCAAAGCCTCCGCCATTTCAACCAGCTCGTCATGGTCGATAACTCCGTCCCCGTCCTATTCCTTCAACTCGAAGAACTTCTGAAAGCTATCTACGAGAACGTCCGCACCATGAAAAGCCAAATCGAACGCGACAATTTCGGCTATCCACTCCTAAAAACCGTAAATCGTATGAATTGCGCCTATTTCGACCTCACCAATGGCCGAATTAACCACGAAAACTGCCTCATTTCCCTAAAATCCGATCTCACCCTAGTCAAATACCAAACCAAGCTCATCGCCGACCTCAAAATCTGGACCCCCAAAACCACCATCCGTATCGCCGAAATCGTCATCAAAATCATCGACATTCTCGACCGCGAATCAAAAACCAACCAAAGATAAAGGAACTTTTATGAATTTTCAAGAATTTTTGCTCACAGAACTTTTCGAAGCCTACTACAAAACCCGTGTCGGTGGCAAACGCAAAACCCAAAACGAACACGAATTTGAGCTCGGCGACCTAGAAAACTTAGTTCGCTTGCGCAACACCATTATCGCGCGTGCTTATCACCCCGGCCGCGGCGTTGCTTTTATTATTCACGACCCCGTCACTCGCGAAATCATCGCCGCCCCATTTATCGACCGCATCATCCATTGCTTTCTCGTCAAATACGCCGAAATGTGGTGGGGACCTAGGTTGCTCCCTTGTTCCTATTCTTGTCGCAAAGGCAAAGGCACGCTCTACGGCATCAAAGATCTCCAACGCAAAATGCGCCGAGTTAGCCACGACGGCACTATCCCGACCTACGTCGTCAAACGCGACCTCAAAAGCTATTTCATCAGCCTCGACCATCAGCGCCTTTATGACCGCATCTTATGGGGCCTAAAACGCCAATTTCCAGACGGTGGCGAACTCTATCGGACTTTAAAATACCTTTGGCGCGAGATAATTTTCGATTCGCCGACTGAAGGAGTCACCATTCGCGGACGCAAAAGCGACTGGGACGACCTTCCTGCCGATAAGTCGCTCTTTAACCAACCCAAGGGTCGCGGTCTCGTCATCGGCAACTTCACTTCCCAAGAACTCTCCAATATCTACCTCGATCAGCTCGACCGTTTTGTCGTTGTTGACCGCAAACTTAGAAACTACGGCCGTTATGTCGACGATTTTTTCATTGTCGTTACCGCCGAGGATCTACCTAAGCTCCTTAGCGAAGATATGCCACTCATCGAAAACAAAATCAGTTCACTCCAGCTCATTTTGCACCCCAAAAAACAATCCGAAACCCGCATCGAACAGGGCGTGGACTTCCTAGGCGCCAAGGTTTTTTACGACCACATCGTCCCAGGCAAGCGTATCGCCCATAATCTTGCCACTACCGCCTACAAAATCGCCACCACTGGCGAGGGCAAATTAGAAAGTCTCACTTCCTACGACGGTCATCTTTCGCACTACGACAGTTATAAACTTTTACACAAACTCTGGGAGAATCTCGGCTGGGACTACCCTTATCCCAAAAAATAGCCCGAACAAGGCACCATCTGCTCACAAAAAATGGGCCCAAACGGCCCATTTTTTGTGGAAGTCCGGGAGGGGAAAACCCCGAAAAAGAGAACGGCAAAGGAGCGGGACGCGCGCCACTAGCGCGCGACGCAACGCACAGAGTTACCGTTGTTGCGGTTGTCGTTGTTCTGGGGGTTCAGGTTGCTATTCGCATTGAAGTTCAAGTCGTACGCGTTGTTCGAGGACTTTACTACCGACGACCAGTAGTTGCCGTTGCTACCAACGTTGTTCGACGAACCGTTCCAGTTGCCACCATACACGAAGAAAGCCACAATGACAGTATTTTAGAAGAATATTTTAAACCTCGCTACGCGCCGTAGCGCGTAGGACGGAACAGTACAAGACCTAGCGTACCAGGTATATTCTTTGTCCTTCCATGATAGTTTAGAAATCGGAATGAGCATTACCTCGGCTCCATCTCAAAACTACGCGGGATTACCCGCTGTTTTCATTATATCATATTGCCTACGCTTGTTCAACTTTCGGACTGACTTTTTGCCTCCTCACGAGAATTCAATGATTTCAGGAAGGACGGGAGGGGAAAACCCCGAAAAAGAGAACGGCAAAGGAGCGGGACGCGCGCCACTAGCGCGCGACGCAACGCACAGAGCTACCGTAGCTGCGGAAGTCGTTGCTCTGGGGGTACAGGTAGCTATGCGCACTGAAGTACAAGTCGTACGCGAGGAGCGAGGACTTTACTACCGACGACCAGTAGTAGCCGCTGCTACCAACGCCGCACGACGAACCGTTCCAGTAGCCACCATACACGAAGAAAGCTGGACCCAAATGAATATTACCACTCGCCCCCGAAGTAAAACCAGTCTGGCTAATCATATCATAAAATGAGCCCGCACCCGTCAGCGTATTTCCGCCTTTTGGCAAAGTCCAACCCGCCGGGCAGATAGACTGATTTACATCGAGCTCATCCGTATTATACGAGCTCGAATCATTCATCGCTACTGCTGCCGTCCAGTTGTAATAATTTCCTACATGATAATGTAGATTCGCACCGTCCTCCGCACAATTCGTTGCGTATGACGTATTGTCCAGTGTCCCGTTCCACGAAGTATCTATTAGCCCCGTCCAGCACAAATCCCCAGGGTCATACGACTCCGGCGTCGTATATGAGTAGTCCCACGTCGTATTACCCGTCGCATAAGTCGCTACGCTCGGAGTCCAGTTCGCAGTAATATCTGTATCCTCAGGAGTCAGAGTCGTCCCCGTATCTAAATCAAAATCCAAATTTTGCGTCATCCACAACTTCCCGTCCGCCAGTTTCGTCACGTAATAAGTCTTGTTGTCCCGCGAATCTATCGCCTCTACGACTTCTCCCGTATCCACGCTACTCCCCCACGACGCCACATCTTGCATATACTTCACCGACGGTTCATTTGTCACCGCTGTAAAATTAATTACATTATTATACTCCCCAAGTGGCATCGCCGCCGCCGCGTAAGCCGCAATTTTGAAATTCGTATCGTCCCCTGCCGCCGCCGTCCCGCTCGTCGTCGCCCGAAGCGTCGCCACATTCGCCGTATCCGTATATAACGGCAACCCGCTATAATTTGTCCATGTCGCCGCACTGTCTGTAGAGGCCGCGTACCCCCAAGTTTTCACCGCCTCTAACGTCGCAAGACTCGCCCCATAATCCACGCTAGCAAACACATCGCTCACCGCCGAGTTACTATGCACCAAATTGCGCGTATTATAAGTACTGCTCCCCACTGTCGCGTTCAGAGTATAGCCATAAGTGCTATTACATTTCACATTCACCGCAATTACATTGCTGTCCGCCACCGTCCCAGGCACCAAGTCGTCAATCACCAGCCCGCTCGCCGGCACCGAAACCGTAATCGACTCGTCCACCTCAAAGCTCACCCCCACATTCATCGCGTAGCTCAGCGCACTCGCCGTGCTCTGCCCCCCGACCATACCCCAAACTGCCCCCGAAATCACCCCCAAGCCTGCCACCCCCAGCATCGTCGCGCCCCCGAAAACTTTCCGTATATGCCTTTTCATGTTTCTATTATACCACAACCTTTTTCTGCTGTGTAAAAAAAGTCCATTTTTTTCGCCCATAAAAATCCCACCCCGAAAAACCCAGTCCCCCCCCCGAAAATCCAGCCCCGAAATCCCAGCCACAAACCCCAGAAAATCCAGTCCCGAAACCCCAGCCACAACCCCCGAAATTCGCCCATGAAAAATCCCCGAGCTTCATCGCTCAGGGATTTTCCGTTCACCTCCCTTCATACTGACGTTCCGCCATTTTGGCCATTTTTCTGGTCATGTCCTTTTTTCTCAAGGTCAGCAGCCGAAACCGCACCGACGAAAAGATAAACCCAAACCAGAACAGCACCAGCCAAGCGACCAACATGATCGTCAGCCAATAAAACGGCAACATGAACAGCGACCACACTGGCGAATCAAACCTGCCCAGCCTGTTGTCTAGGGATTGTAAAATCCCATGATAACTCTCGAACATCACGAGAGTCGCCCAACCGACCGAGAACGCTATAGCAATAGCGTTCAACCGCGATTCGTCGTAGCGCTGACGGATAATATACCGTTCGCGCTTTCGGCTCCAGACCATGCGATGCTGTTTCCAGCCCATTGTCGCCATTACTACTAAGAAAAATATGCCGATGTACGGATAAGCGTGGCGGAAAATTGACGGTGTGAATTCGTGAAAAAATGCATTCATTTTTTCCCCTCCTTATTTTTTGTGAACGGTGCGAGACCTCTCTAGCCCCCACCATGAAAGTCTATACCCCCATTATACCACAAGCGACTTAAAAAGTCAATAGGTATAACATATTTTAGTATTCTATCCCGTACATCGCATAATACTGATATTTCAGATACGCCGTATCTAGCGCCGCCGCGAGATCCGCCAGCTCCCCCTCATTTTCTTTGGTCATAATCATAAACTTCAGCGGCTTGTTCGTCCCGCCACAAATCTCCATCGTGTCCCCATAGGCCAACTCTCCAGGCACAGTAATCACCCGCACGCCCCCAATTTTCATTCCCGTGACCCCTAATGTCCATCCCTCAATCATCCCGAGTGACGCATCCAAAATCTTTGTAAATGCCGTCGGATTGCTCGCATTATCAAACGACGAGTCAAACACCGTCTCGTCCGCACACCACCCCACATAATACGCCAAATAGTCCTCGTCGTCCTCCCCGATTTCGCGCCCTGTTCCAACTTTCAAATCTTCCGTCGTCACCCCGCCAGAGTTCGCCGCCGACTCGTTGTAAGCTGTAATCCTTGACTTGTATTGTATAAATTCTGCAAAATCGCCCTGGGCTAGCTCCTCAAACTCAGCCTGTTTTTCGTCATAATCGGCCTTAAACTCCACTACTTTCGCCTCATCTATACTGCTACTTGTCGTCGTAGTTCCGTTCGACCCCGCAATCACAATCGCCGCATAACTCGCGATAATCGACCCCACCATTAGTACCGCAATCAAAATAATAAAAAACCGCTGTTTCGGGCTTGTTTTCAACTCCTTTTCATCCATACAGTCCATTATAGCACAAAAAAGACCCTACCGGGCCCTTTTTGCTAAACTTAAAGTTTATTCCTTTGCAGATTTTGGCTTTTGTGGAATTTGCGCTTTTTTGAAGCTCCCACCAGCTTTTTTGATCGCTTCTACCGCAGTTTTTGAAGCAAATTGCGTTTCTAGCTCAATTTTATTTGTAATTTCACCTCGCAAAATCACTTTTACTTTCACAAACGGCGAAGAAATCATCGACGCCTCTGCTAACGCAAAGTTATCCACCTTCCCCGAGAGTTCGTTCAGCCGGTCAGTATAGACCACTTCCGCTTTCGGATGAATGGACTTAAAGCCCTTCAGCTTCGGCACAGCCTGCATAATGGCACGCTGCCCGCCCATAAATCCAGCCGGCATCTTGCGATGACCAGTTCGAGCTTTTTGCCCCTTGGTTCCACGCCCAGCAGTTTTGCCCTGTCCTGCCGCGATTCCGCGCCCTTTTCGGCTCGGTCGCGCATTCTTTTCTACCATCAAATCATTGTATTTCATTACTTATCCTCCTTTGCGGCGGCTTTTTTCGCGGTTTTTGCTACTTTTTCAGTTTTTTCCGCTTTTTCGGCTGGTTTTTCCGCCTTGCTCGTGGTTTTTACCCCCGTCCACTCTTTGCGCGGAGTTTGTTGGCGCAACCCCTCAATCACAGCATAAGCGATATTAACCTTGTTGGTCGAACCAAGAGACTTCGAAATCAGGTTTTTTACCCCTGTCAGCCCCATAATAGCTCGCACCGTTCCGCCAGCAATAATCCCAGTACCAGGCGCTGCCGGTTTCATCAACACGTCCGCCCCAGTTTCTTTGGTCCGCACTTCGTGGCAAATCGTCTCGCCATCCATATTGAACGTCACCATCGACTTTTTAGCTTTTGAAGTTGCCTTCGCTACTGCTGTCGTTACATCGTTGCCCTTGGCCACGCCAACGCCAACTTTGTTTTTACGATTACCAATCGCAACCAGCGCCTTAAACCGCATTCGGCGCCCGCCCGCCACCGTTCGGCTCACGCGATCCACCGCGATTGTAATTTCTTCAAATTCTTTCGGCCCCGTCTCAGTGCGCACGCGATCCCGACGATTTTTGCGGTCCATTTTCCGCCCTGCGATATCGCGAGTTTGCTTCGTCGCCGCCGTCTGATCGTCCATCTTGAGCGTACCAGATTTATTAATTACCTTTGGGGCTTTTTTCTCATTTTCTGGCATATTAAAACTCCAATCCTTCTTTGCGAGCCGCGTCCGCCAGCGCCGACATTCGTCCCGCGTATAATTTAGCCCCCCGATCAAATACTACTTGCGAAACTTTCTTCGCTTTCGCCTTTTTTGCGATTTCTGTTCCGATTAGCGCCGCCTTTTCGGTCATCGTGCCTTTAGTATTCGCCCCGACAGTCGTAGCATATGCCAAAGTTGCGCCCTTATCGTCGTCAATTACCTGCGCGATAATGTGCTTATTTGAAATCACCACCGAAAGGCGCGGTTTTTCGGCTGTGCCGTGGATTTTAGCGCGCGTTCGCTTCGCTCTGAATACCTTATTCATTATTTACCCGCCTTTCCTGCCTTGCGAAGAATTACTTCGTCGGCATATTTAATACCTTTACCCTTATACGGTTCTGGTTTCTTTAGCGCTCGAATTTCGGCTGCCGTTTGTCCCACTTTTTGCTTGTCGATTCCCGCAACGGTAATCTCCATTTTATTTGTGGTTAAAGTTACGCCCTCTGGTGCTTTGTATTTCACCGGATGCGAAAAACCGAGTGCCATTTCGATTTCTTGCGGACCGCCAGAAAGTCGAAAACCGACCCCGTTAATTTCTAGTTTTTTCTCGAATCCCTTAGTCACGCCTACGACCGCGTTGTTTAAAAGCGCGCGTTGCAGACCGTGCCAAGCTCGAGATTTTGGCTCGTCATCTTCACGAGTGACAGTTGCCGTGTTGCCATCGATCGCCACTTTGGTTTTTGGCTGCACCGGCACATTGAGCGACCCCTTCGGGCCCGCGACAGTGATTTCACTCTCGCCGACCGTAATTGTCACTCCCGCCGGAATATCGATGGGCTGTTTTCCGATACGACTCATATCTTTTCCTCTTAAAAGTTAATATATCCCTACCATTATAGCACACTTTTTCTAAAAATGCAAACTCCCACAGTTGGATACGCTACGATAAAATTATTCAAAAAGACCCGCCTCCGCGGGTCCTTTTGAGTTGTTCAGGTGTTTATTTTCGTTTCACCAACATTGCGATTCCGGCAATTACCGACATTACCACCGCTGTTGCCGCTGCCAAAATCCCTGCGCTCGCTGCCGACGCACCCGTCGCAGTCATCGTCCCAGTTTCTGGAGCAGTTGCCGTCTCTTCGGTCTCGTCTGTATCTAGTTCAACCTCGGCATTCATGCCAACAAGTCCATAGGTCGAGAAATGCGTTACCGTAAATGTAGCAAAATACAATCTGCCTTCTGTATCCAACTTCACATCAATTCGCTCCTCCCCTTCAACGCCATCCTCATCGAAGTAGACTGCTTTTACCTTGTCATATTCTTTTAGTTTGTTGTATTGGTCCTCGGTCAAAACAACTTGAACCATCATTTCTGTGTCATTCACTGGCACAATCACGCCATCACGATCATACATGTTCAAATCATATGCCGCAACTAGGCTCGTTTCGCCGCTAGTTTCTTTCATCTCCAAACCGTCTGTTCCGTGGTCTAGGATTAAGAAATAGCCCTTTCGGTCAATTTCCGCTTCGCCGTTAAACTTGACCGTGCCTTCGACCGGCTGCTCATTCTCCCCAGCTTTGGTGGTATCCGACCTTTCTGTTTTGCCCTTATAATCAACCACTTTCGAGACCACATTATGGTCCTCATCATATTCAGAATCTTCCGCAATTAACACATCCGGAGCGATATTAAAGGACCCGCCAGTAATTCCTTCGCCGTTAAATGTCTCAGTGCTACCTTTAACGATGCTTTCTAGCCCGCTAAACGTTCCACCGGTAATTTTCAATGTTGCATTACTCCCCCGGCTTTCCGCAATATACTTTGCATTAACAGTTCCGCCGTTAATTTCTGCTTTACTAGGATAAATATCCGAGCCATCGCCATTAAAGGCAATCATGCTACTATAGCCAGTAAATTTACCGTCATTGATGGTCACATCTCCTGTCGCTTGGACTAAGTGACCCTGTTTGCTCTCGAAAGTGCCATTGTTGATAATAGTTTTCGAATAATCATCACTTTTTATCGTGCTGGTAGTGTTTAAATGCGTAAATGTTCCACCGTTAATTGTCAGCGTCGCAATCTCATCTCCAGTATGCACGACCCCTTTATCGTTAGCATGTCCCGTGGTGCTATTTCCAGCGTACCAACCATTATCGACTAGTGACGAATCAGCCTTGTGTTCCGTTCCGCCAAACTCACCATCATTAATTACCATAGTACCCAAATTCTTGATCGTGTACCAATTGTCTGCTCGGTAAGTGCCACTCTCGATCGTCACATCTCCGCCTTTGTTTAAGACTGCCGCACCGTTTTTATTCGAAACGACATTTCCAGCGCCTTTAATCGTTACCGTCGCGCCCTCTTCGACTGTAATTGCGCTACCGTCAGCACAAGTAATATTGTGCCCGTTCAGGTCAATAGTTATTGCTTTGCCAGTATTTTTTACGGTGTAACACATGGCGACACTGTCGGGCAGCGTTAGATCGTCGGTGATTACGCTCAGGTCGCTCCCTGCCATCACCGCCGTCGGCAAGGACGCGAACGTCCCCATCGCAATTGCCGCCACCGACAAAGTCGAAATAGTTTTATACTTAGCCATTAAGTATCCTCCAATTATCTCTTATACTTTTATTTTACCCCCCCCCGCAAAAAAGTCAATACTTTTTAAAAAAACAACCCCGCGGTTTCCCACAGGGTTGTTTCCAAAAGGCAAGGAACCATCAAAGAGTAGTCCCAATGCTATTTTACCACACTTTCACCAAAATTTCACCCCCCAAACGATTTTTCTTGGCTTCGCGTCCGGTCATCAAGCCTTTTGAGGTCGACACGATCACCATCCCCCGTCCGGATTTCACCGTTGGCAAATCGTCCGCCGCCACATAAACTCGTCGACCAGGTTTCGAGACTTTTGCAATCTCGTTGATTTTGGCGTTCGTCCCAGGTTCATTGATCACAACTTTTAGCACCCCTCGCGGGCTACCTTCAATCACTTCATACCCAGCAATATAGCCATTTTTTATTAGAACTTCTACGACGCCCACTTTGAGTTTCGAAGTCGGCACGAGAATTTCATTTTTCCCAACCATCACTGCATTACGAATTCGCGTTAGAAGGTCGGCAATTTGATCTGTAGATTGTAATGACATATCTCTCCTTTCTCCTACCAACTACTCTTTGTTACGCCAGGAATTTCGCCTTTGCTAGCTTTTTCCCGAAAATTAATACGCGAAAGCCCAAATCGGCGCATATAACCGCGTGGTCGCCCGTCGAGCATATCGCGATTTTTTAGCCGAGTCGGCGAAGAGTTGCGTGGCAATTTTTGTAAACCTTCCAAATCACCCGTCGCCTTTAGCTCCGCTCGCTTTGCTTGGTATTTTTTATACATTTTTTGCCGTTTTTCGTCTCGAAGCACTGCAGATTTCTTAGCCATCTTACTTTGCCTCCTTCTCAAACGGCATCCCGAAGTGTTCTAACAATTTTAGACTTCCTTCCTTTGAGCCATTTTTAATTATAAACGTCACTTCCAGCCCGTGCAACACCGAAGCGTCCTCAAATGTGATCTCCGGAAACACGGTCTGTTCTTTGATTCCTAGATTATAATTCCCCTGCTTGTCGAATTTCTTGGCCACGCCGTGAAAATCGCGCACATGTGGCAAGGCAATATTAATCAACCGATCGACGAATTCATACATTTTGTCATTCCGTAAGGTCACAAGATAGCCCACTGGCGCCCCCATGCCTTTACGAATTTTGAAGGTCGCGATTGACTTTTTTGCCAATCTCGAAGTCGGCGCTTGACCGGTGATTTTGCTCAGCGTCAATTCCACCGTCTCTGTAAAACGCTTATCTTCGCGTTTTTTACCCACGCCCGACGAAACTACTACTTTCACGAGTTCTGGCACCTGATTGATGTTCTCTAACCCGAGTTCTTCTTTCAGTTTAGCCTTGACTTCGTTATTATAGAGAGCTTTCAAGCGTGGTTGTGCCGTTTTCGCGGCAGCCGTTTTCTTTTCCGCCATTATTTAGCTCCTTTCTTTGCGGTTTTGTCCGCGCTTTTCTTCGCGCCAGCCTCAGCTTTCGCTTTTTTGTCGGCTTTTACGAATTTTGCGCTTTCTACCAATTTCAAATTCGACAAATCAATGCCCAGATGAACAGTTTTCTTGCCACCTGCAGGGTTAAATTGAGTCTTTTTCAAGTGTCGTTCGACCACTTTTAGCCCTTCAAGCATTGCTTTGCCATTTTGCTTATCAATTTTGACGATTTTGGCTTCTTTGCCTTTTTCATCGCCAGCAATCACGCGCACCTTGTCGTTTATTTTCAAATTCTGTGCCATTTTACAATACCTCCGGTGCTAAACTGATAATTTTCATGAATCCTTTATCACGAAGTTCTCGCGGAATCGGTCCAAACACACGCGTTCCTTTCGGAGTTTTGTCGTCGTTTACTAGTACCGCCGCATTTTCGTCAAAGCGAATTGTCGAACCATCTGGTCGGCGAATTGGCTGACGTGTTCGTACGATAACCGCACGCACGATCGCCTTTTTCTTCACATTGCCGTTCGGAGTTGCTTCTTTCACTGAGCAAGTTACGATATCGCCCACTCGCGCATAGCGCGCACGAGTTCCGCCTAGTACTCGGATTACTCCTAGTTCCTTTGCGCCGGAATTATCCGCAACTTTTAATCTAGTTTCTTGCTGTATCATTATTTGTCCTCCCCAATTTCCGCAACGTTCACATCTTCCTTTAGCTCAACCGTTCCGCGTGCCTTTTCAATCACTTTCACCAAAGTATAAGCCTTAGTCTTAGAAATCGGTCGCGACATCGCGATTTGAACCCGATCGCCAACTTTAGCTTCATTTTTGGCATCATGCGCGGTATATTTCCGCGTTTTGGTGTATTGTTTCCGGTAAAGCGGATGAGTTTCTCGACTAACAATCGAGACGGTAATGGTCTTATCACGCTTGTCGGAAGTCACTGTCCCTATAAGAGTGTGTGCCATCTTAAAACTCCTCTTTCTTAATTATTTTACATTTCACCGGCAATTTGTGCGAAGCCAACCTGAGGGCTTCCTTCGCCTTATCTTCCGGCACGTCCGCGATTTCAAACATCACCGTTCCAGCTTTCACCTTTGCGACGTAGAATTGCGGTTCGCCTTTACCTGAACCCATTTTCACATCCAAAGGTTTCTTTGAAACCGGCGTATGTGGGAAAATGCGAATCCAGATTTTACCACCACGTTTTACATAACGGGTAATTGCCTGACGTGCGGCCTCGATTTGGCGAGAAGTAATGCGTTCATTATCGAGCGACATTAACCCATAATCACCAAACGCCACCGTATTACATCGCGTTGCGACGCCCCCGTTTTTACCCTTACGCACCTTGCGATGCGGAACTTTTTTCGGAATTAAAAGTGCCATATTATTTCTCCCCCTTATAAATCCAAACTTTTACTCCTACGATGCCCGCAATCGTTGGCGCATGATGACAATAAAAGTCAATATCTGCGCGCAAAGTATGTAGTGGCACCGAACCTTCGATGAACTTCTCGCGTCGCGACATCTCCGCGCCGTTCAACCGTCCGGCTACTTCGATACGCACGCCTTTCGCGCCTGCGTTCATCGATGACTGAAGCGCCATCTTCACTGCACGGCGGAAATTCATACGCTTGCCCAGCTGAAAACCGATGTTTTCCGCGACCAATTTCGCGTTCAGCTCCGGTTTTTTCACCTCTTCGACATTAATTCGAATCGGACCGTCTACGATCTGTTCGAGTTGTTTTTTGAGTTCATTGATGCCCGCCCCTTGCTTACCGATTACTGCACCCGCTTTGGCGGTAGCAATTGTAATCGTCGTCAAATTCGCGGAGCGTTCAATGTCAATTCGCGCAATCGTCGGGCGCGCTTTAAATCGCTCTTCGATTACTTTGCGAATTTTGTCGTCTTCTGCCAACCAAAACCGGAAATTCTCCTTGCGGGCAAACCACTTCGAAGACCAGTTTCGGTTCAGCTGAAGGCGGTAAGAGATGGGATTAACCTTTTGACCCATATTACTTTTTCTCCTTCGCGTCCGCTTTTGCCGCTTCCTTCGGCTCAGCGGTCTTTTTTACTTTCTCTTCGCCGGCGACCTCGACGAATATATTACTACTAATAATCTCGTATGGCAGCGCCCGACCACGAGAAGCTGGCTTGTATCGGCGCATCCGTGTCCCACTAGTCACGAAAATTCGCGAAATTCGCACAGTTTTCGGGTCGATCGACTTCCCCGAGTTATTTAACAAATTAGCATTTGCGGATTCTACCGCTTTCAATACTGCTCGCGCAGCTCGGCGTGGTGTATGCTCCAAAATCACCACCGCGTCCGCCACATAGCGATCTCGCACCAACCCAGCCACGATGTTCGTTTTTCGCGGTTGGTTGTCAGTACCTTTCGCATAGGCGTGCGCAAAATACGTTTCTGCCATTTTTAACCCTTTCCTTTCGCAGCCTCAGCGGCTTTTTTACCACCATGGCGGCGGAATTTACGCGTTGGCGCAAACTCCCCGAGCTTATGACCAACCATATTTTCCGAGATAAACACCGGCACATGAACTTTGCCATTATGTACAGCAATTGTTCGCCCGACCATTTCCGGAGAAATCGTCGAACTGCGCGCCCAAGTCTTAATCACGGTGCGGTCTTCGCTAGAGAGAGCAGCAACTTTTTTCGCGAGTTTGTAGTCTACGAATAGACCCTTTTTCAGACTCCTAGACATTACTTCCTCTTTCCTTCGTGGCGACTGCGCACGATCATTTTATTAGTTTTCTTATTGTGGCGAGTTCGGTAACCCAGCGTCAATTGACCCCAAGGAGTTCGTGGCGCTTTACCCGAACCATGTCGACCACCATCACCACCACCGTGCGGATGATCCGTTGCGTTCATCACGACACCACGCACCGTCGGGCGAATCCCCTTACGGCGCCGGCGTCCAGCCGAACCGATTTTTACATTTTGGTGCTGAATGTTCGAAACCGTCCCAATTGACGCTTCACATTTCACTAACACCTTGCGCACTTCCCCTGACGGCATCTTCAAAGTTGCATAAGCACCTTCTTTGGCCATCAACTGCGCCGAAGCGCCAGCCGCGCGCACCATTTGTGCGCCCTTGCCAGGTTTCAGCTCAATGCCATACACGAATGTACCAACTGGGATATTCTCAAGTGGCATCCGGTTCGAGTTTTCAACCTCAATTTCCGTGCCAGTCTTAAATGTCGTCCCCTTGGTCATCTTTGTATCGGCGATAACGTAATAATAAACATTATTTTCGTCTTTCACTCGTGCGATGCGTGCGCTACGATTCGGATCGTACTCAATTTCTTCCACGGTAAATGTCAAATTTGCCGGCAATTTATAAGTAATAATCCGATAATGGCGTTTTACGCCTCCACCACGATGTCGAACTGTAATCCGACCGTTGTTATTTCGCCCAGCCTGTTGTTTCTTGGCTGCAAGGAGCGACTTCATCGGCTTTTTAGTCGTGATTTGGTCGTAATCCTCGGTCGTTTTCTGGCGTTGCGCCGGAGTGATCGGGCGATATGCTTTAATTCCCATTATTTGTTCTCCTTACCTGCATTCTTGTCCGCCTTGCTTGCTTTCGCATCTTTGGCTTCCTTTGCGCTGGTTTCGTTAGGTTTAACTTCGGGCTGTTCGTCGAACACGCGAATCGAATGCCCTTCTGCTAGCTTCACATAAGCGAATTTCTTATCTTGGCGATGCGTAATCCCAGGGAAAGCGTGTTTCCCACGACTAAAGCGTGTCTTTTTGCCCTTGCGGATTAGCGTTTTTACCGCTTCAACTTTAACGTTAAATTCATCTTCTACTTGTTTAGCGATAGCTTGTTTGCTCATTTCGCGCTTAACTGGGAAAACATACACTCGCTTGGTTTGCTCATTGTAGGTTTTCTCGGTCGCTCGCGGTTCAAGCATGTTTTTTAATTCCATTTTCGTTTCCGCCATCTTATTTCTCCTCTCCGATTAACCATTTTTCAGTTTCCTTCAAGGCTTTTTCCGAAAATACAATCGCATCCGCGTTCATAATGTCGAAAACGTTCAGATAAGTCGCGCGTACCAATTTCACATTCGGCAAATTATTTGTCGAACGCAAAATTTCTGGAGTTTTCTCCGCCACTACTGCGAGCACGTTCTTATCTGTTAATTTCAAATCTTGTAGAACTTTTACCGCGTCTTTAGTTTTGCCAGTGAGTTTTACCTCTTTTTCCAGCACCACCACGGCTTTTTCCGCATTTTTCATGCTCAGAGCCTGTCGCACAGCCAAAAGTTTAGCACTTTTCGCGATTTTCTTCGTAAAGTTCTCGTTGCCGGTGCGCCCAAACGCCACACCACCATGTCGCCAAATCGGGTTACGTGTCGAACCAAATCGTGCCCGACCAGTCCCTTTTTGCTTCCATGGTTTTTTACCACCACCCCGAACTTCGCCCCGTTTCAAGGTCTTCGCATGCGAAGAGCGCGAATTCGCGAGGTAGGCGTCGTAAGCCAATTTCACCAATTCGTGATTTTCTACAGAGAGGCCGAAAACATCTTTATTCAAAGTTGCCATATTACTCCTTTCCCTCCAAGCTTACAATTCCCTTATTTGGACCAGGCACTGCGCCTTTTAGCCCAATCAAATTTTTCTCCGCATCCACATAAGCCACGGTTAAATTTTTCACCGTTACAGTGTCGTGCCCCATGCGTCCAGGCATTTTCTTGCCTTTCCAGACTTTTTGCGGATACATCGAACCAATCGAACCCACTCGACGGATATTCCCCTTAAATCCGTGCGTATTGCGTGATTCGATAAAGTTGTGTCGTTTCACAGTCCCCGCGAAACCTTTTCCCTTAGAAGTTCCCGTTACTGCGACCTTGTCGCCGAGCTTGAAACTTTCCACGGTAATTTTGTCCCCAAGTTTCGTGTCCTCTGGAATCGTCTCAAGACGAAATTCGCGCAGGACCTTAGGACTATTATTTTCGCCGGCCTTTTTCGCGTGGCCAGCCACCGACTTGCTCAGATTCCGACCTTGACCAAAACCAACTTGCACCGCGTTATAACCGTCGCTATCGACAGTTTTAATCTGAGTCACCGTGCAAGGGCCAGCTTCGAGGATTGTTACCGGGGTAACAACGCCATCTTCACCGATGATCTGGGTCATACCAATTTTGGTGCCGAGAATGACTTGCATCCTATTCCTTTCCGTTAATTTTTACACTCTTAAAACTAGATTACCAGACCGGTTTTCTCGGTAGAGTGTTAAGAACCCCGAGAACCTTGCCTCTCATCTAGCTATTACGCCCATTATATCACAGATTTTTTATCTTGACAACCCCTTTTGTCGCTAATTTTATCATCTATTTTCCGCCCCAGCCCCCAGTTTTGCTAAAACAGCCCTATCTCCTTATTATATCACATCTCTAGATATTTGTCAATGAATCCCTCGATTTTCCCGTCCAGTACCGCCTCTGGATCGGTTTCCTCGTACCCAGTGCGCGTATCTTTCACTAATTTATACGGTTGCAATACATAGTTTCTAATCTGTTGCCCCCAGCCTGCCGACTCGCCAGCACGCAATTCCCCAATCGTCGCCGCGTGTTGCTCAAGTTGCATCTGCACCAATTTTCCCCGCAAAATCTCCATCGCCTTTTCGCGATTTTGAATTTGACTCCGTTCATTCTGAATCGCCACCACCGTATTTGTCGGCAAATGCGTAATCCGCACCGCCGAGTCAGTCGTATTCACTCCCTGTCCGCCATGCCCACCAGACCGATATACGTCCACCCGAATGTCTTTTTCGTCAATCTCTACCCCTGTTTCGGCAGTAATTTTCGGCAACACCTCAACCAGCGCAAACGACGTCTGGCGCAAATTGTTCGCATTAAATGGCGAAAGTCGCACCAACCGATGCACCCCATGCTCCGATTTCAAAAATCCATAAGCATTCGCCCCTGTAATCTCATACACCGCCGTCTTTATGCCCGCTTCCTCCCCTGTCGTGCGCTCTAAAAGCGTCGCCTTAAACCCCTTTCGCTCACAAAACCTAAGATACATTCGCTCCAGCATTCCCGCCCAATCCATCGCCTCTGTCCCGCCCGCACCCGCAGTAATTCTAAGAATCGCATCTTTGTCATCATATTCACCCCGAAACCGCAACGTTTTCTTCAGTTTTCCAAAATCAGCCCTCATCGCCGTAATCTGTCCCGCAATTTCCGTTTTCAAATCCTCGTCCGCAATCTCCAACATCTCTGTTAAATCATCAATTTGAGTCTTTAAAAGTTCCCATGGCTGAATTTCGTTTGAAAGTTTCGCCAGTTCCTGATTTTTCTCGGTCGCCGTTTTGACATCTTTCCAAATTTCCGGCTCCGCCACCTCTGTCTCCAGCACTGCCGCCGCCTCCACTTTCTCGCCAATTTTCATTTTTGTGTATAGTTCTGTAAATTCTGTCTTTAGCTCTGTCAGCTCTTTTTTTAATTCCTGCATATTCCCATTATATCACGAATAGACTACAAACTTTGTTCTCTAGCACTCTGCCCGTCCCAAAATCTCATCTAGCTCTGTCCGACTTCCCTTTTTCTCGCAAAAATGTTATGATATATCAATGAATATTTGGAACGAACTCCCGCGACCATTTTTGATTCTCGCACCTATGGAAGGTGTCACCGATGTCGTTTTTCGTCAGGTCATCGCTCGCGCTGGCCGTCCCGACCTCTTTTTTACCGAATTTACTAATGTTTCGAGTTATGCTTCCGAAAAAGGTCGTGCCAATGCCCTCGAACGGGTTGCTCTCGCCCCTACCGACGCCCCGATCATCGCTCAAATCTGGGGCAAAAACCCCGCCCATTTCGCTGAATTTGCCAGCGCGCTAAAAAATCTCGGTTTTGTTGGCGTAGATCTGAATTTCGGCTGCCCCGACAAGCACGTCAACAAGGCCGGCGGTGGTGCCGCCATGATTAAAACCCCCGAACTCGCCCGCGAATGCTTAAAAAACGCCCGCGAAGCCACCAACCTGCCAGTTTCGGTCAAAACTCGGCTCGGCTGGAGTAAGGTCGAAGAATATCGCGATTGGCTCTCGTTTTTGCTCCGCGAACATCCCGCTGCGCTCACGGTGCATCTACGCACCAAAAAAGAAATGTCCAAAGTCCCCGCACATTACGAACTAATTCCCGAAATTGTCAAGTTGCGCGCTGAACTTTCGCCCGAAACCAAACTCATCATCAACGGCGATATCAAAAACCGCGCCCACGCCCTCGCCCTTCATAGTCAGCATCCCGCCGTCGACGGTTTTATGATTGGTCGCGGCGTTTTCGAAAACCCTTTCTGCTTCACCGACCACACCCCTACCCGCGAGGAACTTTTGGACCTTTTAGAATTACATCTAGACCTCTTCGAAAAAAACAAAGAAACCCACCCCTCTGCCCCTTACGAACCGCTCAAACACTTTTTCAAGATTTATATTAACAATTTCCCAGGCGCCAAAGATTTGCGCGCCAAACTCATGGAAACCCATAGTATAGACGAAGCCCGCGAGCTTCTGTGCTATAATTAGAATATGAAAATTGCACTACTCGGCTACGGCAAAGAGGGCCAAGCCACTAAAAAATACTTTGAAACCAAGTTCAAAAACGCCAAGTTCGACATCTTCGAGCACCTCACTCCTGCCGAATTTGCCGCCAAAGATTATTCGTCCTATGATATAATTTTTCGCAGCCCTTCTATCCCCCCTCTGGGGCTAGCTAACGAAACCACCATGACTCGCTACTTTTTCGACCACTGCCCCTGCCCAATCATCGGTGTTACTGCCACCAAGGGCAAAGGCACAACTTGCTCTTTTACAAAAGCCCTACTTGACGCCGCAAGCGAGGATGCCTATCTCGTCGGCAATATCGGCACGCCAGCCATCGAAGTCCTCGACCGGCTTCAGCCCACCTCTGTTGTAGTCTATGAAATGTCTAGTTTTCAGCTCTGGGCCCTCGAAAAATCTCCCCATGTCGCCGTTATTGGCCAAATCGAACCCGACCACTTAAATGTCCACAAAGATTACGCCGATTATCTCGCCGCCAAGGCGCACATCACTAAATACCAATCCTCAAGCGATTTTCTTGTTTATTACCAAAACAACCCCGAATCTGTTAAAATTGCCAAAACTTCGAAGGCGCAAAAAATCACCTATCCATTTTCCGTTCCGACCGAAGTAAAAAATGCAGTTAAACTCCCAGGCAAGCACAATTTCGAAAACGCTCTAGCCGCCATCGCTGCAGTGGCTTGCTACAAAAATATATCACCAGACGAATATTTAGCCACAAGCAAATCCGAAATTATCACCGGTCTCGAGAGTTTCAAGGGCCTACCTCACCGCCTCGAATTCGTCCGTGAACTAAACGGCGTCAAATATTACGACGATAATTTCTCGACCGGCACTTCTTCGACTCGTGTTGCGGTGAACGCTTTTCCAGATGACAAGCTCACCCTTATCATCGGCGGTCGCGACAAAACCGCCAATACCGACCTGCCCGAAATCCACGAAATTCTCTCGGCTCCGCAAGTTAAAAACGTTATTTTAATCGGCGAATCCGGACACGATTTGTTTGCTAAGTACCCCGACGACCCTCGGTTCCACCTTGCCGAGTCGCTAGAAGAGGCCGTCCAGACCGCCCAAGCTCTCGCCGCAAAAAACACCCCCGCCATCGTTCTCATGTCCCCAGCCGCCGCCTCTTTTGACATGTTTGAAAATGTTTACGACCGTGGCGCCCAATATCAAACTCTTGTTCAAAATCTCTAATTTAGAAATTTAGCCGCCGTTCCAGTTCCGAAATCACCGCTTTTTCCACGCTCGACACCGCCGCAAACCCCCGAATACCCGTCCCCGCAAATTCCCGCGCCAACTCCACCATCTTAAATTTGTCAATTGATTTAATCAGTTCTGGAATATCGTCATATTTTTGTACCGACCCATTAGTAAAGAACCCGTCCGCGTAATAATCCGCAATCTGCGACGGCGTCTGCGCCCCCATCTGGAACCGCCCCAACGCATACGATTTCGCCGCCAAAAAATCCATATCCAAAATCTCGCCGTTCAATGTCTTCATTAGCTCAGTTTGAATAAGCTCAAACAATGCCTCGGCGTTTTCAACATTCACTTCGCCGTCAAAATCCCAATACGAACTCGTCGCATTCGACGCCACCGACGACCCCATACCGTACACCAGCCCCCGTTTCCTAGCCGCCCCAAAAATCTTTGAGTTGGTTGTCCCATTCAGAATATGGTTCAGACAATTCATCGCAAACACCTCGCTCGGCTCCAGATACCTCGGCGTCACTAACGAAAACCCAAACGTAATATTCGACGCATCTTTTCGCCTAATCGACACCGCCTCTGACGAATGCAAATCCGTCATCGGGATCTCAAACTCTCGCCCTTCCTTTAGCTCCCAATTCTCCAGCATCCTAAGTATCTGCCGCCGCCGCCCGTGAATTTTCCCCGCAATAATAAACCGCATATTCCTCGCCGTATGCGTCCGCCGATAATGTTCCCGAATATCTTTCAGCTCGATATTCGGAATCGTCTTTACCCGCTCCGGCAAATCCAGAATATCCTCCCCCACCGCCTGCTGGACGCGCGGCCACAGCAATCGATAGTAATCATTCATGTATCCCGTCAATTCCGACCGCACATTAGCCTTTTCCGCTTTTAGTTCTTCCTCATTGAATTTCGGCTCCGCAATCGAGACCTGTTGCAGTTCCATAATTCGCTCCCACTCAAAATCCGCGCATTCCGTCTCGTAGCATACCGAAATATCGCTCGTCCAAGCATTATGATACGCCCCATTTTTGGTGAATTCCGCCTCGAACGCCTGCTCATCTTTGAACTTCGCATTCGCCCCAAAAGCCAGATGCTCCACGACATGCGGAATTTCATACACATCCTTGTTCTTAGCATACAACATCCCCGCCCGAAATTGAAATCTCGTCGCCATCACGCTCGAACCGGGGATATCAATCAACAGTCCCTGCGCTCCGTTCTTTAATTTTACCTCTTCAACTGAATGTTTCATCTTTCGCTGTTATCTTACTCTTGACATTTCATCATGCTTATGCTATAATGGAACTATCGGATTATTTCCGCTTCGATTTTGATTTCTTCCGCTTAGCGGGTTTTTTCTTGGTCGCTTTTTTGGTCGGAGCGGGCTTTTTCCCAGGTTTCGCCTTTTTAAATTCCTCGTCCAAATTCTTTTCGCCCTTCGAGATCTCGTTCACGCCCTTTTCAGTTTGGCTCTCTGCCATTTTGGTTAACTCCGACTCATATTCCTCGCCGTCTGTCACCTCGTCCGCTACCGCTTCCGCCGGCGTAATTGTCAGCAGAATTCTCAGCACTTCCTCTCGCAATTTCCGTTGCAGTCCATCAAATAGCTTCTGCGATTCACTCCGATATTCTACCAGCGGGTCTCTTTGTCCCACCGAGCGCCAATGAATCCCCTCGCGCAAATGTTGCATATTCTCTAGATGTTGCATCCACAAAGTATCTAGCACTTTTAGATACACTTCTCGCTCGATTTTGCGCATGATATCAGCACCGAATTTCTCCTCCTGTACATCATACGCCTCTTTCACTGCCTCGAGTGCCGTTTTTTCACGGTCTTTTTCCTTGCGCATAATGCCAATTCCATGGATTAAATCCTCGTCGAAATTAAACACTGCCTTAAATTCTGCATCAAAATTCTTATTCACCCGCGACGAAAACTCCGTCAAAGTTTTTACTTCCTCGCGCATCAAACGCTGAATTTCTGACTGAATGTTCTCGCCCTTCAAAATCTTCCGCCGAATAGCATATACCACCTTGCGATGCCGGTTAATCACGTTGTCGTATTGGACCACATTTTTGCGCGAATCGAAGTTAAAGCCCTCAATTCGTTTCTGCGCTGCTTCGAGCGTGCGCGAAATCGCCTTTGTTTGAATCGGTGTATCTTCGTCTACGCCTAGTCTCGTCATCAACATTTTTACTCGGTCGCCTTGGAAAATCCGCATCAAATCATCTTCGCAAGATACGAAAAATTGTGTCGTCCCAGGGTCGCCCTGACGCCCACCTCGTCCGCGAAGCTGATTATCTACCCGCCTGGAATCATGCCGTTCCGAACCAATCACTACCAGCCCGCCAAGTTCCTTCACTCCCTCGCCGAGCTTAATATCTGTTCCACGCCCTGCCATATTTGTCGCCAACGTAATCGCACCCTTTTCGCCCGCTTTTGCGATAATCGCCGCCTCGCGTTCGTTATTTTTTGCATTCAAAATCTCATACGGCAACCCAAATTGTTCCAAATATCGCGCAATTTCCTCATTATTAGCAATCGAACCCGATCCCACTAGTACCGGTTGCCCCTTTTCGTGATATTTTTTCACTTCCTTGGCAATCGCTTTTAATTTTCCAGCTTTGGTTTTATAAATCAAATCGTCTTTATCTACGCGCGCGATCGGTTTATTCGGCGGAATTTGAATTACGTCCAGCGCATAAATCTGTTGGAATTCCTCCGCCTCTGTAAACGCTGTCCCCGTCATCCCCGACAACTTTTTATACAATCGGAAAAAGTTCTGGAACGAAATCGTCGCCAACGTCATCGATTCCTGCTTTACTGCTACCCCTTCTTTGGCCTCGATTGCCTGATGCAAGCCTTCGTTATATCGTCGCCCCTGCATCAACCGCCCCGTATGCTCATCGACAATAATCACTTCACCCGAATTCGTCACCACGTAATCTTTGTCACGTTTAAACACCACTTCTGCCCGAATAGCCTGCTCCAAATGATACACCAGACGCGTATTTTTGGTTGAATACAGATTATCTACCCCTAAAATTTTCTGCACTTTATCAATCCCTGCGTCCGTCAAAGTTACCGACCGCCGTTTTTCGTCAAAAACATAATCCTCGGGCGTTAATCTAGCCGCCACCTTTGCAAATTGGTAATAACTTTCGGGATTATCACCCGCCGGCGCCGAAATAATCAGCGGAGTTCGCGCCTCATCAATCAAAATCGAATCCACTTCGTCTACAATCGCAAAATTTAACTCTCGCTGACGCAGATATTGCACTTCGCCCGTCATATTGTCTCGCAAATAGTCAAACCCAAACTCATTATTCGTGCCATAAGTAATATCCGCCGCATAAGCCTCTTTCCGCGTACAAGGTTTCAGATGCGCGAACCGCTCATCAGCATGGTCTTCGTTTTCATATTCCGCATCATAAATAAACGACGCATTGTTCACAATTACCCCGACCGACAACCCCAAAAAATCATAAATCGGCCCATTCCAGCCCGCATCTCGTTGCGCCAAATAATCGTTCACCGTAACCACATGTACCCCGCGTCCAGTCAAACCATTAAGATACGCCGGCAACATCGCGACCAAAGTCTTGCCTTCGCCGGTTTTCATCTCAGCCACTGCGCCCTCGTTTAGTACCATCCCCCCAATCAATTGTACGTCATATGGTCTTAACCCAGATACCCGCTTGGCCGCTTCCCGCGCCACCGCAAACACCTCTGGCAACATCTCGTCCAAAATCTTTTTATCGTCCACTGGCGGGCGTTTCTTGCCAGTTTTGTTAATCCCCTCTTCTGCTCTCGCAATTTTTAACGCTTTCTGAATTCGTTTCCGAAAAACTTCCGACTGTTCTTTTAGCTTTTCGTCGCTCATTTTTTCATATTTTGGCTCTAATTTATTGATTTCTTGCGCTCGTTTCCAGAGTCGGCGCAAAATCTTTTTCTGTGCATCGCCAAATACCCCCTGTAAAAATTTCGTTAAAGCTGTTCGGTCGGCCAACTTATCAGTCGGTTTTTTTTCTTTTTTCGCCATAATACTCCAATCTATCCCCCATTGTATCATATTATTTACGTCGAATAAAGAGATTTTTCAGGCTTCGTTTCTGCCGATGCGGTTGCGCCTCTAGTTTGAACCGTCGAATTTGCCCCGCCAATTTTGCCTCTACCAAATCCACCCCCGCAAACACATTCGAACACTCATCTTTAGCCGTAATCACCTTACCGCCAGGGATTTCTAGCGTCGCCGTCAATTCATAACGGTCATTTTTGCTCTTGTTTTCTTTTGCCACCACCACTTTCAAAATCACATCTTTTTTCGACCCCCGTGGCAAATATCGATCCAACTTCCCCAGTCGTTTCTCGACATATTTATTCAGCGCTTCATCAACTTTGTAGTCTTTGCCGCTAGTACTAATGTTTTCAATCATATTCCTCCTTTATAATTCTTCTTTTCCGTCCAGATATGGCCTCAGCACCTCTGGGACTTTTAATTTTCCATCTGGCGTCGCAAAGTTCTCGAGCATCACCACTAGCGCCCGCGCCAACGGAATTGCCGTCCCGTTCAAAGTATGCACGAATTCCACCGTTCCGTCTTTCCGGCGCACCCGCACATTACATGCCCGCGCCTGAAAATCCGTACAGTTTGAACAAGAGGTGATTTCTTGATACTTTTGATTTACCGGAGACCAGTATTCCATATCATATTTTTTCGCCGCCGGCGCCCCAAGGTCGCCCGCCGCAATATTAATCACATGATATGGCACCCCCAGCCCCTGCCAAATTTCTTCCTCAATAGCCAGAATTTTTTTGTGAATCTCCTTGCTTTGCTCCGGTAAACAAAACGCATACATTTCTAACTTATTGAACTGATGCACTCGAAACAGCCCCCGCGTGTATTTACCATAAGTCCCCGCCTCTTTCCGAAAACACGCCGAATAACCCGCATAAAACAGAGGCAATTTATCTTCGTCGATAATTTCGTCCATATGATAACCCGTAAGTGGCATCTCTGCCGTCGCGATCATCGCTAGATCCTCGCCCTCGATATAGTATTCATCTGACTGTTCCGACGACCGCGGATTAAACCCGCACCCCTCCAGCACTTTCGATGACACCATATCTGGCACCGTCATAAAAGTAAATCCATGCGCCAACACTTTCGACAGACCATATTGCAGTAAAGCATTCTCTAGAAGCGCCAGCCCATCTTTTAGGTAATAAAACTTCGCTCCGGCCACTTTTGCGCCCCGCTCAAAATCCACCCAATCACGACTCACTGCATAATCCAAGTGATCCACCCCTGTTTCGTGATTTTCGCCCCACTTTTTCACCTCCACTGAACATTCCTCGCCCCCTAGCGGCACATCCTCAAAAATAATATTTGGAACTTTTTTCAGCCCATTTACACATGCCTTCTCGATTTCATCAAGTTCGCTCTCTAACTCCGCCAGTTCTTCTTTGACCTTTTTGCCCTGTTTAATTAGCTCTTCCGCCGGCTTTCCGCCTTTCATTTTTCCAGCAATCTCGTTCCGCTCTCGCCTCAATTCCTCGACTTTCTGTAGTTTCGCCTTTCGCTCATCATCTAGCCGCAAAATCTCACGAACATCGATCTTGTACCCCTTTTCTCGGGCCGATTTTTCCACCAGCTCCAAGTTTTCACGAATAAACTTCACATCTAACATATCTTGATTATACCACATTTATTCGCGTGTAGTTAGAAGTGTCTAAAAAAGATGTTTCTAATTGCTCAAGCTAGCAAATAGGCGCTTATAATCACCAAGATGCAAATCCCCCGGCCGGGCATTTTCACTAATCCCTAACCCTTGCAAAACCCCTATAATCTTGTCTTTAGCCCCAAAATCACTTAAATTATGCACTAATTTCTTTCGTGGCGCCTTAAAAGCCGCCCGAATCAGCCGAAATACCTCCTCGTCCACCTCTGGCGCGTGTGGTTCTAACACTAAAACCTGCGAATCCACCTTTGGTGGCGGCGTAAATTCCTCCCTTAAAACCACCGGCCCCGCCTGCACCAAAGCCCGATTTTTCACAAATAGCGACAGCATAGTCTCTTTTTCACTCAAAATTCGCTCCGCCACCTCTTTTTGCATTAGTAGCACCACTCTTTGGGGCAATTTCGGCGCCGTCAGTACCTTTTTCAAGATTGGACTTGTAATATAATACGGAATATTTCCTGCTATAACATATTCTTCGTTAAACTCCAAATCCACCTCTAGAAAATCCGCATTCACCACCTCCAAATTCGTCCCCGGAAACGATTTCGGCAAATTCTCCGCCAGTTTCTGGTCAAACTCCACCGCCACCACCCGTTCAAATCGCTTGAGCAAAGATGCCGTCAAAGTCCCTAGCCCCGGCCCAATTTCTACGCACACCCGCGCGCCATTTGCCCCTGTTTTTTCGGCAACTTTCGACGCGCTAGCAACCGTGCCTAAATCGCCCTGACAAACCGCATCGGCAACCACTCCCGTCTTCGCCAGCTCCGCAATTTCTTCCAAAATCGCCCGGTTATACAACCAGTGTTGCCCCAGTGCCTTATTTACCATTCCGGTTCGTCCAATCTGTCGCGATATCAAACTGCTCCGGATTATTCACCGCAAAACCACCCGTATCGTAAACCTTCCCTAATCCCAGAGATGTCTCCACCACCGAACAGCGCGGATATCGCCCCAAGTTCGCCGCCACCAGTACGTATCCATCTTGATCCACCTTCACTCCGTCCGCCCGCACCGAATAGCTAGTGCCACAATACCGAATTACCACACTCATATCAAGGTCGTAATAAGTCTCGCGCCGCACCACTGTTACCCCATTCACCGTCGTTGTATAAGTATTCACCCCCATCGACGCTGTTAAGGGGTGTTGTTCAATCGCACTCGCCCCCACCGCCACAATCCGCGCCACCGGCTCGCGCACCACTTCTTCGCCAATTAGCTCCCGCGAAACTTCCACATTATCGACATACAGTACATTATAATAACTCTTTTTCGTCCCCACTTCACCCAGTTGTCGCACTTCCGAAGTCCCCGGCGCCAAATTATAATCTTTCACCTGTTCTTCCGCAAACGGAATTTCCTCCTCCACCGTCAGCGTCCGCCCCCCGTTTCTAGTGATCTCATAGATATTCGCCACCCCGTTCTCTAGAAAATTGTCATTTGGCACCATTTTTATCTCATCGCCATCGTACACCGTCAGCCCCGCCTCATTCATAATTGTCCGCGCATCATAGCTCGCCGTCATCAGATATTTCTCGATCACGCCATCACGCACCACCACTGGTCGCGCTCGATAAATATTCACATAAAAATTATCAGCATTAATTTCCGCCTCTAGTCCGGGCTCCACAATATCCCCCTCCGAAATCAAAATATTCGCTCTTTCTAGTGCTTCTCGCACCGTCGTTGCCCCTGTTTTGACGGTCAATTTTTCGCCATCATCATAAAAAGTAATATATCTCGCCCCCAAGGTGTCAAACGCCCCATTTTCTGCCGCTGCCGCCTCTTCCGCAAAGGTGTTATTCGCCTTTACCTTAAAAAAACATCCTGTAAACGTCAAAAAGATAGCAAAAATCACCAGAATAATAGCTCGATCGAACTTTTTCGTCAGCTTCATACCTATATTATATCACACTTAAGCCAAAAAATAAAGCGGTTTCACCTTTCCGCTCTATTCTTACCCTACCAATCGTTCCGGCTGTTCTCAACTCCAGCCCGAACTTAATTCTATTTTAGCATAGGCGGTTCGCATGTCAACCTTGTTTTTTATCATTTTTCATGTCATAATTATACTTGACAACACAGCCGTTTTGTTGAACTATCTTTAAGCCTTTTACCCCTGTCTTTCGTCCATTCTCGTCATTTTTGCACCGTTTTACATTAAAATCCTTTTCCGTCTCAAAATATGCTACAATATTCATATGAATTGGAGGAAATGGCTAGATGAGTTCGTTTTGGCGGGCAAAGGTATCCTACTTGCCACCCGTAAACGGCATTTTTGGTACGGTTTTATTCCTAGTTTTCTCTTTTTTGGATTGCTCATGAATTTACTCGCTGGTGGCACCGCTAAATTCGAACTCATGGCTACCACTGGTCTTGAAAACAGCCTCAAAATCCTCGGCGACAGCTTCCTTGCTATTTTCGGCTTTGGTCATGCTTTTTTGGATTGGCTCCCAATCTTCCTAATCTCTATTTTACAAGGCACCCTTATCGGCATCATCGTCCTTCTAGCTCATAAAAAATCCCACCCTAAAACCACTACTAAACCCGCCGTTAACAGTGCCAAAGCCCCAACATCCACCCCTGACGTTTCTAATCAGGGCGCGTCCAAAATTGCCGACAACCTCGGTAGTGCTGGCGTCATCACTGGACTCATCGCCCTTGGCGCTGGCTGCCCCACCTGTGGCGTAACCTTGATTACGCCCCTCATCGGTGCCATTTTTTCTACCGGTGGCCTTGCCATTGCCGGCACCGTCTCCACTTTTCTTACTGTTCTCGCCATTATCATCGCCATTCTGTCGCTTAAACGCCTCGGCGAGGAAGTTTATGTTATAATAATAAATGAACACTACCTCCAAAAGAGGTTATTAAAGGAGTAAATCGTGGAACAATCCGCCAAAACTGACAGTGCCAAAAAAGTCGTTATCAAAAACGGTCCCGAGCAAAAATTAAGCGGTCGCTTGGGCTCTATCTTTAAATTCCTCGGCATTGCCGTCCTTGCCGTCTTGCTCATTGCTGCCATTATCACTAGCACGACCGCCAAACCCAGCAACGCCGAAAAAGTCTGGGACGAGCAGATGACCCTTGGCAGTCTTGACGCCGAAAATTATTTTATCGTCTATTCTGACCTTGTCTGCCCTTATTGTATCGCTTTTGAAAATGCTATCGTCGAACACGAAGAAGATTTCCAAAACTATCTCGCCGAAAACGACATTTTATTCGAAGTTCGCCTTTCGGATTTTCTTTATGAATACGGCGAATCTACCCCCATAAATTCTCGCTATTCCGCCCTTGGCACTTATTGCGCCAAAAACGAAGGCAAATTCTGGGATTATTATAACAAAGCTGTTGTTAGCGTCTGGAACGATTTTTTCAAGGATAGTGGCAAATCTGGCGTCTCCAAAATGTCCAAAATCGATAAAACTTATTGGATTGACCTCGGCAAATCCGTCGGTCTCGGCGAAAGTTTTGAAAATTGCGTCAAAAACGAAGAAACTCTTCCCGAAATCAAGCAAAATGCCGAAAAAACCGTCAAACTTGCCAGCGGTATGCCTTATTTCAAGTTTAATTCCTACACTTCCTCTGGTTTTGACCTCTCTTGGGGCTATGATTATGTCCTGATGTATTTCAATGCCGGCTTAGAAAGTAAATAACCTTATATAGTATTTTGATAACGTTTTTCAAGTCCAGCTATCAAAAATGCTACAGAAGTTTATTTCACACCTGCTGGGGAACAACCATTTTTACCAAATTTTTTGATTTTTAATACTATCTGGTAAGTAATTTTTATCCAAATGAAATCCCGCCTCCCATTTTTGCCCTTTGCCGTAGCCTAAATCCTGCATCAACTTCGTCGGTGCGTTCCTAAGCCACGTCGGCACTGGCTCATTCGGTGCCTTACGTGCCAACTCCAGTGCCTTGTACCACGCATCCGTTGTCCTGCGCGATTTTTTTGACAGCGCAAGCGCCACTGTCGCATGTGCCAAAATCAGCCCCGATTCCGGCATTCCTACCCGTTCCACCGCCTGAAAACAAGCCGTCGCAAGACTAAGCGCCCCATTTCCCGCCAGCCCAATGTCTTCGCTCGCAAAAATCACCATCCGCCTAGCAATGAATTTCGGATCTTCCCCTGCCTCCACCATGCGCGCCAAATAATATAACGCCGCGTCCACATCCGCCCCCCGCATCGACTTAATAAATGCCGAAATCGTATCATAATGTCGGTCGCCTTTCTTATCGTACCCCGGCAATTTCCGCCCCGCCGCCTCCTCAACCACTTTGCGATCAACTTTTTCCGCAAGCGACAACGCAAGTTCCAAATCCCCCAAAGCACTCCTCGCATCTCCGCCTGAGAGTTCCGCCAGATAATCCAGCGCTTCCTTTGAGACTCGCCTCAAGGCCCCCTCCGCCTTAATTGCCCGTTTTAATACCTCCAAAATCGCCGTTTTAGATAGTGGCGACACTACCACCACGCGCGACCGCGACAATAGCGGTGAAATTACTTCAAATGACGGATTTTCCGTTGTCGCCCCAATCAGCGTAATTAACCCACTTTCCACATGTGGCAAAAAGGCATCTTGTTGCGCCTTATTGAACCGATGAATTTCATCCACAAACAGCACTGTTCGTGTTTTTAAGTTCCAATTCACCTTCGCTCGTTCAACCACTTCTTCCACATCTTTTTTGCCTGCCGTCACCGCCGAAATCTCAATAAAATCCGCCTGAAACTCGTGCGCCAAAATCCGCGCCAAAGTCGTTTTGCCCGTCCCAGGTGGTCCCCAAAAAATCAAATTCACTGGCTCGCCTTTTTTCACAATTTCCGTCAAAATTTTCCCCTCGCCAATAATTTCTTCCTGTCCCAACACTTCCGACAAATTCCGCGGCCGCATCCGCTCCGCCAGTGGTACTCTATTCATATTTCTATTATACCGAATTTTCTTGATTTTAGTATTTTTATGCTAAAATAGAATTAATATAACCAAAGGAGAATTATGTATAATTCCTATAACTACGGGCTAGATTCTAGCCTCTATAATACCAACTCAACCACCGTCACTATTTCTAGCGGCGCAGAGGTTTGGGTCATTATCGCTAGCATTTTGGCGCTAGTCGGCGGAATTTTGACCTACTTCTTGTTCGTTAAAGGCAAAACCGAACCCAAAAACAAATTTCTAAAGTGGCTCAAAGATTTTCTAGCCTTCAAAACCATGTGGCTCGAACCAATCTTGAAGTGTTTCTACTACATTGCCACTATTTTCGTCATTTTGTTCTCGTTTGCCTTCCTTGGCCAAGGCGGCTCCGGCGTACTTAGCTTCTTCGTTACGCTTATTCTTGGCCCCATCGTAGTTCGTCTTATCTACGAAACAGCCATGATGTTCATTATGATTTGGCGCAACACCGAAAATATTTCCGAGAACACTAAAAAGAAATAATCCTCGGCAATATTCAAAAAATCCTCCGCATTGCGGGGGATTTTTCTTGTTCTCAAATTATGGTGGGCGATAGAGGAGTCGAACCTCTGACCTCGTCTACGTCAAAGACGCGCTCTAGCCAACTGAGCTAACCGCCCTTGGATAATGGTGAGTCGGGAGGGGCTCGAACCCTCGACACCGGGCTTAAAAGGCCCGTGCTCTAACCAGCTGAGCTACCGACCCAACGACGGTTGGTGGTTCCGGCTGGACTTGAACCAGCGACACAAGGCTCTTCAGGCCTCTGCTCTACCAACTGAGCTACAGAACCATAATGTTATTATATCACATGTGTGCTATAATTAAAAGTATGAAAAAGATAAATACTTCACCAATTTCTGGCGCTGACGAATTTTTGCCAGAAATTCAGGCCACTTTTGATGATTTTAAAGCCAAAATTGCCAAAGTTTACTCTGTTCACGGCTTCAAAAACATCGAAACTCCTTTTATCGAACGCACCGAAATTCTCTTTGCCAAAGCCGGCGGCGATACCGAAAAACAAATCTACGAAGTCCGAAAAACTGGCGACAAAACCGCAATTAAAGCCACCCAAGCCCTCCGTTTCGACCACACTGTCCCCCTTGCTCGCTATGTTATCGAACACGAAAACGACTTAAGTTTTCCTTTCAAAGTTCAACAAATCGGCGTTAATTTCCGTGGCGAACGCGCACAAAAGGGTCGTTTTCGCGAATTTTACCAATGCGACATCGACGTTATCGGTCGCGACAAACTCCCACTCGCCTATGACGCCGATGTTATTGCTACTTTGCTTGACACTTTCCGCATTTTTGACCTTGGTACGCCAATTCTGGCTCGCATTTCTAACCGCAAAATTCTTGCCGGTCTTCTCGAGGCCTTAAATCTCGAAGACAAAATCTCCGCTATTAGCAATATCATCGATCACGCCGAAAAAGTTACCCCCGAACAAACCAAAGTCGCCCTCGAAGACCTAAAACTCGCCAAAATTCAAGTCGAAGTTATCTTGAATTTCATTAGCCTAAACGGTCCGCGCGCCGAAATTATCCCTGCTCTCGCCAACCTTGATATTAAAAACGCCACTTTTGAGCTTGGCGTTTCTGAACTCGACCAAACTTTAGGACTACTCGAAGCGATGGGTTTCGCACAACAAATCACCGCCGACCTCAAAATCATCCGTGGCCTCGACTACTACACTGGCACCGTGTTTGAGTTTATCCTCCCCGAACACAAAAATCTCGGCTCAGTCTGTGGTGGCGGTCGCTACGAAAACCTCACTAAACATTTCTCCAACAAAACTTTCCCGGGCGTCGGTGGTTCTATTGGTTTGTCCCGCTTGTTCTTTACCCTTTCCGAAAATAACCTACTTCCTGCCGAGACCAAAAACCTCACCGAATACGCTCTTATTCCTTTCTCCGAACAAGAAACTGAATTTGCCTTCAAACTCGCCAGTGAGCTCCGTGCCAAAAACCACAGCGCCGACGTCGTTCTACTCGACAAAAAACTTGGCGAAAAACTAGCCTATGCCGCCAAAATCGCCGCCAACGGTATCGTTATCGGCGAAAAAGAAGTCCAAACCGGCAAATTACAAGTCAAAGATTTCGCCACTGGCAAATCCCGCACTTTCAACTTCTTGACCGAAGGCCTACTCGAAACCGACATCCCTAAAGCCGACCCCACCGACTTTTGGACCGACCCGTCCGAACCTTCAACTTTTCTCTAAATATGCTATAATAAAAGAGTAATATAAGGAGCTTTTTATGGCAGATTTCAATAAAGTTTTAACCCCAGGCGATTACGAAAACGGCGAACTTAATGTCGTCATCGAAATCCCTACCGGTTCTAATCACAAAATCGAATGGGACCGCGAACATGCTTGCTTTATGCTAGATCGCGTCGAGCCGATGGCTTTTGCTAAGCCTTGCAACTACGGCTTTATTCCACAAACCCTAGACGAAGACGGCGACGAACTCGACGTCCTGATGATTACCGACCAACCTCTTACCACTGGTATTTGGATGAAGGCCAAAATCCTCGGTGTAATGAAATTCGTAGACGGCGGCGAAGTCGACGATAAAATCATCTGCGTGCCTGCAGACGATCGCAACAATGGCGACGCCTATAACTCACTCGAAGATTTGCCGAAACAAACCTTAAAACAAATCGAATTCCATTTTAACCACTACAAAGATTTGAAAAAACCAGGAACCACCGAAGTTAAATCTTTCGAAGGTGTCGAAGTCGCCAAGCAAGTTATTGCTGACGCTATCGCGCGCTTCAAATAACTACTTTTTCCTCAAAAAACCTCCCTTACGGGAGGCTTTTTTGAACAACTAATTTTATTCTGTCGTTTCCTCAGTCGTCTCAGTTTCTTCGACTTCGTCCTCGCTATAATCCATATTCTTCAGTGCTTCCATAAAATCGATTTGCGACTTCACATCCGACGCCGTCATTCCCTCATATTCCGAAGCACTCACCGTTACGACAATATACTTTTCCTCAACCGCCGCATCGCCGAGTTCATCGCCCGACTCTTCTTTCATCGCCGCTAGCGCCGCTTTTGCAGTTTCCGCGTCTTTGAATTCATAATACGCTTTTGCGCCCGTAATCGTATCGCCAGAATAATAATACACGACATGCGCCTTCGTCGGAACATATTCGCTATCCGTCTCGCCAAGCTCCATGTCCTCGGTGTTTAGCGTCAAAACATATTTCTCGCCATCCGACACAAAATAGCTATCACTAAGCTTCCCATTGCCAGATGTCGCCACGACCACCGCGATGATTACTATCACTACAATCGCCACCACCGCACAAATTCCGCCAATGATTAAATTTTTATTCTCTTTTTTTGACTCGTTAGCCATTTGGCTCCTCCTATTATTGTTACCCTAATCATACCATGATAATTTTACAAAAACAACCCTACAAATTTTCGATCGCCACGCGTTCTTGTTGCATGGTATCCCGATTTCGCACCGTCACCGCCCCGTCCTCGAGTGTCTCAAAATCCACCACCACGCATTCATAAGTTCCAATTTCATCTTGCTTGCGATAACGTTTTCCAATATTTCCCGAATCGTCCCACGTTACATTACCGTATTTTTTACGCAATTTCTGATAGACTTCTCGCGCCTTCTCAACAAGTTCCGGCTTATTTTTAAGTAGCGGCGACACACAAAATCGATACGGCGCCAAATCTTTTGGCAATTTCAATACCGTTCGCACTGCCCCCTCCACCGTCTCTTCGGTATAGGCTGTCGCCAAAATCGCCAAGAACAACCTTTCCACCCCAATCGACGGCTCAATCACATGTGGCACAAACGCTTCGCCCGTTTTTTTGTCTCGATATTCCATATTCTTACCGCTCTCGCGCTGAATATTCGAAAGATCAAAATCCGTCCGATACGCCAGCCCCATCAACTCCTCTTCGCCATTCGGATAATCGAACATAAAATCAATCGTCCGTTTGCTATAATGCGCTCTGTCCTCCGCCGGCACTTCTAGTTCGTGAATATTTCCTGCCGGCAATTCCATTTTTTGTTCCAAAAATTCATGTTGCAACGCACGCATCTTCTCAAAATTTTCTTCCCAAGTCTCTGGCGCCACAAAATATTCAATTTCCATTTGCGAACATTCCCTGTCACGCAAAATAAAGTCCCGCGGCGAAATCTCATTCCGAAACGCCTTGCCCTGCTGGCAAATCCCAAACGGCAAATCCGGATAAATCGTATCTACCACGTTTTTATAATTCGTAAAAATCCCTTGTGCCGTCTCTGGTCTTAAATACGCAATGCCTTTTTCTGCCAATTCCGGATTATCCGCTACATCTTCCGGCAACACCGCCCCCACATGCGTCGCAAACATCATATTGAACTTCCGAATCGGTCCCCAATTTTCCTTACCACACACCGGACATTTCGTATGCGTCGCCAAAAATTCTTCCGTTGTTACGCTTTCGCTAATCCCCTCCGCAATTTTATCCGCCCGAAATCGCGATTTACATCCTTTGCACTCCACCAACGGATCCGCGAAAGTCGCCGTATGTCCCGAAGCCACCCAAGTTCGCGGATTCATTAAAATCGCCGCATCCACTCCAAACATATCTTCCCGCTCCTCTACAAAAAACTGCCACCACGCATCCATAATTTTCTTTTTCAGCGCCACGCCTAGCGGACCATAGTCCCAAGTCCCCGCCATACCCCCATACACTTCCGACCCTTGAAAAATGAATCCCCGCCTTTTGCACAAACTTACAATATCTTCTAACTTTCCCATTTTTTAATTATACCATAAATCCTCTGGGTTAACTCCGGATTTGTCTTTACCCTCCTTACCACCGCAAGGTCCATGGTCGCCATCAATCTTAACATTTTAATTTCTTCTGCTCCGACTTCGCCCGACTCGTTCGGCATAAATACCTCTTCTGCCCCATTCCAATCATATCGTTTTCCCTCTGCCAACTTCTCGCCCGTATTATCTCGATATAAATTCATTTCTTCCCCACTCACTCGCCTAAAATTCACTACAAACCAACTCTCCGCGAGTCTTAAATCCACGCCTTTATTCAACGCCTCCAAACTTTGCTTCAAAATCTCAAAAAACTCACCCTGCCCCACGCCTTCCGCAGCTTTATCTATCTTTTTTAGCATCTCCGCCGCCTTTTCCATCCGCTCAAAATCTTTTACAATCTCGCCGTATTGCTCTTTCATTCTGGCACTCGTGATAATTCCCAGCTCCCCTTTTCCACGATGCACCACAAGTTCCGACAAACAAAACATTTCCACTCCCCCAGCTAGTTTCGACTTCGGTTTTCTAACACTTTTCGCAATCGCCGCCACTTTTCCTGCCGGCGTAATGATATTCAAAATTCGGTCCGCCTCGCCATAATTCGTCCGCCTTAAAATTATCCCCTCAGTTTTCAACTCTTCATTTTTCATCATTTTTCGCTCCTATTTCTCTCCGACGATTTTTATCAACTCTCTTACCGTGCATATTTTTCTACCAATTCTGCAATTTCCGCCGGATACATCGTGTCCTTGTCGAGAAACCCCACCACATTATATGCTGACAAATCTCGTCCCGAAAAATTAAGCGACGAAACTATCACCACTGGCACCGTAGCCGTGTCCGCATACGACATAAGTTCGTTCAAAAACGTAAATCCATCCGGTCCATCCAGCAAAATATCCAAAAATATCATTTCTGGCGCGCCATTTTCCGCGATAAAATTCATCGCTTCAATTGCATTAGCAAAAATTCGCACTTCTCGCTCACCTTGTCCCTCGTCTCCGTGTCTTTTTTTGCGTCCACGACACCCCCGAGCAACGCACTCCGCCATAATTTCGTCATCATCAATCACCAAAATCATAATTCAAACAAACTCATCTGCCGCGAAATCGGCAGTTCCACATAAAAACTCGTCCCGTCGCGATGTCGCACCGCCCCGACCTTGGCGTTCATCATCCGCGAAAATCTTGAAGCAATAAACAGCCCCAGCCCCGAAGACCCAGGGCGCATCGCAATCGATGTCGGTTTCTCAATCCATCCACGGCGCATTTCACGCCACACATCCATCGGCAAGGCCGGTCCAAAATCCCGAATTTCCACCCTTACATTTTCCTTGGCATCGCGCACCACTAGCTCCGCCCGCGTCCCCTCACCCGAATAATGCATCGCATTCAGCAAAAAATTATACACTACGCTATATAGCATCTCTCGGTTAGCCGTCACCAGTCTTTCCCGATTGGCATACTTAATAAACAAGTCTCGCCGATTATACGAAAACAAATACGCTAGCTCTTTCGTTACCTCGTCGCACACCGCTCGCACCGCCACCGGCTCCATTGTGAATAACCCTTCTTCCAATTTGCGCATTTTGGTTAGGTCATTCACCTGCCGAATTGCCCGCTCCGACACACTCACCATTTCGTCGCGCATTCGCTCGCCCCCTGTATCCATTCCAGGCAACGCCAACGCCAATTGTCTCAGTACCGCCAGCGGCGCCTTTAGCTCATGCGCCGCCACCAAAATTCCATCAACCTCCTTATCCATACCCCCATTATAACAGATTATTCGTTAAATGTCACAGTTCCGAGCAACTTATCAAAATCGTCTTTAAATAGCACCGAGTCGGTTTGTAGTACCGCGGTTTTGTCGCGAATTTTAAAAGTCACGATATACCCTGATAAACTTGTATTCGGAATTGTTCCCGTATAACGGTTAGCCGTAATATTTGCGTTTTTACCAATCGTTACTGATTCCATTGCCAAATTCGAATTTTTCTTCTCCATTACTTTCTGGTATTCTCGCGTCACTTCGTCAATACTCTCGTCCCGAATCGTCACTCGCAAAGCATTGATAGTTTCTTTGCCTACCGCATCTACCTGCACCGGATTTAGATAAGCATTAAAATCGCCTGTCGAGCTAGTCGCCGCCGCCGCAATATACACGCTCCAAGTTTTCGGATATTCAAACGACAATTGACCATAATCTGCCGGCCCTGCAAAAGTCTTGTACGGATATTTTTCCGACTCTAGCCGTTCCGCTTCGTCTTTCGCCGCCTGCTCGTCCTTGGCTTCCGCCACCGCGATTTCAATCTGTCCATTCACATCACTCGACACGTCTGTATATTGAATCGTCATCCAAATAAATAGCCCAATAAATGTTACTGCCACTAGCGACAAAATCACAATTGCGATCGTCTTTAAAAGTCCCGCAATATCTTTTTTCGGCGTCATCGACATTTGTACTTGTTGTACCATCGGCATACCATTCGGACCATACTGCGTCGCCGGTTGCACCGGTTGCATCACAGGTTGCATTCCGCCCACGCCACCGTTCATGCCATTCATGCCATTCATGCCATTCATGCCATTCACGCCATTCATTTGACCATTATCCATAAGCTTATTATATCATACTTTTTAATTTATACATTTATTTGCTAAAATCTTTCACCAAAAACTCAATTTCATTTTTCAATTCTTTCAAATTCGTGTTAATTTCTTTAGCCAGCTTCGTCGCTTCTTCGTATCGCCCCACCGCTTCCCCCAAATTAAACTCGTCTGAATAAAACCACTCTACTTTTTTGTCCAATTCATTAATTTTTTCATTCAAATTCTTGTTTTCTGCCATTTTTTAGTTCCTTTCTTTAACTTTTTTAACTTCTGCCTCAATTTCCGACTCGAATGTTGTAATTTTTACAACATTCCCAGGCGAGATTTTTCCACTCAAAATCGCATATCCGCGTTTTAGCACTTTTTCAGGATTCAACGCCTCTAGTAGTTTCATCTTTCCTTCAATTTCACCGCTTACTCTGCTTAATTTATCTTTCACTATCGTCGTGATCCGCGCCATTTTATCTTCACAGATCGCGTTAATTTTTGCTACCATTTCTCGCCCCAGTTTTTGCACCAGCGCACTATTTCGTTCCGCCTCGACCACAATTTCACTGATAAGTTCCCGCGCCACATTTTGCATCGTTCGCTGTATTTTTGCCCTCTCCCCCGCTCTATCCGTCGGAGTCAATTTTTCCGCCGCATTAGAGGGCGTCGAAGCCCTGACATCACACGCCAAATCACACAAACTCTCATCCACCTCATGCCCAATGCCACAAATTACCGGAATTTTCGACATTGCCACCGCCCGCACCAGCTTTTCATCATTAAAACACGCTAAATCGTCCGCGCTCCCACCCCCGCGCAAAATCGCAATCATCTCCACTTCCCCTCGTTCATTGAAATAATTCAACGCCCTTATAATCTGATCCGGCGCGTCCAACCCTTGCACCTGCGTATGCGCCACTTGCACCTTTAGCCCGCCCCACCTTTCATTCAAAATCTTAATAAAATCCGCAAACCCCGCCGCCTGTTTCGACGAAATCACCCCAATTTTACTCAAATCTGCCGGAATACCTCGTTTTTTCTCTGGCGAAAACAGCCCTTCTTTCGCCAACTTTTTTTTCAAAAGTTCATATGCTTTTTTGAGCGACCCTTCACCTACTGGCACAATTTGTTTCACTGTTGCCGAGAACTTCCCCCACTTCGTCACCCCCGGCGTCCCTTTTACTATTACCGTCATACCGTCTTCTAGCTCCACCCGCAAATCCCACACTGGCATAAAACAATTCACGCTTGTCTCTTCGTCTTTCAAATCAAAAAACACCCACTTGCCTTGATTAATTTTAAAACTCGCCACTTCCCCTTTGATCAATCTTTCTCCGCAATCAAATTTCAAGCACTCATTCACGTCCTCCAAAAATTGCGTTGGCGTCAACGCGATATCTTCCATTGTTTCCTGTTCGTATTTTTCTTCCCTATAAAACACGCCATCGCCAAGCAGCTCATCTTCATAATAAAAATCGTCATCCATTTTGTTTGCCTTTCATCGCTTTATAATATGGCACCACGCCCGACGCCACCGTAAACACCAGCGTAATCACTCGCGTCATCACCGTAATAATCGTCGCTGTCGGAAAATCCACCCCCAGCGCAATCATCACCCCAGCCATCCCCAGTTCATATAACCCATACGGCACAATCCCATCAAACACCGACCCAATCGCCTCGCCCACCATAATATATAGCAAAAGTTCCGGCCGCCCGAGCGACAACGCCACAATATAATACGTCCCCACCTCGCAAAGACTATACACTATCCCCCACCAAAACGGCCGTTTCAAATTTTGTTTATCTTTTTTTACAATTTTCAAACTTTCATGAATGTCCGCAAAATAATTTTCAATTTTTGCACCTTTTACAAAATACCTTTTTCGCCCAAAAGTCAGCGTTCGCGCCAAAAAACTCGTTGTTTTTTCTACAATTTTCGCAAAAAAGTCAATTCGCCGTTTACTACTCGCCACATACACGATAAAACATAGCACCCCCGCCACCACCGTATTCATCAAAAATGTTACCGGCACAATCCATATTGCCGATTCCGGCATCCACCCAGCTATTAACAAAATCAAAATCGCCACCAGCGCCTGTAAATAATTCACCACCGTCGTTACTGCGTAGCGAAACATATACAAAAACGACGCCTGCCCCGCTGTTACATTCATCGGCCTCAGCCGATAAGTCAAAAACGCCAACCCGCCAATCCCGCCTGCCGGCACCGCATGATTCACAAAATTCAGCTCTGTCGAAATTTTTAGCACTTCTTTATTGTCGATTTTTTTGATATTGTGCTGATTATTGAGATACGAAAAGAAAATCTGCCCGCACGCAAAATACATAAACAACTGTTCCGGAATAAGTAGTAGCAGCACAAACACATTCGTGTCTTTCAAGCGGTCCATCGTCTCGACTATATCTGCCCAGTTTTGATATACCACATAGCCTACCAAAACAAAAGTTAGCAAAATCAAAACCGTACGAAAAGAAAGTTTAAGCTTCTTCGTTTTTGCCATAAAAAAATTATACCATATTATGATATAATTAAAAAATGAAATATTTGGCAGTTCTTGGGCGTCAATCCGAACTTTCTCTAGCCGAACTAGAAAGTTTATTTTCTGATGTCCAGCAAATTTCTGCCGAACTCGCCACTTTTACCGCAAATTTCGTGCCTAATATCGATTTTTTGGGCGGTAGCCTCAAACTTGCCGTCGAACTCGAGCAAAAACCTCTCGATTTTCTCCAAAATTTACAAGACGGCAAAATCACTTTTGGCTTGTCCGACTATTCTCGCACTGCTTCTACGAAAACCGTTACCGCCGAAGCCCTAAAACTTAAAAAAATCCTCGTTCGCCACGGTCGTTCGGTGCGTATTGTCGAGAACAAAACCACCGTCCTTTCTACCGCCACTTCTCTCTATAACGGTCTTTCCGGCAAAAACGCCCGTAAAGTCGAACTTATCAAGACCAATCACGGCTATTTTCGCGTCATTGGCGTCCAAGATATCGACGCCTACGCTCGTCGCGACCAAGCTCGCCCTGCGCGCGACGCCCGCGTCGGCATGCTTCCGCCCAAACTCGCCCAAATCCTCATTAACCTCTGCGGCCCAGTCTCAAAACCCGCCACCCTGCTCGACCCTTTTTGTGGTACTGGCGTTCTCTTACAAGAAGCTCTCCTTATGGGTTTTCAAGTTTGTGGCACCGATATCGACGAGCGTATGGTCAAATATTCAGAGAAAAATCTTACTTGGCTATCTAATAACTTGAAAACTGTTAGTTCCGAGGGGGTCCAGAAGCCGGCAAGCCAAGGGGCAGCTTTTCAGATCTCTGTTGGCGACGCCACGAATTACAAGTGGCCCCACATCGACGCCGTCGCCTGCGAGGGCTATCTTGGGCGACCGTTCTCCAATATTCCTACTGATATCACCTTAAAAACCGTCCAGCAAGACTGCCAAGCCATTATTTTAGGTTTTTTGAAAAACTTGTCCGGCCAAATCACCGCGGGTACCCCCGTCGTCCTTGCCGCCCCCGCCTGGCTTCGCCCTGATGAAACTTATTCCCGTCTAAAAATTCTTGACGATATCGAAAATATGGGGTATAATGTTAATAATAAAACGCGCGAGGGTCTTCTTTATCATCGAGAAGGTCAAATTGTCGCAAGAGATATAATAATTTTAAGGAAAAAGTAAATGTCACATGTTAAAGCTGGCGGTACCGCCAAAAACATCCATAACAATGCTGGCCAACGCCTTGGCGTCAAACGCTTCGGCGGTCAAAAAGTCAAAAACGGCGAAGTTCTTGTCCGCCAAACTGGTGCGACCAAACTTTCTGGCCCAGGCACCTATATGTCGCGCAACTTCACCATTCACGCTGCCAAAGACGGCGTTGTTACTTTTGTCAAAGTCAAGAAAACTCACTTCTCTGGCAAAAGCCTGCCCCGCGTTCGCGTAGAAGTTCGCTAAACTTTAAAAAACTGCCTCCTCGGGCAGTTTTTTTAAGCTCATCTAACCCCAAGCGCCAACCTAGCAAACTACCAAAAACTTATTTTTACCTTTTTTCACTAACGCCGTTTGCGCTAGCTCGATGTCGTCTTGCACTTTCACACCATTAACCGACACCGCTCCTTGCGCAATAAATTCTCGCGCTTTCTTTTTCGATTCCGCCAGCCCAGTCGAAACTAGCGCTTCAACTAAACTAGTACCTTTTTTCATCGTCGGCAAAAACTGCGCAAATTCAGCAATCTCGTCGCTCGAAAATTCGCCAAAATTTGTCTCTCGCCCAAACAATACTTCCGTCAAATTTTCTACCGCCTGCGCATTTTCGATTCCGTGTACTACTTCCGTCACTCCTCGCGCCAACGCTTTTTGCGCAATCCTCTGCTCCGGATGCGCTTGATGCTCGGCCAAAATCGCCTCAATTTCCTCTTTTTCAAGCAAAGTATAAATTTTAATCAAATATTCCACCGCCTTGTCCGGCTGATTTAGCCAAAATTGATAAAAATCAAAAATCGATGTGTAATTTCCCGAACCATTATCCGTGCTGGCCAGCCAAATCGCATTCCCCTCGCTCTTGCCAAACTTTCGCCCCGTCACCGGATCGATAATTAACGGCGTCGACCACACATCCGCCTCCGCCCCCTCGAGTCGCCGAATTAAATGGATGCCCGAGGTACAATTCCCGTATTGGTCCGCCCCACACAATTGTAGCGCCACCCCATATTCTCTAAACAAATGCAAAAAATCATAGCCTTGAATCAAAGTATACGAAAACTCCGCATAGCTAATTCCCGATCCCCCGTCGCCAATCCGATTTTGCACAAATTGCCGATCTAGTAGTTGCGTCATCGAAAACGCCTTACCAACTTCTCGCAAAAAATCCAAATAATTAATCTTGGAAAACCAATCCAAATTATCTACCATCTTCACGTTCTTGGTCGCCACTACTCGTTCAATTTGTTCCCGAATACATTTTTTATTGTGTTCGATCTCGTCCAGACTCTTCAAATCTCGCTCGCTATTTTCTTTTGGGTCACCAATTTGTCCCGTCGCCCCACCAACCAGCAAATACGGCTCATACCCATGGCGCACAAAACACGCGCACATCATCAGCGCCGCCAAATTCCCAATTGTCAGCGAGTCCGCCGACGGGTCCGCGCCCCAATAAAACTTTTTCGACGCCCGTGTATCTAATTCTGCTGCGTCCTCAATGGTCGTCTCGGCCCGAAACCCCCGATAAATCAATTCTTCTGATAATTTCATGCCTTAATTATATCACAATTTCTCGCCCGCTCGCGCACGATTAGCCCATTCATCTGCCATTTCGTTATATTTCGTCCCCACATGCCCCCGCACCCATACCAGTTCCATTCTTTCCGCATCATAAACTTCATATATTTTCTGCACGATGTCCAAATTTTTAATTTCACCTTTCGCTTTGCGCCAACCCATTTTTGCCCACCCGTTCATCCATTTAGTAATCACATTCACCCAAAATTGCGAATCGGTATGGATTTCACACCTCTCTGCGCCGGTTCTGCGCATCGCCATCAAAATCGCCCACCCTTCCATCCGAATATTCGAGGATTTTTTCTCGGAACCTAAAATCACTGGTTTTGCTACCTCTCCTCGCACTTCGATCACCGCAAACCCCCCAGGTCCAGGGTTCGGATTCGCACTACCATCCGTCCAAAAAATATATTTCGTCTCCGCCATCACCGTCTCGCTATTTAATAATCTCGTCAATAATCCCGTAATCTAACGCTTCCTTAGCGCTCATCCAATTGTCCCTATCCATATCTTTCTCCACCTGCGCCAAATCCTTACCTGTATTTTTCGCAAAGATCTCCGCCAGTCGCTTTTTCAAAAACACGCCTTCACGTAACATAATCTCCTGATCGGTAATTTTTCCCTCGGTCCCCGACGACGGCTGATGAATCATCACTCGCGCATTCGGCAGACAATATCTCTTGCCCTTAGCACCAGACGACAGCAGCATCGCTCCCATCGACGCCTGCAGCCCAATCCCAATCGTCTCCACATCCGGCTCAATGTAATTCATAGTATCAATAATCGCCAGCCCGTCATACACCGACCCACCAGGAGAATTAATATACAACTTGATCGACTTTTTCGGGTCCTCGTGCGCAAGATACAATAGTTGTGCCACCACCAAATTCGCCGTGTGCGAATTCACGTCCTCGCCCAGAAACACAATCCGGTCATTTAGCAGGCGCGAATAAATATCATACGCCCGCTCGCCCTTGTTTGTCTCCTCGACCACCGTCGGTACTAAATAATTTTTCATGTTTGCTCCTTTCTGGATTATAATTTTTTCTCCCCCTGTTAAATTACGTTTTATGATTAGCGCGTCGCTAGTTATACTTTTCTTAAAATTTTTCTACGCTTTTTCCAGTACCAATTTACCTTTCTTTAACTTTAACACTGGAATATCACCCTTTACTAGTTCCTCGGCAATAATTTTCTCTGACAACAGCGACTCGACTTTATCCTCAATACAACGTCTAAGCGGTCGCGCCCCATTTTTCGGGTCATAACCTTGTTCAATCAAATAATTTTTCGCCTCCGCCTCGACTTTTAGCCCAATCCCCTTGGTCGCCAGTCGTTTTTTCAGCTCATTTATTAAGTTGTCAAAAATCTGCTCCACGTCTTTACGCGTTAGTGCATGGAATACTTCGATATCATCCAACCGGTTAATTAGCTCCGGTCGCATCACTTTTTTCAGCGCTTTCATTGCGTATTCTTTATTCTCCTCATATTCCTGCGCCAACGCCTTTTTATCTTTTTTCGTTTTAGCACTAAACCCAAGTTCGCTTTCGCGATACATATCCGCCGAGCCAAGGTTCGAAGTCAAAATCACAATCGTATTGTTAAATTTAACTTTATTACCTTGTCCATCGGTTAGCACCCCGTCTTCCAAAATTTGTAGTAGCAAATTAAACACATCTGGATGCGCTTTTTCGATTTCGTCAAACAAAATCACCGAATAGGGCTTGCGTCGCACCGCCTCGGTTAATTTCCCGCCATCATCATAGCCCACATATCCTGCCGGCGCACCCACCAGTCGCGACACATTATGTTTTTCACCAAACTCCGACATATCAATTTTCACCAGTGCGTTTTCACCCCCAAACACTTCTCGCGCAATCACCCGCGCCAGCTCTGTTTTGCCTACGCCCGTCGGCCCCATAAATAGGAACGAGCCAATCGGTCTTTTCGCGTCCGCAATTCCACTTCGCCCCCGTCGGATAGCCTTTGCCACTGCTTTTACCGCTTCTTCCTGTCCCACCACAGCCTTATTTAGTTCGTCTTCCAGCCCCATCAGCGCTTTCATTTCACTACCATGCACTTTTGCAACTGGAATGCCAGTTTTCAGCGACACCGCCGTCGCCAAATTCTCTTCCGTCAGCACCGGCGTCTCTTTTTCTTTTGCGCCAGTCTTTTCGAGTTCCTTAATTCTTCCTTCTAATTGCGCCAATCTGGTCTTGAACTCCGCCGCTTTTTCAAAATCTTCCTTTTCCGCTGCCGCCGCAATTTTTTCCTCTAGTTGCGTCTTTTCGATTTTCATTTTTTTATATTTTCCGCCGCCTTTTTTGTCCGCCGCCACTTTGCAAATCGCACTTGCCTCGTCAATAATATCAATCACCTTGTCCGGCATGAACCGATCATTAATATATCGTTGCGACATCGTAATCGCCGTTTCCAAAATCTCATCCGGAATACTCACGCCATGATGCTTCTCGTAATGTTTCTTAATTCCTTTCAGAATCTTGAGCGTTACCACTGCGCTCGGCTCCTCTACCATCACAGTTTGAAATCGTCGCGACAAGGCCTTGTCTTTTTCGATCGTTTTGCGGTACTCGTCCAAAGTTGTCGCACCGATCAAATTGATCGAATTTCGCGCCAGCGCCGGCTTCAAAATATTCGCCGCGTCCATCGACCCCTCGCTCGAACCGGCCCCACAAAGCAAATGAATTTCATCAATAAATAGCAAAATTGTATCGTCATTCATCGCCTCGTCAATAATCCCCTTGATTCGCTCCTCAAATTCTCCGCGGAATTTCGTTCCTGCTACCACCGATGACAGGTCCACTTGATAAATATGCTTGCCCACCAAGTTCCCAGGCACTTCGTTTTTTACGATTCGCGTCGCCAAGCCCTCCACAATTGCCGTTTTTCCGACCCCCGCTTCGCCAATCAGCACCGGATTTGATTTTGTACGTCGCGACAACACCGTCACTACGCGCTCAATTTCGTTTTCTCGTCCAATCACCGTGTCTAAATGCCCTTGGCGCGCCTCTTCCGTCAAATCTTTACCATATTTTTTCAAAAATCGCACCCCTGCCGACTTTATGTATTTAGCTTTTTCGGCCTTATTCTGCTCGTCCTTAGTTTCCTCGTCAATCAAATCCTCGATTTCGTCTAGCACCTTTTCCGTATCGACTTTTAACCCTGTCAAAATCAATGACGCTCTAGAATTTGGTTGCGATAATAGCGCATACAGTATATGTTCCGTCCCAATTATCATCAGTCCATTTTCTTTCACGAAACCTTGCGCCATTCTTAGTGTCAAAATCACCGCTTCCGACAGCGACATCATCGCCATATCGCTCCCCGGCACCTCCACCGCCACCTTATTCAGCGATTTTTCTACCTCGTCTATCGTCACCCCCTCCGTTCGCAAAATACTTGCCCCCATCGAGACGTCCATCGCCATAATCCCCATCAATAAATGCTCCGTCCCCATATAGCCGTTGTTGTATTTTTTGCTATAAAAATCCGCTTTCTGCAACGCAAAGCGTGCATTTTCGGACAAACTATTCATAATTTCATTAAATTCTGCTTGCATAACCCCAGTATATCAAACTAGCACTCATGCGTCAAGAGTGCTAGTTATCTGTTTTTGCAAGTTTTAAGCTTTTTTCAAGTTTTTTTGTTCGCCGTCCGTGCTATTTTGTTTCGCCGTCTCTGTCCCCATTTCTCGCGCCATTTTTTCCAACTTCCGAAAATCAATTTTATTCGCTTTTGTTAGTGGCAATTCGTCCAAAAATATCACTTTCCGCGGTAATTCGTACGGTTTCAAAATCACCCGACGTTTCCCCACATAAAACGGTCGTGTTGCATCAGTCACAATTTGCCGCCGCACTTGATTATTATGGCCCACGCCTTCTTTGGTTACCACAAACGCATACGACGCTAATTTTAGCTTCGCATCCGGCCCTTTCACCACATAGCACCGCTCAACTAGGTCTGACTTAGCCACCGCAAGGCGCACCACCTCGTAATACACCTTGGCTGGCAGGTTGTTGATAAAGAATGTCGCCCGCCCAAGCAATGTCACAAACCCCGTTTCCGACACCGACGCAAGGTCGCCCGTATTCACAAACCGCCTGCCATTTACCTTGATAATTTTTTCTTCCGTTAATTCTGGCCGATTATAATACCGATTTAGAATATGTTTACCATGTACATACAAAATTCCCGTTCGCCCAAAATTCAATTCTTCGCCCGTCTCCGGATCGAGGATCATCACATGCGCCCCCGGTACAATTTTCCCGACTGTATCCGGATGATATGTCGCCCCGACCGCCACCGTAATACTCCCTAGGCACTCCCCCACCCCGTAGCCATTACACATTTTTACCGTCGCACCGTGTGCCTTAAAAAACTCCGCCGCTGCCACCGAAGCGTTTTTTTCCAGCCTTTCACCGCCCGAAATATACATTTTGGTTGCCGACAAATCTACTTCTGGCGACAGAGCCTTAGGCAACATATCGAGCAAAAGTGGCACCGCCTGCACCACACTCATCGGTTTGCTAAAATAATAATCCAAATTCGTCTCATCAATATCTGGCGTCAAAATCACCGAACTTCCACCGATAATTGGCGTCATCACCGAAGTCCAAAATCCATACGGACAATCAAACTTCACAAACGACAGCCAAGTAGTAATCTCTTTGTCCCACATTTTGATTCCCGACGCTGCTTTCGAAAACAGCGCCGCCGCAATCAAATTCTCATTAGTAAACACCATCGGCTTCGGTCCCGACGTCGAACCCGATGTAAAGGTCACGATCGCCTCGTTTTTTCCGCCCAAAATATTCTTTGGCACCCATCCGTGATAACTTTCCGCCACTTCCACCAGTGACTTTTTGCCCAGCATAAAAGTCTCTACAATTGTCGTCTCAAACTTTTTCTCGTCATAATCCGAGGTCAAATTAATCACATTTTTTACCGTTTTGGCGTCTTTTTTCAGATCCTTAATTCGCCCCGCAGTCTTATTTTGCACAATCAAAAGTGGCGATTTAAACTCCTCGATATGCCTGAGTAATGTGTCGCGCGGAGTTTTTTCATCCAAAAACGACACCAACGCGCCGATTTTATTCGCAGCTAAAAAAATGACGATGTTGTCATACATCGACCGTGCCGTATAAACCGTAATGATTTCGCCTTTTTTAATCCCCAGTGCCAGAAACGCTTTTGCTAAGATTTTTCGGTCCCGCTTCAGTTCCCGCCGTGTAAAATTCAATTCTTTCTGATTTACTACCGTGTCATCCCAATGCCGAAAACTCGAAATATTAAACAGTGCCGAAATACTCAAAGGTGGCACTATCGGATCGGGTTGTTGATTCTTGATTTTTAGCATAGCTACCTCGCTTTTACCCCCTTATTATAACACATTATGTTATAATTGGAATATTATGATTACGAAAGCTATTATTCCGGTAGCAGGCTGGGGCACTCGCCGGCTGCCAATCACCAAAATTATCGAAAAATCAATGCTCCCCGTCGGCAACCGTCCGCTGGTTGATTATTCGGTCCAAGAACTTATCAAAGCCGGTGTCAAAGACATTTACATGGTTATCTCCAATGTCGAACCTTGCCAAGTTCAGGAATTTTACAAAGACAATTTGGCGCTCAATCAATATCTCACTGCGCGCGGTAAGGCCGACCGGCTCAAACTCGCCAAAACTCTGCCCGATGACGTCACTATTCATTATACGATCCAAGATCCTGCCGGCAAATACGGCACCGCCGTGCCTATCGCCATGGTGGTCGAAGAATACAACCTAAACGAACCAGTTTTAGTTTTTATGGGCGACGATTTTATCTGGAACCCTGACGGCGAATCTGCCTCCGAATCTTTGATTAAATCCCTCCAATCTCCGACCGAATCTGCCATTCTTGGTGTCGAAATCGACCGTAGCGAAGTCGAAAAATACGGCGTTTTGTCTGCCGAGGACGGCAAATTAGTCGGCGTTGTCGAAAAACCCACCCCCGAGGAAGCACCAAGCAACTTAATCAATGTTTCCAAATACATCATGTCGCCCGAGCTCTTACAGACCATCGTAAAATACGTCAACACACACGATTTTGGTCCGCTCGACCAAGAATATCTCGTCACCGACCCTATCGACGAATTTATTCAAAATGGCGGTGTTATGCGTGTTGCCCCGACCTCGGGCCAATACCTAGACGGCGGTTCTGTCGAAGGCTGGCTCCACGCCAACAATGTCGTCTGCGGAAAATAATCCCCAAAAAATAGCTACTTTTACAGTAGCTATTTTTTGAGCATTCTAAAGCTTTTTAGTCATTCTTTTCAATTAATGACCGACTCCAACCTTCTGGTCGATTTTCTAACCCCAACAAATCTGTAATTGTCGCCGCAAGATTCGCCAGCCCCGCATCCTCGACCCGCGCCAGCTGGTACGCGCCATTGCTCGCATTATCATAAATAATACACGGCACTCGATTCGTTGTGTGCGAAGTTTTTGGCGCGCCACTAGCATCCACCAACTCTTCCGCATTACCATGGTCCGCTGTTACTACCAGCACTCCGCCCAGCTCATCCACCTTTTCCGCTATTCGCCTTAACGCCAGATCAATCGCTTCCATCGCCACAATCGTCGCACTCATGTTCGCTGTATGCCCGACCATGTCCCCACCAGGAAAATTCACCCGCACAAAATCGTATTTTTCTAACTCCCGAATGACTGTATCAGCAATTTCCGCACTTTTCATCCACGGCCGTTCTTCAAACGGCTCCGCAAACGACGGAATTTCGATAAATTCCTCGCCCGGTGCCCTGTCATAGCTATTGCCATCAAAATAATATGTAATATGTCCGAACTTCACCGTCTCCGAACATGCCAGTTGTTTTACTCCTTGCGCGCCTAACACCTGATTTAGCGTATCAGTAATCTTAATCGGCGCCACCAATTGATGTTCCGGCACGTGCGTGTCCGAATTGTATTCCGTCATCCCCGCAAAATACACATCATTTGGCGTATATTGCCCCCGATTAAAATACGGAAAATCCCAATAAGTAAACGCCTGCGCAATCTCGATCGCCCGATCCGCCCGAAAATCAAAATAAATCAGCGCATCGCCTTTTTGAATTCGTCCCACCGGTTGCTCATTTTCATCCACAATCACAAACGCCGGCAAATTTTGGTCCTGAATTTCTGGATACACTCGGCGCAAGGTCGAAATCGCCTCTTCCGCCGTCTTAAAATAATAATCCGCCTCGCCGTTCACCATCATATCCCAGCCCCGCGCCACTATCGTCCAATCATTCTCGTACCGATCCGCCACCGTGGTCATTCTTCCCCCGCCCGAAGCAATCCGAATATCCGCATCAGTAAATTTCGCCGCGAACTGCTCCAGCCGCTGAATATATTTTGGCTCACTCATCGGCGCCACATCACGCCCGTCAAAAATCGCATGTATTCGCATTCGTCGCACACCCTCGCTGTAGGCTTGCTCAATCATTTGCTCCAAATGCGAAATATGGCTATGCACTCCCCCGTCCGAGAAAATTCCCGCAAAATGTAGCGTTCGCGGGCCCATCTCCCCATTATAGCACACCTTAAGCGTTTTGTCAACCACCCCCCTATCTGCACCCCTGTTTTTATCGCCTAAAACTTGGCGTATCGCGCCCTGCCACGCCTCTGACGAAAACACCGCTCCATTCCGAAACGCCGCCTCGATATGCGCAATCCCGTGCGGAATAATCCGCCCCGCCCCCATAGTACTATGTCCCACTTCAGAATTGCCCATTTGCCCAGGCAACAGACCCACCGCTTCACCCGAAGCTTCGAGCGCCACATGCACATGATCGCGCACCGCATGTCCCAGCCACGGCGTCCGCGCCTTGGCCACTGCATTTCCGTTCTCATCCGGCGCCAGTCCTACCCCGTCCAGCACCGCCAACACTACCTTTCTCATGCTTTTGGCACCTGTTGTGTAATACAATGAATATTTCCGCCACCCAGCAAAATCTCGCGCGCATACACCGGCTCAATCACGCGGTCCGGAAAACACGCTTGCAAGGTCGAAATTGCCTCTTCGTCTCGCGGGTCATTAAACACTGGCAGAATAATCGCCCCATTGCAGTTATAATAATTAATATACGACGCTGGCAACCTGTCGCCCTCGTTGCGCGGGAACGTCCCTTCCACCACATCCACTCCCTCGGACTCTTCCTTCGTAATCGTCACCGGACTTGGCACATGAATTTTCACAATTTCGAGTTTTCGCCCGCGCGCATCGGTTTCGTTCTCCAAATATTCCAACGCTCGCACCGACCGCTCGTGTTGCGGGTCTGAAATATTATCTTCCCACGCCAGCACCACCTTCCCAGGCGCCACGAACTGGCAAATATTATCCACATGCCCATTAGTGTCTTCATCTTTATAAATCCCGTACGGAATCCAGAGCACCTTTTCCGCGCCACAATATTCTAGCAATTTTGCTTCAATTTCTGCCTTGCTCATGCCAGGATTTCGCCCCTCATCTAACAAAGTTTCCTCTGTTACGAGCAGTGTCCCCTCACCATCGCTATGCACCGAACCGCCTTCTAGCACAAATCCCTCCGTGCGGTAGCGGTCTACTTTTTCAATCGCTGCCATTTTGGCTGCAATCGCGTCGTCTAAGTCCCACGGGAAATAAATCCCATTAAACAACCCACCGTAGCCATTAAACTCCCAGTCCACGGCCCGCATTTCGCCCTGCCCGTTAATTACCATCGTCGCGCCTGTGTCCCGAATCCACGAATCGTTATTCGAAATCTCCACCACGGCCACATTTTGCATATTCATACCTAACACATGCGCGTATTGCGATGAATTCACTCCTAGCACCACCGGCTCATATTTAGCAATTTTTTCTACCACTTCCCGAAAAGCCTTTTGCGCTGGCTTTGCACCGCCCCGCCAGTTATCCGGTCGTTCCGGCCACAGAATATAAGTACATTTATGTTCCGCGAGTTCCGACGGCATGTAAAACCCGTCGCTTTTAGGAGTTGAATTTAATTTCATCTTCTTGCCACCTTTCTTGTTATCTTTTTAGCTAACTTCTTTTGCTTATCTTTGTGCGACATTCTCGCCACCATTACCTCGCCAATCACCACGCAGATCGCCGACGACACGATCAAAGTCATATTACCTTCAATCGCCTCGAGTGAAAACTCCGGCACCAGCGTAAATACCAACGAGATACCCAGCAGAATCAGTGGCACTACCCCCAGCACCCACCGCATCACTGGCCCAGTTTTAATCCAATAGCCATTTTTGACTTGTTTGCCCGCCTTATGTAGTTTAATAAACGCCGCAAACATCGGAATATACGACAGCAACAGACACACTAACGACAGGTCAAAGAACGCCCAGAACATATTCGAGCCTGCCTCCCAATCCGGGAAACAATACGCCAGAATAATTCCTGCCACCGCCAATATCGCCGCAACTACCCCCGTCCAAACGCCAACCATATACGGCACGCCGTCTTTGTTGCGCTTAGTCCAAGACTTCGGAAACATTCCGTCTTCCGCCGCATACGCAATTACCGAGTACACACCAAAGTTCCACGACGAGATATTCGAAATCAGCGTCAAGATAAATAGCGACCCCACCACTACAATTATCGCCTTAATTGCCGCTACCGAAAATCCTGCATTAGTCATCAAAATCTCATACGAATCTAGTAGCCCCGTGTCTGTTGAAATCTCACTAAACTGCGTCCCCACGCCAATCGCAAACGACGGCAGAATGTAGAAAATCGCAATCAAAATCCCACCGAGGATAATCGCCTGCGGAATTTGTTTTTTGGGCTTGTCCATGTCATCTACAAATGTCCCCACCACTTCGAACCCGAGCATATTAAAGATAATCAGCGATACAAACGCCAGTCCCGTCCAATCTATACCCCCGTCCGCTGAAAGCAGCGGCACAAAATCATGCCACGATTCTACCGGATTCATCGTCCCTTGCGTACAAAATACATAAATCCCTAGTACCGAAATCCCGCCGAGAATAAGGAATTTAATAATTGCACCGAGGTTCGACACCCACGCCGACTGCGAAATACGGAGCATCCCCAGCACCGTCACTAGCACCGTATAGAATAACTGTATTGCCAGCACCATCCACAGCTCCATTTCTACCCCGAGCATTTGCATTAGTAGCGACGTAACCAAATCCGCCAGCGACGCAATCCATAGCGGATAATTTACCCAATAAAACCACGCCACCCGCGACGCCCATTTTTTACCAAACGCTTTCTTAATCCAGGTGTACATTCCCCCTTCCGACGGATATTGCGTGCCGAGTTCCGCCGAAATTAGAGCATAGGGGATAAAAAACCCAATGATCATAATCAGCCACCACACATACATCGAATTTCCAATCGATGCGGTCGGCGCGACTGCGTCCCCCACCAAAATTATACAGACTGTCGCTAGCACTGCGGAAAACAGCCTGAATTTACGTTTTTTCTGTGGCATTATCTCGCCTCCTTCTGTTGTTTAATATAATTTAAGGTGGCCTGAGCGACGCCACCAAAATACAATACCAACCCCCGTTGCGCAGTCAGCCGATTTTCCGCCTCGTCCCACGCTGCCGAATTTGCCCCGTCCAGCACTTCGTCGGTTACTTCTTCGTTGCGGTTGGCTGGCAAGCAGTGCATGAATTTCACTGCCGGATTACCAGTTTTCGCGAGCATTTCCGCATTAACCTGATATCTCGGGTAAAAATCTGCCATATAAACTTCTTTCGGTGTTTCTTTGTCATATAATCCATACCATACATCTGTATAGATAAAGTCCGCCCCCATTAGCACCGCCTCGTTATCGCTCCACATACAACTTCCGCCATATTTCTCGGCGTTTTTTCTGCCAATTTCCAGCCATTCCTCGGCAATTTTGTGATTTTCCGGCCCAAAATGCACAAAATTAAACCCAAGTTTAGTTGTAATTTCACACAAAGTATTGCAAACCTGCGTTGCGTCGCCCACAAATATGAACTTAATCTCGTTCGCCTTTTTCCCTACCGGCCAATGGTCAAACACAGTAATCATATCCCCCACCCCTTGCGTCGGATGTACTCGGTCGCTCATGCCGTTAATCACTGGTATCTCCGCATACCTTGCTAGCGCCTCCACCGACTCGTGTCGGTCCACTCGCGCCATCGCCATATCGCACATTCGCCCAAACACTCGCGCCGTATCTTCAATCGTTTCGTGTGCGCCAAGCTGAATTGCCCCAGGTGCCAAATTCAAAGCGTGCCCGCCTAGTTGCGCCATCGCCACCTCAAACGAAATCCGCGTCCGCGTCGATTTCTGCTCGAACAGCATCGCCAGAGTTTTATGAAATAGCGAATTTAAAAGCCCCCCACCTTTCAAATAATCCCGCACAATCCGCGAAGTATTGATAATATCCATGATTTCGGACTGCTCAAAATCGGCAGTATCTAAGAAATCTTTGCGTGTTGGTTTTTGATGTTGCAAAATATACCCATCCATACTTTTATTATATAGTTTTTTTCAAAAAGCACAAGTGTTATAATTAAATTATGAATAAACGAATTGTACTCGCTTTTGGTGGCAATGCCCTCCAGAAAAACGGCGAAAATACCGCCGATGCACAGAAAAAAATCGCCGAAACCGTAGGCGAAGTTGTCGCAGACTTATCTCAAAATTACGAAATTATTATCGTTCACGGCAACGGCCCGCAAGTTGGCAACATTTTAATCCACGAAGAATCCGCTGCCACCGCGTCCGCACCCGCCATGCCTCTCGAAACCGCCGTCGCCATGAGTCAAGGCCAAATCGGCTACTGGCTCACCCAAGCCATCAATAACGCTTTTATTCGTCGCGGTCGCTCCCAAAAAATCGCCACTATTATCTCCCAAGTCGTAGTTAGCCGTTCTGACCCCGCTTTCAAAAATCCCACCAAGCCCATCGGCCAATTTTACGACGCCGCCACCGCCCGCACGCTCGCCCGTCAAAATCATTGGGTCGTCAAAGAAGACGCCGGTCGCGGTTGGCGTCGCGTAGTTGCCTCACCTAAACCCATCGACATTGTCGAGAAAAACACCATTATCGAACTTGTCAAAAACGGCGTTATCGTCATTGCCGCTGGCGGCGGTGGCATTCCCGTGGTCCGCACCAAAGTCTTAAAACGCCTCAAAGGCATCGACGCCGTCATCGATAAAGATTACGCCGCCGAAAAACTAGCCGAACTCGTCCGTGCCGACATTTTTGTCTCGGTTACTGCCGTGCCAAATGTCTATCTCAATTTCAATGCCCCCGACCAAACCGCCCTCTTAGAAATTTCCGCCACAGATTTAAAACAACTCATCAAAGCCGGTCATTTCAAAGCCGGTTCCATGCTCCCCAAAGTCGAGGCCTCCATCAAATTTTCCACCCACAAGGCCCGCAAATTTAGCATTATCACCGACATCGACCATCTAAAATCCGCGCTCGACAAGTCCGCCGGCACCATCATCACCGCTTAAAGTAGCCAAAAACTACAATAGCTGTTTTAGTTCTGCCTTATATGCTTCCACCCCAGGCTGATCAAACGGATTTACGCCAAACAACTTCGCCGACACCGCACATGCCAACTCGAAAAAGTAAATCAACTCCCCTAAACCTTTCTCACTAAACTCCTCGACCCGAATATCTAGCACCGGTATCCCGCCCATCGCGTGCGCTTTTCTCACTGCCGTCACCACTTTTGCATTTTGTTCGTCCGTCGGGTAGTCGATAATCGTCTCCCACAAATTCCGCCGCCCGTCCTGCATAAATTGCCCTAGAGAATGCAAATCTGTCGAATAAATCACGCTCGCCGGCCAAATTCCCTGTTTGTTTTTGCCCTCACTCTCGCCAAACAGTTGTTTCAACCATTCATTAATATATCCAGTCGCCGGCTCAAAACTCGCAAACACCTCGGTATCGTAATTTTTCTGTCCTAATTCATACCGCATCCACGCATATTTCGTCGCTGGTAGCACCGCTGTTTCTACCGCCTCCGCCGCCCCCTCGAGCAGTTTATCCACATTCACCCCCGCCACTGCCATCGGTAGTAGCCCTACCGCCGACAATACCGAATATCGCCCACCGATATTATCCGGCACCACAAATCGTGTATACCCCGCTGCCACCGCCTCGTCGTGGAGCGCCCCTTTTTGCCGGTCCGTCGTAGCATAAATCCGCCCCGCCGCCTCCGCCTCGCCATATTTTTCAATCAATTTTTGCTTAAACGCATTAAACGCCACCGCCGGCTCGAGCGTGGTACCTGATTTTGAGATCACATTCACCGAAAAATCATGATCGCCAACTTTTGCCAACACATAGTCCAGCTCTCGTTTCGATAGCGAATTTCCCGCATACACAATTTTCGTTTCCGACTGCGGCCGGAGCGCCTCAATTATCGCCCGATGCCCAAGATACGACCCGCCAATCCCAATACACACTAAATATTCGCTCTCTTCCTGAATTTTTCTCGCCGCCTCTTTAATCCGCACAAATTCCCCCATATCAAATTTCCGCGGCAAAGTCAACCACCCCCCCATTTTATCCTTCGCAATCTCTTTCAAAATCCCCGCAATTTTCGCTTCGTCTACTTCTGGGTCAAAATTTACTTTAATCATTTTACCTCCAAATTACTTTCATTATACCACATTCCAATGCGTCTCCACAATATCACGCATTTTTCCGCGGGATATGTTATAATACTCTTAGGCCCGAGTGGCGGAATTGGTAGACGCGCTAGCTTCAGGTGCTAGTGGTAGCAATACTGTACAGGTTCAAGTCCTGCCTCGGGCACCATCTCTTGACTTTTATCTCAATCTGTGATATAATGGTATTATATACTTGCTTTCGCTGGCTTCTCTAGCCATTTTTTAATGCTTCAAACACCCCTTCACGGTCATTTTTAATCAACTTCAGCCTCGCTGTGATTTCTTTTTCGCCAATTTCAATCGCCCGTTTTAAGGCTGGGTCTTCTCTCATCGGCCCGAAAAATCCCTGCCATGCCTTCAGCCCCTCATCGGTCCGAATAATATTTGCCGTATACCGCGGATATGCATCGAGCGACTTGTCACCCATCATCGTTTTCACAAATTCCCAATGCTCCGTCAGCCACTGCCACACCATTTTTCGCGCCCGCGCATTTCTAAACAGATAGATAAACAAATGCAACTGGTCCTGTGGCTTCACTAAATCCGTATCGTTCAAAACTTCCACCATCCGCGCCAGAACTTTCTCATCCCGTGCCAGCGTCGTCGCAAACAACAAATCAAATTTCACGTCCGGATCCGCTATTTCGCGATATGCCGTCAAGTATTCCTCCGCCCTCTCCGGCTCAAAATAAATTTTCGCGTCCAGCACCGCATCCCGAATTTCTGCGTCTATACTCGCAAAATCCCGCGTATATAAATCCGCTAACGTCCGCAAATTCGCCGTATTTTCGGCATAATAATCCAGCCCCGTCAAAATCGCCCTTAGTCGCACGATATTTTCATCGTCTCCCGCCCGCGTTACTAGCCCAATTTCTGCAAGTTTCTCCTGCACTAGTTCCCCGACAAATTTTTTCAACATTTTTTCCTCGTCCGAATCTGGTTCACAGAAAATTTTCAACTGCCCGACAATCACCGCCACAATATTCCACACCGCCGCCGAATCTTCCTTCCGGAATTTTTCCAACAACGGCAACAGCGACGCCGCTGACGCCAGTTCCGTCCGACACACCAGCGACCGGTCAATCAAAAGTCGCAGTTTTTCCTCTAACCCCAGTTTTTCAAACCGTGCCAGCCGTTCACCAAACTCCGCCTCCGACAAATTCAAAATATAATGCCCGCTCATATCCTCAGTGATTTTCGGCAACGGCCAATCTGACTTTCTCATCTCCCCGTCTAGCGAAAATCTTTTTTGTAAGAAACCACCTGCCGGCGCACTCATATCGCCTGCCGAACCTGCCAAGCTTGCCGAACCTGCTGGACCTGCCTCGCCGTCCACATTATCCGTCAGCTCTACCACCGGATACCCAGGCCGATCAATAAACGCATGCATCATCACCCCCACATCAAACTCCGCATACTGCGAAAGACACGCCCACAAATCGTCCCCCACCGTATTTTGATACTTAAATTTCTCAAAATAATCCCGAATTCCTCGGCAAAACGCCTCCCAGCCCATTGCCCGAATCAGCATCAACATTAGCCGCGCGCCCTTTGAATACACAATCGCCCCGTCAAACAACGTTGCAATCTCCGACGGCTCCGCCACATCTTGATGTACCGACTGCACGCCCGAATACGCGTCTCGCGTTAGCGCTGCAAAACAATCACCCGTAAAAAATCCCTCAAAAATCTTAAATTCCGGATACGCCGCGTGAACCGCATAATATTCCATCACGCTCGCAAACGACTCGTTCAGCCACAAATCGTCCCACCATTTCATCGTCACCAGATCCCCAAACCACTGATGTGATAATTCGTGCGCTACCGTCAGCGCCACCGACTTTTTCGTCCCAAGCGTCGCATTTTTCCCCGCCAGCATCATCGATTCCCGATACGTCACCAGTCCCCAGTTTTCCATTGCCCCCGCTTCAAAATCCGGCAACGCCACTTGGTCCAACTTTTTCAGCGGATATTTCACCCCAAAATTATCATCATAAAACTCCAGCGACTTCGCCGCCACCTCGTTCGCAAAATCCACCGTCTCCAGCTCCTGTGCCAGCGAACAATACGTCGTAATCTCCGTTCCATGCGCATTTTTCACCGTCTTTCCCTGAAATTTCCCGATCACAAACGCGAGCAAATATGTCGACATCCGTGGCGTCGGCTCAAAAGTGGTGGTATAGCACTTTTGTTTCGACTTGTTAAAAATGGCCGGCGTATTCGCCAAAACCAAATCCACCTCATCAAACGTCGTAATCGCGAGCTCAAACACCGCCTTCGCCGCCGGCTCATCAATACACGGAAACGCCTCTCGCGCATAATGGCTCTCGAACTGCGTCGCCACAATCGTCTCTGTTCGCCCCTGATACTCATACGTCGACAGATATGCTCCCTGCATGTTTTCATTCAAACCGCCCTGATACCCTATTTCGACCCTAATTTCGCTCCTAGGCACCTTAAAAACGCTTAGAACCCCATTTTCGATTTCAAAATCCGCTTTTTTGCCATTTACCACCACCGAGCTGACAGATAAGCCCACCGCATGAAATTTCACCGTTTCCGCCTTCGCGAGCCCCAAAACCGTCACCGTGCCCCCGATCGTCTTCCGTTCCTTATCTACTGTAAGCTCCAAAATATACTTTTCCGGCTCAAAATACTCTAATAACCGCTCCATTTTACCTCCTTTTTAACCTTTCACCCCCACTTTTACTCTTACCCCCCACTTTCACTCTTAGACCCCCCAACCATCTCCAAGCACCACCCCTTACGAGTGTAGTTTCGCCCCCTCTGGCAGCTTTGCATTCGCGAGAATCGGCTCAAGCTCCTTTTCCTCTAAAGTCTCGTGTTGGAGTAGCTCCTCCGCCAATTTATCCAGCACTTTTTTGTTAGCCCTAAGCACCAATTCCGCCCGACTGGCCGCCTCGTCCGACAATTGCTTTATCTCTGTATCAATCAGCTCCGCCGTTTTTTCCGAATACGGTTTCCCCGCTGTAATCGTATAATAACCAGTTTTTTCGTTCGGGAATACTAAGTTGCGCAATTTCGCACCCATACCTTCCTCGACCACCATCGATTTTGCGAGTTCCGCCACATGATTCAAATCCGAAGACGCCCCTGTCGTAATCGCATCTGTACCAAAAATCAACTTTTCCGCCACTCGTCCGCCCATTGCCCGCGCCAAGATATCTTTCAAATCGTAAATACTCTTATAACTCCGATCCTCTGGCGGCAAGAACCACGTCACTCCGCCCGTCGCTCCACGCGGAATAATCGTCACTTTATGCACTGGGTCCGAATCCGGCAACACATGCCCGACAATCGCATGCCCCGCCTCGTGATACGCAGTAATTTTGCGTTCTTTTTCATTCATTACTTTCGACTTTCGCTCCGGTCCAATCGCCACCCGCTCGAACGCCTCAGTCAAATCCTGATTCGAAATCGCCTTATGCCCCTCGCGCGCCGCCGTAATCGCCGCCTCGTTCGCAATGTTTGCTAGGTCCGCCCCCGACGAACCCGCCGTTTTCTTAGCCAAGGCCTCGAGATTTACGTCTTTTTCAATCGGCTTGCCCTTAAAATGCACTTTCAAAATCTCCAGCCGGTCCTTTCGCTCTGGCAAAGTTACATTTACATGTCGATCGAACCGCCCAGGACGCAGCAGCGCCTTGTCCAGCATATCTACTCGGTTCGTCGCCGCCATCACAATCACGCCCGAATCGTTATCAAACCCGTCCATTTCCACCAAAATCTGATTCAAAGTCTGCTCGTCTTCGCGCCCCGCACCACCACGCGCATCGCGCTTATGCGCCACAGCATCGATTTCGTCAATAAAGATAATCGACGGCGCATTTTTCTTGGCCTTCGAGAACAAATCCCGCACTCGCGATGCCCCAACCCCGACAAACATCTCCGCAAATTCCGACCCCGAAATCGAGAAAAACGGCACATTCGCCTCGCCCGCCACCGCGCGCGCCATCAGTGTCTTGCCCGTCCCAGGGTCGCCCGCAAGTAGCACCCCGCGCGGAATTTTCGCCCCTAATTTTTCGTATTTTTTCGGACTTTTTAGAAAATCCACAATTTCCATTAAATCTTGTTTCGCGGCCTCGTTTCCCGCCACGTCTTTAAATGTTATTTTTTTCTTGTCTGGCCCGTAGAGCCTTGCCCGCGACTTGCCAAACCCCATTGATGAATTGTTCGCCGCGTTTGCCTGTTTCATCATCCACGACAAAAAGATAAACACCGCCACAATTGGCAACACTGTAATCGCCACATCTAGCACAATTCCCCAAGTATTCACATCTTCTTTGTATTCGATTGTCGGGTATTTTTCCTCGCAACTCGCTCGCTCCTCGGTATTTTCAACCTCCGCGCAATAATCCTTTAGCCCCTGCTCATACAGTGTCCCGCTCGCGTCCTTTCGCGAAGTCTCCGTCGCCACCTTTTCGCCCTTTAGGGTAATTTCTAGCGTGTCTCCGATCACGGTGATTTTTTCAATATTCCCGTCTGGGTCGTTCGCTCGCGCAATTACGTCCGAAATTGGTACTTCTTTGACTTCTATCACCCCTTGATTCATACGCGCCAGCAAAAATCCACAAACGCAAATCATCAAAATCATAAACACCGCACTCCGCACCGTGTTCGATTTCTTATCCTTTTCTGTTTTTTCTGCCATTTTCCTCTCCTTATTCTCTCTATTTTATCATATTTTTTCTAAAATGTGCTATAATAATACTACCTGGGTGTGGCGCAGTTGGTAGCGCGCGACTTTTGGGAAGTCGAGGCCGCTGGTTCAAGTCCAGTCACCCAGACCACAAGCACCTCGGGGCTTGGCGCAGCTCGGTAGCGCGCACGCATGGGGTGCGTGAGGTCAGGAGTTCAAATCTCCTAGCCCCGACCAAATCACAGACCGAGAAACACTAATCCAGGGTGTGGCGCAGTTGGTAGCGCGCAGCGTTCGGGACGCTGAGGCCGTCGGTTCAAGTCCGATCACCCTGACCATAGTAAAAAGCAAGTGAAAAAACTTGTTTCTTTTTTTGAGACGACGCCCATGATATAATATTATAGGGCAATAACAATTAGCATCACGAATGATCGCGCCATCATTATCTGCTCGTTCGTTTGTTCCTTAAAAGTTTGGAAACATATTCCTCACATGGAATTCACCGTCGTTAACTCGGCAAATTCTCGTCGCCCAAGGGCGTCGAAAATTGTCAACTGTTTCTCTAAAAACCCCTTTTTGTGTATTCCGGGAACTGGAACTCCGGCTCAGCCAACAATCGTGGCTCGAACGGGAACTACTGGTCGTCTACGGCTAACAGTAGCAACAACGCGTACAACTTGAACTTCAACAGTACGAACGTCAACCCGGGGACGAACAACAACAATAAGTACAACGGTCAATCCGTGCGCTGTGTCGCCGGCTCCTAGTCCGTCTGTTCCATTGTTTCTTATTTGCGTTGCCGTTCCCGATGAAACTATTAAGAAGCAACAAACTTTGCCCCACCTTAACTTTTGCCCAGCTTAAACCCCTGAACTTCAACTATTATAATCCCACCCCACCGCCTCAAAACACAATCTCAAAAACTCCGTGCTCTGCATATGTTTTACATGCCCCATATACGACACCACCGTTTCTTTCCCTTTTAGCCCCATCTCTACTTCTTGAAACGCTTCTTTCGCATTTTTAAATACCCTCTGTCCAGGGATTATATGGTTATGATATACAATCGCACCCAAAAACGGCACCCCTTTAGACGATTCCTGCAAGAAGCGTTTCCGCGGATGCAGTGTTAGCCCCATAATTTTTAAATACTTTTCAATCGCAATTACATCTCTTTTTAGTTGCGGCAGTTGTTCCTCGGTTACCACAATAAAAAAATCGTCCACATATCTACCGTAATGCTTGTAGCCTAACCTAAATTTCACAAATCGGTCTAGCTGGTCCAGATAAATATTAGACAGTAGCTGTGAAGTTAAATTCCCAATCACAATTCCTATTCCCGCCATCTGTTTGAATAAACTCTTGCTCGCCGGAATCTTCCGCCAAGCCCTCAAATCCCCCACCTTTTTTGCTCCCTTGACGGGGTCATCCAAAATAATCACTTTCCACAAAAATTTCAGTACCCGATACAACTTTGTTTTCTTGCCCTTGAATTGTTGATCTAGTCCCCACACCGCCCGCTCATATAACTTTTGCCGCGGCAAGCTTATAAAATACCCCTGAATATCCATCTTCAGCACCCACACTTTTTTCTTATAGTTTTGCGACGCCGACCGAATGTGATGGTCGAGTCGCTCAATCCCATATTTCGTCCCCTTACCCAGTCGGCATGAATAAGAATCTTCAATAAAATGCTTATCCCACCACTCGTAAACATGGTCATATAAAAAATGATGAATTACTCGGTCCGCAAAACTCGCCGCAAAGATCTCCCGCGCTACCGGCTTAAAAACAATATGTGCCCGGCTTCGCCCAGGCTTATAAGTCCGCTCCAAAATCTGCTTCCGCAGTACTTTTAGATTATAATCCGCATTTAGTTCAAAGTTGTGTTCGTTTACAGTTTTGCGTTTTCCTCCAACCCGCGCCTCTAGGTACGCTAAATATAACTCCGCCTGTAGCTTATTTTCAAACGATTCCAGCCATTCTAGTTGTTCTGGTTCCGGGTTTAATCTTTTTTGCATGGTTTCTTATCTTCATTATTTTTGTCGTCCTTACCGCCGTCCTTACCCTCCTCATCATCCTTAAAATTCTTTTTTATCTCTTCTCTAATTTCTATCACCCGCTCGCCAAATTTTGTTCGTGTAATCACATCAAACAGTTCCATTTCGTCAATCATTGCCAGCACTCCAGACACTTTGCTAACGCTTTCTAGTAGCTCTGCCTTACCGGTAGCTTTATCTTTCACTCCATTCGCTACCTGAAAATATGTCATAAACAAATCCGTCGTCGCATCAAGTATTTTATTTCCAAAAGTCTCCCGGTACGCCGGATGCATTTTCTTTATTTTTGGCGCCAATATTCGCACCAAATCTCGCATCTTCATATATAACCCAGGCATACTCTCCGTCGGCATCAGAATCATCTGCATTCGTTCGGTTTCATTCCTCGCCTCGTTGCCCATATTTTTGATTTCTTGCATAGTAAATTTTTGCCCCAAATCGACAATAATTACGCCTAATTGGTTTTTCCAAACCGTATATCCCAATTTATCTACCAATTTCATGAACCTTTCGCCAAAATGTACCGAAGCTACCCCATACCGAAAAACCACCCTCGCGTCATTATCTCTCCTTATCCGCACGTCTTTTCGCCCCATTCTCGGACCCAAAAAATATTTGTAGAACAACGCTGATCGTCCGCCAATTTTATACCATTCGTCTTTCTCGCCGCTCGAGGACGGAAATAGATAAATCCTTTCGTTGTTTTTGTTTTCAAGCGCCATCACGGTACTTTTCACGTCGTAATAATCTTTCTTGGTTTTATCCTCAATTTTTATGTGTTCCAAGTTCTCTTCTTTACCTTCGACATCGAACAGCGACTGTTGGATACCTATTCCTTCGATCTTTGTACTTTTTTTAGGCATTTTTTTCTCCTTTTATTACCTTTTTTTAAATTTTTTTCGCGCGTCGCTGGCCCCGAGATTGCTACGCTGACACTCCGCAATCTGAGGGGCCAGCAATGCCGAAGTTTCATCGGGAACGGCAACGCAAATAAGAAACAATGGAACAGACGGACTAGGAGCCGGCGACACAGCGCACGGAACGACCGCTGTACCGATTGCCGTAGTACGTCCCCGGGTAGACGTACGTACTGCTGAAGTACAAGTAGTACGCGTTGCTGCTACTGCTAGCCGTAGACGACCAGTAGTCCCCGCCCGAGCCACGATAGTAGGCTGAGCCGGAGTACCAGCACCCGGAATACACAAAATTATTCGGGAACTGGCGGAGCCTAGCGGACATTACCGCCCCGGTCGGGGTAGAGCTAGATGACATAGTGGAGCTCGTCCCGCCCATTGAAGTAGACAACGCCCCAAAGCTATAGGTTGCGGTGGAATTGCCAATCGGCAGTCGCCAGTTAGTTGGGCAAAGTGAAGTTGCTGTGCTATTTGATGTGCTAGCGCTAGTCATTGCCGTAGTATTTGCTTTTGCTGCCGCCCAAGTATAGTAGTTGCCGTAGCCGTACCACTGCGCTGTGTTATTATTAGAATTATACGAAGGTGTTAAAGTCGTCCCCGAAGCATTTGTTCCGCCAATATTGGTGTTATTTTTGTTAAAACGTGGCATAGTAAAGCTATTTCCGGTACTGTACAAACTGTTCGCCGTCGTGACGTCTAAGAAATTAGTGTCTTCCGAACTAGCAAGTTTGGTGAAATCTCCACCAACGCCTTGCGAGCCCGAAGCAATTACATCCGCCGAGACTGAATCATCTAGCCGCAAGTTCTCGAGCATCCAACAATTCCCGTCCGAGAGTCTCGCCACCGCATAGACGTCGCCGTCGCGCGTGTCTTCTAGCGCAATAAAAGAGTTCGCAGTCGCCGTAAAGGTTGCGCTAGTGGAATTGTAAGTCACCGCCGTAAGTTTAGTAGAGCAAATGCTGGCCGAAAAAGTCTGCATCGTGTACTCCGTAGATTTCGGCAGCCACACCGCGTAGAGTTTCAAACCGCTCGCGCTCAGCGCACTAAACGAAATTGTCTCCATCGGTCCATAAATCGTATCCGTACCAATGGTTGGGTTTTCTGTGGTACTCCAGCCTAGGAATGCATAGCCATCGCGCTTGTAGTTATACGCTCGCAACATCGCTGAAGTCGCACTCGTACCTACGCTCTGGTCCGCCATTGTGCCTGCTACGGTATCCGTGCCAGCGTTGCTCTTGTAGCAGATGTAGCCTGCTTGGCAATCCGTCCATTGGGCATAAAGAGTCAGGGTGTTATTCGCCGCGGTTTGGTCCAAAGTGAAACTTCCGCCCTTGGCATAACTTGTCCCGTCGCCACTTGCCGAAGTGTTCCAGCCCGTAAAATACCAACCACTACGCGTAGGGGAGTTAGAACTAATTGCTACCGCCTCTGTCGCCGCACTTGCCGTGGTGTTGCTTGGCATATTGCTTACTGTATCCGTAGTGTTCGCATTGTAGGTAATCGTATACGGCGTAGGGTTAGCGGTAACGGTAAACACAAAGGTGTTAGAATAATTATCTATCGCCGTATTGATATCTGCCCGCGCCCCAATAGAGACTGTATAGTTATTGCTCGTTGCGCTAGAAACTGAATCTATAGTACTGCCCGTGGTTGTTGGGGAGGGCAGGTAGTTTGTATTTGCCGTACCGTTTAACTTACTCGGCTTGTAGCCCCATTTGCCATTATACGCACTAGTATCAAATGTCTCTTCCGAAATTGCCGAAGAGATAGAAGTAAAGCCCACTGTGCCAGAGGTATTTTTAAGAGTTGTGGTATCGCTAGCCTTGACCTTTAGCACGTACCCTGCCGCATGGGTGGTAGAGACGCTAATCGTCTGGTCGCCAGAATCCGCAAACTTCCCCTCTGCAGACGGTGGCAAATTTATCGTAGGGTTGCCAGAAATAGACAGCGTGAGAGACGAGGCAGTAGCAAATACTTCTTGCCCGCCAAATGTCGCCCCGACCAATGCCAACCCCAGCGCCCCCATAAATACCACTCCTCGCGCCACCCCTAAGCCATCTCTGGCACCATTCCGTCGCCCACCAAAAAGCCCCAGTGTTACGGTTTTCCATGATAACTCTTTTTTCAATCCATCTGGAGACATATTTTTCCTTTTTAACGTATGACTTATGCTTAATTTCTATTATATCACTCATGTTTATTTATGCAACCCCCAAATTCCCCAGATATGGTATAATCAGTGAGTATGAACAAGCAGTTAGTTTTCATCGACGATTCAGGCGATCCAGGATTCAAAGAAGGCGCGAGTAGCAATAACTTCATTATAGCCTCCGCCGTCTTCGCCGACCAAGAGATAGCCACAGAAGTTAACCGTGCGATTTCTGATTTTAGACATACTCTCGGATGGCAAGATGAAACTGAATTTAAGTTTAGAAAAACCAATAAGCACATTATCGCACGATTATTAAGCATAGTCTCAACCTATAATTTCCAAATTTATGCCGTATACATCGACAAAACAAACTATAAACAGATGCCACCGGTATTTGACAAAGAAAAACTCTACAATTGGACGGTGAAGGAACTTTTAAAGATTATTCCCCTAAACAATGCCTACATCAAAATTGATGGACGTTCCACTAAAGAACATCAACGACGAATTTCTTCCTATCTACGACACGAAATTAATGTCAACGAACGTAAAATCAAAGAAATTAGGCCAGAAGACTCCGTAAAAGACAATCTAATTCAGCTAGCAGATATCATTGCCGGCTCTATTAATCGCTCGATGCAGCCCGAAAAAACCGACTCCAAAAAATACTTCTCCACAATAAAGAAAAAAGTCGTTTTGATTAAACGACTAGATCTCAAAGACAAATAGTCAAGACGAAACTGGCTCTATCCCATTTTATAGGGCAGGCATCCATCCGGACGCTTTTCGAGCCAGCCTCTTTCACTATCAATTATAGCACAGGTTCTCCATAAAAACAAGACTTTTATGCTATTTCATGGTTATTTTCTAGGAAAATATCATCTCCTACTCAAACACTGGCAAATCTTCTGGAAACGGATCGGAAAAATCATCAAAATCACTACTCTCTGCGTACGGATCATACCCCAGTTCCGCCAAAAACCGCGACGGCGTCGAGTAATTCCGACTCCCGAACGTCATTCGCGACCCCGCATACGACAAAAACAACTTCCGCATCGCCCGCGTCATTCCCACATACGCCAGTCTCCGCTCTTCCTCCAGTTCATCTTCGTCGTTCATCGACCGGTCATTCGGAAATAGCCCCTCTTCCATTCCCACCATAAACACCACTGGAAATTCCAGCCCTTTCGCTGCATGGAGCGTCATCAAAGTCACCGCGTTCTCACTCACATTTTCATCTGCTGACGACATGAGCGTCGCATCCGCCAAAAACTCGTCCAAACTCTCGTATTCCGCCGCATTTCCCGCTAGCACCTCGAGGTTCCGCATCCGCTCCTCGCCCGCCGGCGTGCCGTCATCCGTCAACGCCTTAAAATTAAACTGTTCTATGATTTTTTCCACCGTTTCCCCAGGATTTTCATCCTCCGGCACTTTTTTCACAAAATTTGTCAGCTTATACATCGCGCTTCGCGCTTTTTCGGTCTTCAAAACCCCCAAAATATCCGCATTTAGCAACGGTTTCGGCTCATCTTTTAGCGCCTCCATAAAATCCAAAATTTTCGCCAGCGTCACATCCCCAATCCCCGACAGCACATTCCCAATCACCCGCGCCAAACTCACTGTATCGTGCTGATTTTGAATAATCTTGAGCATCGCCAGCACATCTTTCACCTCTTTTCGGTCATAAAATCGCACCCCACCCACAATTTTATACGGAATTTGCCTACTCATAAACACTTTTTCGAAATTATACGACTGCGCATTTGTCCGATATAACACCGCAAAATCGCTCAGCTTCGGAAATAGCCCCTCCAGTTGCAAAATTTTCCGCACCACAAATTCCGCCTCGCCTGTTTCGTCCCTTAACCCCTCAATTTCCACTGGCTCGCCCGCCCCCGCCTCCGTAAATAGCGTTTTTTCTGTCCGCGTTTTATTGCAATTAATAATTTTTTGCGACGCCTCCAAAATATTGCCCGTCGAGCGATAATTTTGTTCCAATTTTATCACCTTCGCACCAGGAAAATCCCGTTCAAAATTCAAAATGTTCGTAAAATCCGCCCCGCGCCACGAATAAATCGACTGCCAATCGTCCCCCACCACGCACAAATTCCGCTTTTCATTCACTAGTAGCTTAATGATATTATATTGCACTGTATTCGTATCCTGATACTCGTCAATCAAGATATATTCAAACCTTTTTTGCCACTTTTTACGCACTTCCGGAAATTTTTGCAACAATTCTAACTCTTTTAATAGCAAATCGTCAAAATCCAACGCCCCCGCCTCGTTTTTTTCTTTTTCGTACTGTGCAAAAATCTGCGCAATTTTTTGCTGATTTGGATAATACGCCGTCTCAGCGTAATCTGCCGGCCCATGCCCCTGATTTTTCTCGCTCGAAATCACCGCCTGTACCGATTTTGGCTTCAAATTTTTATTATCACCCAAATTCAGCCGTTTAATCGCCCGCCGAATTAGCGTCATCTGGTCGTCCATATCATAAATCGTAAAATTCCGATCTAGCCCAATCACCTCCGCCTCTTGACGCAAAATTCGCACCGCAATACCATGAAAAGTCCCCATAAACGGCATAAACGACCGCGATGCCGTCTCTGTCGTCTCTGGGTGTAACAGCCGAAACAACCTTTCGCGCATTTCTCGCGCCGCCTTATTCGTAAAAGTCACCGCCAAAATATTCGCCGGCCTCGTTCCGTGCTGAATTAAATTCGCAATCCGATGCGTCAAAGTCTTCGTCTTACCCGAACCCGCCCCCGCAAGCACTAGCAGCGGCCCTTCCAAAGTCAACACCGCCTCCTCCTGCGCCGGATTTAGTCCCTCCAAAATTCTATCCATTATTACATTATAGCAAACGCTTAAATCCCCGTCAAAGGCACAATATCCGCCCCGAGATGTCGAAGCCTCGCTGCAAAATCCTGATATCCGCGGTTAATCGGATACACATTCCTTAGAATCGACTGCCCAGGAGCCGCCAGCATCCCAATTAGAACCACCACTGCCGGCCTGAGCGCCTGTGGCGCCACCAGTTCCGCCGACCGCCAGTTTGTCGGCCCCTCAATATACACTCGGTGCGCGTCGAGCAGTTCCACTTTGGCGTTCAAATTCGCCAGCTCCGTTGTATATACTGCCCGATTTTCAAACACCCAATCGTGAATCAGCGTCCGCCCTTTTGCCACCGCCGCAATTACCGAGAAAAACGGCAGATTGTCGATGTTTAGCCCAGGAAACGGCAACGGGTGGATTTTGTCCACTGGTGCCACCAGTTCCGATTTCTTAATCGTCAAATCCACCAACCTCGTCCGCCCATTCGCCGACGCATATTCTGGCGTTTTTTCAAACTGCGCGTGCATGTTTTTTAGCACCTCGAGTTCCACCTCCAAAAATTCAATCGGCGCCCGCAAAATCTTAATTTCCGAATGCGTCACCAACGCTGCCGCAATAAAACTCATCGTCTCAATCGGGTCTTCCGAAATATTATATTCCACTTCCATATCAAAATACGGTCGGCCATAAACTTTCAATGTCGTCGTGCCAATCCCCACAATTTTTACCCCCATCCGCTCTAGAAAAAAGCACAAATCCTGCACCATATAATTCGGCGATGCCCCCACAATTGTCGTCTCGCCTGCACTCATCGCCGCCGCCATCAGCACATTTTCCGTCACCGTGTCGCCTCGTTCAGTCAGCACAATATAGCGTTTTTCTTTGCTATGCAAAATTTCTTGATCCACTTCAATTTCATAAAACCCAGGCGTTTTTACCGCGTCCACTTTTAGCCCAAAACTCTCCAGCGCCTTAAGGTGTGGCTCCACCGTTCGCGTCCCCAGCGAACAGCCCCCCGCATATGGAATCTGGAACTTTTGATATTTGTGTAGCAAGGGCCCCAAAAACATGATAATCGACCGCGTTCGTCGCGCCGCTTCCATATCCATTTCGTCTAGTTTCAATTCGCGTGGTGATATAATTTCAAGGTCCCTCCGGCGGTTTGTCCATCGACATTTTACGCCAATCGACTCCAAAACTTCGATAATTCTAAACACTTCTTCAATCCGTGCCAAGCGCCGAAGCACCGTTCGTCCGCTATTTAAAAGCGACGCCGACAATAGCGCCACCGCCGCATTTTTCGACGTATTTACCGTAATTTCGCCCTTTAGTTCCTTTCCGCCCCTAATCCGAAAACTCTGCGAAGCCGAGTCATTTATAGAGAGAATTTGCTTGCCGAGCGCCTCCGACAATTTTTTAATCATTTCGAGAGAAATATTTTGCCGTCCCTTTTCGATTCGGTGAATTGCCGACTGCGACGACCCGACCGCATTGGCCAAATCTTCCTGCGTCCAATCTTTTTCGATCCGCATTTGCTCAATCGTTTCGCCGATCACTTCTTGGTAAGTTTTCGCTCTTGTCATAAAAAAATTATATCACACGGTGAATATTTAGTAAATATGTTATAATAGAAAAATGAAAACAATTCGTGATTTAGATATCAAAAACAAAACCATTTTAGTGCGCGTGGATTATAATGTCCCGCTCAAAAACGGCGCCGTCGAAAACGACCTGCGCATTCGCGCCAGTCTGCCAACCTTAAAATATCTGCTTGACCACGGTGCCAAGCGTTTAATTTTGATTTCTCACCTCGGTCGCCCCGACGGCGCGCCCAACCCAGAATTCACCCTTTCGCCCGTCGCCGACACTTTGCATGAGCTCCTCGGGCAAGAACTGCCCGAGTTTAAGGATCAAAGCAAAGTCGGTTTTTATCCTCTGCCCACCGCCGACACCAAAATCGCCATTCCCGATTCCGTCAAAGTCGCCCTACTCGAAAATCTGCGTTTTGACCCAGGCGAAAAAGCCAATTCCGCTGATTTTATTAAAACTATCATCGATGCCACTGGCGCGGAAGCGTTTGTTCAGGACGGTTTTGCTGTTGTGCATCGCGCCCACGCCTCGACCGATGCCGTCAAAAATTTCTTGCCCGTCTATGCCGGCCTGCTAGTCGAAAAAGAAGTTAACAACCTAAGCTCCGTTTCGAGTCCCGAAAAATCCTCTGGCAAAAAACTTCTTATCATCGGTGGCGCCAAGGTCGAAGATAAAGAACCCTTGATTGCCAAACTCGCTCCCGATTTTGACTGCGTGTTCGTCGGTGGCAAAATCGCCGCTGACGGCTATAAGTCCACCCTGCCCCAAGTTCTCGTGGCTAATGATTTTGACGAAGACAGCGCCGGCCGCAAACTCGACGTCGGCCCGCTCTCGGCTGGCAAGCTCGCCGGATTAATTATCGATTCCGACCTCATCATCTGGAACGGACTGCTCGGCTACGCCGAAGATCCTGCCTATGCCACCTCTAGTACCCTCGCCGCCGAACTTATTGGCGAAAAAGCCGCCGCCACTACGATTATTTGTGGTGGCGACACTACCGGCTTTGTCGAAAACCTTGTCAAAGAACACCCGAACTTGACTTATTCCCTAGTTTCCACCGGCGGCGGCGCCGCGCTTGAATTTTTGCTCGGCAAAACTCTCCCCGGCCTTGCTGCCATTCAAGCATAATTTATAACAACTACAATAACGGCAACCGCCACCGCAAAATCCAAAAACCGAGCCTTATTGGCTCGGTTTTTAGCTCGGTTTTAGCTCTAAATTTGCCTTACTTTTATCGTATCGGTCCCGACTTTATTCCTATCCCCCGATGCAATCACCGCTAGCAAATCTTTTTTACCCTCTTTCGCGTGCAAATACCCCGTTTCTTTCAATTCTTTCGCCAAATTATACCCAAAATCCTCCGCATACGGTCGACAAAACGCCGAATTCGCATACACCAGTGCCATTTGATTCGCTACTCGCTGATTCGAAGTTACCGTCACAATCGGCAAATTCGGGCGTTGCGCTGCAATCGCCGTCGCCGTCGCCCCTGTCGCCGTCTGACACACGATCACATCTGCCTCAATTTGCTCCGCCATTCGCGCCGCCGCCCCCGAAATTGCATCATAAATCACCGACTCCCCCTCTGGCGACTGTTTAATCGGCGCAATCCGCGAATGATTTTGCGTATACAAAATCACCTTTTTCATTTCCTGCACCGTTTCTAACGGATAATTTCCGTTAGCCGTCTCGTCCGACAACATCACCACATCCGCCCCTTGCACCACGGCCGTCGCCACGTCCGAAACTTCCGCCCGCGTCGGCTCCGGCGAATCCACCATCGACGACAACATCTGCGTCGCCACAATACATAATTTCGCATGCGCGCGCGTCATCGCAATCAACTTTCGTTGCACGATTGGCACCACTTCCGCCCCCGCCTCAACTGCCATATCTCCCCGCGCCACCATAATTCCGTCCGCCGCTTCAACGATTTCTTCCAAATTCTTATCTGTCTCGATCGCTTTTTTCGTCTCAATTTTTGCAATTACCTTCGCCGTCGAACCATACGACAATAGTAGTTGCTTCAACTTTTCAATATCACGCGCGCTCTGCACGAACGACAACGACACATAATCATAATCGCACCCCGCGCCATATTCAATATCCGCCAAATCTTTCGGCGTCAAAATATCACCGCCAAAATCCGTATCCGGCAAATTTAGCCCCTTTTTCGACATGATAAATCCATCGTTCAAGATTTTCACCTTAATCGCCGTCTCGGAAACAATTTCAATCACTTCCGACTTCACTTTTCCGTCAAACATCGACAACGGCTCGCCAACTTTTACTTTTTCTGCCAAATTATACTGCACCGGCACCGTCATTCCGCCGTCATGCTCAAATTCTCGCGACTCTAAAACCAGCTCATCGCTTTTTTTCAAATCCAAATGATTGTCTTTTAACATTCCCAGCCGAATTTTCGGTCCCTGCAAATCCTGCAAGATCGCCACCGACCGCCCCTTTTTCGCTGCCGCCTCTCGAATCCACTTAATCTGTTGGTCGCGCTCCTCGTTTGAACCGTGCGAACAGTTTAGTCGGCATCCATTCACCCCCGCCATAATTACCGCTTCCACCATTTCTGCCGAATTTGTCGCCGGCCCAATTGTTGCTAAAATTTTTGTTCTTTTAAATAATTTGCTCATATTATTATCATACCACATACTCCCTGTTTTTTACAACTCACCCCTGTTAACCTCTCTTCATCTAGTTATTTTAACCTACCACATACTCCCTACTTTTTACAACTCACCCCTGTCGACCTCTATTTGCCAAGTTTCCTACACCGGCATTCTATTTTCCTTGCAATTTTTATTTTTTCTTGCTATAATATATATTATAACTGGTCTCGTAGTATAACGGTTAGTACAACGGGTTTTCATCCCGTCAACGCGGGTTCGACTCCCGCCGAGATCACCAGAATTAAAAATATAACCCGTAGGGTTATTTTTTTAATTCTGACAATTTTGACAGGAGTTGAACCCGCAGGGTTCGCCCGCCGAAGGCGGATAGCGAGCTTTAGCGAGCGTCCTCCCGCCGAGATCACCAACTAGAAAAGACCGCAGGTCTTTTTTTAGTTGGTGACGAGAAGGGAGTGGCGAAGCCCCGCCTATAATTCTTAGTTATTTATTTCCGCTTCAATTATCTCATCCGCTTCATCACGAGTTACTTTCGTATCGAACAAGCCAATAACCTCGTTTCCGTCATGCGCCGAGCGTCCACCAACATATTCAAGTGATGCATCTTCAAAGCGCCTGAACTGCGCAATGGCCGAGTTAAGCTCCGTCTGGTTAAATACGCCAACTTCACACATTAAGTCAAATTCGTGGACGGTCAAACCAGTCACCTTCGTGAATAACGCCGGTTCAAGATTACGAATAACGTCTGTGAGCATTTCTTCGCGATAATCCGTAAGATACATAAATACCGGAATTCTGGTAATAAATTTGAGCAGCTTTTCGCGCAGTTCTTTCTTAAAACCTTTACGCTCTTTTTCCTCTTCATCTTCCTCTTTTTTCTCAGCAGGTGTAGCATCACGCCCTTCCTGTGCGCGTTCTTTCTTAGCTTCTTTAACGGCTTTTTCGCGGGAAATCACTTTCGATAAATCATTTTTGAGATTGCGAAAATCCTCAATCTTCTCAAGAGCATCAATTATTTCTTGATTATTCATAACTTTTTCAAGAATAGCAGTAGTTACGTCAACAAGGCGAGCGGATTGCCAACGTCTAGCAAGCATTGTTGATGCCGTTCCGTAAGTAGAAATATCGAGGATTTCTGCGGCTTTCAGTTTTTGCATGCTAATACCGTCATAGCAAAGCACTGGAAGAAGGCTAACAAATTCTTCTAGGCGCTCTTCCGGACGTCTTTTATCAGTCACGGTACCTAATTTGTTACTATAATCAGCGATTAATCTCAAAGCACGGCTGGGCGCAAAATCAAGAACATAACAAGTTGGTTTCATGTAGATCTTTTTCATTGGGTCATCAGCATCCTTTAATACCCATGGACTTTGCGCGCGGAAAGCCGTTTGAAAATACGTTTCCGGCGAATCCGTATTTCTTAAGAATAAAACTCCAGACCAAGCAGGGATTGTAACACCAGTAGTAAGTTTGCCACAAGACAGCGTAATCGTCATCGTACTAGTGCCATTTTGAATTGCATTCACAACAGGCTCTTTTGCCCCTTTGCCGCCAGGAGTATCCGAGCCGGCTGCACGAATAATCTTATAATTACGGAAAAATGGGTCGCTATTTAGCATATCTTCCATCGCCCTGCAAGCCGAAACGCTAGGCAAAAACCAAAATGTATGGCGCAACACCGAAAGCAAACGTGCGTCTTCAAATGGCAGGGCCGGTGCTTTATGATCCATTTTATTTTCAACCGCAACGTCAAGATCTATACCATGAAGAATATTCAAGAATTTTTGAACATCCTTTTCCAGAACAAAAACATCTTTTCCGTTTTTATCTTTCTTAGTTTTAAAGAACGTGTTTAAATCAAATTCATTAAATTCACCCTGCATCGCAACTTCTCGCAAACTTTGCGGCATCTGATAAGTCATCATGACAATCTGTGGGAGAGATTTGTATGGATTTTCTTCGACGCCGTTCCATTCATTCTTCGCACGTTGCTCATCCGCATAAGTCCAGTTAGAAATTTGGTCTTCCGAGAATTCGCCGTCCGTCAAAGCACGGAAAGGTGTTCCGGAAAGATATAAATATCCATGCGTTTTCAGCGGAAGCGTGTCCTCAATTTCTTCCGCCTCGTCATAATCTTTCGGAGCTTGTTCAGTTTTTTTGTCATCTTGCCCAAGCTCTTTCGCAGCATCACGCCATGCGCCAAAATGATATTCGTCCACATAGACACAATCCCATTCAATCTCACGCATCTTTTTATGGCGCTCTTTCAAAATACCATTATTGCTTTTGCCAAGCACATCCTGATAGCTTGCAAACCAAACCACCGGTCTAGACTCATCAATATTCTGAGCGTCCCACGAACTAAGACCTTCAATAAATTGCCAGCCATCAAAATCGACATGTCCGTACAAATCGTTCTTCCATTCTTTTTCGACACCAGGTTTATAAGTTAAAACGAGTATTCGTTTCCAGCCCATGCGTTTAGCGAATTCGTAAGCCGTAAAAGTTTTACCAAAACGCATCTTCGCATTCCACAGATAACGTGGAGGTTCAACATCGTCTTTGTATTTCTTGAAATACTCGGACGTTTCCTGAATAAATCTTTCTTGCTCTGGACGCGGTTTAAAATCTTTTTTGTTATTTGATGATTCTGGCCTACCGGATTTTATGCCTTTTATAATTTGCTTAATAATATCAAGACTCACGTCATACCATTCGCCGGCAAGCGGTTGGTAGCCAAAATTCTTCAACCATTTATGGACCAAATGATCCATAAAATATTCGCCAGAATCCGTAATGGCCGATTCATAATGTTCGATTTTGTATTGTTTGTTTGGAGTTTTAACAAGACCTTCTTCAATACGTTCCTTTACCGCATCAAAATCGCTACCACTCTTAGTAACACGCTCAGTATATCCGATTTTATAACCAGGTTGATTTGGCGAACTATAAACGTAAATTTGTGGACGTTTGGAGTAATGAAGTAAATTATTTGCCATATATCTCTCCTTCAATATTAAATAAATAATATTCTCTATATTCCCAATCCGAATAAAATGCATCTAGTACTGGTTTAAATGTTTTAAAGTTCTTTTCGAATTGTTCATGAATTTTAGATAATGGTTCTTCATTTTTTTGGTATTTTTCAGGAATTGATGTACCATTTTCAAACGAAAAACGCCTATTATGTGCAATCTCTTTTCTAAAATAATTCATTTTAGATAAATTACTTTTAACATCTGCAATTTTTACCCCATCCTGAGTTAAATAATTAGGAAAAATGTCGCAAAAACATTGTATTTTTTCTTTCATGCGTAAACGTTTCTCATTTATTTTATCTGTCTCTTCTGCAAAAGCCTTACCATTCGTTAGCTTGTTATATTCAAGTATATAATTAGTTAAAAAATTATCTATTATCGAAAAAGAAACAATAACATCAGAAATATATTTTGCATCTACATCACTTATATTAAGAATCATACTAATTCATCTCCTTTACGTATTCTTCAATAAAATCGATTTCGGATTCTGACAAATCGTAACGTTGATATAATTCCGCGTCGGTCCATGATTTATGAAAGTCCAAAAGCGGCACTAATGAATAAGTGTCCTGTGAAGTGTGTTGTGTAGTTTTTTTAATGCCTACTAACAGGCGAAAAAATTTAGTCTTTAAATAACTTAAAGCGTTTTGTGCTTCGGCTTCTGTATCCCAAGCACCAATTCTTAAAAAGGTCTCAGTACAAACAGAGATCGGCGTGCCGAGGATCGGCGTGCCGAGGATCGGCGTGGGGATAGTTTCGCCAATTGCTCCACAACCATAAGCACTCGGGACAAATATTTTCCATTTTGTCACGGTCTCTCTTCCGCTAGCAAACGGAAAACCTAGCGGGACAAATTTTGTGGTTCGCTTGCCACTTTCTAGACCATAAAGCTTTATTGCCGCCCCAGACACCTCTTTTTCGTCATCATAAATTCTTGGTAAGCCGTACTTTTTAGGATTTTTAAAGACATCCGTGCGTAATCCGTACGGCTTTTGCGATGACATTATGGAACTAATCGTTTCTTCGTTTTTGCTTTTTACTTTATTTAAAATATCTACCATTTCAGGATAACGAATCATTACTCCAGCGTTTCCAGCATCCAAAAATCGCATTGATTCACTCAGCACTTCGTCATTATTACGAACGATGATTTTAGCTTTGCCATTATACTCTTCATCACGAACAAAGTAGCAAACGCCACCTTTGACGTCTACTCCAGGGAAACAGTCGGCAGAATTAGGATAATCGACCAATTGTTTAATATGCCGATCCTTCAACATCGTATCCCGAAAATTATCCAAGCCTTTACCACCCGCAAACCACCTTGATGGGATAATAAAAGATATGTATCGAGGATGTAATTTTTTAGCTTGATTAATAAATAAATTATAAATTGGCGTAGCGCTAGCCCCAAACCCACCATCTCCAAGCTGATAAGGCGGGTTCCCAACAATTACATCAAAATGCATATTTTTTATCTCCTCTGGTGTTAAATGAATAAAGTTATAAGCATGGCGCTCGCGCGTCTCATCACGATCTAGCTCGCCTCCTTGTTTGTTGCCGCAATAAATGCATGACCCGTTTTTGTAAGTATGTGGCCTGTTGTCGTATGAAATATTTCCGTTTTCATTATCGAAATGTGCGATAGATTTTTCATTATTAGCGGTTTTAGACGTATAAACGCTACGTCGACTCATTAAGGCCGTTAAATCAGTCAGCGCAATTCCGTAAAGCATGTTCTGAAAAATATGACGACGTCTTGCTTCTTCGTCGGGAAATATATCTCTCAGCCCAACCATTAACCGCCTAGCTATTTGTCTCAAGAAAATCCCCGTTTTCGTGGCCGGATCTAGCCATTTCAAATCCGGATTAGACCAAATTTCTGCCGGAAACAAATCAAGGATTTTCTCGACCAGCTCCGGAGGCGTAAAAACTTCATCAGACGACAAATTCGCAATACAATCAAGAATATCCGGCATGCGATTGTTTCTAATTAATCGCGAAACAATCGATTTCCCGCTCATTTTTTCCAATTCGTTATTTTCCATCTGCTTTCTCCTCATTTAGTAAACTTTGTTGCTTGATTTGTTTTGGTGGTGGGCTATCTTTCGGTATTTCGATCGGTTTTAATTCTGCGAAATTAACGAGCGGATATTCTTTAATTATTCTGTCGATTCCGTTTTCCATATCGACAAGCGAGTAAACTCGACGTTTAAACTTGCCCTTTACGGGGGTAGAATATTCAACAAAGAAAATTTTCTCTTTACCATTTAACATGTCGCCGACAATGAGATTAGTGTTCATAATTTCTTCCATCGCAAACAAGAATTCTTTAGTAGTTTTCTTTGGCAAATAATCAAAAATAACGCCACGCAGGCGTTTTTTACATTCAAAAATATTATCTTCGGCGATATCGACACCGTAAATTGTGGAAAGAATTTTTAAGACCGAGAACTCGCGATTCTTAGGATGCCATTCTACTCTGTCGGTTTTTAGATGATCCAGACGCTGTCTAAGAATCGCTTCAAGAAAATTTCCGTTGCCACAAGCCGGCTCTAAAAATCTCCAGTAACGGTTAGAAGTAGCCTGAGTTAAAGCTAAGATATTGTCAACTTCGCGTTTTCCAGTAAAAACTTCCCCACGGTCGCGAACGCGAGATTTTGATTTTATCTGGTCGGTTTTGGACTTTATCGGCCCATTGCTCGTCATCTCTGTTGTTACTTTCTTCACAACAGAGCGGTACCAAAATAGGACCCCGACGAGAGTCCTTATAAGCTTTCATAACTTAAAATTGGACGTCCCGGCTGAGTCCTAATCATTTTAACAACAGAGAGACGACAAGTCTTGAGCTGTCCGAGACGCCCAATTCCTGTCATCTCGAACAAAAGATGTAGTATCTCTGTTGATAGTTGCTTCTGTTGTAAAATTAAATTGATTAGGACTCTTTAATTATATCATATTTAGCAAGTTATTTCATGGCTATATTTTTATCAGCCCCAAAAACTCTGCTTCGTTCATCGTCGGAATTCCCAACTTCTCCGCCTTGTCGGTTTTTGACTTTCCGGGCTTTTCACCTACAATCAGCGCCGTAGTGTTTTTCGTCACCGTCGAAGTTACCGTCGCGCCAAGCGCTCGCAATTTGTCCTCCGCCTCTTCTCGCCCCATGCTCGCCAAAGTCCCGGTTACAATATACGACTTTCCAGTCAAAGGCAAAACTGCCCTCATTTCCTCCGCCGGCCACACCCCAAGCTCTTTTAATTCCGCGAGCATCTTTGTATTATCTTCATCCGCAAACCACGCCAAAATCGCCTCCGCCACAATTTTGCCAATATCCGGCACTGCTAGCAGCTCTTCTTCCGTCGCTTCCGCCAGTTTTTCCAAATTCAAAAACTCCCGCGCTAGCGCAACTGCCGTCTGCGCCCCCACATGCCGAATTCCTAGCGCCGTAATAAACTTCGCGAGCGGCGGATTTTTCGCTTTGCTAATTGCCTCCACTAAATTTTTCGCCGACAAGTCGCCAAATCTTTCCAATTTTGCCACTTCCTGAACTTTCAGCCGATATAAATCCGCAATCGTTTTTACCATGCCCGCGTCAATTAGCGCCGCTACATTTTTCTCACCTAGCCCCTCAATATTTAACGCCGGTTTAGACGCATAATATTCTACCGCCCGTTTCAAGATCTCATCCCCACTCTCGCCCTTCACCCGATATACCACCTCCCCTGCCGGCCGCTCAAATTCCAAATCTGGATATTGCTGTCTCAAGGCCTTTTCGTAATCAAATTTTTCCGATTTTTCTGAACGCAGAGTCAAAAGCACTTCTTTCACCTGCGGAATAATGTCGCCCGCCTTATAAATAATCACCGTATCACCAATCCGCACATCCAACCTCGCGATTTCGTCCGCATTATGCAACGATGCATGTCGCACTGTTGAACCAGCCACCACCACCGGCTCCAAAATCGCCACCGGCGTCGCCGCCCCAGTTCGCCCGACCGAAATCACAATGTCCTGCACCACCGTCGTCGACTCCTCTGCCGGAAATTTAAACGCCACCGCCGCTCGCGGAGTCTTGCCCACAATCCCTAGCCGATCATAAATCTCGCGATCATTAATTTTAATCACCATCCCGTCCGTATTAAACGGTAAACCCTTCCGGTAATCATCCAATTTTTCAATATATGCAAACATTTTTTTCGTTTCGGCGCGCGCAAACACACGGTCCTCATTTGAAGTCTGAAATTGATGCGCTCTTAGCCATTCATAAGCTTCTTTGTGCGTCTTTAAATTCGGTGTCACCAAATCATACGCGATAAATTTCAGCGGTCGACTCGCTGCCACTTTTGGATCAAGTTGCCGAATCGACCCCGCCGCAAGATTTCGCGGATTTGCAAACTCTGCCTCACCTTTCTTGCGTTGTGCCTCGTTTAATTTTTCAAAATCCTCCTTAAAAATCACAATTTCCCCCCGCACTTCAACTTCGCTATCTAAAGAAGATGCACCATTTTCGGATACGCTCAAGGGCGCCTGTCCAAGTTCACGATTCGAAAGGGACACATCTTCTTTATTTAACAACCTTAAGGGTATATTTTGAATCGTTTTAACATTCAAAGTTACGTCTTCACCCACCATTCCATCTCCGCGCGTCACCGCCTGCACCAAAACCCCGTTGCGATATTTTAGTGCGCACGCCAGCCCGTCCATCTTGATATCCGTAAAAAACTCTGTAATCTCCCCTCTAGGAATTAATTTTTCATTACGCGCAATCCAATCCTGAATTTCGCCCTCACTAAACACATCTGCAAGCGAAATCATTCTTTTTTCGTGGCGCACTTTTTCAAACTTATCCAGCGGTTTCCCCGCCACTCGTTGCGTTGGCGAATCTGGCGTAATCAGTTCCGGAAACTCCGTCTCCAGCAAAGTCAGTTCATGCTTCAACGAATCCGCCGCCGCCTCACTCATAATCGACTCGTCCAAAACGTGATAATGATACCGATAATCATTAATCAGTTCGCGCAATTTCAAAATCCGCGCATTAGCCTCACTTTTCTTCATAATTCAACATCCAACGATAATAAATATATAGATATGCTGTAATATAAATTTCCGTCCACACCGTCATTGCCACCATACATACCGGCATAAACGGAATCCCCTGCGCCCATTCAAAATTTTTCATCCCCATATCCACCAAAATCAATGGCAGCATCACCACCGCCCACATAATCGCAAGCGCAATTACAAGCGCCACTAGTCGCAAAATAAATCTCGTGCGTCGCCCCATCATCAGTTCCGACGCCGTTGTAATTGCTTTCATCGGATACAGCCCAGGCGCGCTCACCGCCACCAACGCAATCAAAGATGACGACAACAAATACCCAGAAATCAAAATCATCAACGCCGCAAAAATAAAAAACACCAACGCATAAAACGGCGTCGCCAAAAATTCCGTTTGCACCGCCGCCGAATACGCAATCACCAACAAAAATATCGGAATACATTGCACCATCGCCACCACCAACACCACCAGTGTCGACAGCAGCGGCGTCAGTGCGTTATAAAACCCATCTCGCAATTTAACTTTGTGTTTGGCTAGCAAATGCCTCAGTAAAAATATCGTCACCAACCAAATCACCAAAAACAAAATCACCGAAAACGCCGTCTTGACCTCGTCCGAATCGTTCGCCAGCCCCCCAGTCGTCACCGTCGAAAGTAGCAGTAGCCCCGCCTTGCCCACCGCACCAATGTCTCCTCCCGCCACTTGCAAACTCGCCTCATCCAAAGTACTTTCGTATTGCGACCACGTCGACGCACTCATAATCCCAATCAACACCGCGTTCATCACCACCATAATAATTATCATCGGCAAAAATAATTTCCAATTTTTGAACAATATTCCAAAAGTTTTAAAAATATGCGTCAAAATTCCAGGAATTTCCAATTCCCGTTTGTAATCTTCGCGATAACTTCGCCGAAAAGTTTTGTGCGGACCAATTTTTGGGAACCACTTTTTCCAGTTAAAACTTTTCTTTACCATGTTCCAATCTTTCAATCCGTTTTTCAATCGGCGGATGCGTCGAAAACAAATCTCCTAGAAAATTCTTGCGCATCGGATTATTGATATACATCGACGCCGCCGCAGTATTTTGACTTTTCATCGGCGTGCTATGCGCCTGCAACTTTTTTAGCGCGCTGATCATTCCCTCTGGATATCTCGTAATGTGCGCCGCCGACGCATCCGCCAAATATTCCCGCTGCCGCGACACTGCCATTTGCGCCAAACTCGCAAAAATTGGCGACAAAACCCCTGCAATAAGTAGTAGCACATACGCCACCGGACTACTCTCATTTTCTCGCCGTCTATCTCCATAGAACATCATTCGAAACGCAATATCCGAAATCAACCCAATCACACATGTTAGTCCAAACACAATCATCGACACCCGAATATCATAATTTTTCACATGCGACATTTCGTGTGCCATCACCGCAGTCAGCTCCTTGTCATTCATGATATCCATCAGTCCAGTCGTCGCCGCCACCGCCGCATGTTCTGGATCACGCCCCGTCGCAAACGCATTCGGTGCCTTATCATCAATCACATACACTTTCGGCATCGGCAAACCTGTCGTAATCGCCAAATTTTCAACAATATTATATAATCTCGGATTGTCTTTTTTCTCGATTTCTTTCGCTCCCGTCATCGCCATTGCCAGCGATCCCGCCGCAAAATATTGAATTACCGCATAAATCGTCGCAATCAAAACCGCCCATACCGCCACCCAAATATCTTGATAAAAATATGCAAAAATTGCCGAAATCGCCCCAATCATCACCACGAACCCCATGATTAGAAATACGGTTTTGCGTTTGTTTTCGGCAATTTGCTTATACATTTTGACCTCGAGTTTAGTTAAAACTTAACTTCCGGCGCTTTTTCGATTTTCGCTTTTTCGCTCGCTTCTACTTCGAAATACTCGCGCTTCTTAAAATGCCCGACCATATTATTTATCACATTCACCGGAAAAGTCTTGATCCGCGTGTTCAAATCTTTTGCACCCGCATTATAAAATCGGCGCGCCGCCTGTAGTTTGTCTTCCGTGTCTTGCAATTGCGACTGCAATTTTACAAAATTCTCGTTAGCTTTTAGTTCTGGGTAAGCTTCCGCAATCGCAAAAATCCGTCCCAACGCATTTTGCATCTCTTTTTCCGCCTCGGCAGTTTGCTTCACGGTTTTCGCCCCCATCGCCGCCGTTCGCGCTTCCGTCACCATCGCAAAAGTTTCTTTTTCGTGCTTCGCGTAGCCTTTCACCGTCTCGACAACATTCGGAATCAAATCCGCCCGATATTTAAGTTGCACCGTAATATCCGACCATGCCTCATTCACCCGCTCATCAAGTTTCACTAGACCGTTATAAATCCCCGCAACTATCACCCCTAACACCACCACAATCGCGACGATGATAAGCACTACCATTAACCCACTAGACATTTATTTTCTCCTTATTTATATAACCATTATAACATAATTATTTCAAAAAATATGAATCTGGGCTATGATGCTCCAAAATACTCTGACTAGGGCTCACCTATCAAAATCCCACCTATAAGAAAGAGATTTGTCAATAGAACAGAAAAAATCAAAATTACCACCCCTGTTCCTACTGACTAAAAGTGCCGAAATAGGCAATTTTAGTCAATAAAATTATTGCTTTTGTTAACTTCTGATGGTATTATTAATATAAGGAGTTTAGATGAAAGAGATTGCGAGACAAGCTTATTTAGACAGAATAATTGAAGGTCGCGAAAATAGCCTAATCAAAGTTATTACTGGCATCCGTCGGTGCGGAAAGTCGTATCTTCTTGATCCAATGTATATTGATTATCTTAAATCGACCGGCGTTGATAATGACCACATTATTAAGGTCGATCTTGAAAGCCGAGAAAACAAACACCTCCGCAACCCTGACGTTTTGAATGAATATGTAAAAAGCAAAATTGTTGACGATAAAATATATTATTGCATTCTTGACGAAATCCAAATGGTAGAAGATTTCGAATCGGTGCTTAATGGCTTTTTGCACGTTCGCAATCTTGATGTTTACGTAACCGGTAGCAACTCAAAGTTTCTTTCAAAAGACATTATTACTGAATTTCGCGGCCGCAGTCACGAGATTCGGATTTTCCCACTTAGCTTTGCCGAATTTATGTCTGTTTACGAAGGGGATGTAGAAGCTGGTTGGGAGGAGTATTATACTTACGGTGGTTTGCCACTCGTTCTTGGTATGAAAACCGATGCTTCCAAGATGGATTACCTAGAAATCGTACGCAAAAATATCTACACTCGCGATATTGTTGAGCGTTACAATATCAAAAACGACAGCGATTTGTTAACTATTATAAAAGTAATTTCTTCATCCGATGGTTCTTATACGAACCCAACGCGCCTAGAAAATACTTTCAAAAGCGTTCTTAAAATTAATATTAGCCACAACACGATAAGCGACTATCTAGAAAAATTATCTGAAGCTTACCTAATCGAATCCGCAGATCGTTTTGATGTATTAGGTAATAAATACATTGGCACGCCAAAGAAATATTACTTTGAAGATATCGGCCTTCGCAACTCGTTCCTTGGCTTCCGTCAACAGGACGAAGGTCACATCATGGAAAATCTAGTCTATCTAGAATTATTACGACGTGGTTACCGAGTCGATATTGGAGTGGTAGAAGTTCGAGACGAAGAAACAAAACGCGTAAATCTCGAAGTTGATTTTGTCGCCAATAAAGGTAATGACCGAATCTACATTCAATCGGCCTATACTACAAGTGCAAAAGCTACCGAAGATCGCGAAAATAATTCATTGAAAAACATAAAGGATTCGTTCAAAAAGATCATCATTACTCACGACCGCATTAAACGGAAACGCGATGAGCAAGGCATCGTAACAATGAATCTATTTGACTTCTTGCTTGATGATAAAAGTTTAGACTACTAGATTAGCTACTGACTAAAAATGCCAGCGATCTCTTCCCACATTGTTTCATTAGCGACTCCATAAATCATCATATCTTCGGCATAATTATATCACAAAATCATTATTCTTATATTTTTAATTCATCTACGGCGAATAGCATACATATTTATTAAGCGATCCGAATTAGTGAAAATATATACTCAAATTCATCAAATTCTTTGGTATTAAAGAAATATTTGCCATTATTTCTAAGTCTATCAAGAATAATAATCCCGAGTTCATGATTGAGAATTCTTTCTTCGGCATCGACATCATCAAATTGATAATCCCTACAGATTAAAACGTACTTATCTCCCGTCTCATTTTTTAATTTATAAATTTTGCAATCTGGTTCAAAATCAATAATACCAACAAGGATTAACTTTCCATCAAAATCGAAAGAATTTGCGATTTTTTCAGCTTCTTCTTTTGCTAGATTTTTCATACCTATATTATATATCAAATAAAAGAGGCTAGCAACTCTCGTCGCTAGCCTTTGGGTTAAAGGTTGTTAATCTGGTCCTTCTTATCGTCTTGATAAAGAGTTTCGCCATGTTCGCGCCAAAACTGAAGCTTGCCGTTTACGTAGTTAACATGATTATGTCCAGGACCATCCGGAGAACCTTTTCCTCCGTAAAAAATCTGAATCTGATCAGAATTCCCGGCGTCACTAACTTTAATCACGGCAGGACGTCCATCGAAAGTACCATGGTAAGTTCCATCACGGAGTGATGAATCGGTATAATTCTGCGAACCGTGTTTCGCAAATGCGTCACGGTTGTAGGTCTTGTTACCAAACTGATCAAGCGCAGTATGTCCATGGCCATAGCCATCTCCATCGCCAATGCCGCCATGATAAACCTGTATAGTTCCATCGGCCTTTTTTACAATCTTTGCATCGGCGCGTTCGGACCAGCGTACGCCGGCTTTGTCGAGGGTTCTTTCGCGTTCACGTTTGTTGTTTGCCTTGACTTCTCCAAGCTTTCTCTGGAATTCTTCCTTGAGACGGGTATGATCCTTCTGAGCTGAATCAAACTCGGCTTTCAAGCGATCGCGTTCGGCTTTAAGCCTCTTAAAAGTTGCTTGCGCAGACTCATGATGCGCTTTTGCGGACTCAAAGCGAGCCTTCGCGCTCTGAAATGCAGTTTCGTCTGGCTTAGATGCACTCCATTCAGCGCGAGCCCTTGCGTCTTTGATTTCCTGACATAGTTGAGAAACTTCAGTGTTCAACTCATCGCGACGATCTTTATGCTCACGACCTTGCTGAGAATAATACGGAGCCATGGATTTGTCTCCATATTCGTATTCGGAACTTGCTTGGTCAAAAGCATCTTGCATCGCACGGTGTTCATAATCAGCCTCGTTACGGAGCTGGTCGATTCTGGAACTGTTAGATTCCTTAATGCGACCATATTCGTCCCAAATAGAGCGATAATGTTCCCATGCTTGTTGTTTGCGTTCAAATTCACGATTCATCTCTTCTCTTGTGGAATATCTTTCGTTCCATGCAGATTCCATAGTATCGTGAGCTTCATTGCAACGATCTCGCGCATCGGCATACTTCTGGAATGCGGCCTGCTTGCGCCGAAAAGCGTCTTGCTCTCTGGACTTAAGATTGTCCAATTCGTAATTTCTGGACATACATAGTCACCAACCTTTCTAAAGATATAAAAGTACAAGCCCAGAATTGAGCTCGTCTATAAATATTATACTATATTTTTACGTTATACACAAGAGAGATGCACTAAATCCTTGACTTTTGCAGTTTTTTAAGGTAAACTTATTACAGACGCACTTTACGTGCGAGCGTAGCTCAGTTGTTTAGAGCGCTTCCTTGCCAAGGAAGAGGTCGAGAGTTAGAGTCTCTTCGCTCGCACCATTTTTTATGCTCCAAAAACATTCACTTCCCGAAGAACTCTCGGACCTGCGGTGCGAGAGTTAAAGCATCTTCGCTCGCACCATTTTTTTATGCTATAATAATACTAATGTTTTGGCTAGTCTACGTTGTAATCAACATTTTTTCCGATTCCACTCGGATCTATACTGATAACTACATCTCCGACGTTTATTTCAAAGGCCGCGGCTCCGTCGCCCAAAAATGCTTTTTCTCCTTATTTTATTTCATTGTCGGGCTTATTTTCGCCACCTGTTTTGGGCTCAATTTTTCCTCCGTTTCTTGGACTATCGTCGCCTGCTTTTTCCTTTCTGGCGTGCTAAACGCCCTCGCCGGCATTCCCTACTACAAAGCCCTCGAAATCGAAGACTCCACCAACCTCGGCATTTTTATCCAACTCGCCCCTGTGCTCTACCTCATTTTCGGTTGCATTTTTCTTGGCGACACCATCAGCCCATTGCAGGCTCTCTCTTTTATCATTATCCTACTTGCCCCGCTCCTTATTGTTCTCACCTCCAGAAAACGCAGTCGCCACGTCAAATTCCGCGCCCTACTTTTCGCCTTCCTTTACGTTCTAATCGACGTCATCGGCAATCTCATTTTTGTCAGCACCAACTCCGCTGACCTCAACTTTCTCAGCGAAATGGCCGTCGTCTTTTTTGGCATCGGATTTGGCAATTTACTCATTGTCCTTTGCCTCCCCAAACTCCGCGCCCGCTTCCACCGCGTTTTGGTCGACAGCCACAACAAAGCTCTCCGCCCCCTAATTTTCAGCGGGTTCTTGAGCGTCGCCAAAACTCTCTCCTACCGTCTAGCCCTGATTTCTGCCCCTGCCGTCGCACTCGCCTCTGTCGTCGCCGACGCCACCGAGCCCATCGTAATCTTTTTCATGGGCCTCGTTCTAACTCTCATTCGCCCCATTTTCGGTCGCGAAAACCTCGCCGCCCGCTCCATCATCGTCCATCTCATCGCCACTGCACTCGTTGTGGTCGGCATCGTTCTAATTCAGCTCTGAGTCTTAATTCAGCCCTAAGTTTTAATTCAGCTCTAGTTTTAACCTAGTAACCACTTGGCATAGCGCCCCGCCACTACCTTAAGCCAAAAATCATTCCTCAAAAATCGGCTTTTCCAACTTTGCCAGCTCCCCAGCTTTATCAATCAGCGCCTTAATTTGCAGTTCACTCGCCCGCGCCTCTTTCACGGTATATTCTTCTTTACCCCGCATCAAGTCCCCCAAAAATCCCGTTCCCCGCGCCGCTTGCCAAAACTTCTCCCCACAATTCACATCATCATTAAACCACGGCTTTTTTGACAAGTTAAAATGCAACAGTTTCGCGCCCTTCACTTCTTCCCCCTCTGGCTGGCAGTTCCATTCCCGCCCCAAATGCAAAATCTGCCCCTTCAAAATCACATTCAAATAATCTTGATCTGGCGCCACCAAATCTGCATCATATTTTTTAATCAAATCCGTCATTTTTGTAATATAATGTAGTTTGCGCAACTTTTTCAGGTTCATCAGTAGCACCCCAGAATTCACATATTCTTTCGCCGGCACCCCCACCGCTTTCTCAACATACGCCACAAAATCCGGCACCGCCTGCACTTTCGGATCTACCCGCGCGCCAATCACTTTCTCGCCCAAATCAATATCAAACAACTCCCCCACATCCCCCGTAAAAATTGTGTCTGCATCCACGTAAATCCCCTTTTCGTATTGCGGAAACAACCGCGCAATAAACGACCGATAATAATACACCGCCCCCGCAAAAAAGTCCGCCGACCCCGTCCGCTTCGCACAATATCGCACAATAATCCTAAGATACAAGTTATATTTCATCTTATGAAACTCAATCGCACAATTTTTCGTCACCATATTCCTTAGTCTCAGCCGATTAGTCCAATGTAACCGATTATACATCACGATCACCCGATAATTCCGCTCCGGATTTGCATTTTGCATCAGCGAATTGATCGACGCCGCCGCATATTTCGCATAATCGTCCGTAATCGTATAAAAAACCGGCACTACTTCAGTCTTGGTAAATAACTTCTTCCCCGTATTGAAAATACTCATTTTTTCTCTTCTTGCTTATGTTTAATTAATTGGTATTCTTCTAATATACCATTATATTCGGTAATTTTCAAAACTTTTTGCACTTTTTCCACCTCAAACGGCTTCACTTTTTGCACTCTAAAATACGGCCAAAACTTAAAATTGTTCGAAAAATGATGCAAAACCGTATCCTCCCGCGGCCGTTCTTCCTGCTCGTTGAATTTTCGCGGCATCAATTTTCGCCGGTCAATCGCTCGGTTCAAAGCACTCTGGTCCGGCAGTAGCATCCACTTCTCTGCACAAATTTTCGCCGCTTTTTCAAACATTCCAGTTTTTTTACATTCTTTCAAATTGAACAACATTACGCCCGAGTTCATATAATCCTGTTTGAAAAGCCCGCGATAATGGTACCACCTCCGTCCATAAATATCCAGCACCCCCGCCACTTCCACCCCTGTTAAATCAGTATTATAAAACTCAGAAATATCTCCACGCGCCACCACGTCGTAGTCAAGATACAAAATCCGTTCCAATCGCGCCAGCTCCGGCACCTTATCCATATACAACCTCAGCATCGCGCACGGCGTAAAATACGTCCCCATATTTTTCTCCGGCAAATTTTGCACAAACACCTCTGTCGCGTCAATCAATTTCACAAAATTTCGCGAATTTTCTTTTTTTACCAATTCGTCCAACATCTTCGCCTGCTTTTTCGTAAACGGCTTCACGTTTTCATATTCAATCGTCATAATATAAATCTGAAAAACCGGCCGATCAGAAACCTCAGCTGTTTCGTTGGCGATTCTTCCGGCATTGCTACTTGTCATTTCGCGCATTTTCTTTCCGTCAAACTGCTTCCGCCTATTCCTAATTAGCGACAAAATCGAAATCAACACCCCATCAAAAATCCCCGTATCTCCACAATACAAAATATTCATTCTGTCTTATCTTTCTTATTTTTCAAACTATCGCTCTTACCCCGCACCTTAACCTCTCTAAATGGAGGTGCCTACCGGAATTGAACCGGTGTACGCGGTTTTGCAGACCGCTGCGTAACCACTCCGCCAAAGCACCCCAACTTGGTGCCCCGGATGAGACTTGAACTCATATGGATTTCTCCATTCGATTTTAAGTCGAACGCGTATACCAATTCCGCCACCGAGGCTTACTTCCATTATATCATACTTTTTTTAATCTTATACATCGTCTTTTCTTGACATTTTTTGCAAATCGTGGTACAATGGAGATATGGGTTATTCCCTATGTTGTATATCCGTTTCAAAAACGGATCGATCTTTCCCACATTAGAAAGGAGACAAAGTTCTATGAAGGTTTACGCCCCGTTCCTCGTTAGACCAGAGATAAGACATCGCTCTGGATGTTCAGAGCAGTCCGATCTCGACCAGCTCGAAAAATCCTTCCGCGCCTGGCTAGACAACCCCAGAAAACTCCAATTTTACCCGCCCAAGATGTATTTTATCGCTGGCATCGTTACCCAGCATTCTGTTCATCCGGACGGCTCCCAAATTGGAACCTCAGACATCATGGTACTTGAAAAAGTTCCGAACGGCAATGAGCCGCCAGAATTACTCTGCGCCATCACCAAAACCGGCAGCAGATACTTTTTCAGAGCCGACACCCTCGGCTTCAAATCTTTCTAATAGCTTGCCCCGATCTTCGCATCGGGGCTTGTTTTATGCTCCAAAAATTTCCATACCAAATCCTCGATTTATCAAAAAAAATCCTTAAAATCCACCCAAAAACTCCGGCCTACCGCCGGAGTTTTTCTGTTTAATACTTATAGAACCCTTCCCCGCTCGATTTTCCCAATTTCCCCGCCTCAATATATTCTCTTAGTTGTTTTTCCATGCCTCTAAAATTATACGGCGCCAAAAACGGCGGAATTTTGGTATACATTTTCACAATTTCGTGTGCCGTTTTTAGTCCCACAATGTCTAAAATCTGGAACGGACCCTCTTTCGCCCCTGTTCCCAGCACCCAAGCCGCGTCAATGTCTTTTGGCTCTGCAATCCCGTTCACATACAAATCCTGCGCCGAAAACAAAAATGGAATCAGCATCGAGTTCAACAAATATCCCGCTTTTTCTTTCTGCAACGGCAACGCCACCATATTAATTTCCTTCGCAAATTCCACCACCGCGTCAAAACTCGCATCGTCCGTCTTTTTATGGCGCATAATCTCCGCCGTATTATTTTTCCAAATCGAATTCGCAAAATGCATCGCCAAGAATTTCTCTGGCCGCCCCGTGAATTTCGCCAATTTGCTCGGCAACATAGTCGACGAATTAGTCGCCAGAATTGTCTTTTCTGGTAGCAACCCTGCCACTTTTTCAAACATTTCCCGCTTTGCCTGAAAATCTTCCGTCATCGATTCGATCACCAGATCCGCATCCGCCACCGCTTTTTTCAAATTTAGCTCCAATTTCAAATCCTTATACGCTTTTTCCACCCGTTTCAGGCACTTTTTCTCGTCAAAATCATCAAAATCACTAATTCCCCGACTCCAATTCTCAAAATTCTGGCTCTTTGCCATCGTTTTGATTGCCTCAATATACGATTCGCGCACTTTTTCTAGCTTCGGCTCAGTTCGTCCAATACTTCCCTTGCTCCTCAGCCAAATCGTGGTATCAAACCCCATATAAGCAATCTGAAACGCAATCTGCGTCCCTAGCACTCCGCCACCCAAAATTACAATTTTTTTCATTTTACCTCTCCTTATTTTTTAATTGATTGATATAATTTATCGCTCCCCCCGCCGCCGTCGCTCCGTCGCTCGTTGCCGTCACCAGCTGTCGCACTGCCTTAGTTCGGCAGTCTCCCGCCGCAAATACCCCCGCAAGCGACGTCTGGCAATCTTCCCCTGCCACAATATAACCATTTTCATCCATTCTCACCAAATCTTTCACTAGCTCCGTATTCGGCACACGCCCCACCGCCACAAAGATCGCTTCCGCATCCTCTGGGATCTCGTCGGTATGATGAATTTGATACACTTTTTTGCAAATCCGCTCGAGGTACGCCACTTCATGCTTTGCCGTATTGCCACTACCAACCACCACCACCGTTTTATCCGAGTATAGCGCCCCGTCGCAAGTCGCACAATACAAAATCGGTCGCGACATCGCCATTTGTTTTTGCCTTTCGGGCAGTTCCCGCGGTTTCGTCCCTGTCGCCATAATTATCGCATGGGACGCATATTTTCCTTCATCAGTTTCTACCTCAAAATCACCATTCTCTAGTTTTCGCACCGCCACCACCTCTTCATCACGCACTTTTCCGCCTAAATTATTCATCTGGTGATATATTTTCTCTGTTAATTCTCGTCCCGAAATTTCCAAAAATCCCGGATAATTCTCGACTTTTTCCGCGTCCACAATCTGCCCGCCGTACATCGTTGCCTCAAACACTAGCACCGACAACCCCGCCCGCTTTGCGTAAATCCCCGCCGTCATGCCAGCCACCCCTGCCCCGATGATGATCAAATCTACCATGCTTCTATTATACCTTATTTATCACCGGAATAACAATCGGTGTATGCCCAGTCGCATCAAACAAAATATGCGTAATATCTTCCTTGATTTCCTCTTTTAGTACCTTCATTTCCGGATCGGTCGCAATCGACTTATCAGTTTTCTGACGCAAATAATGCCGAATTTTTCCAATCAACTCCTCCGAATTGTCCAAATAGATAAACGCCCGCGAAACAATGTCCGGAGTTTTCATCAAATGCCCAGTTTTCTTATTCACGGTCAGCACAATCACAAAAATCCCCTCGCGCGAAATATGGATTCTGTCTTTTACCACCGCTTCGTGCACCAACCGGTCCGCATCATCAAACAATTTATTTCCCACATGGATGCGCCCAGCTTTCCGAATAGTTTTATTTGGCAAAAGTTCCACGATGTCCCCATCATCCGACACCAAAATCCGATCTTTCGGAATGCCAATTACATTTTCTGCCATCTCTGCATTATGCTCCAGCATATAAAATTCCCCGTGATATGGCATATAATTCGTCGGATGCAACCTAGTCACAAATTCCACATGGTCCTCATAATACGCATGCCCCGACAGGTGCAGCGGCCCGATATTCGTCAGGTGCGTCTTGCCATTCTGAATCACTTGCGCCCCCTCGCGCAGCAGCCCGTCCACCGTATTCACCACGTGCGGTTCGTTCCCAGGGATCGGGTTCGACGAAAACACAATCGTATCGGTCGACTTAATTTTAATATACTTATGTGCCCCTGTAATCATCCGATTTAGCACCGCATTCAACTCCCCCTGCGACCCCGTACACACAATACATACCTTTTCGTCCGGCAATTTCACGATATCTTCCATTTTTACAATCGTGTCTTTCGGCACCTTAATCGACTTTGCCCTTAGTGCCACCTCGACGTTATTAATCATCGAAAAACCCGAAAACGCCACTTTACGCCCGCGTTTGGCCGCCTCGTCCAGAACTAGTTGAATACGCGAAATCTGCGACGAGAAACAAGAAATAATCACCCGCCCATTCACATAATGGTCCATCACTCGCCCCATATTTTCCCCGATATCGTATTCCGAATGCGGATGTTTTCCAGGCGAGTCAATATTCGTCGACTCATTCACCATCAAATCAATCCCCTCATTTTTCACAATTTCGTCAATCCGCTCATAATCCGCCTGTCGCCCCATCGGCCGTTCCTCGTGGCGCCAGTCCCCCGACAGATAAATCACCCCGTTTGGCGTACGCACCACAATTGCCGTATTCCCCGGAATCGAATGTAGCATATGAATAAATTCCACCGACAGATGCTCTGAAACTTGGATTTTTTCGTGCTTCAAAGGATCAATCACGTGATAATTCAAATCCGGCTCCTCATCCAGTTCCGACATCTGTTTTTTAATCATGCCAATCGTAAAATCCGTCGCATAAATCGGCACCAAATTCCCAAATTTCGGCAACAAATGCCGACACGCCCCAATATGGTCCAAATGTGCATGCGTAAAGCAAATCGCCTTCACCTTATCGCGGTTGTCCTCGAGATATTTGATGTCTGGAATCAGGTAATTCACCCCCGGATAGTCCTCGCCCGCAAACAGCACCCCCATATCCACGACAATCATCTCAGACTTGTACTCAATAATCGTCATATTTTTACCGATTCCAAACTCGCCCACGCCCCCAATCGGAATAATTCGCACCGCCTCTGGGTCCGGCCGCAATTGTTTTAAGCGCGCATTCGTCATCTGTTCTCCGTTAAACCCGTTATAGCGCGACTTGTTCACCGGCAAACCGATGATATGTTGTGTTGCCTGTGCATTCACATCCTGCGACAACATTCTCTGATGATGCACCATATCACCCTTGCGTGTCGATACCGACAAATTCACTTTTCGCTTTTCTGCCTCAGTTTTTGCCGTATTTTTTACGTTTTTCTCGCCGTTTCTGCTGTTTTTACCAACTTCACCCCCCTGATTTTTTCCTCTTTTGCTCTGTGCGGCGTTTCTCGCCCCTTTTCCGACGTTTTTACTCGTACCCGGCTTATGTCCCACTAATTTTTCATCTTTGCCCCCAGGACCAAAATTTGAGTTAAAATGGCGATTTTGCGCCTCCTCAAACTGTCTTTTGATATCCGGTAGTCTCTCCGCCCGCGATTTTAAGAGCCGCGCGCGACGCTCTTCTTCATTTATATTCATATTTACCCTTTTTATAATTTCTACAAGTAGTTTAAGCTACCTCTATTATACCAAACCTCGCTCGCTTTTTCAAGCACCTTAACAATCATTTATTTTTTCAAATTTCTATTCCGCCTCGTCCGCCCAGCGATACACCGCAATATGCGCCCGAGCGTATTTTTGGCTTTTAATCTTTTCCATACCTTTAATTTCCGGTCCTTCTTCTGGACTGGAGGCAACCAAAATTCCATCTTTCGCGACTAAACGTGCCAGAGCAGTAATCATTTCCGGCTCATATTTATCATATGGCGGATCAGCAAACACAATCGAAAACTCATCTTCCACCGTACGCACCGCCTCCAAAATATCCCTTTGTACTGCATACCCACGAAAATTATAGATCCACATATCCATCATCACTTCATTTATCATGTCCACTGCACGCTGATTTACATCCACAAATAACGCATATTCCGCCCCTCGCGACAGCGCCTCTAGCCCAATCACTCCGCTCCCCGCATAGGCATCTAGCACTAACGCCTCTGGCAGATATTCTTGAATCATGTTGAACATCGCATTCCGCTCGCGCTCGCCCATCGGATGCGTGCCTTCACCAGGAGTTTTAAATTTTTTACCTTTATATTTTCCAGCAATAATCCTTACTTCACCAGGTTTACATTCGGGCATTTTTCGCCTGTTCCCCCTGTATTGCCCAGATCTATATCCTCCACTCATTTTACCTCCTTTAATTTGATTAGTTTAACGTCGTTATCTGTTGATATTTCACGATTCCCGCCATCAATTCCTTATATTCTACCATTTTTTTCGGTCCTTTAAGAAAATTCTCTACATCTTTCTGCGCCTGATGGACTAATTTTGTATCACCAAGCGACGCAAATCTAAGGTCCAGCGCTCCGTGTTGCAAGGCGCCATAAATTTCGCCAGGACCCCTAAGTCTTAAATCCACTTCCGCAAGATAAAATCCGTCATTAGACTTTTCCAACTCCAAAAGTCGCCGCGAAGGCCGAAATTCACCCGTGGTCAAGAGATAGCAATACGATTTTGCCGTTCCTCGCCCTACGCGCCCACGCAACTGATGCAACTGTGCTAGCCCATAACTCTCGGCATTCTCGATAATCATCAGTGTTGCATTGGGTACATCTACCCCCACCTCCACCACGGTAGTCGAGACCAAAATTTCGATTTCACCCCGAGAAAACTGCTCCATCACTGCATCCTTGTCGGCTGGTTTCATTTTGCCGTGCAAAAAGCCAATTTTTGCCTGCGGAAAAGTCTGCGAAAGTCGCGTAAAACGCGTTTTTACAGAGGTAGCCTCGGTCTCTTTCTCGCTATCAATCGCCTTACAAATCCAATAAATTTGTTGTTTTTTTGCCAGTGTTTCGACGATTTCGGGAAACAATTGCTCACGAGATTCGATTTCTCTTAAAATTTTAGTCTCAATCGGTTGACGCCCTTTGGGCATTTCATTCAAAATTGAAACATCTAGGTCGCCAAACACCGTAAGTTGCAGAGAACGCGGAATCGGCGTCGCCGTCATCGCGAGCAAATGCGGAGCTTTGCCCTCGGGCGATTTGAGCATCAATTTCTGTCTCTGTTCGACCCCAAAACGGTGCTGTTCATCAATAATAACTAGCCCCAGTTTTTCAAATTCCGTGTCATCAGTCAGCAGCGCATGCGTCCCAATCACCAAATCCACTTCCCCTGTCGCGATTTGACGCTTTAATTCCGGTTTTTGCTTGGTTGCACCGGTTAAAAGTGCCGTCCGCACCCCGAAAGGCGCCAAAATCTTGACTAAACTGTCATAATGTTGCGTAGCTAGAATTGCCGTCGGCGCCAGCAACGCCACCTGTGCCCCGCCAAGCACCGCCTCGTAGGCGCTCATCGCCGCTACCATCGTTTTTCCCGACCCCACATCCCCTTGCAATAGTCGGTTCATCGGTGTCGGCTTTTCCATATCTTGAAAAATCTCCCACGCCGCCAACCTCTGGGCATTGGTCAGTTGAAATGGCAACCCCGCCACAAATTCCCGGATTTTTTCTCCGTCAAACGGAATTTCATCAGCTTTTAACTTCTCATTTTCGCGCCGATTTAGTCTTGATGCCAAAATCAGTTCAAACAACTCCTCATAAGCCAAATATTCTCGCGCCCGCGTGATTTTGCCAGGTGAATCTGGAAAATGCGCACTAAACAGCGCCTCGGCTCGGGTTCCTCTAGGTACCGACGGCAACAAATCAGGGATTTTTGCAAATAAATCTCGCGATTTTTCAATCAATCGCTGAAAATCTCCCGACTTAAATGCCCCGTGAGCAACGTAAACAGGCACTAGACCGGTCTGGGGGTCAATCCGCCCTGCCTCCGCACTCGACGGCGAGACTAGGCTGTAACGCCCATTACGCAGCTCGAATTTACCCGTAAAATAATACTCTTTGTCGGGTTGATAGAGATTTTTGCGATAATTTTGATTAAACCACACCACTTTTACCGCCCCTGTTTCGTCCCTAACCACCCCCTCAGTTACCGACAAATTCCTTCGCTTAGCCCGCCGAGTCTCGAGCTTTTCGATTTTCCCCTTGATCACCACTTTCCCCGGCCGCATTTCGGCAATTGTTCTCGGTGATTCATAATTTTCGTAATCGCGGGGTAAATTATAGAATAAATCCCGCACTGTTCGCAGACCGTATTTTTTTAGTATCAGAGAAGTTTTGGGGCCTACCCCAGACAAAGTGTCGATTGAGTCCGCTAAATTCACGCTCGCCCCGAATGTTCTTCGCGCCATTTCGCGATTTCGCCGTGATTCCCAGACAGCAAGACTTCTGGCACTTTCATTCCCCGAAAATCTTCTGGACGAGTGTATTGGGGATATTCCAGATTATTTCCATCCGAAAAACTCTCAATTTCCGCCGATTTTTCACCACCTAAAACCCCAGGAATTAGTCTCACCACGCTATCAATAATAATCAGTGCCGGCAATTCTCCCCCTGTTAGTACATATTTTCCCAGCGAAATTTTATAATCCACGATTGACAAAATCCGCTCATCGTAGCCCTCGTAGTGGGGGCAAAGGATGATGAAGTGTGAATTCGCTTGTGTATTGTTGGAATTATTTCTATTGAGACAAGAATTCGCTAGTGTTTCCTCGAGCCCGTTTGCGACAACGGGAGCAATCTCCGAAGCGAGCCCCGTAACGACGGGCGCGAGCGAGGAGGGGCGAGAGGAGACACTAGCGAATCTTCCCACATCAGCAAACTCTCGCGCCTTTGTTTGGTCCCAAATCTCGCCCACAGGGGTCGGCAAAATCACTTTCGCATTCGGGTCGGACTGTTTAACACTTTCAATCGCGCCAAAAACTGGCTCGCAACGTAGCAACATCCCGTCCCCACCCCCATACGGCGTGTCGTCGACAGATTTATGTGGTCCCAGCCCAAAATCCCGCAAATTCACCAAATTAAACTCCGCCAGTCCTTTTTCGGTCGCTTTCCACATCATTGAAGTTTCAAGATACGGCTTCACCGCCTCTGGAAACAGCGTAATAATCGTAAATTTGATCATATCTCTATTATACCACAGCAAAACCACCTCCACCCACGCTAAATGCGCCTCCGCTAGAACAAGAAAAAGGAGACGTGCACGTCGTCTCCTTCCCCGCTGCTACGCGCCCACCCGTGGGGCACATTGTTTTGTTTTAATCCGCTGTTTGTTTTTAATGTAAGTCTCCACACTCCACTAAGAATCAGTGGAACCCCTGTGAAGCGTACCAGCTTATTTCTATCATAAAGCATAACCAAAAACCTGTCAACCCCCTTTTTCCATATTCCATATGGTATAATATAAAACTTTTAGGTATAGAGGCGGTTATGTTACGCATAGCCATTTTCTGCCTTTTTATTGCAACTCAAAAATTGCATACAAAAATAGAAAAAGATATTCTGTTCGCAAGTCCTTTTTATCTTCTGACGACTCAATAGTCTCGGGCTTGCGCAAAATTGGTCTTGCAACATTAAAACCATTTTCTTTGTAGAAATTAATTTCTTTTTCCAGAACTGGATGCCAATAAGAATCAACCAACAAAAATTTCGCGTGCCCTTTCTTATTCTCAATGACCCAATAAAGCTCGCTCTCGCCAAATTCTCCATTCTCGCTTATTTCATATTCCCCCTCTGGCATCTGAAATTTGGAAATAATCTCATCCAATTTTGATTGATCCATTTTGAGCATGTTATAAAAATCATCCATTTTTGTCCTCACCAAAACAACATTTATTATTCCGGATAACTCCAGCTTTCTTTAATAGTTTTTTCATCTCTATTATACTATTTATCTGGCAGAATGCCAAACGGCCGTATTGGCTCAACCCCTTTTATTTTCGCAAAAAATATGTTATAATTAAGATATGTTTGTTGATGTGGCGAAAGTGAGCTTAAAAGCTGGCAAAGGTGGCGATGGCGCCGTCTCTTTTCGGCATGAGATTTACATCCCCAAAGGCGGCCCAGACGGGGGCGACGGAGGCAAAGGTGGCGACATTATTTTTCGTGCCGACCGCAACACCAACACTTTGGTAGATTTTCGTTTCACCCCAATTTTGACCGCCGCCGACGGCAAAAACGGCTCCAGCCAACGCTCAGCTGGGCGTTCGGGCAAAGATTTAGTGCTAGATGTGCCAATCGGGACCTGTGTTTATCGCCAAGAAAACTCTCGGCGCGTTTTAATCGCTGACTTAGACCACGACGGCGAGACCGCCATTATCGCCAAAGGTGGCACGGGCGGTTTTGGCAATGCCCATTTCAAAAGTTCCACTCGTCAAACGCCTCTTATCGCCGAAGTTGGCGAACCGGGTGAAGAATTCGAGGCCGAACTCGAACTCAAAACCATGGCCGATGTCGGTCTAGTCGGGTTGCCGAACGCTGGTAAATCAACTTTTCTCTCTGTAGTTTCAAACGCCAAACCCGAAATCGCCGATTATCCATTTACAACTTTAACCCCTAATCTCGGTGTCGCCACGATCGACAATCACGACCTCCTAATCGCCGACATCCCCGGACTTATCGAGGGCGCCGCCGAAGGCAAAGGGCTAGGCCATGACTTTTTGCGCCATGTCGACCGCACGGCAGTACTTTTACATCTTGTCGACGTGTATAATGATGACGCCGGCGCAGCCTACCAGACTATTCGCCGCGAACTCGAGAAATATTCGGACCTAAAAGACCGCCCCGAAGTCGTCGCTCTAACTAAATGCGAGGGCGTAGACGATGAAATTATTGCAATGCAAAAATCCGCCATTCTCGCCAAGAACCCTGCCGCCAAAGTCTTCGTCATTTCCTCCTCCGCTCACCAAGGGCTCACCGAACTCTTGCGCGAGTTAAAACAGGTTTGTTTTGCACATGTAAAGCAAGCCAGAGCAAAATTATCTTCAGATAATCGAGATGATTATGCGGCTGTTTCAGATTCTAACTTCGTGAATAAGCGTTCCGAGAGCAACGAACACTCAAATTTCGACTTGCCAACCATTTCTCTAAGCCCCAATACCCTAAAAGACGCCTGGCAAGTCGAAAAACTAGACGACAAATTCGTAGTAAAGGGTGAAAAAATCGAAAAATTCGCTCGCCGTACCAATCTCGACAATTACGCTTCAGTCAACCGTTTGCGCGATATTCTGAAAAAAATGGGTATTCGTGGCGAACTCACTTCTCTTGGCGCGGAGCCAGATTCGATTATTGAAATCGCTGGCAAACAATTTACCTTAGTCGAACAATAAAAGCCCTCAAAAACCCTCAAAACCGAACAAAATTAACCCAAAACTAAGCCAAAACTGCTTCAAATTAGTGAATATAGTTAAAATTTCCCACTGCCGAAGCTGGAATCGTCGAACGAATAGCCCGATACGGGATACCATAGTTCATTTCTGATACCGTAATCGAACCATCACCATTAACTGCCTCAACATACCCCACATGCCCAAACGTGTCCGAGCTCGTCTGGAAAATCGCCCCCACCGCCGGCGTATTATCCACACGATATCCCGCCTCCAACGCTCGGTCACGCCATTTTTTTGCATCTCCCCAGTTTGACGGAATATTCCCGCCCCGCTTATACCACGCCCACTGCGTACATTGACCTGCCCAATACGGCCCGCCCAGCCCGTAAAAATACCCAATCACCTCGATATTTTGCCGTTCCGAAGTACTCCCTAGGTAGGTATAAGTGTATACATACACCGGTCTTGGCGCCACATATTCCGGCCGTTCCGTCTCAGGCAGAGAGCCGTCTTTCACTAAAATTTTCATCCCCTCGCTCACCCCTGTAAGCTCAAGGTCATTCATCGCAATAATTTCCTCAGTCGAAGAGCCATATTTTGAGGCAATCGACTCTACTGTATCCCCAGATTTAACCGTATAGACAATCCCCGACGTACTTGGGATATACAGCACCGTTCCTACCGAAACACTAGTAGTTTTTAACCCGTTCGACCACCTAATCTGGTCAGTCGAAACGCCATATTCGGCCGCCAAGGTGTCCAAACTCTCCCCCTCAGCCAAGGTATGTTCAATCACCCCTCGCGAGTCATCAATATTAGTAATTGCCGGTTTTTCTAGCTTACCCGCCGAAGTTTGCCCCGAATTATACATTGTCGTCGTCATCACGTAATTTGACGCCACATCCGACGCGCTAGCCAGTCCCAGTGCGTCCGACACCCCTGCTACGGTATATAGTTCCGACATCTGATCCACCGAGATATTGTAATCACTGGCCGCAAAAACATCTAAGCTCAGACTCGCGCCCGAGTTTTGTTTATCTAGCGACCCCAGAGTTACCGCCCCGAGGGTTATAGCCGCCACCCCCACATATGGCAATACTTGCTTCCACCATTCTAAAATGATTTTCTTCTTTTTCATAACGAAACTTTACAGAGTTCCAAGCAATAAAGGGCCGCGTTCTGAATATGCTCAGCCTCCGTATAACTATAATACATCTTTCCATCGTCTCCTGTCAAGAAGTAAAGATAGTTCGTATCTGTTGGATTAGCTACGGCGAGTAGTGCCGAAAGCCCAGGATTTGAAATCGCCCCACACGGCAACCCCGCGTATAATCTCGTATTATAGCATGAATCGACCTGTAGCGCGCTAGAATTATCCGTATACGCCTCCCTATCAGGATCGATAGCATCAAGCGCATAAGACACCGTTACGTCGCTTCCAAGGGGTATACCGTATTTCAAACGGCTCAAAAACACTTGCGCCACGGTCGGCATATCAGAGACGACGGCTTCTTTTTGGACTACCGAGGCCAAAATAAAGCCCTCATTTAACGTTAAACCTTGCGCCGCAAACTGCTCCGTCAGATTATTTTCGCGAATTACCTGCTCTGTCCCCTCGAGAAACTTCTGTATCACCTCTGTAGCCGTAGCCGTAGCATAGAATTCATGTGTTTCGCCAAACAAATACCCCTCTAGGCTCGCTCCCTCTGGTCGCCCCTGTAAAAAATCAAAATCATACTCCGCCGCCAGCGCTTCATTCACTTCCGCCTCGGTGTATCCCGCCGCAATTAGATTTTTTTTAATATCATAGATCGTCTCCCCCGGACGAATGGTAAAAGTAAAGGTTTCAGCCTGTTTGGCCTCCTCAGCCGCCGCCCATTCCGCATATTCACGCCGCCTTTCTTCTCTTTGCCAGAGTAGCACCGCCCCTGTTACAATCAAAACCAGCGCTACCAGCCCCAAACAGCCCGAAATCCACTTCATGGCCCGATGTTTTGTCTTTTTGGTCTTTATTTTCAAGTCGTCTCCTTTTTTAGCCACCAAATTATTGTTCTCTGGCTTATTTTCTACGTTGCCTATTAAGTTTTTATATCCTGCATTATTTCCTAAGTTATCCCCTGTATTATCTACCGGCTTACTCACTACTCTATTCTGCCCCAAACTTTCCAAAAAATCCTGCAAAATAATCGTCGCAGCCTCAGCATCAATATCGCCTTTTTCGTATGGTTTACCCCGTTGTTTGAGCCGTTCTTCCGCTAGCACCGAAGTTAGACTCTCATCTTGCATCCGTACCTTAGCTTCAGGCATCCGCCGAAGCAGGGCTTTTGCAAAATTTCGCGCATAGAGAGACTGCTGAGTTTCGTTGCCATCATTGCTCCGTGGCAACCCAATCACAAAAAACTGCGTTCCCTGTATGTTTGCAAGATGGGCGATTTTTTGCCACTCTGAGCCGTCTACATCAATATATCCGACTGGTACCGCAATTCGGGTGTTCGAGTCCGCCTTGGCCACGCCAATGCGCTTCTCGCCGACATCTAGCCCTAAAATCCGCATCCGAGCCTAACTTTCCTTCTTTTCCGACTGTTTCGCGTCGGTCGTGGTAGTTTTGGTTGTATCAGTAGTTGTATCAGTGGTCGTCTCACTTGAGCTGTCCTTGATTTCGTTGCCGTCTTGGTCTTTGATTTCGAACTTGACAGTTACTTTATTAGAATCCGTTGGAATCGAAGTTACCCACGGATATGACGTGTCAATCGTCACATTCGCCACCCCATACAAATCCCGAATTTCGCGTTGCGCATCGCCCAGTCCTCGCCCCATCACTTTTTCTACTACCTCTGTTTCGGTAATTTTTGGTCCTACGAAATACTGTCCCTTTAGTTTTGCGCTAGTCGCCCCAAGCGCATAATTCTCGATATAAGCGTCCTTGATTTCATAGATTTTTTTGCCTTCTTCGAGCGAAGTTTTGGCAGCGATAAATTCTTTGAGTTTATTTTTTTCAATCACATACACCGAAGTCGTAGTCGTGGCCTTCAGTACCGCTTTTTCGCCGTCTTTCACCTGTTCGTCCACTGCTGGTGTCGAGGCCACCGAAGTCGCTTTTTGCTCGAAGCTGTTTTCCAAAATATAATACTCCTCCGTATCAATCGTGGCGTAGAGTTTTTCTTTGGCTTCGTCCTTGCTCTCTGTAGTTAGGCTCTCTTTGGCTTTTTCGACATCGGATTGCTGGACCACCGTCACGACATTGTCTGTCCCGCCGGTCATGGCTTTATCGGAATACGCCCCAGCAATGGCTGCATTTGTAGTCCACCCCGAAATATCAGCTCCGATATTATATTTAGTGCCAGACCCTGCAGCGGTCACCTTTATTCGTGCCGAAATCAAACAGCCCGACCTCACCAAACTAGAGGATTGTCCCTTGTTATCGCAAGCATCATCATCATTCCCATCCCACGACAAAGTTGTGGCCTCATTTGCGGTGTATTTTAATTCCCCGTGGACAAAAGTCGTCCCAGCATTCACCGCCGCCGAGCCCTGCCCTCTAAAATAGGCATAAATCACCAACTCCCCTGTCGCTTTCTCTCCTAAATTCTTCTCACCAGTAGCGGTAAATTCTACCTCGCTACTATCTTCAATTTGTTTTTGCTCAAGATAAAACTTTCCTGCCTTAGTATCCTCATCTGTCGCAGCGCTAACCAGCGTAATTCCCTCAGAAAACTTTGCTGATTCGGTGCGAATTGCTACGGTGATATCTACCGCCGGTGCGAATCCGAGCGCCCATACCAAAAATCCGGTAATCCCCACTAGACAAACTCCGCCCACAATCACCAGTTTTTTGTGCTGTTTTAGCCAGCCAGCGAATTTACCCTTGCCCCGAGGTTTTGCGTCTGTCTTTTTGGCTATTTTTTTACTAACGGTGCCATTATCGGCCTCCTCGTCTCCTTCGTCGTTTATGTCATCTTCCACTGGCTCCGTCTCGTCATCTTCATCCGCTGGCTTTTTGCTCTGTTCTACCTCTGTTTTTTGCCCCTTTTTATCGGCAACTTTCGACGCGCCTGAATTAGCCTTTTCTACAGCCTCTTCAGTGTTTTCAGTATCAGTTTCCGCCTCGTCATCCACGGCCTCAATCGAATGCTCCTCCGCACTAAATTCTTCCGCCTCTGGCACTACTGGCGCAGTCTGTAAATTCTTGGCTACCGGCATTTTTACTGCCGCCGCCAGTTTCATAATCGACGGGTCGGTCGTCACTAATACCACGCTCTTTTCCGCTCCCGCCCCCGCCTTGGCGATCAGTTTAATATTCACCAAACTGCGAAACACGCCAGCTTTTTTGGGCGGCACCAACGCCACGATCCGCTCCTTGGCTTTTTCGACTTTGGTAATGATATCCGTGATATCATCTTCGGGTTCAATATAAATCACGTCTTTATTCATACTCAAATTTTAACACATTTTATCCAGCTTGTGGTAAAATAAGTTTAAATGAGATTGTTTAATCGCAAAAATAACCCCGCCGAGAGCCAAAAACCCAGCAACCAAGCGGCGTTGGCAGAGATGGTACTAAAGACCATTCATGATGGCGTGATTATTACGGGCAAAAATAACATTGTCGAACTTATCAATCCGATCGCAGCTACAATGACCGGTTATGGGTCTCCCGAACGCGCTATCGGGCTGGATTTTGGGCTAGTGGTGCGCCTAGAAAGCAAAGAAGGGCGCGAATTGCCCGACGCTGAAAACCCTCTAGTCCAAGCTATGCAAAACAACACTCCGCTAGAAAACTTCAAAGCCTCACTTATCGTCGGACAATCCGACAAGCGCATTCCGATTTCGCTCTCTGTGGTAATTAGTCAAGAACTGTCGCAGAAAAAAATCATTACTTTTCGCAATATCACGCGAGAATTAGCCGAAGAGGGCGAACAAGCCGAATTTATTTCCACTGCTTCGCACGAAATGCGCACTCCTATCGCTACCATTGACGGCTATTTGTCTCTGGCGCTTAACCCCCAAACTGCCACTATCGACGAACGCGCTCGGGGCTATCTCACTGCCGCCGAGGCCGCCTCGAAACACCTCGGCAAATTATTCCGAGACTTACTCGACGTCACCAAGCTCGATGACGGTCATATTCGCCCGCAGTTCGTACCGGTCGAGACAGTTTCTTTTGTTAGTAATATCGTTAAAGATTACTTTCCGCGAGCCGCCCAAGCCAAAATCAATCTCAGTTTCGGCTCGTCCTCACCAGCTTCTTTTGGCGACACTCGGCGTGTCGAGCAAGTCGCCTACAGCTTTGTCGATGTAAATTTTATGCGTGAAATTTTGGATAATTTAGTCGATAACGCTTTAAAATACACCCCCACTGGTGGTTCGATTTATATCAATGTCCGTGGCGACGGCGATCGTGTGCTAATTAATGTCACCGACACTGGCATGGGGATTTCTTCCGACGATTTAGCGCACATTTTCCAAAAGTTTTACCGTGCCGACAATTCCGACACTCGTACTATTGGCGGGACGGGACTAGGATTATATATCGTTAAACAACGCGCCGAAGCTATGGGCGGACGCGTTTGGGCAGAATCGGCTTTCGGCGAAGGCTCAACCTTTTATGTTTCCCTGCCTCGTCTCACAGGGGACGAATACGAAAAACGCATGATTGCCGTTCGCAACCAGCAAGCTACGCAACAACCAGCTCAGCCCGCTCCACAGCCTGCTCCACAACCCGTTCAACCTGCCCCTCAGCCTGCAACTCAACCAACTCCACAACCTGTAGTTCAACCCACTCCTCAACCCATTCAACCCACCCCCCAACCCTACACTGCTCCACCTCAATCTAGCACTACTCTTTCAAACACAGTTCAGCAAAATATTAACCTAAACGGAGAAGCAAAATGAGCAAAATAATGGTAGTAGAAGACGATGCGAGCTTACGCGAGATTTACAGCATCCGCATCACAGCCGAAGGCTACGACGTAGTCTCGGCAGGCGATGGCGAAGAGGCCTTAGCGGTAGCCGTACGCGAAAAACCAGATTTGATTTTAAGCGACGTCATGATGCCGAAAATTTCTGGCTTCGATATGCTCGACATCTTGCGTTCCACCCCTGAAACTGCCAACATCAAAGTCATCATGATGACTGCTCTTTCCGCCGACGACCAACGCGCCCGTGGCGAACGCCTCGGCGCCGAACGCTATCTCGTCAAGTCTCAGGTTGGCATCGAAGACGTCGTCAATACTATTCACGAAGTTTTAGGCGATAAACCAACGCCAACTCCTGCCTCGGAGCCAACTTCAGCCCCCAACTTAGCCTCTGCCCCAACTCCTACTTCGGTGCCTAATCCAACAACTGCCTCAACATATCAGAACCCCCAATCTACTGTCCCCCCGCAATCCTTCGCTAGTCCCGCCCCACAACTAACTGAGTCTCAATATGTCCACCCAGAAACTCCGGCTCAATAAATTTCTCGCCGAACGCATCGGTGTGTCGCGGCGCGAGGCCGACGAATTAATTTCTACTGGTCAAATCACAGTGGACGGCAAGGTAGCGAGCCTAGGGCTTACTCTCCCTACCCCTGAAAACCTTGACAATTTCCCAAAAGTGTGCTATAATGGAAAGATAGTCCCGCTTTCGGCGGATTTTTTATATCTTGCCTTCAACAAGCCCGTCGGTTATGTCTGCTCGCGCCGCAGCCAAGGCTCTGCTCCGACGCTTTACGATTTATTGCCAAAAGCATATCAAAAATTAAAAACCGTTGGTCGGCTCGACAAAGACAGTTCGGGTCTGATTTTGCTCACCAACGACGGCGATTTTGCTTTCCAAATGACTCACCCCAAATTTCGCAAAACCAAAGTCTACGAGGTCGAACTTGATCGCCCACTCGCGCCTTTGCATCAGCAAATGATTTCCGATTTTGGCGTCGAAATCGGCGACGGCATCTCTAAGTTCAAAATCATTAAAACCGAAACGTCCTCTGCCTCGCCCACATACATTGTTATTCTGCACGAAGGACGCAACCGCCAAATTCGTCGCACTTTCGCCGCCCTCGGCTACACCGTAACCAAACTCCACCGCACTCAATTCGGCAAGTACGAACTCGGCAACCTTGAATTCGGAAAATATGTTATAATAAGACCATGAGCACTATTCTCGCGTTAGATATCGGTACTGAATTCGTGAAAGCAATTCTTGCTCGCCCAACCAAAAAGGGTAATCTCGAAATCCTCGGTGTCGGCAAGGCGCGCCAAGTCGAAGGCAACATGCACGCTGGCGCTGTGGCGGATATTCCGGCGGTAGTTTCGGTTTGCGAAGACGCTCTGGTTCAAGTCGAGACCCAAGCGGGCGAGCGCGCGAACTTGACAGTAGTCGGTATTGCTGGCGAGCTGATTAAAGGCAACACTACGACCGTAAATTATTCACGCAAAAACCCGAACAAGCCCATCACCGACGCCGAAATGGAACAAATCATCAAAAAAGTTCAGCAAAAGTCCGGCGAAGTCGCCAAAAAGACCGTGGCGCTCGAAACTGGCAACGAGAATGTCGAGGTGCGCTTAATCAATTCCGCTATTGGTTCTCTGACGATTGACGGCTACAAAATCAGCAATCCTATCGGATTTAAGGGGTCAGATGTCGTCATTCAATTTTATACCGCTTTTGCACCGTTAATTCACGTTGCAGCGATTGAAAAAGTCTGCGCCGAGCTTAATCTCGACCTTCTCACCGTAGCAGTAGAGCCATTCGCGGTCTGCCGTGCATGTCTTGGCGATGATCTAGAATCCAGCTTTTCGGGCATTGTCATGGATATTGGTGGCGGCACCACCGATGTTGCCGTGGTCGAAGACGGCGGAGTCGAAGGCACCAAAATGCTCGGCATCGGCGGGCGCAGTTTTACTCATCAAATCGCCGAAGCCCTCGGCGTGGATTCCGAAACTGCCGAAGAATACAAACTGGCTTTCGATTCTGGCGACCTAGACGACCACGTCAAAGCCAAAGTCGAAACCGCGCTCTCTCGCAATCTCTCGGTTTGGCTAACCGGCGTCGAAGTTGCACTCGAGGAATTTGAAAATCTCGGCACCTTGCCTCGCAATATCTTACTTTGTGGCGGTGGCGCTGGCTTGTCGCTCCTTCAAGAAACTTTAGCCATTTCAGACTGGTATAAAACCCTGCCTTTTTCTCGCCGGCCGATTATTCACCTTATCGAAATAGACGACCTACCCAATCTAGTCATCAAGAACGACTTTCAGCTAGATTATTCCTATGCCACAGCGCTAGGTTTACTCCGTGTCGGCGTAGATACTCTGGCCGGTGCGCCGTCCGAAAACAAACTCCGCGCCAAAATCGCCAAAATCCTCCAAAATTAGCCCTTTTTGCGCCAAAAACTACTTTTGTTGCATAAAAACCACGGCTTTTACGGCCGTGGTTAATATTTTATTCTAATACCGCTTTAATTCGGCGCACTCCAGCCGACGAAGACTCTTCTTTTTTGATCTTAAATTTGCCCAGCACCCCCGTATGCTCGACATGCGGACCACCACACACTTCGCGCGAAACTGGATTTTCGTCGTCACCAATCGTATAAACCGTCAATTTTTCCGGATATTTATCCCAAAATTGCCCATGCGCTTTTAGAGTATCCCGCGCATATTCCTTGTCATATTCCGCAAAACTCACCGGCAAATCCGCCTCAATCCACTCGTTCACCTGATTTTCTACCGCAGTTTTTTCCTCGTCCGTCATTTTATGATCGAGATTAAAATCAAATCGCACCCGTTCAGAAGTAATATTTGACCCCTGTTGACAAATGCTCGGATCAATCAATTTTTGCAAAGCCGCAAGTAGCAGATGCGTCGCAGTGTGATATTTAACCGATTGCTCGCCATGGTCCTCAAGTCCACCCTTAAACATTCCTTTCGAAGCCGTTTGCGAACGCTCGCGCTGAGCTTTCAAAGCCTCCTCAAATTCTGCCCGATAGTTCTCAGTCAATTCGACCCCTGTTCGATAGCACTCTTCCACCGACAATTCCAGCGGAAAACCATATGTATCTTGTAATTTAAACAAATCTTGCCCGTCCAGTACTCGACTGTTTTTTGCCATTTTTCCTAGCTCACGCAAACCTTTGTTCAAAGTTCCACGAAAAGCTTTTTCCTCGGTCAATAGAACCTCTAGCGCCATCTCGCGATGCGTCAAAATCGCATCCGGCAACCGTGCATAATTTTCCGCCACAATCGGCACAATTTCTGCCAAAAAGTCCGACGCAATTCCAAGGTCCAGTGCTCGCAAAATCGCTCGGCGAATTAACCGACGCATCGCGTACCCTTGCGTTTTGTTCGACGGCGTAAGTCCCTGTGCCGCCAGTAGATACGCCCCGCGAATATGATCCGCTATTACACGCATCTCATCAGTGTTATTTTCGTATTTTTTGCCCGAAATTTCTTCCAGCCGGTCGATAATCGGCTTCATCAGTGAGATTTTGAACACGTCAAACGACCCAATCGCCGCCGCCGCAATCCGCTCTAGTCCCGCCCCAAAATCCACATTTTTCTTGGCTAGCTCCTCGAAAGTTCCGTCTTCTTTACGCCGATATTGCATAAACACTTGGTTGCCGATTTCCATAAACCGCGCCCCGTCCGAAGCTGGATGCGCCAGACCATATTTCTCCACGTCCTGCAATTCTTCACCAAAATCATAAAATACTTCCGAATCCGGTCCACAGGGGTCGCCGATCGGCGTAGTTTCGCAACCACCGCCCCGACTCCACCAGTTTTCGTGGTCATCATAGAAGAAAATTCGCTCTCCAGACTTGATTCCCCGTTTATCTCCGTTTTCCGCCGAGCCAATTTCGGCAATTTTCGCCTCAATTCCCGCCTCGCGGAACACTTTTTGCCAAATTTCCGCCGCTTCGGTGTCACGCGGAATGCTGTATTTCTCGTTCCCGATAAAACAAGTCACATAAATCCGCTTCGGGTCCAGCCCCACCACCTCGGTCAAAAATTCAAAAAACCCTCGAATTTGTTCTTCCTTAAAATAATCCCCGAGCGACCAGTTCCCCAGCATCTCAAACACGGTCGTGTGCCTAGGATCGCCCACGTCCTCGATATCCTGTAATCGCATCGAAGGCTGTGAATCGCACAATCTCGTCCCCTCGGGGTGTGGTTCGCCCAGCAGATACGGCAACAGTGGCTGCATCCCCGACCCCGTAAACAGCGTCGTTGGATCGCCTTCTAGCACTAGAGGTGCCGGCGCAATCACCTTATGCCCACGCCGCTCCTGAAACTCCAAAAATTTTTCCCTAATCGTATTCGTGTCCATTCTTTAATTATATCAGATATCGGCAAAATTTACACCTGCTAATTCCCCCTTGTTAATATCTTGAGCTAAACTAGTTAAACTAGGACTTCACTTTTTAGCATAAGTATGATATAATAAGCATAAGTATCATTTAATATAAAAAGGATATAAAATGACCCAAGCAAAAAAGAAAACTGCGACCAAAACCGCAAAAAAGACGCAAGCTTGCCCTAAAGCTAAAGCTTGCCCAGCGAAAAAATGCCAACAAAAGCAAAAGCAAAAACAGCAACAAGACTCGAACATGTTCTTCGTGATTTCGATGAGTGTGCTCGCCGCAACATTGTTGTTCGCGAATTTAATGATGATCGTAGCATAAACTTCTAAGTTTTACTCACACCATCTCTAGCCGGCCTTTTGCGCCGGCTTTTATGTTCGCTTCCAAAAAAATCATTTAGACAATAATTCCGCCGCCGAGGCAAATCTCTCCGGCGTAGAGTACCGCACTTTGCCCCGACGCAGAGCGCTTGACTTTTTGTTCAAAAAACAGCGTTTTGCCGTCAAATTTCGCCGAAATTAACGGTGCGCGATGACGCAGTCGCACTAAAACTTCGATTTCTGACATCTTTTTATCGCTATTTTCATCTCTATCCGTCGGTTTTTCATATTTTCCTGTTGTTTTACCGTTCATTTCCGCAATTTGCCCCCGCAAAAACACATCTCTTAATTCCAGTTTATCTGTCCACAGCTCCTCATTGTTCAAATTTTTCGACACATACACAACATTTTTCGCCACATCTTTTTTCACCACATAATACGGCATTCCGTCATTTACTTCCCCTACCACCCCTGATAAATACAACCCGTGTCGCTGCCCAATGGTATAAAATACAGCGCCTTCATGATAACCTAGGACCTTTTCGCTCTCAATTTCCCGAATTTCCCCCGGTTCCGCGTCGATATACTCTTTCAAAAAATCCTTCATTCCCACCTCGCCCACAAAACACACCCCCATAGATTCTTTTTTGTAAGCATTGTGTAGCCCCTTTTCCTCCGCCAGCCTTTTCACCTCCGGCTTTTTTATCTCCCCAATCGGAAAAATAGTGTGGCTCAGCGCTTCATCAGAAATCCGATACAAAAAATACGTCTGGTCTTTGTTTTCGTCGGCCGCCCTTAACAGAGCAGGTTCAACCAACGTATGTCGAGAGTCAGCCAGCCGCACCCCCGAATCGATCAAAACATCTTCGTCGGATGAGTAGTTCCTAGTCCTAGCATAATGCCCCGTCGCAATAAAATCCGCGCCCGCCGCCATCGCTTTTTCATAAAACAACTTAAATTTTATCTCTTGATTGCACATCACATCCGGGTTTGGCGTATTCCCCTTGCGAAATTCCGACAACATATACTCTACTACTTTTTCCCGATATGCCTGCTCAAAATCCCACACCTCAAAATCAATCCCGAGCTTCACCGCCACCCGTTTCGCATCTGCCAAATCCTCCGCCCACGGACATTTCATGCCGGGCAAATCCTCCGACCAATTTTTCATATATACTCCCACCACTTCAAAACCCTGCTCCACCAGTAGCATTGCCGCGACGCTCGAATCCACGCCCCCACTCATCCCCACAAAAACCTTGGCTCGGGGTGTAAGCGAGTTTTTTGAAGCCCGTGAATCTTGGAAAGCACCATCTTGCGCGCCCGAAAGAAAATTATGCATAGCCAAACCTCGCCCTTTCCTGCGCGACCACCGCATTAATAATCCGCGCCGCCTCGTGCATCTGTTTCTCATCGTTGGTCGCACCGAGCGACAGTCTAAGCGACCCCGCAATCTCCGCATCCGTCAGCCCAATTGCCTTCAAAGTCCGCGATTTTTCACCCTTGGATGCCGCACACGCCGCCCCTGTTGCAACGTAAACCCCCTGTTCTTCAAGTAGAAAAATTAACCTCTCTGCATCTAAACCATTATAGCACAAAACTACGAAATTGTCAAGCGTATGCTTTTTATTGATCAACTCGTACCCCTGTAATTCCGCCAGTAAAATCCGTTTAAGCTCACGGTATTTTTTGCGATTACCATTCAAATGTTCTTTGGTATCTCTTACCGCCGCAGCAAAACCAATCACCCCAGGTACGTTCTCTGTCCCAGATCTCAGCCCCTTTTCCTGTCCACCCCCGACCGTCAGCGGGCGAAGTCTAGCCTCATGCGAAACATATAGCGCCCCCACCCCCTTAGGGCCATATACTTTCGCCGAATTTAGTGTCATCAAATCCACTCCCAACCTCGCCACCGATAAATCCAGCAAATTCAGCGCCTGCGAAGCATCAGAATGAAATAGCAGTTGCCGTTTTAGGCCTTTTTTCATCCGCTCCAACTTTACTTCGCGGATAATTTCTGCAATTTCCGCGAGCGACTGAATTGTCCCGAGTTCGTTATTTACCGCCGCCACCGAAATCATTTCCGTCTCATCAGTGATTTTTGCCTTTAAATCATCTAAGTCAATCACCCCAGACGGCAAAACTTTTACCGCCGTCCCACCTCGTACTTTTGCCGCCTCAGCCACGGACGGATGTTCTGTCTCGAGATACAAAAGTGTGGCAGTACGAGAGTTCCCGACGGGTGGCGCCACTTGGGGGACCCCCATCGAGCTTGACGAGAATGGGGGAAAAGTGGCGACAGGACCCGTCGGAAATTTGGACCCGAAAAGAGCAGGTTCGGTTGACAACGCAGTAAACGCCAAATTATTCGCCTCGGTTGCCCCAGCAGTAATGACAAGGTCGGCACTTTTCGCACCAATCGCCTGCGCAATCGTCTTTTTCGCCGTTTCGTAATCCGCCGCAATCTTTTTCGCCGGCAGATATGCCGCGCTCGGATTAAAAAACTCCTCCCGAAAATACGGCATCATCGCCGTTAGCGCTTTCTCCGAGACCGGCGTCGCCGCCGCATGATCCAAATATATCATATTTATATTATACAATATTTATGCTCTCGGCGCTAGCTCTTTTTGGTAAACTGTGTCTAGGTTAGTAGTCGTCTCAAAGCTCTCGCCCGCGTCTTCGTTAGATGCTTGTATTTCGCCAAAACGATACAGCGTCGGATCGAAATTGAGGATTTCGGCCGGCACGCCAGAATTTACGCCCGGACCAGCCCCATAAGTACGTTTGGCCTCTAATTTCGTCGCTATCACCGCACCATTGATAATCAGTTGTCGCGATCGTTCTGCCGCATTCACATCTGGCGAAGTGCCATTTTCGTCCGCACAGGTATTCACCGTCCCGCCCGCGATCAAAATCGCATCAATCCGCGAGACCCCGCAAGCAATATTAATGTCTTTCTCAGTATAAATGATCAATTTTGGCACATCCGTGAGTTTAGCATAACCATTTTGATATTCTAAGTTTCCGCTAATATATATCCCTTCCGTGCCGTGGACAAACTGAATAGAACCACGTTGTATTGGATTTCCGCCCGCATTGGTTTGGTTGCCTACTGTTAGCTTTGTACCGTAATAATAATAGCTTTCTTTCTGGATTTTATTGCCATCATTTAATGCCGTTGCCCCTGCCGAATTCATTGTTCCGCCATAATCAAATTTCAGCAAAATGTTGCTCTGTTCACTTTTCATGCTGGAACTCGTAATTGCGCTGCCCAACTGCCCCGTATAGCCACTAGTACATTTGCTATTCGCAAACGATAACGGCACTTGTTTGCAATAACTTGTTTTGGTAGAGCCGCCCGTCGCAATCGTGCTACTTAGGGAATTTAGCCCAGAAACTGGCGGGCTAAGCGTCCCGTTATTGTTCGCTCCATACCCAATACTCGCTCCCGAGGCCAGTCCAGACACCAAGCCATTAGCAATCACGCCCAGTTCGCCCCATGAGCCAAAGACAGTTTTACCATTATTGCTTTCAATTTGGTAAGCCCGCTCATCATATCCTGCTAAGTTATTTTTAGTTGCCCGCGCCGTATTTATAATCCCGTTGGAATAGATATTCCCACCCCACACCTGAATAGACGGTTTCTTTGCTACAGTAAAGCACTTCGGCTCGGACCACGCCCATTGTCTATCCCCATTCGCATTCGTGTAATTCGTATCCGCCCCACTACTCGCCGGATATACTCCGGACTGCACACATACCTCCGTCCCTGCGGGGACATCTGGAATATTAATGGTTGTAGATTTACTGTACGTCTTAGCGCTATACATTTCTGCTACCGAGACAGATAACGACGACCCCGTTTTTTCCTCCGTATCATAACAACTCCCACCCGTCACACAAAGCTTTAATTTCCATTTTGGATTATGCACCGACGTTGCATACTTCAAATCCGCCGAGTTAGTCGTATCGGCATTAGCCTTAGGATTGATGATGTAACTATATTTAATATTCGCCGTCTCACCAGCATAAAAAGTAGTTTCGTTTTGTGTCGTGTCCACCGTCGTAGTATTAATAAAGTTATACGGCACCGCCACCGAGACTTTGGCCTCTGGCGTAGAGGTCAGAACATCGGCTTTCGTGTAATAAACAGTTTTTACCCCTGTTTCCGAATTAGCTGAGGTAAGTGTATAGGCATAAGTACTAAAGTTTACACTATTCGGAGTATTCTGTACCTCGGTAACATTGTTTAATTTAGCTACACCATTAAAAATCTTGCCCGCTTCATCTGCCGCCACTACATGACTTACGTATTCCTGCTTAGCATCAGTGGCACCTTTGTTGTAAGCGTAATTTTTATTAAAGGTCGCAGGGAAAGAGATCTGCAGATTAAAGGCGTTTTTCCAGCTAAGCGCGCCAATATCGCCTAACCTTGTCCCGTTAACCGCGGTTTCGCTCGGAGATACTACCCCACTATTTAAAGAATACTTCTGCGGCACAGCTGTGTAGTAAATTTGGTCACCACTCGGCGTATACGTGGCTTGAAATTCTGCATTGTCACCAGGTTTCGCGTAAATCGTCCCTGCTTGATATGAAGCGTATTTGGTGGCCTCAGTATTTCTAGCAAGCAAGCCAATCCCAATATTAGATACATGTTTTCCGTTTGCGGATACACAAGCCGTAGTTTTCCTGTTTTTAGCATTTAGATTAGCATCAAAGATCAAAGTCTCGCACACAATTTGCCCAGGATACAAAGTATATTCCGTGCTTCGCTCCTCTACTTCGTTGCTACTAGCAAATTTCTCAGTGGTGATATTCTTGACAGTGCCCACCCCGTAATTAGAGATATTCGAGGTAGTCCGTTTAATTGTATAAGTTGTGCTACCAGAACCCGCCGTGCGTTTTAAATGGTGCTGAATTGTCGCTTTACATCCACTCGTCTCGCAATTATTAATCGTATAAATCACTTGACTATAATCCTGTTTGTAACCAGTAGATGCCTTCGTGACACCATTCTCTAACACCTGCGACCGCCCCATAAATTGATTCATGACATAAACCGCATATCGCGTAACATCAGAGTTACCTATCTTCTCATTGTAAGTTTCTTTGGGTGTAGCACTGCCCGAAACGTAGTTATTGCCGCCACTGTCAGTCCGAGTAACATAGCTACCATCCGAAGCGTTTTGTTTGAATCCCACAAAAGAATATCCGCTTGGCGCACTGTCTCTCGTAATACTTACCCAAGTCCCTGACATAATTTTAGCACTAGTTTTGTCAGCAACATAATTTGAAAAATTTGTTCCGTCTTCCAAAATAGCCTTTAGTGTAATTTTATGCATATTCACTAGAACATTAATATCCTGCGTCTGATAACTACAACTACTATAACTAACAAGACCATGACAACGGTGAACCTTAACCTCGCGAGTATATTTAATATATCCATTGTAGTTTGTGGGGGTTATCCCCTCAATAAATTTTGCAATATCCAACGTAGTTTCAACGGAAGTAGGGTCACCCCATGTACCACGATCCAACGAACCAACTTCCGCAATAGCACCATTATCATCCGTCGTATATAATTCAGCAGTTGGGTTTCTAAAACGCGTACACATTCCCCAGTATGCAACCTGCGCCACTCCAGTCAGACTATCAGTGTAAATATTAATACTCTTTGAATCTGTACTGCTGCCAATCCAAGCCGCGCACACGTTCACCCCGCCACCATCGGCTTGGTGTACACTACAGGCCCATCGTACCGACGGGATGTCCCCACGACCACCACTAGCAGCAATACAATCGCTATACGAAACAAAGGCTGATACCGTATTTGTATTCATTGCACAACTAATAACAGTAACAAGTGCCATAATTAAAATACCAACTACTCGTCTGATTTTCCGCCGCCCACTACTCATGCTACCATTTACCCCTGCCCCTCCGCCACAAATTTGTATTCCGCACCCTCATTTTTCACAGTCAAAGTCCGAGCTTCTTGATCTAGGGCATATTCATATTCATTATTGAGTTTATACAACCAATCCGTCTCGATAAGCAATTTCCCGTCCCGAATCGCCCAAATAAAATCATAATCATTTTTATGCCCATTAGTAGTCAAAGTTCCCTTGCCGATCTCGGAAAAAGTCCAAATTACCGCATCTTTGCATTCGCTCTCGGCATCGCAATCCGCACTCTCCACAAGTCGCCACTCACCTGCCGATACCAAAAAATCGCCATCCGCCAAAAGCGAGGCCTTTTTAAGCTCCAAAATCAAGAATACCACCCCTACCACTAGCATTATCAGGCCAATTATCAACACCCCCAGCGAAACGGCTTTATTTTTGCCGCTTTTTTTCGCCTTTTGCACATCGCGCGCCGACCCCTTTTGCGCATCACGCACCGACCCCTCAAACGCTGTCGCGAGCTCCTCCGTCGAAATTTGTTTTGCCATAACTCTATTTTAGCAATAGAGTTTTGATTTGACAAGCGTTAAATAACTTCTCGCCGCCTGCCGAAAATTATCTAGTTCCGTCCCCTCAACTTTTTCGTAAGCCCCCGCGTTCGTCCGCTTAAACACCCCCGCCGGTCGCACTTCGTAGCGAATTGTCATTTCCTGCACCGCCCCAGTCATATCGGACCAACTTTCATACCAAATCCACACATTTCTTTTAGCTGCAAAAAATTCCCGCTCATGCCCCGCTGGAATCGGTCCAAACAGCGTCCGCCCGAGCGCCGACTCGGCATTAATCAAATCACCGAGATTCAATTTGTTCGAATAACCTAAAGATTTCTGGCGCGACATTCCTCGATCTCCTCTGAAATCTGATTTAATTCTTGGTATACCTCAAAGTTGTCTTTCGCGCCCTCAAAATTATACGCCTCCGCGCGCGCAAAAGACGGTATCTGAAACTCCGCTTGACCCTCGCCAGTACCCATATCTTACCATTATATCACACTTGCCCCAAAAAGTCAAATTCGCGATAAGTCTAATCCCAATCAGACGACATTAAACAATTTTCCTAGACTTTTTCGCCATTCTTTGTTATAATTAGAACATACCATCATCAACCGACCTCTAAAGGCCGGTTTTATTAATGTAAAGAAAGGAAATATGGAAGGTTTAGACTTAAAGCAAATGTCTACCATGGTTGACATTATTGCCGAAGAAAAAGGCTTGCCTCGCGAGACGGTGCTCTCGGTGATTGAGCAAGCCATTGCCGCCGCTTGGCGCAAAGACAATGGCGACCGCGAAATGAACGTGCGCGCCGTTTTGAACACCAAAACTGGCGAAGCTGACGTATTCGTCGCTCGCGAAGTTATCGAAGAGGGTGTGGGATATAATCCCTCGACCGAGCTTCCACTCGATATCGCCATTAAGTCCCATCCGGACGCCAAATTAGGCGACATCGTCGAAGATAAATATCAAGTTAACACCTTTGGGCGCGTGGCCGCCGGCACCGCCAAGCAGGTTATTATTCAACGCCTGCGCGAAGCCGAAAACGATGCTGTGCTTACGGCGTTCGAAGACAAAGTTGGCACTATCGTTACCGGCACCGTCGCTCGCGTTGAACCCAAACTCGTCCGCGTCGACCTCGGTCGCGCTTCGGGAATTATGCCGCGTTCCGAGCAGATCGACGGCGAATATTATACTGTCGGCTCGCGCATCAAGGTCTTAATCAAGAAAATCGAACGCGGCGAACGGGGCGCTCAGCTGATTCTTTCTCGCGGTAGCGCTGAGTTTGTTGAACATCTCTTCCGTCAGGAAGTACCAGAACTCGAAAGCGGCGCCGTCGAAATTCGTGGTATCGCTCGCGAAGCTGGTCGTCGCACCAAAATCGCCGTCATGTCCACCATCCCAGGGGTTGACCCAGTCGGAACTTTTGTCGGTAGCCGTGGCGTACGCGTTCAGGCTGTAATGAACGAAATCGGCGATCGCGAAAAAATCGACGTCATCACTTGGAGCGACAACGCCTCAGAATATATCCGCGAAGCTTTAAGTCCGGCCGAAGTTGTCAAAGTCGAAATTAATGGCAAAAAGGCCAAAGTTACTGTTTCCGAAGAGATGCAATCCATCGCTATCGGCAAACAAGGTCAAAATGTCCGCCTAGCTTCGAAGCTTACTGGCTACGATATTGATATCGAACTCGCCAAAGCTACCCCGAAAAAGGCACGCAAAAATGTCGAAGATTCTCTCTTGTCGGCGCTCGAGGAGGCAGAGGAGGAATAAACCTCCTCTAGTCCCCACCAAAAAATCACCCGATAGGGTGATTTTTTGATAATTTGGCACCTTCCTAGTTTCCCGCTTTCGCAGTATAATCGGCGCTACTGGGCTTGACTGCTGTGTTCGGAATGAGAACAGGTATTTCCCCAGCGCTATGGGCACCAAATCGCACGCTCGCTTTACGTCAAGCGAACTATTGATGTCCATCAGGGCCAAAAGATTTTAAAAACTTCGCGACGTTTCCGTTTTTAGGCACATGTCCATTTTTTAGGCACATGTCCAAAATCCTATCAAACGTCGGTTGCTAGTTAAGTCCTCCCCGTGTTTCCGTCGCGACTTGAAACAGTCTTACCGAAAACACGGAACATAAAAAGGCGATGGACCTATTAGTACTACTCAGCTCCACGCGTTGCCGCGCTTCCACTTATAGCCTATCAACCAGATCTTCTTTCTGGAGTCTCCTAGGGAATCCTTATCTTGGAGTGGGCTTCGCGCTTAATATGCTTTCAGCGCTTATCTCTTCCGAACATAGCTACCCGGCGATGCAGTAGGTGACCACAACCGGCACACTAGAGGTTCGTCCATCTCGGTCCTCTCGTACTAGAGACAGATCTCCTCAAGATTCCTAACGATCATGCCGGATATAAACCGAACTGTCTCACGACGTTCTGAACCCAGCTCGCGTACCACTTTAACCGGCGAACAGCCGGACCCTTGGAAGGTGCTCCCCCTCCAGGATGTGATGAGCCGACATCGAGGTGCCAAACCGCGCCGTCTATGTGAACTATTGGGCGCGATCAGCCTGTTATCCCCAGGGTAACTTTTATCCGTGTGCGCTGTCTTTCCCACGTAAATTGAACCGAAGTTCTATACAGCGGGTCACTTGCTCCCACTTTCGTGTCTGATTGGATTGTAGTCCTCACAGTCAAGCTGGCTTTTGCGCATACACTACCACTACGATTTCCATCCGTAGTTAGCCAACCTTTGAACGCCTCCGCTACTCTTTAGGAGGCAACCGCCCCAGTTAAACTACCCGCCATGCACGGTCCGCTTGGCCGATCAGGTCAAGCGTGAGACTGTTAAAATACTCAGGGTGGTATTTCACATTTCGACTCCACAAATACTGGCGTATCTGCTTCAAAGTCTTCCACCTATTCTACACAAAATATCCCAACAATCAATGCAAAGTTGTAGTAAAGCTCCATGGGGTCTTCTCGTCCTGGCATGATCAGACGGCATCTTTACCGCCAATGCACGTTCACCGAGGCCTTCGCCGAGACAGTGCCCACATGATTACTCCATTCGTGCGGGTCTGAACTTACCAGACAAGGAATTTCGCTACCTTAGGACGATCATAGTTATCGCCGCCGTTCACCGGGGCTTCAGTTTGAACCGTGAAGCTCTCCCCTTAACCTTCCGGCACTGGGCAGGAGTCAGCCCCTATACATCCGCTTTCGCGTTAGCAGAGACCTGTGTTTTTGGTAAACAGTTCCGTGGGCTCTTTAGCTGCGACCCTCTCATCAAATTGACGATTAGGCTGCCAAAGTCTGTGTCTCGACAAAAGATTTTTCAAACTTTTTCAAAAGTTCTAGGTTTTTAACCAAAATCTTTGCTTTTTTGCAAAAATCTTGACTTTTAGGTAATTTTAACCTCATCTTTCGCATGAGACAACTTTAGCAAATCCTCAACTTAATGAGAGGGCAGTCCTTATTCCGAAGTTACGGACGCTTTTTTGCCGAGTTCCTTAGCGAAGGTTCTCTCGTAGGTCTTAGTCTACTCGACTCGAGCACCGGTGTTGGTTTGCGGTACGGTAGGCAATAGCATAAGTTAATCAGCTTTTCTGGCCATCACTTTACCCAGAATCGACTCTCCCGAAGGGAGCCTTTCATTCATCTCTCGTTCCCGAGAGACTTAGACGGTTATATACCAATAAACCGCTCCGGTCACATAATGTGAACTGTTAACAACTATTACCTGTACAGGAATATTAACCTGTTGTCCATCGCCTACGCTGATACGCCTCGGCTTAGGACCGACTAACCCAGGGACCATTACGGTCGCCCTGGAAACCTTGCTCTTACGACCGACAGGATTCTCACCTGTCTTAAGGTTACTGATTCCAGCATTCTCACTTGATACCGCTCCACCGTTCCTTCCGAAACGACTTCACCGCAATATCAACGCTCCTCTACCACGCCTACTAAAGTAGACATCCATGTCTTCGGTTTAATACTTAGCCCCGTTACATTTTCCACGCAAAATCTCTTGACTAGTGAGCTGTTACGCACTCTTTAAATGAATGGCTGCTTCTAAGCCAACATCCTAGCTGTTTAAGAAACTTCACCTTGTTTCCCACTTAGTATTAATTAGGGACCTTAGACGATGGTCTGGGCTGTTTCCCTTTTGAGCAACGAGCTTAGCCCCGCTGTTCTGACTGCCATGATTACACAGATGGTATTCGTAGTTTGATAAGAGTGAGTACAGTTGCCCGCCTCAGTTCTTTTCAGAGCTCTACCCCCATCTGCTACTACATAACGCTAGCCCTAAAGCTATTTCGAGGAGAACCAGCTATCTCCGAGTTCGATTGGCATTTCACCGCTAACCACAAGTCATCCAAGCACTTTACTGCGTACCCTGGTTCGGTCCTCCACGACGTGTTACCGTCGCTTCAACCTGCTCATGGTTAGGTCACCCGGTTTCGGGTCTAATTCCACCGACTTGTCGCCCTATTCAGGCTCGCTTTCACTGTGGCTCCATCATCTGATTTAGCCTCGCCGATAAAATTAACTCGCTGGATCGTTCTACAAAAAGCACGCCGTCACAGCCGAAGCTGCTCCGACACGTTGTAGGCACTGAGTTTCAGGATCTATTTCACTCCCCTCCCGGGGTTCTTTTCACCTTTCCATCACTGTACTAGTTCGCTATCGATCAATCAATATATTTAGCCTTGGCAGGTGGTCCTGCCAGATTCAAACAGGGTTTCTCGTGCCCCGTCCTACTTGAAAAAAGATAAATAAAGCCTAAGACCGTTTCGCATACGGGACTTTCACCCTCTTCGGCGCTCCATTCCAGAAGCTTCCGCTACGATCTATAGGATTGTATCTTTACCCACTCAGTTTAGCGCTGTTGGTTCTTATGCCGAAACTCGGACAATTCCGCGCCTCAGCATAAAAATTATCTGATTTCGCAACCCCCTTCAAGCATTGGTCGCTAAAACCATACTATCCTGCTCCGGCGAACCGGTTCACAAGTTAGAACTTGAAAGGTTTAGGCTATTCCAATTTCGCTCGCCACTACTTTCGGAATCATTAGTTATTCTCTTTTCCTCGGCCTACTAAGATGATTCAGTTCGGTCGGTTCCCGTCTTCTACCCTATGTGTTCAGGTAGCGACAATACGACATGACTCGTATTAGGTTTCCCCATTCGGCAATCCCCGGATCATTTCTCGTTGTCAGATCCCCGAGGCTTTTCGCAGACTTCTACGGCCTTCATCGGTATTGATTGTCAAGGCATCCACTATCAGTGCCCTTAATTACCTTTTTATGCATTGACTTAACTAGCAATCGAAGTTCGAAATTCAATTGCTCGTTCCGTCTTTAAAATCTTTAATCGTTATTGAATTGTTAAATCGAAAAGTCTCATATATCTTCGCGACCGCCAAGCGACCTCGAAAATTTCCTCGCTTTTCTTCTTTTCGTAGAGGTCGCTATTTTTAAAACTCCGCGACTTGCTTAAACTTCCTCTATTATAACAAACCTTTTCTACAAAATCAACCCCTTTTTTCACGATTTTTCATGTTTTTTGGCACTTTTTTCAGATTTTTCATGTTTTTTGCCCAAAACCGCCCTTTTTTAACCTATTTTCACTATTTTAATCCAAAAACCGCCCTCATCAGGCGGTTTTCATTCCCCCTATCAGCATTTTACGCACGCCGTTTAGATTTTCGCCCCCACACCCGCGTCGCCAGCCAAATTGCAATCCCCGCTACGACAAACAGAATAATAAACAGCAACCAAATCGGACATTTAATCACCAATTTCGAAGCTTGCGCCGTCTTGCCCGCGAATTCCACTGTATATAATACATTATAAATCCCGATTTCCGGCGTCTTTTCCCAAGCCGTCTCAGCATAATAAGTCTGATCCGGAAGAATTAAATGCATTTCTGGGTCCTCTTCGTTGGTATAAATCTCTTCATCAGAAAACAACGGGAACACCTGCAGTTTATATGTCGCTACTCCGTGCGTATTACCAGTATTTTTCACTGCCACCGACCCCGAAATATTCCCCGACAACAGGAACGCTGGCACATTTAGATTCGTTATTTCCCCACTACGCACCGTTTCGCCCGAAATCTCCGCATAAATCAAATGCCCAATTCGTCGCGTCTCTTTGATCATTGCATCGCTATTCGAACTCGAACTCGACGACACAATCACCGACGCATATTGCCCGCCCGCTGGCGCATCTTCCGGCACATCAATCCTAAACGTCACCTCATCAGTCTCGTTCGGCGACAAATGCCCAGTCTGATGCGAAGTAATCGTAATCCAGTTTGCCATTTCTCCGCGTCCGCCAACGTTTTCAAAAATCGCCGTCGCGTCATCGTTGCGATAAAACGGCTCCACCACTACTTCATAATCCAAATCAGTCGTATGCGACCCCGGATTCGTTACTCTAAGCGAGCTTTCATACGAATCTCCCGGCATCAACACAATCTGTTGGTCCATCGGCGACATCGAAAACCCATACATTTCCTCTTCCGCCATCACCGCCGGCGCCGCCACTGTCGCCACCGCAAGCGCCATCGCCAGCGCCGCAAGCCAACTCTTTTTATTTAATATTTTTTTCATTTACCTCCTTATTTTTCTCTATTATATCATATTAATAATTAATAGTTTCACAATCAAATCCTTTTTCGGTATAGATTTTCTCCATCGTCGGCAAATTATACGTTCCGCTCTCGACCCAATCCAACTCAAAATACTTTACTGTCTCGTATTTCAATTTTTCCGCTTTCGCATACATGCTAAACTTCAAACGGTCCGCCAGCTTCGCATAATTCGCCCCAAACGCGTCCGGCCCCAGCCCCTCACCCTGCGTTTTTAGGTTCAGCGTCGCGTGATTTTCCGCCTCGCTTCGCACGATCTCATCACTACTATTATAATATAGCTCGTGAATCAGCGAAATCGTATCCAATTTATCTCCGTTAAAAACCGCATTGATCTTCGTAGTCTTTTTCGTTGAATTATCATAATCAAAAAACGGATACTGCGCCCCCTCCACCTCGCAAGCTAGCGATTTCGACGACTCCACCGTCCCCCCATCATCCGTCACCTTTGTCTCCCCCTGCAAAAAGAAACACAAAATCAGCACAATCGCCGTGAGTAGCAACGACGTCCCAATCGTCGCCGGCCAATTCGTTTTACTTTTTTTGCGTTTTTTGGGCTTTTCTTGCTCCGCCCGATTTATTGGGGAACCTTCCTCCATATACCTCCTACTTTAC
>CAVHLO010000001.1:314851-363381 GCA_963637115.1 bacterium | reverse complement strand
GCGGGGAGAATCTAAGCCAAGCAAAATAAAAATTTCTCCAACCCGCTGTTATTATAAGCACACTCAATAAAAATTTTCAACCCCCGACTCGCCAAAACCACAACCATAAGCATTTAAATTTTATCACAATCGTTTTTCAAAAAAACAAAAACCTAAATTTCGCACTCATCCTTATCCACAATAATCCTCTGCACCCCTTCATTTTTGCCATAGTCCTGATTTTCAATCAGCAAAACATCGAATTGATGATTTAAAATATTCTGAATTAGCCTCAAAAATTCCTCATTCGTTAAATACGACCGTAAATTCACAAACACAAACAATTTCGTCTCCGCAAGTTCCACCATCACCTCCATATAATCCGTCAAAAACTCCACATAATCATCCTCATCCGAATCCACATGAAAATTCACTGCCTTCGCAATATTATTCAGCGTAAAATCGTCTGCCACCACATCAAAATTAAATCCTTCCGCTTCAACCACCTCGTCCAAATATTTCAAAATCCGCGTTTTAAACTCATTCGTCTTTAGATAAAAATCTTCCGAATTCGAAGTCTTCACCAACATTTTAAACAACGTCGTCACCGCTCGCCGATTATTAAACTCTAATTTCATCGGATTAAATACTACGTCAACATCGGTTCCGTATTTCAAAGCGCTCGCCTCCTTAGTCAAACACAGCCCAGCCGTATCATCTCTTTCTTCATTCAAATCCCTTGCCACATTCCGAAAAAATGTCGGCGATTCAATCACTAATTCCCCAACGTGCCGATTTTCATCCCACTCAATCGTCTGCTGAAAATTCGTATGCGACAAACGTATCATAATACTACCATCCTTTCGTCATTTTGAATCGTATTACTATTTTCTTCCCCCACGACATATTTAATATTCGCATATTGCCGTTCCGTCACCACCATCAGTTGTACAATTCCTCGCGGCGGTTTGTTTTGGTCAACCCGATGTTCAACTTTTTCCACTGCATGCATATTGATGCAAATTTTAGTATAAATCGATTCCTGCATCATTACAAAACCTTCATCAATCAAAAATTTTCGGAACCACCGATAATGCCTCCGTTCCATCGAAGTTTCTGTCGGCAAATCAAACATTACAATCACTCGCATAAATCTATAACTCATACCAATCCAAAATTAGCGACGTATTCTTTTCCTCAATTGCATTAAATACACTCTTTACATAAATCCCAATCGCATTATTAAGGTATTGCTTTGAATCCACAATCCCTACTTTGTCATTCAGCAGATCCACCACTTGTCTTTTTTCCTCGCTCTCAAATTCTGTAAAATCAGCCGAATAAGCAAAGTAATCTATAATCGGCCGAAAACTTTCCATCAAATCCGAACCCAAATTAAACGGATTTTCTGCATTATTATGCCAAATCCCAATCTGCGTCAAATATCCGCAAGCTGCAATCTCTCGGTTAAAACACGAAAGTAAAATCGTATAACCATAATTCAAAATTGCGTTCCTCGTATCCGATGCATTCCGGTAAAATTCTTCGCCAAACAACGCATTAAAATAAACTTTCGCCGCATGTCCTTCTCGGTTTGTCGGATCACCAGGGCGAACTTCTCTCGCAAAGTCCATTAATTGTTCCGCCTTTTCAAAATTTCCAGTCTTCTTTAACACATTCGCCTGATTCTGAATTTTCCGCACAATAATTTTTTGCCAAACTTCAGCTTTTATTTGCTCTTCCCACGCCATCTGCTTCCGGATTTTACCGCTCGAATCATAGGCTCCGTGAATCGGCACCAGTTCCGAAATTGGATTATGACTCGTATCACAAAAAATCACTTTTACTTTTTGTTTCACAAGCTCCGCCAAAAGATACGCCGTTACCGAAATTGCCGTCGTTTCACAAATTAGCACCGAAATGTCTCCAAGGTGAATACGTTTTTCGCCGTCATCATTTCGCACCACCAAAAATCCCATTTTGTAATCCAGCTTCGACCGACTCGAAACCATCACCACCCGCCAAGACATTTATTCACTCTCCGGCGGACAAGTTTTCAAGTCTATCACTTTTTCAAATAACCCGGTTGGTGATTGTAAAATCAAAAGTACAGAATCATATTTTAATACATCATCGTTAAACGTACTCCTTCCAACAGACCCAGCTTTTGGCACAATCGCCGATAAATCAGCAGTGGTCGGTCCACATGTAAAGATATTCAAGAAGTTATGTAAGAAATATATCTGTTCTTTCAACCCTAACTCCGAAAACTTATCTTTACACGCGCGAATCTCAGCTATCTTTCCACTAAACATCGGCATATTCTTATAAGCGTCCAGCTTTTCCAAAAACACTTCAAAAATTCTCAAATTTTCTTCTATTGAAACTTTATCTTTTTCTTCATCAATCGTATATTTCTTGTTCGTTGCCAAATCTTTTGTAAATGCTTTTTCAATTTTCTTTATATAACTCGCATCTTCCGGTTTAAAGATTGCCTGCACAGCATGATATGCTCCTATACGAACGTCAGAGTCTACCCTAGAAAGATGCATCGGGAACCCATTTATTTTGATAAATGACTTATAATTAATTCTTCGCAAAATTATCTTTACGTCGCCAAATTCTCCGTATTTTTTGGCAACATATTTTTTCAAATCATTCTGATAAATCTGCGGAACCGGCACAATTCGCCGTTGTGTTTCGCCTTTTTTATTAACCGTTTCAATTAGCGCAAAGAACGCCCCGCTTAGTGAACGATAACCACCATATTTTTCTGGATCTCGCCCTTTCTTTCCAGACAAAATTCCATCCGCTTTGCCCTTGCCAACCAACTGTAAGTCCGAAATCGCCCCTTTCTGCGCATGGCTCATTCTCGTCCATAACACATCATTTCGTTTCAGCGTATCGCTCACGATTTTAATCGTCTCCGCATAATTCCAGCCTTTCATTCTAAACGCCGATTTCGTGGATGGCTGGTCTCGCCACAGTACCCACTTGCTAATCGACCAATTTTCGTTCCCCGCTTGCATCTGTTTTTCTACCCATCTCGCCGGATTAGACGTAAATGTCTCATACAGCGCATTCCCCACTACGATATTCAAATACGCATCTTTCGCGTGGTGCAAATCATTTATCGCGCGCACTTTTATAAACTCTGGCATCGCCTCGTGCATCACGCGATTATCCCCATTTTTATCCGCGCCTTTCTTGCTGAACCATCCTCGGAAGTTGCTGACTTGCTCCGCTCGGCTCATTATTATTTTTGCTTTCGGATACATTCTTTCCAGCAAGTCCCGTACCGCTTTCACCGACTGCGCCGTCTCGACCAACTGCCTATTTACAAAACTGCCCAGCTCTTCTGTCGTTAATGGATTCGACCTAGTCAAACGGTTAAATTTTTCATTCGTAATCAACCCGCTATTTTTCCAGTTCCACCACATTCCTCGACATTTATTCCGAATGCTTTCATCAATCGGATACCTGTTCGTCTTTTCACGATTTTCATGCGCATGTACTAAAACTAAATTATTAGTTATGCTATCGTCTTTTATTTTTGACTGCGGATAAATATGGTCAATATCGCAATAATCGTGATTATTCAACTCCTCAATATCAATCCGCTCTCCGCAATACGCACACTTTCCTTGTTGCGCAAAATACAAATACAGTTTTCTTTGTTGCAAATCTCGCTCTTCATAACCTTCGAGTTCGTTCAACAAATCTCGGCTCTCCGCACTTTTCGCCATCGCCTTATATTTATCGATTAGCTCATTCTTTCGCGATAAAGTATATTTACCTTTTTTCTTTCCTTCTTCCTTTCTCGTCACTTCCAAGAAGATCCGTTCCGGCGCCTTGCCTTCAACTTTTTCTAATTCCTTCAAAATCTTTATCGTTTGCCAAATCGTTCGTTTCACCGCCGGCGAGCAATATAAATCTTTTACATCTTGATAAGTTATATTCGTGTTTTCATTTTTCCTTGGTCGATTAAATTCATCTACCGCATCCCGAAATCCCGCTGCCAGTAGCTCCATCAAATTCATATTCGTCTCAAGTAGCGCATCAAGAACCGTCATCTCGGCCCCATTTATTTTCGCCCTAATCCCCGACAAAAACACTTCTGAGAAATTTCCCCAATCTTTAAACGGCAATTTGGCCAGCTTTTTTGCTTGCTTTTCGTCGCAACCAAGCACCTCTTCTATTTTTTTCGCCAACATCTTCGGTTCATTATTCAAAATCGTAACCAAATTCACCACTTCTTCTAATTTCTGATGTGAATATTTTTTCGCATAATCTTCGCCCAAAATTCTCGCAAACTGCAAATGCGTCGTCATCTTCGGCAAAAACTTCGTCTCGCTCGTCCCCGACAATGTATCTTCCGCGCCCAAAATCCCACAATTCTTCAAATATTGGCTCAGCGATTTTAACGTAATATTCTTATTTCCAAGCTCATTTTCAAGAAACACTTCTTCAAAAATTCGTTTTTTAATTTCTACATCTTCAATTCTTTGCCCATTAATTTTCAAATTATTCAACTCATTTAGAACCATGAATTTTTGGTACGCCAGCGACGCTTTCGGCAAAACTTCCTCACCAATCATATACGAACATTCATTCGTCATCCGCCGAATAAAATCGTCTGCTCTTTTACTCAAATTCACCAACTTCATATAATTCCACGGATAAACCAATTCCGAAATTTCTTCGTCCGCCCAAGAAAATTCACTCCTCCCACCCTCAAGTGTCCGACCTTTTGCATCAGTTTTACCCTTCACTAGCGGTCCGCAATAATACGGAATCCGAAAGTCGTGCAACCGCTCAATTTTTAAAGCCGACGTATTGCAGGTTTCATCTTCCGTTTTATCAACTTCCCCAAAACTCGGATAGTCTTTTATTAATCGCTCCAAAATTTCTTTTAGTTCATTGTGGTGCAATTGTTGTGGAATCGTACCTTTTGCCTGACCGCGTTGTTTTGGCAAAAGTTCCCCTCGCCTTGCTCGCTCCATCAAATCTTGTACTGTTTTTCCATTAGCTTCCGGATGTTTAGTGACCAAAGCCTCAAGCGCTTTCAAAATTTCTTTATTTATTTCTTCCTGTCCCAAACTTCCGCCGTAAGTTTTTCTGCGTCCACTTTTGTCTTCCGTATAAGCCTTCCGAATATACGCATTATAATTCACGGTATCATTTTTCGCCCTAAAAATCGGATCGAATAACTCAGGATAAGGTTTCAAAACTTCCTTCAAATCCTTCAAATCTTTTTTGTGCTGTTCGTAGTTTCGTACCATCGCCGCCGAAATTGTCGAAGAATTTCCTAGTAGCGTTGATAAAATCCCATAATCATACACCTTTTTCGCCGCCAGCACCAAGTCAAACATTTCCGAATCGTCTAATGCTTCCTCTATCTCGGGCATCTTTTCTTCAAAGTTCCCACTACCAAACGAGTATTTATAATCTGCATCTTTTAATACTTCGCTATCAAAAATCCCAGGCAAGCTCACACTCGACCCTACCAAAAGTCCCGCAAGATTCAATCTTCGTGTCGCCAAGCCCTTATCTCGTTCTTCGTCCTCCATAAAAATCAATTCCGCCAACATCTTTTTCCGATCCGAAAGCCCTAATTTCTTACCCTCGCTATCGCGTTTTTTGCCCTCGATTATTTCCTTTGCTGATTCTGGCACATCCTCAACCATACCCAAGTCAAAATTATTTGCAATATCTTTTAGTTCGTCATAAAATGCGTAAAAATCACCACCACCATTTTTCAGCTCCCCTTCGAGCAGAAAATGACCCCGATTTTTCAAAATATGATGAATCGCCAAAAAATATAATCTCAAATCAAAATGTTCTCCATTCGACAACGCGGTCTTTGGCGCATCTCCCTCAATTATATTTTTGCGCAAATGCCAAATCGTTGGAAAAGCTTGATAAAACTCCTTATCCGTAAAATCTTCTAAATTAAACAGCGTATATTTTCCCTGAATTTGTTCCGGTCGGTCAGAAGACAATAATGCCGACTTTTTTAATCGCAAATAAAAATCCGGATCAATTTTGCTCATCTCCGGTGCAAATAACATTTCTAATAATTTCAACCGCGCATGCGTTCGGTGCAGTCTTCGCCTCGCCGAACGATGAACCCTTCTTTCTTCTGCCTTTTCGGCCTCCTCAAATAATCTCGCTCCCCACAACGTTTTTCCCTTCGCCCGTTTCAAACGGTACTCCGTATCCGTCACTGCCCAACCAACCGAACTCGTTCCAAGATCCAGTCCAACATAATATTTATTATCTTCTTTTTCGCTCATACACGCCCTTTCTTACTTGTATTATATCACAACCCGTGATATAATTAAATTGTCCAATTAAGCGATTGGATTTACACGATAAGTTCAAATAAGCGCTAGCTTCGGCTAGTTTAGCGAAATCATCTCTCACGAGACGCCCATTGTGGGCAAAAAGGACTTGTTCAAAGTTCATAACATATCCTTTCGTTATTATTATTATGAGAAAAAGACCTCCCCTGAGGTCTTTTTCTTATGCCCTAAGTTTTCACCTACTCCACCGTCACCGACTTCGCCAAATTCCGCGGCTGATCAACATTTAGTCCACGCAGAACCGCCACATAATACGCGAACAGCTGCGCTATTAAATTCATCAAAATCGGCGCAAATTTCTCTAGTGATGTTGTAATTTTTACAACACTTTCCACGTCCAAATCAAAATCATTTTTATTCGTCACCACAATCACATGTCCGCCTCGCGCCAAAACTTCCTGCACATTAGACACCACTTTGCTATATAATTCCCCTTCCGGTAGCAGCGCAAATTCAAAAAATCTTTCATCCACTAGCGCGAGTGGCCCATGTTTCAATTCCCCGAACGCATACGCATTCGCATCAATATACGAAATCTCTTTCAACTTCAGCGCCGCCTCCATCGCTACCGGATACGCCGTGTCCCGCCCGAGATAAATCGCGTGTTCATAATCCTTATACTTTTTCGCCATTTCCCGCACCGGCTCATTAAACTCTGTCAAAACTTTCCGAATTTCTTCCGGCAACTTCGCAATCTCTTCCACATACGCACGCACCAGCCCCGATTTCGCCCCCTTCGCTTCCGCAATCGTCAGCCCAAACATCACCATCGCAATTGCCTGCGATGTGAACGCTTTGGTCGAGGCCACCGAAATCTCCGGTCCCACATGAACATAAGTCCCACCATCCACTTCGCGCGCAATCGTCGAACCAATCGCATTCACAATCCCCACCGTCTTCACCCCCTGTTTTTTAATCTCGCGCAAACACGCCAGCGTATCCGCCGTCTCCCCCGATTGCGACACAATCAGCGCCACCGAATTCTCTGGAATATACGCATTACGATAACGATATTCACTCGCGATCACCACTTCTACCGTAATTTCCGGCGTAAATTGTTCAATATAATACGCCGCGAGTAGCCCCGCATGATACGCCGTACCACATCCCACAATAATTAAATGTTTAATTTTTCTTAGTTCCGACTCAGTTAACCCAGGACCACCCAACCGCACTGTCCCCTCGGTTGCATTCACTCGTCCACGCAAAGTTTCTTTTAGTGTCTCCGGCTGTTCCATAATTTCTTTCAGCAAAAAATGCTCATAACCATTTTTCTGAATCGCCGCAAGATTTGTTTCAATTTCTTCCACTTTTGCCGACACTGGCTCCGCGTTCAGGGTCTTAATTTCAATGCTATTTTTCGTCACCGTCGCTACTTCGCCATCGTTCAAATAAATCGCCTGTTTCGTATGCCCGATGAGTGCCGACGCGTCCGACGCAATCAAAGTTTCATTATGGCCCACGCCAATCACCAACGGTGAACCTGCTCGCGCCACCACGATTTCATTCGGATTTTTATCCGACACCACCGCAATGCCATAAGTTCCTTTCACTAATTTCAGCGCCTGCACTACCGCATTCGTCAGCGGATATTTTCCACCCTGATAAAACGAATCAATCAGCGCCGCCAAAACTTCCGAATCCGTCTCCGACCAAAACTCATATTGTTCTAACTCGTTTTTTAATTCTTTATAATTCTCAATAATCCCATTATGCACTAAATAAATATCGCCCACGTGATGCGGATGTGCGTTCGTCTCGGACGGCTCGCCGTGCGTCGCCCAACGCGTATGCCCAATCCCAATTTTATCCTCGCGCATATTCCCCGCCAATTTTTTTTCAAGATTAGAAATCTTGCCCTTTGCCCGCAATAGTGTCGCTTCTCCATCGGCGTCCAACGTCGCAATCCCCGCCGAATCATACCCCCGATATTCCAACCGCTTCAGTCCCGAAATCAAAAAATCCTGCGCCTTTTTCTCCCCCACATATCCCACAATTCCGCACATACTAAACCTCCTGTTAATGTCTCTATTATACCAAAAATTCTAAAAAAATCGCCCAACTAATTCCCCGCGCAAAAAATCTAACATGTTTTCGTCCCACCCAAAAACCGCCTCATCGGCGGCTTTTGGTGAAGATCGTAATTGGTGAGCCGGGTGGGACTTGAACCCACGACACCAAGCTTAAGAGGCTCGTGCTCTAACCAGCTGAGCTACCGGCCCGAATATAAACATAATTCGGTCAAGCGACAAAATTAGTCACCCTCACCATACCTACAATTATATCACAAAAACCTATTTTTGAAAACTCTAAAATTATTTTACCCCACTCGCCAAATGCCAATGCTCGCCATATTCGCACTTATACACCGTCAGTCCCGAAACCCCATGATCATATTCCGCTACTCGCGCCGCGAGCTCCGCTTCTTCCCGCGTCGCATAGCAAATCTTATGCGTCTCCCCGACCCAACACCTTTCCGGCTCATATTCCCCACCTCGAAAACTTTTTTTCACTCGCCTCATCGCCTTAAACTATTTTTTATTCACTAAATAATATCCACCCCCGACCAAAATCGCTCCACCGATTATATTCCCCAACGTTACCGGCAACAAATTCCCAAACAGAAAGCTCGCCAAATCCGGCGCAGCCAACCCATTCGCCGTCCCCATTATCATTCCCGCCGGGATATAAAACATATTCGCCACCGAATGCTCAAATCCGCACAACACAAATAACATAATCGGCAAAAATATCGCCGCAATTTTTCCGCCAACCGTTTCCGCCGCATACGCCATCCATACCGCAATGCAAACCAAAAAATTACATAAAATCCCCCTTAAAAGTGCCACGCCAAACCCCAGCTCCGCTTTCATCGTCGCCGTCGCCACCACAGTTTCAATCACCGCATCAAACAGCCCGCTCGCCGATACCAGTCCAGCCACCAACACTGCCCCAATCAAATTACCTAAAAACACCAACCCCCAATTTTTCAACATCGCAGACAATTTAATTTTCTTATCAAACAGTGCCATCACCATCAAATTATTTCCAGTGAATAGTTCACTCCCAGCAATTATTACCATCGCCAGCCCAGCTGTAAAAATACACGCCCCCGCTACTTTTCCAGCATAAACATTCCCAAAGGTCGCCCCCACTCCAGCTAACGCAATAAACATTCCCGCAAAGACCCCGAGTAGCACCATTTTCCACCCAGCCAACTTCGTTTTCGCTACCCCCGCGCTAATCGCCTTTTCGGTAGTCTCTTTCGGCGTCAGCATTATTTCGCATACTCCACCGCACGCGTCTCACGAATAACATTCACTTTAATAATCCCAGGATAGCTCATTGTCGCTTCGATTTTGTTCGCAATGTCGCGCGCAAGTTTCAGTGCCGACAAATCATCAATTTGTTTTGGCTCTACAATCACCCGAATTTCGCGCCCCGCCGAAATCGCATATGCCTTATCAATTCCCGAAAACGACGTCGCGATATTCTCAAGGTCGCGCATCCGTTCTGCAAAGTTCTCCGCCGAAATATTTCGCGCACCAGGTCGCGCAGCACTAATTGCATCACAAATCTTCACAATCAACGCCTCTGGTGTGGTCGGCTCAATATCGTCATGATGCGCTGCCATCGCATGTACCACCGGCTCCGACATGCCATATTTCTTCGCGAGTTCCGCCCCAATTTCCGCATGCTTTCCTTCAATTTTGTGCGTCACCGCTTTACCAATATCGTGAAGCAACGTCGCTGTCTTCGCTACACGCTTATCTGCCCCAATTTCCTCCGCAATCATCCCGGCAATATGTGCCATTTCAATCGAATGTAGCAACACATTTTGCCCATACGAAGTTCTAAATTTTAACTCACCCAAAAGATGAATCAATTCTCGCGGAATTCCCACCACGCCAACTTCTCGCACCGCATCTTCGCCCGCGCGCACCACTTCTTTTTCAATTTCTCGCTCGGCCTTCGCTACTGCTTCTTCAATCGACGCCGGATTAATCCGCCCGTCTTTCATCAATCGTTCCAAAGCATACCGCGCCACCTGTCGCCGAATCGGGTCAAACGATGACAGTACCACCATTCCGGGCGTATCGTCCACCATCACATCCACCCCCGTCGCCCGTTGCAACGCCTGAATATTCCGCCCTTCCTTGCCGATAATTCGTCCTTTCATGTCATCATCCGGCAACTTCAACGCCGTCACCGTTCGGTCTGCCGTCACTTCCGACGACATTCTCTCCATCGCCGTCACCAAAATCGCTTGCGCCGTCTCGTCAATATCATGTTTGATTTCACGTTGTTCTTTAGCGACTAGCCCCGCCAAATCTTGCCGAATATCATGTTCCGTCATCGTCATCAATTTTTCTCGCGCATCCGCTTTCGACAACCCTGCAATTTTTTCCAACTTTTCATGTTGTTTTGCCCGAATTTCTTTAATTTCGTTCTTCAAATCTTCGATTTCGCGCGTTTCTTTGTTCAATTTATCAGATTTTTTCTCTAGTTGGTCCAATTTGGCATCCAACGTCCCCTCTCGTTCTGCTAAACGATTTTCCGTCTTCTTCCATTCTTTACGTCGCTCGTTCTCCTCTTTTTGGTTTTTTTCGGTCACTTCCGCGGCTTCCTTTTTTGCCGCCAGCACAATATCCGATGCCTCACGCTTGGCCTTGCGCACCAAATCCTCAGCTTTATCTTTTCCCCCATTCTCGTTGCGTTTGTTGTACGCCAAAATTCCGCCCGCACCAAAAGCCACGCCTACCACGGCTGCAATAATTGGAATTACAATTTCCATAAATAACCTTTCTAATTGTTTCTGTCAATATTTTTCTTATATCAACGGTTTAACAAATATATCAATTTATAAATTTCCTTCTCTATTATATCACAAAAATCACGCCTATGTTTATTTTTTGTCACTAAAAACTACGTAAAAATCACGACACTGTCATCAATGTTTTTTAAAGTTACACCAATCGCTCACAAACTACCGAAATAGCCCACGTTTTTTTGCGTTTTTGAATTCTTCTAGCAAATCTTTCTGCTTTTTAGTCAAATTTCGTGGTGTCTCCACGACTACCGTCACAATATGCGGCCCCCGGTCGCCATCCGCTCTAAACGGCACCCCATGCCCAGACAACTTAAACGGCGTTCCACTCTGCGTCCCCGCTGGCACTTTCATCGTCACCGTCCCATCCACCGTTTCTACTTCAATCTCACACCCCAACGCCGCATCCACCATATCAATCTTTTCTTCTGACAGAATAATCGCCCCTTCCCTCGTCAAATGTTTATGCGGCTTCACTTTCACCCGCACATATAAATCGCCCTTCTCACCCCCGTCTGTCGGCGCCTCCCCACCCTTTCCCCTCAACCGAATAGACATTCCATCATCAATTCCTGCCGGAATTTTTACTTTCAACTCACCACCATTTATCTCTACCGTCTTGGTTGCACCAAAAATCGCCTCTTCAAAAGTCAGCACCACCGATACCTGATAATCCGCCCCGCGTCGTGGTCGCCTCGCACCAGCATTCCCAAACCCAAACAAGCTTCCCAAAATATCATCAAGACCTCCGCCCCCACCAAAGTCGAAATTAAACGTCTGCCCGTTAAAGTCGAACCCGCCAAACGGATTTCCCGACGCGCCTCCGCCCGAAAACGGATTTCCGCCTGCTCCCCCGACTCCTGCATGCCCAAATTGGTCATATCGCGCCCGTTTTTGCTTATCTGAAAGCACATCGTGCGCCTCGTTAATCTCTTTAAACTTCGCTTCCGCCTCTTTATCTCCAGGATTTTTATCTGGATGATATTTCACTGCCAATTTCCGATACGCTTTTTTAATTTCATCATCCGAAGCGTTTTTCGAAACCCCCAAAATTTCATAATAATCCCGTTTTCCTGCCATAATACCCCTATTATAATCCATTAGCACTCATTAGTCAAGAGTGCTAAATCGCTATTCCGCCCTCCCCGAGACTGCTGTATTTGACAAATCCTCATACCGAATTTCATAATCTTCCAGCTTTGCCCCTCTTGCCGTCAATTTTTCTAACGCCGACTCATAATTCCCGCCTGTATAATCCGAAATCACAATCACAAACTCATCATTTCCATCTTCAAGCTGATAGGTAATTGTATATTTCACCCGTTTTGAATAATCATTGGTATAAAAATCAATTTTGATCGGCAATTTCTCTAAAATCGGATATTCTTCCTTCAGCTCATCAACTTTCTGCTGCATTTCCGCCGCCTTCAAATCACCCAAAATTGTCGCGTCTTTTGTATTCTCACTGTAATAATTGTTCCCCTCCTCCGCCTCAAGATACAATTTCACCTCTGTCGTTTCTCCCTCCGCGGCTTCAATCTCGATCTCTTTCGTCAAAAACCCCTCTGCCGAAATCTCTACCGCATATTCCCCAGGTCGAATTCTAAATTCCCCATAGGACGCAAATTCTTCTTCGCCAATTTTCACTGTCGCTATACTAGGCGCCACAATTATTTTTACCGTCGCCGTCCTAGCCAAATTATCCATAATAAAATACACCGAAATCGCAATAATCACAATCAAAGTCACTACCCCGCCAACAATCGTCGCCTTTTTATGCTTCACTAAAAACTCTGCCCACATTAAAAGTTTATCCTCCTATACACATCATACACTCGCGACCCACCACTATCCGAAAAATACACACCCGCAAAATGCTCGCCCGTTCTATCGCCCCAAGACGCCGATGCTTGCGATGGTTCGCCATTAATCTCTCCAATATATAAATAAATATGGTTTCCATTCGCATAAGTAATAAAGATATCTCCCGGCTCCAAATTCGCCACGTCATTATTATGATCCACCTTCATGTACATCTCCGTATGTGATTCCAAATATTCCACCAACCCGTAACCAAAAAATATCGGAAAATTCGGATCCGCCCCAGAATAACGCATCACCGTCCCCACAAACTGATCGCAGCTCGCCCCATAATACGGACATTCCCCGTTCGAGCCACACGGCAAGATCCACGCCCCCACTTCTTTCATCGCTGCCTCATACTCTGGTTTGGGGTCTGTTATCGCATGTCCATGCCCCTCCCACGACAAATAAATTGCCGTCTCCGCAATCGTTCCCCCGCCCCAAGAACAATACGAACTACCCGCAATCGCTTCGTATAACACATACGCCCCAAAAATATTCGAAACCGAACTCGAATCATACACTCCATCCGCCACAAACCGCCCCGGCCAGTACGAACTCATCGCCGAACTAGTCGGATCGCGCTGCGCGTCGTATCTGTTCATCACGTATGCCGACCCCTCGCCATTTTGCGCCTCTTCTTCCGAGAAACCCATGTTAATCGCCTTCTGCACATACACGCTCGCCGTCCCATTATACATAAAGAACAGCCTCTTCACATTATCCGCATCATTCAAATCCCCCGCCATCTGACTCACTAACTCCGCCGCAATCATCGTCTGTCTTCGAAATTCCTCCTCCGAAATTGAATCCGCCGGCGCGAACCGATTTGCGTTCGTTCCGCCAGCTGTATAAGTATATAATTGATACACTCCCTGTCCATTAGACGGATTGTAACGCCGAAGACTCGTCTCTTGGTGATGCAATACTGCCATCACCTGCCACGGAAAATTATATTTATCCGCCGCTTCTTTATAAATTTCTTTATTTTCCTCAATCGCCTGCAGTTCCGCCGCGCTCCATACCTCCGCCCCGGCATAATTCTTATTACTCCCCACTCCCGTAATCGAATTCTCTGTAAACTCCGCTAACGCCTGCTTAATCAAACTTACAAATTCCTTCGACCCTTCCGCATTCGGATGTACATAAGCATCACCAATCAAGCTCGGCTTCTCCGTCGCCACGCTTGCCCAGTCCGCCACCGCAATTTTACCATCATATTTCTCTTTCGCCGCCAAAATCGCCGCATTATTGCCACTATAATCCAGCTGGTTTTCATACGCATAGTTTGTCGTTAGTACTACTTTATGGTTCGTCCCAATCGCGTCCATTAGTTCATCAATTTTCGCCGCCGTTACTGCCCCAGGGTCATTCGTCCCTAGCGCAAACACCACATAAGTCCTTAAATCTCCCTGCTTTTCCATTTCTTTCGCAATTGTAAGCCCAGAATAATTCCCGTTCGCATTCGCCGCAAAATGTTTTGACCCTTGCACGATATCATAAGTTATGCCATTGTAAGTTTTATCCGCATAGTCCGCTCCCGCGAGTTGTGAGTCATACTCGCTCTCCGCCCCCACCGAAATCGAATCTCCAATTATCGTCACCTCCGAGCCTTGAATTGTCGCTGGAGTACAAGACGTTTCTGACGGGTCATAATACAAAATATTATTTTGCGCAAAAAAATCCAAAAACGATGCATCGAGCGCATAAGTCGACGCCGGCAACAACACCGCCAACATCGCCGAAATTAAGCTTGCAAAAAACCGCTTCATGACATTATTATAACATAAAAAGGCGTTAACCTTTAGGGTTTGTAGTGATCAAGCCCTCTTCCGTCTCCGAGGCAATAATCTGAATATGCACGTGGTTAGCGCCAGCAAAGAATAATCCCTGTCCCACCGGAAAGTTCGCCAACCGCCGTTTTTCTTCCTCGGTCAATTTAAATACATCCGACAATACATCCACCGCCGATACTGACTGTTTCAACAAAAGTTGCATCGACGAGTTTCCCACAATCGCCCGCCCCATTTTCGTCCCCATAAAATCTTCCACGTCCTGTGTAATCGTTGTTAGTCCCAAATAATATTTCCGCGCCCGTTTCGCTAGCGAAAACAAGAAGTTCGCCGAATCTTCATATTGCATCAACTGCCACGCCTCGTCCACAATCAAAAGCCGTTTTTTCTGCTCTGCCCGCACAATATTCCAAATATGCGACAGCACAATATACATCGCCACCGGCCGCAGTTCATCCTCAAGGTCCCGAATATTAAACACCACCATTTGATTATTGATATCAATATTCGATTGTTGTGAAAAAATCCCCGCAAACGTCCCCGTTGTGTATTTTCTCAGCCTCTGCGCCAAAGACGGCCCATTTCCGCCCATATGCAGCAACGTATCATATAAATTCGCAATCGTCGGCGGTGTCGACTGATGTGTTAGCGGGTCTGAGGTAATCCCCGCCCGCGCGTAAGTATCAATTAGCGCCTGATCCAGGTCTGCTTCCTCGCTCGCCGACAGCCCCACTACCCCACTACCTACAGTTGTACTTCCGCCGAGCATCAATCTAAACAGCCCATGTAAAGTCACCAAATTCGCCCGCAGCGCATCATTTGCATCCTCTCCGTCCACCACTTTCGGCAAATCAAACGGGTTAATCCTTACATCCGAATTCAACGACAACCGAATATACGATCCACCCACCGCATCGCACAGCTTTTGGTACTCATTCTCAGGGTCAATAATCAAAATCTCCGCCCCTGTCATCATCGAACGCAGCGCCTCGAGTTTTACCGTAAACGACTTCCCTGCCCCCGACTTCGCAAACACCACCATATTCGCATTCTCTAGCGAAAACCTATCAAAAATCACCAACCCGTTATTATGCATATTAATACCGTACAAGATCCCCTTATCTTGCGTCAAATCCGCCGAAGTAAACGGAAACGACGTCGAAATCGCGCCCGTGTTCATATTTCGTCGAATCTGCAACTGGTCCATACATTGTGGCATCACCGAATTTAACCCCTGCTCCTGTTGCGTATTCGCCACTTTTGAAAATACCATTTGTTGCCCAAAAATAGTCTCAATTTTCTGTTGCACAAACTTCATTTCATCCAGCGAATCCGCCCACAACGTAATATATAGCCCAAATCGGAAAAACTTTTCCGCCCCAACTTGCAACTGATCCCGCAACTCTTCCGTATCTGCTAGCGCCGCCTCTAGTTCCGGATCGCGCACTTTACCTTTCTCCATATTCAAATTCATCGACGCCTCAAGTTGCGTTGCTTTCGTACGCAAATTCTTCATCACTACCGCCGACTCCACCGGATAAATATACATCGACACGTCAATTACTTCATCAATATTGATAATCGGCGACAACCAACCCGTATAAATCGACCGCGGATAACCATAAATATATAGTGTCCGCCCGTATTTATTCCCCAACCGAAAATAATCCGAATGAATTTCGATCGCACTCGGCGAAATCAAATCCCGCAAAGTATTCGTCCCCTGTTCAAACGCGCGCTGGATTTCCGCCGCCTCCATCGCCTCATTTTGCGCTGCGATTTCCGCCGCTGTCAATTTCTTTTTCTTAGCCATTTTGCGCTCCTTTGTTTGGATTTTCACCCTTTTTCACATACATCGTTGCCAATTTCGAAAAATCCACCAACGGCTCCCGCACCGCCGTATCTGGATTATTGAAGTTATAATATAATTCCGCCAATTCCTTAGTATTGAGTCGCACCGATTGAATACCAATCTGGAACAGCCCCGACATCACCGAATCTACTCGGTTTGTCAGTTCCGACAGCGCCTTGTCATACGTCGCTCGGTCAATCCGCGTCACTTCCATCGTTTTAGAACGCGAAAACGTCTTAAAAAAGTTCTTTGTCGCTTGCAAATCCTTCTCAATCTCTGCCGAACTATAATACGGAATTATAATAAAGAACGATTTGTCCATAATATTCGCCTCTTGCGACAAAATATCGATGAAATTAATGTAATCATCCATCAGCACCCCGAGCAGCATATTATCATTGTTCCGCCGAATTTCAGAAAGTCGCTCAATATACGGCCCAATATCTACTCTCTGACTCCGAATCAAAATCTGCGTCGTGAATTTTAATGAATTCAAGAAATTCTGATACGAATATTCCACGCTTTCGCGCTCCATTTCACTCATCAAATCAAAGTTCACCGATTTACACGCCACCACCGCCCTAAACGACCCGTCTTTCATGATCACCACGTTGTCTCTCAACTCAGAAATCAATAACGTCGCCTGCGTAGATTGCGGATTCTCCTTATTCGGCGAAACTGGCGCCATTTGTTGCGCTTGCATTGCCGCCGCCCCTAGCGGTTGCGCCTGCGCGACTGGGATTTGCCCAGGTTGCGCCGTCATCGGTTGACCCATCTGCCCTGCTTGACCAGCCTGTGTCATTTGTTGCCCAGGCAAAATCTGCACCGGCTGTGCCGGCTGCCCAGTCGGCTGTTGTCCAGGTAAAATCATTTGTGGTTGGTTATATTGTTGTGGATTCATCTTTTAATGTAGCGAAATAAACACTTCGCCCTCTTCCCTTTCCTTTATACGGTTAGCTTCTTTCGCAATCGTCGCCACAGAATATTCAGGATTATTTGCTAATTCTATTATACTAGGACTCGCCGGTTTTGTCTCGTTTTTTGTAGACTTTTCCACAACTTTTTCCACCGGTTTTACCGGTTTCACAATCGTCGCCACTGGTTTTACCGGTTCCGCAACTTTCGCTGCTGGTTTTGCCGACGCCACATTCGCCGCTACTTCCGCCATTCCCCCCGACATCACATTCGCCGAAACTTCCGGCGTTGCTCTCGGCACCACTTTCGCCGAACTTACCTCTGCCGAATTCATATTTTCCGCTTTTGCAATTTCTGCTTTCATTTTTTCAATCACTTCGCTATGTCTCGTATTTTTATCTTGCGAAATCGCTCGGTTCAGCGCTGGCGAACTCGCCTCAAACATATCTTCCGTCGTCGTCGCCTCCGCCACTAACTCCGCATTCACATGGTTTTGCGTCGCTGTCCCACCTTTAATTGCATATCCTCCCGTGTCCACAATATCCGCAAGAAACGACAGCCGATGCGTCGCCTCCTCGCCGGTAATATCCCGCGTCCGATTATCATCCACCACTTTCGGTGCCATAATCGCAATCGTTGTCCCCCGCTGCCCCGCCATCCATACCCGATTTCTCGGCTTCAAATAATACGACGCCACCGCCGCAAGATATGTCTCCATCGGCTGGTCTTTTTTCAACGGCAATGCCAACGCCGCAAACAGTAGAATAAACGGCACCGGAATTATCACTAGCAACGGAAATAACTGATATAATCCCACCGCAATCGCAATCAAAATCCCTGCCACCAACAAATAGATAAATTGCCGAAAGCTAAACGGGCCTAAAAGTTTGTCATCGGCCTCAACGTCCTGCGGGACCTTATACTGCGCCATATTCTTTTATTATAACATAATTATTTATAGTTTTCTGGGTCATTCACTAAATCGTCTAATTTGTTTTTTAATGCCCATTTATCGGCCTCGCCGTCAGAATCTTTATAAAATTCCTCGTATTTCTTCAAAATCTGCCCGCTCATACCCTGCAACTCTTTTTTAATCAACTCGACCGATTCTCTGTAGAAACTTTCCCCATCCATCCCCCTCAGTGAATTCCATAATTGCTCCACCTGCGCTCTCAATGTCGCTCTGTCCGTTTCATCAAACCCGCCCGAAATACTCGTGTCTTCTTCATGCGCGTCCGCCTCGCCCCGCTGTTTTTTTAGCTTATCTTCCTCTTTTTGCTTTTGCTTTTGCTCAGATTTCAACTTTCCTAGATATCTATTAATCTTAACTTCATTATCCAGATCCAACCATCCACGCACCCAGTGCTTCGCGCCGTTCGCCGCACCAGATTTCCGTGTTTCATAAATCTGCCCCAGCACACCTTTAGAGTCCAGAATTTGCCTGAATTGCGCCCCTGCCAACTTATCTTTTAGCGCCTTTCTATCTGCTTCGCGCCTCTGTTGTGCCTCTTCCGCCGGCAAATCACCGTATCGCGTTTGCACTTCTGCCAACTCTCGCATGTATTCATTTCGCTCATCAATCGCTTCCGCACTCCAGCCTGTCGTATCCGCCTCCTCATACTCTCTTGACAAATGCTCCATCAACGGGCTATAGTAATCCGACCGCAACCCAAAAATCTGCACTGGCGTCTGGCTCTTCAAATATTCCATCGTTTTTCGTCGGAAATACGGCTCCGCCTCATCACTGCCGTACAAAGCGTCGCTCTCGTCCTGCCATCTTGGCATGTCGCCTTTATACCCAGTCAAGAACGTCACCGCATTCTTCAATTGTTCGCTTCCCGAAAGATATTTCAAACTCGACGAAATGAACGCCGGTCCAATCGCCTTTTCCAATTCTTCCCGCTTCGCCAAATACTTATGCACATCCAGTTTTCCATCCGTCGTATAGGCATTCCTGATCATTTCATCCACGTTATCAAACGCCGTTCGCTCCAAGTTATCTAATGGAGTACCCTCGAGCAATGTCGTCATTCCTTTCTTGGATTTTCTCACAACTCTCGCATGCGTTTCGGCATCCCAATCCTCATATTCGCCCGTCACGTACTCGTCAAGCGACAACCTTGCATTTTGCCGTTTGTTCTTGTTATATACTTGCGCAGTTTCCAAATTAATGTATTTACCAAACCGCCTTAAGAACGGATCACTATCTTTCACATCAAACATCAGAAACGACGCCAACGCCTGTGACGCATGTGTCCCCAGCTGGATACCGTCACCACTATTCAATATATTCTCAACTTGTCTTCGCACTTCATCTGTATCGCCTCGTTGATTCATAATCTTAAGCCCAGGCAAAATCGAATCTATCTGCGCCGCCGCATTAGCCGATTTCGTCATCTCTGTCAATCTATACTCCAAATCCTTAGACGGCGGAGTCATATCGAAATACTTCCCCATCTTCGTCTCAATAATTTTCTTTTGTGTATCATATCCATGCGCCGCATTCGCCGCCGCAAACTGAATATCCGACAAATTCCCCTCCATAATCCGATTCGCCGCCGCATATCTCGCTCGCGCACTGGCCCGTTCCGCGTCGCTCATCTCGTGTTGGCGATAAGTTTTCTCCCCCGCATGCAAATCGTCAAAATGCGCATTGATCGCCGCGTCCATTCTATTATGGAAACTTTCAGCATTCTCATATGTAATTTTCTCACCTCGCGCCTGCTCGATCTTCAAATTATCCGAAGCCCGCACAATCCGATTATCCAACTGATCCAGTCGCGCTTTTTTAGCAACACTCCCATGCGTACTCACCGCCGCAAGCTGGCCTAGGCCTTTATCCATATTATTCTTATCCCGCTCAATCGCCTGCTGATATTCTAGCGACCGCGCCTGATTTAGATACGCCCGCTCACCCCGCCTTGTCGGCACACCATTTTTATCATAATTTCGCCCCGCCCGATATGCCAAACCTCTGTTTTTCGCAAGCTCCGCATTCTCCGCCGTCTCTGCCTCTCTTGCCACTTTTCGGTTAGACACAAATTGCATTAGTCTTAGCGACGGTGTTACCGCTCGCCCCGAAGCCAACATCTTCGCCCGCGTATTATCTCGATGCGAACTCGCCCACGCCCGATTTCTCGCCAACGGCCCCGCCGCGAGCGACCGCATTCGCGTGTTGATATCCCCAAGAAACGTCCCCGACATCTTCATCATTTTCCACGAGAAAAACAGCGGAAAGATTTGCACTGCCGTCCCGAGCAGCACTCCAAATCCGTCCGTTGCACTCGCAATAATCGCAAACCCAGCCAGCGACGACGCCCCGAACAGTAACGAAAACATCGGATAAAACACCAACATCTGTTGCAGCAACTTCTTCCATTTCTGGAACAATTTCTCCGTATTTGGCAACATATACGCCACCATCGCTAGCGGCGAAATCATCACTAGAAGCGCCACCACCGCTTGCCGGAGCGCAATCGTAATCAGCCCCGTCACCACCGCCACGAGCGCCCCCAGTGCCATCGGAATTAACATCCAAATCGCCCCCGTTTCAAACGCTACCACCCCACCCAGTATCGTCAGCGTCGAACCAGCCACAATCGCCGAATACATATCCGACTCCGCAATCGCCGCCTCCGTCGCGCTCACCTCCGTTCCCCCGTTTGCCGCCGTTATCGCCGCCTGCTCCACCGAAGTAAACACCCCTCGAAGGCTCGCCCCAATTATATTTGACGCATCCACCAGTACCTGACAAATCAAAAAACTCAAATTCACCAAAATCGCCACCATAATCATCTTTGGCAACACCTTTTTAATCCCGTAATTCGAAATCCCTACCCCTGTAATCTGCGAATAAATCACCACCAATAAGAATATAATAAACACTATATTCGTCAGCCCCCGACAATAATCCCAAATCGTATGAATTGGCGAACCAGTCTCAATCGGGTCTACCGCCAAAATCCCCTGAATTTTCTCATACAACCAGTCTGTCGCCTCTGTTACTTTCTTTGTAATCGGACACGCATACCAACCAATTTCCCCCAAGCTCGATTTACATCCATCAGTCGTCAAATCACTAATACTCGTCGACGTCTCAGTCGTAGTCTCTGTAGTCGTCTCCACCGGATCCGCATATGCCTCCCCCACTGTATTCACGACCGGCATTATCACCCCCACCCCTGTTATCATCACCAAAAACCAGCCAACTAAGGCCTTTTTCCAATTCCTCTTTAGCTTATTTCTGTTGACCATAAACATAAAACGCCTCCCTTTAGGCGTAATTCGATTATAGCACACATAAGCTTTTTTGTCAATAGTTTTAATACTCTTTTTGCTTATGTCAAAATTTGCCATATTTATCCGTCGTATTTTCTTGGTTTTTCCGGCATTGTATGTTATTATATACATAAGTTAAAGAAATTTATCCAATATGAAAACCCTATTTAAAAAACTTTTTATTATCTTTACCCTTATTTCAACCTTAGCATTCATCCCCGCTACCTCTGTTTTTGCCGACGATGCCGGCTTTAGCGGCGGTGCATGCGACCGTGGATTTCTCGGTCTAGTTTCTTGGGATTGTAATGTCGAAATCACCGATGAAACTTCTCTTAAATCCGGTATCTGGACCATCGTGGCCAACATCATCACCGATGTAGTTATTATTGCCGCCTATCTCGTTATCGGCTATGTTATCTATGGTGGCTATCTCTATATCTTTTCTGGCATGGATCCCAATAAAGTCACCACCGGCAAAAAGACCCTAGCTCGCGCCTTTATCGGTCTCGCTATTGTTATGTCTGCCAACGTCATCATGGGAGCAATTCGCATCGCCCTTGCCGGTTCTGCTAATATCAACGAATGCGTAGCCATCAACGAATACACAGTCACTAATCCCTGTGGCGTCGACACCAACCAAATGGTCATAAACCTCATCCAATGGGTCATCGGCATCGCTGGCGCCGTTGCCGCCATTTTCGTCGTCTACGGCGGTATCGCCTACATCACTTCTTCCGGTGACGTAGGCAAACTTCAAAAAGCCAAAAGTATGATTCTCTACGCCCTCATCGGTCTCGCCATTGTCGCCCTTGCCGAGGTTATCACCGCTTTTGTCAGCAACATGATTCGCGACGCCAACAACAAAGCCAGCAGTAGCGCTTATTATATTAATAAAACTATCACAGAAAAGGAGATTCATGAAATTATCTAAAACTATTTTATTAACTTTATCACTCATTGCTAGCCTATTTGGTCTCGGCATCACCAATTCTCTGCCAGTTTTCGCCGACGAGGAATGTATTGACAATAGTACTACCAACATCTGTGATAGTTGCGCCTCGGACGAAGTCAAGAAAGCCTCTGGCTGCCCAGGATTTTCCTCCTCTTCCAACTTCCAAACTCTACTAATCACCATCTTAAACTCCATCATCGGCATCGTCGGGCTTATCGCCGTCATATTCATCATTATTGGCGGCATTAACTACATTACCTCCGCCGGCGACCCTGGCAAAGTCAAAAAAGCCAAAGACACCATCCTCTACGCCTCTATCGGTATCGCTATCTGTGCACTCGCTTTTGCTATCGTCAACTGGGTCATTTCCATTATTCCAGCTTAAAGTTAGTCTTGCTTTTTGTAAAAAAAAGTTATACAATAAACTTAAATTAACTAAAAGGAAACACGATGAAAGAACTCATTACCAAATTTGCCATTGGCGAACCTGATAAATATATTAACAACACTGGCGAAGAATCTCTCGACCAGTCCATCACCACCATTCTTAACGGCATCGTCGGCGTACTTGGTATCGTCTGCGTCGTAGTTATGATTATTGGTGGTATCAACTATATGACTTCCAGCGGCGATTCCGGCAAAGTCAAAAAAGCCAAAGACACCATTCTTTACGGGTTAATTGGTCTCATCGTCTGCGTGTTGTCCTTTGCTATCGTTAACTTCGTTATCGCCAATATTATCTCTGGCAACTAAATCACGAAAGGTAGTTTAAATTGAAAACTCTACTTACTAATTTTGCCGCCAAGGTTGACCAAGTCGGCTCCGAGAACAATCTCACCGAGAGCATCATCACTATCCTCGAAAACATCATCGCCATTCTCGGTATTGTCTGTGTCGTGGTTATGATTATTGGTGGCGTCAACTACATGACTTCCAACGGCGATTCCGGCAAAGTCGAAAAAGGCAAAAAGACCATCATCTACGGTCTCATCGGCCTCGCAGTCTGCGTATTGTCTTTTGCCATCGTCAACTTCGTCATTGCCAACATTATCGGCTAACACTAAAAACAATGAACAACCACAAAACACCCTCTCGGGGGTGTTTTTAGGGCTTAAACCCAGTCATTACAAACCCGCCCTCAAAAATCCCGTCCACCACAAAAAACGCCCCAAAGGGCGTTTTTTGTTTAAAGAACCTTTATTGAATGTTGATCTTCTTCGGCGCTTCAGTTTTCTCTTTTTCAAACGAAATCGTCAGTACCCCGTCTTTGAGTTCCGCTTTCACACTGTTATCGTCCTCGCGCACTTGTACTGGCAATGCAATTGTTCGCGAAAATTCGCCCCAATAACATTCTTGGATATGCCACCTTGTTGTTTGCTCATCTTCGCCTCCCGACAACACTCCCGAAATCGTCAAAATATTGTCAGAAATGCTCACATCTAGGTCGGATTTTGAAATTCCCGCTGTCCGCGCTTTTACTACTAATTTATCGGCGGTTTCATAGACATCTACAGCGAGCTGCCCAGGAAAGTCGTCGGTATTATCCCACTCATCTTCGGTCGGTTCGCTAATTTCATCCTCAGTTATATTCTCAGAAGCCATAGGTTCTTCCGTAGTCACCGGCGCGGTGAGTTCATCGTCTCCACCCAAGAACGCAGCAGCGAGATCGTCTTCCATCAGCAAATCGTCACTGTTTGTACGAGCCATTATTACCTCCACACTTATATTGTTATGCTTGTATTTTACACCTAAATCGTGATAAAATCAAGAGAATTATGCTTAATATTGTAAAAAATACAACATTTCCAAGCCTCCTAGACCTTCTCGCACCCCACTCTTGTCGGGGTTGTGGCGCGCTGGGGACTGTTTTGTGCGATTGTTGTAAAAAAAACATTATTCATAGCCATCATAATCTTTGCCCCCTTTGTAAAACTAAAAAATCCACTCCGAACTGTCTAAATTGCCATGGCACCCCAGACACTTTCATCGTCGGCTCTCGTCAGGACCTTATCGGCGAACTCATTACCGACCTTAAATTCCATTCCGTTCGCGCTTTAGCCCAGCCTCTCGCCGAAATCCTAGACGCCATTCTTACCGCCGAACTCGCCATTCCTAGCCAACGTCTCATCATCATCCCCCTCCCCACCATCAAAAAACATGTCCGCGCCCGCGGCCTTGACCACACCCTCCTCGTCGCTAAACATCTCGCCAAACTACACCCCAATTACTCGGTCGAGCCACTCCTACTTCGCCAGAAAAACACCGCCCAAGTCGGTCAAGGCGCCGCTACTCGTCGCAAGCAAGCTTCGTCCGCCTACGCCTTAAACCCTAAAATCAAAATCGACCACACCGCCACTTATCTTCTCTTAGACGATGTCTGGACCACTGGCGCCTCTATGCTCGCTGCCGCCGAACTCGCCCAAAAATCCGGCATTAAACCCAAAAACCTTAAACTTGCTGTCCTAGCGGTCAGTTCCCTTAGCTAATTTCAGCCGCCTCAATTAGCGACTGCTCCGTCGCCTTATTTTCCGAAGACGGCAACGCCGAAATCACAAAATTCACAATCGCAAACGCAAGAAACGCAATAATCAAACCGATAATCGCATATAACACCGTATTTTTCGCGTCCGTCACCTTTTTCGCATCACCCCCAGAAGTAACATATTTAATCCCACCAATAATCAACATGATCACCGCCACTACCCCGACGATATACAACACCGTATTTGTAATCGTCTTAAACACTCCCGTGTTACCAAACAAATCCGACGGGCAACCATCGCATCGCGCCGCTTCCGCGCCCTCTTGCAAAGTCAGCGCCGAAACCTGCCCCGTAGCAAACAATGTCCCCAGGACTGCCACCACTCCTAAAATTAATACTGGTAGTAAATATTTTGCAAACTTTTTCATACTTAAATTATACCATATTTTTAACTTTTGGCGGAGAGTGGGAAATAAAAATATCCCCTGCCCCTCCTTCAAAATACCCCCAGAAAAACCCGTTTTCTGCGACTATTTTGGCGGAGGGTGGGAGATTCGAACTCCCGCGCCAGGTCGCCCCAGCCTAACGATTTAGCAAACCGTCCCCTTCAGCCACTTGGGTAACCCTCCGTTACTATTATTTTACCATATTTCTCACTACTTAGACAAAAAATGTGTTATAATCAACTTATGACACAAGCAGTTCAAGATGTCTCTTGGCAGGCCGAGGAATACGTCATTCCGGGCCGCAATACTTGGTGGTATATCGGTTTAATTATCGTCAGCCTCGCTCTTTGCGCAATTTCTGTCTGGCAAAACTGGTGGACCTTCTTTGTTGTAATTATTCTTTGCGACATCACCCTCCTAACTTCCAATCTCCGTCCTCCCCGCAAAATTAACTACCAACTCACCAAAGACGGTCTTATCGAAGGTCAAAAACTCCACAAATACGAAGATTTTCGCGCTTTCGGCATCCTAAAAGAAGGCAATCATTTTTCCGCAGTTCTCATTCCTAAAAAACGCCTCAGTTTTAGCGTCAAAGTCTATTTCCCAGGCGGCAGCGGCGAAGCCATCGTTGACGCCCTCGGCGCTCGCCTCCCCATGGAAGAAGTCAAACTCGATTTTCTCGATAAAATCATAAACTTCTTGCGAATTTAATCAACTCGTGCTATTATAAACATAAGTATTAATTATGAATAGGTGGGCAAAAATGAATCAGAATCAAACTTTTGATCAAAACGTCGATAACGACTTACAACGCGCGATCGACAATATTACCAACACAACCAACACTGACCCTGTGTTTTCCGACCCTGTTGCTGCCCCGTCTTCTGTCCCCGAGGGCGACACTGGTGAGCTCAGCGAGCCCATCGGTCCATTCCCGACTCCAGCGCCTCTCCCCGAGGCCCACATCGAAATGGTCCCTCCGGCGACCGAGCCCATTGCGCCTATCGACCCCATTTCTATCCCCACTCTCGACATTCCTGAACCAGCACCGTTCGAGGTCAAATCGCCCTCGACCACTCCAACCACTGAAACGACTACCAAAACAACCACCCCTGAAACTTCCATGTCTACAGCCGAGCCAGCCCCTCTCTCGCCTCAGCCAGAAACACTAAGTAGCAGCACCGACATAAAACAAGTTAAAACCGCTGCTTTACGCGATTTAGCCCCATTACTTGACCGTGTCGATCTCGACCCAGCCCAAAAATTCGCCATTTATCGCGACATCTTCGAGGACTTAAAAGATTATTCTACCCTTAAAAACGCCTATGAAAGCGCGTCGAAAATTGCCGACGAAACCGAGCGCGCCAACGCCCTACTCTACCTTGTCCAATCTATCGACAAGATGTAAAAAATCCCCCCTTAAAGGGGGATTTTTTTACGAAGCGACGCTCTAGCCTTTCGCCTCTAGGCAGGCTCTAGTACATACCTCCCATATCTGCACCTTGCGCTGCCTTCGGCTCAGGAATCTCACAAATCAGCGCCCCCATCGTAATTGCCGTCGCCGCAATCGACGTCGCGTTTTTCACTGCCTCTTTCGTCACCTTCGCTGGGTCAATCACCCCAGCTTTCTTGAGGTCCACCAACCCCTGTTCTGGCGCCATCACATTCACGCCAAACCCAGGTTTCGCCGCTTCCACCTCTGCAAGCAAAGCCTGCGCATTCAGCCCTGCATTCTCCATAATATGTACAAACGGTGCCTTGAGCGCTTGTTTTACGATACGCGCCCCCGCGTCTTCATCCGACAATTCTTCCGCAAGATTCACCAGCGTCACCCCACCACCAGTCACAATCCCCTCCGAGAGCGCCGCTTTTGTCGCTGCTACCGCATCATCCACTCTAAACTTCTTTTCGTCAATTTCCGTCTCTGTTGCGCCACCAACTTTAATCACCGCCACTTTCCCTGACAGTGCCGCCGCTCGCTTCTCAAATTCCTCGCGCTCATAATCACTTTTAGCATTCTCGGCAAAGTTCGTAATCAACGCAATTCGCTCCGCAATCGCCTTAGCATTACCCGCACCCTTGATAATCGTTGTCGAATCCTTCTCAGCAATCACTTTCGCTGCCGAACCAAGCACTTCTAACCCGACTTCCTCAAGCTTTAATCCTTTCTCTTCTGACACCACCGTCGCATCCGTCAAAATTGCAATATCTTCCATAATTTCCTTGCGACGATCCCCAAACGACGGCGCCTTCAAAACTAGCGAGTTAAACACGCCCTTCAATTTATTCAGCACTAGTAGCGACAACGCCTCTCCTGACACCTCTTCTGCAATAATCACCAAGTCTTTCTTGCCTGCCGAAGCAACTTTCTCAAGCAGCGGCAAAATATCGCTTGCTGCCGAAATTTTACGTTCCGTAATTAGCACTAGTGGCTTTTCAAAAATCGCCTCTTGCCGATTAGTATCTGTCACGAAAAACGGCGACGCATACCCCTTATCATACGAAAATCCTTCAACAATCTCCTCTTCCATCTCGAGACCTTGCCCCGCCTCTACCGTCACTACGCCGTCTTTACCAATTTTTGCAATCACTTCCGCAATCAGCTTACCAATTTCCGCATCCCCTGCCGAAATCGTCGCGACTTCCGCCACCTTATCTGATGACCCCTCAATTTTCTCCGCCGACTTCTCAATCCCCTCAATAATCTCGGCACCAGCTTTCTCAATTCCCTTGCGTAGTTCCATCGGGTTCATGCCCGCCGCAATCAATTTATTTGCCTCTGCCAAAATATTATAAGTCAGCACCGTCACCGTCGTCGTCCCATCGCCCGCCGCCTTATTCAGCTTCTGCGCCGCGGTCTTAATCAGCTTCGCCCCCACCGCTTCCCCAAGCGTCTCATCTTTAGACGGCAGTTCCACCGCTTCCGCCACCGTCACCCCGTCGTGCGTAATCACCGGCGCGCCATATTCTTTCTCAATAATCACATTTTTGCCTTTCGGCCCAAACGTCACTTTCACCGCATCATACAATTGTTTCGCCCCCGACAACACCTTTTCCCGCGCTTCTGCTTCATAATAAATTTTCTTTGCCATATTTTCTCCTTTATTAATTTTTTCCTTTAATTTCTAGGTTTCACTTAATGAGTTTTCCACAGGTTTTCCACAACTTTACCTCTATAAAGTCGCCAAAACATCCTCTTCTTTTACAATAATGTATTCAGTCCCATCTACCTTAATTTCTGTGGTCGAATACTCCTTATATACAATTTTATCTCCCTTTTTCACGGACGAGACCTCTGGTCCCACCGCTTCTACTACCGCATACGCCGGCTTTTCCTTTGCTTCTCCAAGCAAAATCCCCGCTGCCGTTTTTTCCGCTGGTTTTTCAATTTTAGCTACAATTCGATCTTTTAATGGTTTAAGTGTCATAATTTTCTCCTTTTCTATCTCTATTATAACGCAAAAATTAGCACTGTCAACACCCGAGTGCTAATTTTCTTATTTTTTCTTAAGTTTTCCCACTTTTATCCAACTTCTACCCTAAAAACCCTATTTTTTCACCCCCAACTCTCCCAATCTCATTCCTATTGTATTTGTTAAATACATAATCTCCCAAAACACTCGCTCCGCCTCTTTTTCCGCAAACTCTACTCGCGCCCACATTTCAAACACTCCCGCCACCTCTTTTGCGTATATTTTCACCACTTTTTCCGAGTCTTTCGGTAGCTGACAAACCTGCTTAATTCGTGTTTTCGACATCAAAATCATCTGTTCCACCACTTTTGCCCCTTCGTACCTAAACAGCGTGCCAAACACCAACTTATTCTTTAGTACAAACAATATCATAGACAAATAAAAACCCCTTACCTCGGCCTCTTGCCCCACTTTTTTTCGCCGCGCCCTCGCCCGTCGTCGCACATCTCGCCGATACACTTTAATAATCACTCGGTTATAGTCCACAATTATCTCTGGCGTCGTCCGATGATGCCGATAAAAAGTCGAGCGCGAAATTCGCGCTCGTTTTGCTAATTCTCCCGCTTTGGGCATCGTCCTTTTCGTCGCCCCAGACGCTTTCTCCTCCCTCATCAACGCCCCAATTATTGCTTCTTCTGTTTTCGTCCACCCCTTGTTTTTATTTTTTCCCACCGCATCCATATTTTCATTATACTACACCGACACAAAAATAACGCATTTTCAACAAAATTTTGCCATAAAACATTCATATTCCCCCGCACATGCTATAATAAATCTATGAAAATCGCCTTCTTTTCGGACTGTTATCTCGACCTCACTGGCGGAATCGTGAGTTCTATCAACGCCCAAAAAGCCGCTCTCGAAGCCAGAGGACACACAGTTTACATTTTTAGTACCGGTTTTCCTCGTTCCAAAGCCCAACTCGCCGAACTTGCCAGTCAAAACATCTTTCTCGTTCCTAGTTGTAAACTCTTTTTTCGCGGTCTCACCCCTGTTTCTCGTCGCCCCAAAATCATCGAACGTTGGCTCTTAAAAACCCACCCCGAACTTAAATCTTTCGACGTTTTCTACATCCATTACGAAGCCGGCTGTTCCATCGCCGCCCTCCGTCTAGCTAGAACCCTCAAAATCCCTTCTGTTCAGGTCATGCACGGCCGCGAAGACATGGGTGAAACCAACCTTATCCCCTTCGGTCTCCGCACTTTTGTCGCCTGCGCTCTTAATTCCATGCATTCTTGGTATTTACCCCATTCGGCCACTGTCTCTCGCGACAATTATCTCGCAAATAATCTCGCCAAAGCCAAAATGTGGACTCTAATGGTTAACCACGCCAACTTCGCCGACCTTGTTATCTCTCCCTCCGCCCATTTCAAAGCCAAACTCGCCCACTACGGTGTCAAAACCAGAATTGAAGTCATCAAAAACGCCTACCCAGACGCCAAATTCCCCACACAACCACCCCTAAAAGCCCTCGCTCCGAGCCAAACTCTCCGCATTATCTGGCATTCCCGTGTTTCCGCCGAAAAACGCATTATGCCTTTCTTGCGCGCTCTCAATTTACTCGCCAAGACTAATTCCAATTTCACTCTTGATGTCTATGGCGGCGGTGGCGACTTTTTCCGTGCCAAACGCTTTGCTAGGCGTCATCATCTCCCTGTTAAATTCCACGGCAACGTCTCTTTTGAAACTATCCAAAAATCTCTTATAAAAGCCCATCTCGACGTTCTCGTTTCTTACAATTTCGACACTTTTGGCATGACCCTGATCGAGGCCGAAGCCTACAACACCCCTGTTTTCATCTGTGACCCCGACATGCAAGAAGTCGTTCCCTCAGGCAGTTTTGTTTTATCCTCAGACCCCTCCCCTAAGCAAATGGCTGTCTCCCTCGCCCGTCTCTTAAATTCCCCCGAGAATATCGAAAAAATGTCTCGCATTATGCAGCAACATCGCCCCGAAATCCTCGCTTCCGCTAGGATTCAAGAACTCGAACGCCTATTTAGTGATATAATTAAAAAATGAGATATTTAGCCGACCTTTTAACCCTTTCTCGCTTCATTTTAGCGAGCATTCTCTTAATCTTGGCTTTTGTCGGCTCTCCTGCCGAAAACGCCTTCATTATTTTCCTAGTCGCCGAGCTCACCGACACTTTTGACGGCACTTGCGCCCGCAAATGGCCTTTTCCCAAAGACAAAACCCCCAAATACCGCCGTTACGCCGTCCAATTCGACATGGTTTCCGACGTCCTCCTCGCCGCCGCCCAAGTCGCTTTTCTTACTTTTCAGGTCAACCTTATCGCTGGGCTGGTCATTATCATTTTTTACACCCTTATCTGTGGCGCCATCGAGCTCCTCGTCTACGGCAAATTCCTCGGTCATCCCGACAACTGCACCAAAAATTCCCTCGCTCGCCGCAATTTCCCGCTCGCCAAAAAAATCATTCTCACTAGGCGCTATCTCTACACTATCGCCCTTGGCATCACCAACGCTTTTATTCTCTTCGCCACCTCTTGGCCCACTCCTGTTAAATGCGCTCTTTTTGCCTTTGGCTGCTCGATTTTTCTCTTCATCTGGTTTTTCCTCCGCCAGCGCCGCAACAACATTTCCCGCGACGCTGTCGCTCTCGAACGCCAACTTTCCACCCAAAAATCCACCAAATCTACCCCAAAATCGCCGTCAAAGTAGCGCCTACAAAATTGCCGACACTATAGAGGTTGAGCGCCCCGATTTTTGCCGCCAATTCCCCATTCCACACCGTCATCGGCAAAAATTCCGTTTTCTCTAACGGCACTGCTTTTACCACGCCCCCATCCGCCACCAAAATCTGCCCACTATGCAAAGTCACAATTTTTACCGGATAACTCAGCGTAAACTTATGCAAACTCTCCGCCACCTGCACCAGCGACTGCGACAAAGTCAGCATTTTCGGGTACAACACGCTCCTAAACAACTTTTGCATCTGTATCAGCGACGCAAATATCACAATTCTCTCATTCTCAAGCATCCTCTCCGCCCCTGTTTCTGCCACCAAATCCACCGTATCACGCGTTATTAGCGTCGGTTTTTCCACTTTCGCCAGAATTTTCGCCAAAATCTGTCCCGTCTGCGCATTTTTAGACAAATCCCCCATCACTAAATTATAATCCCCGCTAGAAAACGCCTCTTCTAGCCCTTTTTCCTCCCCTAGCGCCCCCGATTCCGTCGCCCCTACAAATTTCACATTCGGCAGTTCCGGCAAGACCCCTCTTAAGCTCTCCGGCACCACCATTTCTACCTCTTTCACCGGATATTTACCCGCCACAAACTCCGCCGTTTTCACCACCGCCCGAAAACTTCCCTTACTCCCCCCAATCACCTCTATTCGCCCCCTTTTCTGTTCTGGCACGTTCCAGTTCAAATCTTCCGCCAATTTCTCCACTTTCTCAAAAAAATCCATTTTCCTCCTTTCTCCAAATCATTCCACTTCTAGCTCAATCCCAATTGGGCAGTGGTCAGACCCCTGATATTTTTCATAAATCTCCGCCCCCCGCAGTTTCCCCAGTAGTCCCTCCGACACAAAAAAGTAATCAATTCTCCACCCCACATTCCGTTCTCGCGCCTTTCCCCAATGGCTCCACCACGAATACCTCTGTTCCGTCGGGTGCAACTGCCGAAAAGTATCCACAAATCCGCCATTAATCAAATTCGTTACCCCCTGTCTCTCCTCTTTCGTAAATCCCGCATTTTTCATATTTTCCTTCGGTCGCGCCAGATCTATCTCTGTATGTGCCGCGTTAAAATCCCCACAAGTCACCACCGGCTTTTCTTGCTCCAATTTCTTCAACAATTTCAAAAAATCCGGATCCCACTCCTTCTCCCTTAACCCCAGTCTCGACAAATCCGGTTTCGCATTCGGCGTATACACATCTACCAAAAAAAACTGCTCAAATTCCAAAATCAACACTCGCCCCTCTTGCACCGCCAAGGCATTTTCCCACGCTACTCTCCGCACTACTGGCGACTTTTCCAAACTCTTAGGCGCCACCAAAATTGCCGTCCCTGAATAGCCAGACCGCTCTGCTGGGTTCCAAAACACCTTATACCCCGCAAAATCCTCCTCCACTTGCTCCGGTTTAGCCTTAATTTCCTGTAAACACACCACATCTGGCCGTTCCGCCGCCAAAAATTCCTGTAATGCACCCTTTCTCAGCACCGCTCGCACCCCATTCACGTTCCACGAAAATATCCGCATCAAATCCACCCCCATCTAGCGCCTCGCTTACCAAGCAAAACCACTAAAACCTCCCCCGTTCAATATCTCGCTGTTTTATTGTTTCTCTCTTATCATACTTTTTCTTACCCTTACCCACCGCAATCACCAGCTTAATAAATCGCCCCCCACCCAGCAATTTCACCGGCACAATGGTCGAACCAGCCACTTTTTCCCGCATCAGCGCCGCAATTTGCTTTCTAGTTGCTAATAATTTCACATTTTTCGCCGTTTCCGCCCCTAGCGTCATATTATTTAGCCATAATTCCCCATCTTTCACCGTCACAAACGCCCCCTTTAGCTGCACATGATGATCTCGAATCGACCTCACCTCATCCCCAGACAGCACCATTCCCACCACCAATTCCTCCCCCAAAGCATAATCATACCGCGCCCGTCGGTTTACTGTCACCATCTCTCCCGTTTTTTTCTGCTTCATATCCCTATTATATCACACCCAATCCACCACTAAACCACCCTAAAACCCCCAAATCACCCCTAGAGTCTCAAATCACCCCTCCAAAATCATCGACATCATACCCAAATCACCGCGAGACTCTCAGACACCGCTACTTCCTGCTCAGAAAATCTCTCTTTTACCGCTCTCTCCACCCCAGGCAAGGCCGGATTTTTATAATCATGCACCAAAATCACCCCACCTTTTGCCATTTTTGGCACCACCAACCGCAAACAATCTCGAATTGACTCATACAAATCCCCGTCTAGAAACGCCAAACTTATCATGTTCGGCAAATCCGCCTCTGTTAAATCCGCAAACCACGCCTTTTTTATCACCGGCACCGCTAACCCTGCCCTCAAAAATCGCTCTTTTACCTCCCTTTTTGTCACAAAAAGCTCCCCTTCCCGAAAATCCTCCCCTAGCACTGACTTATCCGCCTCTGTTTTCTCTGGTAAACCCTCAAACGAATCATAAATCCACAACTTCTTTTTCTCAAAGTTTTCCACAGGTTTTCCACAACCCCCACCTCTGTTATATTCCTCCAACGCCTCCGCCAGCATCAGTGACGTGTCCCCCTTATAGCACCCCATTTCCACCACATCACCCCTCACCCCCAGTACTTCCCTTAAAGTCCCCAAAATCTTCTCTGTCTCTCCCCAGCTTACTTGTTCATTTTTCCAAACCATTTTTCCTCTTTAACTCGCCCCACCACGCCAAAAATTAAACAATCCTACAAATATTTCCGCAAATATTCCCCTGTTGGCGTATTCGCTTTTTTCGCTAACTCCTCCGGCGTCCCCTCTGCCACCACTCTTCCCCCTTTCGCGCCCCCCTCTGGCCCCATATCAATCACCCAGTCCGCCGACTTAATCACCTGCAAATTATGTTCAATAATAATCATCGAATTTCCATGATCCACCAACCGCCCCAAAATCGCAAGTAGCCTCTTCACATCATCCGTATGTAGTCCCGTTGTCGGCTCGTCCAGAATATACAAAGTTTTCCCCGTCGAACGGCGCGAAAGTTCCGTCGCCAGCTTAATTCGCTGCGCTTCCCCACCCGAAAACGTCGTCGCCGGCTGTCCTAACCGAATATATCCCAGCCCCACTTCTTGAATTGTCTTTAATTTCGGCGCGATCGACGGAATATTCCCAAAAAACTCCACCGCCTCGTCAATCGTCATCTCTAGCACCTGCGAAATATCTTTCCCCTTATATTTAATTTCCAGCGCCTCCCGATTATATCGCCGCCCCTTACACACCGGACACTTTACATACACATCTGGCAAAAAATGCATCTCAATTTTATTTACCCCATCACCCTGACAATGCTCACATCGCCCTCCCTTCACATTAAACGAAAACCGCCCCGACTTATAACCCCGCACTTCCGCCTCTGGCTGCGCCGCAAACAATTCCCGAATTTGCGTAAACACGCCCGTATAAGTCGCCGGATTCGACCGTGGTGTTCGTCCAATCGGCGACTGATCAATCACAATCGCCTTATTAATTTTCTCAATCCCCTCAATTTTTTCATGCGCCCCCGCCACCGTCTGCGCCCGATGTAGCCGCGCCAAGAGTTCATTCGCCAAAATATTATTCACTAGCGTCGATTTCCCCGACCCCGACACTCCTGACACCACCGTCATCACCCCCAACGGAAAATGCACATCAATATTTTTCAAATTATTTTCACGCGCCCCCACAACTACTAGCTCCTGCCCTTTCCGAATTTTACGCCGTTTTTTTGGCGTCGGAATCGACATCTCTCTCGACAAATATTTTCCCGTCAGTGAATTTGGATTTTTCATTACTTCCTCTGGCGTTCCCGCCGCCACTAATCGCCCACCATTCACTCCCGCCCCAGGCCCAATATCAATAATATAGTCCGCCGCGAGCATCGTGTCCTCATCATGTTCCACCACTAGCACCGTATTATGCAAATCTCGCAAATGCTTCAAAGTCGCAATCAACTTGTCATTATCTCGCTGATGTAACCCAATCGACGGCTCATCCAAAACATACAGCACTCCCTGCAGCCCCGACCCAATCTGCGTCGCCAGCCTAATCCTCTGCGCCTCCCCACCAGACAGCGTATTTGCCGCCCGCCCGAGTTCAAGATATCCTAGCCCCACATCTTGCATAAACTTCACCCGCTCCCGAATTTCTTTCAAAATCGGCGCCGCAATCAAATTCTCCTCTTCCGAAAATCCCAAGTCTTGCGCCAACACCTCCAGCGTCGCATCCACATCCAAATTACACATGTCTACAATATTCAAATCATGCACCGTTACCGCCAGCACCGCCGGCTTCAACCTTGCCCCATGACAAGTCTGACACTGCCTCACCCGCATAAACCGCTCAATATCATGCTTCATAAACTCCGAAGTTTTCGGATCATGATACCGCCGCTCCAAAGTCGGAATCACCCCCTCATAAGTCGTCTGATACACCGTTCCCTCGGCAAACTTCCCCGACCCCGTAATCTTCATCTCATATTTCTCGTCCCCCGTCCCGTACAAAATCAAATGTTTCACTTCCTCGGACAATTCACCAATCGGCGTCTGGACATTAAATCCATGTCGCGCCCCCACTCCCATCAACCGTTTCAGCCACCACGAATCCTGCCCAATCCGATTAAACGGCCGAATTCCCCCTTCCGCAATCGTCAGGTTATTATTAAACACCAGTTCCGGATCAATTTCCATCCGCGTCCCCAGCCCCGTACAAGTCGGACAAGCCCCCTCTGGCGCATTAAAACTAAAAAGTCGCGGTGTCAGCTCCGGAATTAACTCATCCGGGTGGTCCGGACAGGCATATCTCTGCGAATAAGTCAAAATTTCCGTATTTTCCGCCCCAATCCGCGCTTCCCCCACCGCCGTCGTATTATCTACCACCCGCAGAAGTTGAATGATTCCCTGTCCCATCTCCAGCGCCTGCTCGATCGAACTCGCAATCCGCGCCCGCATTTCCGGATTCAGCACAAATCTATCCACCACAACCTCAATATCATGCCTCTCATTCTTATTCAGCTCCGGAAATTCATCTAGAGCATAAATAATTCCATCCACCCGCACCCGCGAGAACCCTTTCGCCAAGTATTGCTCCGAAATATGCAAAAACTCGCCTTTTTTCGCCGACACAATCGGCGCAAGCAACATCAATTTCGCCCCAAGCGGCAATTTCATCACCTCATTCACAATATCTTCCACCGACCGCCGCGACACTTTTTTATGACAAATCGGACAATGTGGCACCCCCACTCGCGCAAATAACAATCGTAAATAATCATATACTTCCGTCACCGTCGCCACAGTCGAACGCGGATTACGCGAAGTCGATTTCTGGTCAATCGAAATCGCCGGCGACAGCCCCGTAATCGAATCCACCTCCGGCTTATCCATTACCCCGAGGAACATTCGCGCGTAGGAAGATAGCGACTCCACATATCGCCTCTGCCCCTCGGCATAAACCGTATCAAACGCCAGCGACGACTTCCCCGATCCAGACAGCCCCGTAATAATCACCAACTTATCCCGCGGAATATCCACATCTAGGTCGTGCAAATTATTTTGCCTCGCCCCCCTCACCCGAATTACATTCTCATTCCCAAAAATCTCTTCCATAATTTTTCCCATCTAAACGCATATATTATACACCAAATCACCCCTTTTGTCCATAGCTATCAATACTCCTACCTCTACAACTTCCAAAAAGTCCTTCTCGATGTTATAATCATTCTATGGTCAAAACTAACGCAAACTCCAATTCTGGCAACGATGATCCATCTTATAAAAACAGCCAAACTCTGCCCCCCGATGTCGCTACCAGCCGTCACGCCGGCCGTTATCTCATCGTCGGCATTACTCTCACCATTTTTAATTTCGTCTTTTACACTATCCTCGCCAACCTTATTTTTAATGACAGCAACCTCCTCTGGCTCTCCACTTTAATTAGTACTCTCGCCACCACCGTCCTTGCTTACCTCCTACATTCTAAAATCACTTGGAAAGAACGCCCCCTCACCAAAACTGCCATCTACAAATTCTTCATCTGGAACCTCGCCACCGCCTTTTTTATTGGCCCCTTTTTCACTCAACTCTTCAGCCTTATCACTCCACTTTATGATTTTGCCTTCAACATTTTTCAATTCATAAATCTCCCATTCACCTATGATTTCACCCAATCCACCGGCGCCTTCGTCCTCACCGCCGTCGTCACCACTCTACTTAACTTTTTCTTTTACGACCGTTTCGTTTTCGGAAAAAGAAAAATGTGATAAAATAGTCTATATGGCAATCCCGAATTTTCTTTACAAAGGCAACCGCGTCCTACTTAAAGAACTCACCAAAACCGATTTCAAACTCCGCTACCAAGGCTCAGTTCTCGGCTATCTTTGGGCACTTCTTCGCCCCATGATGATGTTTGCCATTCTCTATATCGTTTTTGCCAAACTTCTCAAATTCGGCGGCGACATTCCGCATTATCCAGTTTATTTGCTCGTCGGCACCACTTTCTGGAGTTTCTTTACCGAATGCACCAGTCAAGGTATCCAAGCCATCGTTAATCGCGGTGATCTCATCCGCAAAATCTGTTTCCCAAGATACATCGTTGTCGTTTCCGCCACGCTCACTGCAGTTATTAACGTCCTTATCAACCTCGTCGTCATCGTTATTTTTGCGCTCATAGACGGCATCACCCCCTCTTGGACTTGGCTTCTAGTTCCGCTTCTCATTCTCGAACTCTACACCTTATCTCTCGGCATCTCTTTCTTGCTCGGCGCCGTTAACGTTAAATATCGCGACATCACTTCTATCTGGGACGTTTTTATTCAAGCTCTTTTTTACGCTGTCCCGATTATCTACCCAGTCACCATGGTCGCCGCCACTTCCGTCACTGCCGCCAAAATTATTCTTTTAAATCCCATCGCCCAAATCATCCAAGACCTTCGCTATTGCCTCGTTACCACCGAAACTATTACTACTTGGAATTATGTCGGCACAGGAACTTTTATCCTCAAATTCATTCCTCTCGCTATCGTCATCATCATGTTAATCTGGGGTTCATGGTACTTCCGTAAAAAATCTAAACGCTTCGCGGAGGAAATCTAATGAAAAATAACCTAACCCCTAATTATAGCACAAAAAGTGAAAAAAGTCAAGATATTGTGATTTCTGTCAAAAATCTTCACAAAAGCTTCAGACTCCCAACCGAACGCGCTTGGGGTCTAAAACAGGCTATCTTTAATCGTCTCAAAGGCGTTAAAGGATTCAAGGAACAAAAAGTCCTAAACGGCATCAGTTTTGACATCCACCGCGGGGAATTCGTCGGCATCGTTGGCCGTAACGGTTCCGGAAAGTCAACTCTGCTTAAAACCCTCGCTAAAATCTACTTCCCCGAAAAAGGCTCCGTCGAAATTAATGGATCACTTATTCCTTTTATCGAACTCGGCGTCGGCTTCAACCCCGAACTTTCTGCCCGCGACAATGTCTATTTAAACGGCGCCCTCCTCGGTTTTTCCAACCAAGAAATGGACGCCATGTATGACGAAATCGTCCAATTCGCCGAACTCGAGCAATTCATGGATCAAAAACTCAAAAACTTTTCTTCCGGTATGCAGGTTCGCCTTGCTTTTTCAATTGCCATTCGCGCCAAAGGCGACATTCTTCTCCTCGACGAAGTTCTTGCCGTTGGCGATGCCGCCTTCCAACAAAAATGTAACGACTACTTCGCCTCTCTCCACGGCAATCAAACCGTCATTTTAGTCACCCACAGCATGGCCGCCGTCCGCAAATTCTGCGACCGTGCCATTTTAATCGAAAACGGCAAAATCAAACTAGATGGCACTCCAAAGGAAGTCTCAGAAGCCTATGAAAAACTTTTACAAATTTAAAAATTTTCCATGGCTTTTTATTGCTTTACTCGTTTTGACCATTTTATTCTTTTCTTTTGTTCCAATTCTAACCTATGATAGTGGACACTACTTAAGCTATGTTGCCATTTTCGAGAATGAACTTCCAGCTTCTAGCTGGGATATCGTTCGCGGTCCAGTTTTTCCACTTATTATCTATTCTTTTAATCTTCTTTTTGGAAAAACCGCTACTGGTCTTCTTGTAGGGTTCTTTCTCTTTTATCTCGTTTTTGTCATCATTTGTTACAAACTTTGTACAGAACTTTCTAAAAATTTCAAGCGCAAAAAACTTATTCGAAATATTCTGCTTGCAATTGTTATTTTAAATCCTCTCATTTTCGGCTATTTTCATGTCTTGCTTACCGAATTTGTCGCCATAACAATAACGATGTTAAATATTTATTTGGCTTACAAATGGATTTTTATCAAAGAAACTTCAAAAAGAAAAACTATTCTTTATTCAATATATTTCATCTTTAGCATTATATTCTGCTATCATCTAAAACAACCATATTTTATAATCGCTTTTGTGCCAATGTTTGTTGCTACAATTATATCTTTAATCCAAAACCATACAAAAAAACATTGCCTTTATCGTATAGGAACCGTTATCGCTTCAATTGTATTCCTATTCGCTAGCATCTTTGTATGGAACTCGATTTTAACGTCTCATGGAATTGACACTAATTCCGGACGCAGTTCTTCTTCCATGCTTGGAAAACAACTTCTTCATGCTTATCAAATTTCATACAATAATGACAATAACGAAAAAACCGACAACATCTCAACCATGGATGCAGTAGGACTAGTTCTCGATGAATTTACCAAAAACCCTATGCATATTCTAAAAATATATCTTCAAAATTATTGCGGTCTAAGTAGTGCCTGCGAAATAGAAACCCCAAATGGTTATGATTTTTATTCCACCTCGCGTCTTGTCGGGCTCTCCACTTATGAAAACACCTTTATTGGATATGCAACTTTTCGCGAAGAAGCAAATATCTCCCCAATGACCGACGAAATGACGGCTCGTACCACCGCCTACAATGTTGAGCCAAATAAAAGTATCTTCGCAACCATAATGAACGACCTAAAAATACCGACCAATATTCTTTTTAAAATTTCCACCATCGGTTGTTTGCCTTTTCTCATTATTCTTTTTATAGTTAGAATAAAAAACAAAAAACATCATTATAAAAATCTTTTTTATCTGAATCTTATTCTTCTTGCTACTGCTTCCATGCACATGCTTGCCGCCGCTGGAGTAGGATTAATTATTGATCGCTATGCTATTGAAATTTTTGCCCCTTCCATTCTAGGTATTTTCGGAACGTCACATTACGCAAAATTAATTTTAACTGATCGAAAACATTCAAAAGCAAAGGAGAATATATGCCTAGCCTAAAAGTCCTCCTAATTATCCCCGCTTACAACGAAGAAAAATCAATCGAAAGAACTATCAAAACCGTTCTCTCTACTAATTTCGATTATCTCATTATCAACGACGGCTCTTCCGACCAAACCGGCAAAATTCTCGACGATAACAACTATCATCATGTCGACCTTATTTATAATCTCGGCATCGGTGGAGCCGTTCAAACCGGATACAAATACGCCCGTGATAATAATTATGATATCGCCATTCAATTTGACGCCGACGGTCAACATGATATTTCTTACCTTGAAAAACTCATCGAACCAATAGCAGACGGCAAAGCCGACCTCGTCATCGGTTCATGTTTTATTGATAAATCACTTAAAAATCAGCGTTCTTCCAAAATTCGTCGTTTCGGAATTCACGTGCTCTCAAATATTATTAAACTGTTTTCCAATAAACGCATTTACGACCCCACTTCGGGCTTTCGCGCCGCCAATAGGCAAGTCATCAAACTCTTCGCAAATAACTACCCACAAGAATACCCCGAACCAATTTCCAATTTTGAACTGTTGAAATTTTCCAATCTTAAAATCAAAGAAGTCCCTGTCAAAATGAACAAACGCGAGGCCGGACGCTCAAGTATCCACTCTTGGAAAAGTATTTACGCTTGCGTCAATGTTTTGTTATCTATTTTTATACTAAGCCTTAGGAGGAAAAAATGACTAAATTACAAATCGAAATGGCCATCGCTGCCCTCATTTTACTTATTATCATCGTCGCCTGTCTAAAACGCAATTCTATCTCCATCAAAAATTCTGTCGCTTGGTTCATTTTGCCTGTCGCTTTCCTTTTTATCGCAATTTTTCCTGCTCCAATCATCGCTCTTTCCGATCTTTTCGGCTTCGAAACTCTATCTAACTTCATTTTTGTCATTATTATTGCGTTATTAATTCTTGTCTGTTTTTCATTAACAATCTCGCTTAGCCGCCAACAAGTCAAAATTACTAAACTAATTCAAGAACTCTCAATTTTAAAGGAAAAGACCAATGACCAAAAATCCGAAAAATCTAATGATTTAAATAGCGACTAAGCGCATCTTGCCACGTCGGCAACGGTGTAAAACCAAATTCCACCAATTTAGTTTTATCTAATCTCGAATTAAACGGCCGTTTCGCAACAGTTTTCCCTGCGATTTTTTCATATTCAGCCGTCGAGACCCGCTCTACTTTTGTATTAATCCCAGCTTGCCGATAGATTTCCTCCGTAAAATCTGCCCACGAAATATACCCGCCCTCATTTGTCGCATGATAATAACCATATTTCTCGGTTTCAATCATATCAACCAAAAGTCTCGCCAGGTCCACCGTATAAGTCGGCGTACCAATCTGATCATCCACCACTTTTACTACGTCATGTTTTTTCCCAACTTCGAGCATTGTTTTTACAAAATTTTTGCCGTTTCGCCCAAACACCCATGCAATCCGCACAATAAAATATTTTTCTAAATTCTCCGCAACTTTCAATTCTCCATCCAATTTAGATTGCCCATAAACATTAATCGGCGCATAATTTTTATCATCCGGTTCCCATGGTCGTTCTCCCGAACCGTCAAACACATAATCCGTTGAGATGTACACCATTTTCGCCCCCACTTCACGACAAGCTTTCGCCAAATTCTCCGTTCCATCCACATTCACCGCTCTCACCGTCGACAAATTCTCCGGATCCTCCGCCGCGTCCACATTCGTCCAAGCCGCACAATGCACCACTGCCTCCGGTTTTACTTCTGCTATCACTCGCGCTACCGCTTCCTTGTCTGTAATATCTAAAATCACATGTTCAAATTCCGCCTCCGAATTCGCCCTGTCCGCGCCCACACCATTATGCCCCCTACGCGACAACTCTTCCATCACATCAAATCCGAGCTGTCCGCTCGTCCCAGTCACCAAAACTTTCACTAAATCTTTCCTCCATACATTTTTTCGTAATAATTTTGATATTCACCCGAGATAATTTCTTCCCACCAATCTTTGTGATCCAAATACCACTTTATCGTTTTTACAATTCCGTTCTCGAATTTTGTCTCCGGTTCCCAACCTAGTTGCGTCGTAATTTTCGTCGGATCAATCGCATATCGTCGGTCGTGCCCTTTGCGATCTTCCACAAATTTAATCAAACTTTCCGGCTTTCCTAATTCTTTCAAAATCAATTTCACAATATCGATGTTCGCCATCTCATTATGCCCCCCAACATTATAAACCTCGCCATTACAATCCGCATGAATAATCATATCAATCGCCTTACAATGATCCTCTACATATAACCAATCTCGTACATTTTTTCCATCACCGTATACTGGCAATTCTTTGTCATGCAAAGCATTAATAATCATCAACGGAATTAATTTTTCCGGAAAATGATACGGTCCATAATTATTCGAACAACGCGAAATCGAAATCGGCAATCCGAATGTCCGATGATATGCCATCACCAACAAATCCGCCGACGCTTTCGAAGCACTATACGGCGAAGAGGTATTCAAATTCGTTTTCTCCGTAAAGAATAAATCCGGTCTATCTAGAGGTAAATCACCATAGACCTCGTCTGTCGAAACTTGATGATATCTCAATACACCATATTTTAGACTCGCCTCCATCAGCGTCTGTGTCCCCATAATATTTGTATCTAGGAACAACTGCGGATTTTTAATTGAACGGTCCACATGGCTCTCCGCTGCAAAATTCACCACAATTTCCGGCTTTTCTTCTTCAAACAATTTCTCCACCGCTTCTTTATCGGTAATATCAGCCTTTACAAACCGAAATTGCGAATTTTCCAACGCTTTTTTCAAAGTCGACAAATTTCCCGCATAAGTTAGCGCGTCCAAACACACAATTTTATACGCTGGATACTTTTTCAGCATATAATACACAAAATTCGAACCAATAAATCCTGCCCCACCAGTTACTACAATCGTTTTTTTATCCATAAACCTCCTTTACAATTTAAATCTAAACTCTAGTTCTTCCAATTTTGGATGCTTCAAATCTTTTTCCGATAATATCAACTCGCTCTCAACTTTCGGCCATTCAATTCCGCAAGAATCATACATCACGCCCCCCTCGTCCTCTGGGTGATAAAATTCATCACATTTATACGCAAACTCCGCCTTTTCCGAAACCACCAAAAAACCATGTGCAAATCCTCGCGGTATCATTAATTGCTTTTTGTTCTCTGCCGACAAAAGCTCCCCGACCCACTGTCCGTAAGTTTCCGACCCCTCGCGAAGGTCCACCGCTACATCAAACACTTCTCCTGCCAAAACTCTCACTAGTTTTGCCTGCGGATATTCTTTTTGGAAATGAAGCCCCCTTAAAACTCCTCGTCTCGACGACGACTGATTATCTTGCACAAAATTATATTTTAGCCCCGCCTCTTCAAAATCCGTCGCCGAATACGTCTCCATAAAATATCCTCGTTCGTCGCCAAACACCATCGGCTCAATCACGAATACCCCAGGAATCGCCGTCTCGTTAAACTTAAATTTCCCCATTAGTCTTTCATCTTCCTTTCCGCTACCTTAAGCAAATGTTGCCCATACGACGATTTCTTATACTTCTCCGCCGAATTTAATAATTCCTCTCGCGAAATCCAGCCATTTTTAAATGCCACTTCTTCCGGCGCTGCAATCTGCACTCCTTGACGTTTCTGTACCACTCTAACAAAATCCGACGCATCGGCAAGCGAATCCATTGTCCCCGTGTCTAGCCAAGCAAATCCGCGCGACAAAAGTTGTACATCCAAAAGCCCCTCATTTAAATACATTTCATTCAGCGTAGTAATCTCTAGCTCACCTCGCGCCGACGGCTTTACTTCTTTTGCTTTTTCCGCCACTCCGGCCGGATAAAAATACAACCCAGTCACCGCATAATTGCTTTTCGGTTGCGTAGGTTTTTCTTCAATTGAAACTGCATGCCAATTTTCATCAAATTCTACCACCCCAAATCGTTCCGGATCATTTACATAATACCCAAACACTGTCGCCCGCCCATTTTTTGCATTTTCCGCCGCTTCTCGCAAGGTTTTCGAAAATCCCGACCCATAATAAATATTATCTCCCAAAATCATCGCGCACGCTTCGCCATCAATAAATTCTTCACCCAAAATAAATGCTTGTGCCAACCCATCCGGCGAAGGTTGCACTTTATACGACAGCTTCAGCCCCATTTTTGCCCCATCTCCAAGCAACCTTTCAAAATTTGGCAAATCTTCTGGCGTTGAAATAATCAAAATTTCATTAATCCCCGCCAACATCAATGTCGACAATGGATAATAAATCATCGGCTTATCATAAACCGGCAACATCTGTTTCGACGTTCCCAACGTCAACGGATAAAGCCGCGTCCCTGACCCACCAGCCAATATTATTCCCTTCATAATAACTCCTTGCTTATTATCTTAATTATACCATATTAAGGCGTATTATCCGCCCATCCTCTTTAAAATCCGCTTTTCCTCTTCTAGTATTTTTTCTTTCATAGACTTACTTAGCTTATATTTAACCATAAACATCTTATGCATTTGCAAAATCTCTTCATAATGGCTTTTTTCTTTTTTTGCCGTCGCTGTTTTACTCCCTCCATGTACCCGAAATTTATTCAAACTTTTTCGATTATAACTAATTCGTCCATGCTCCAAAACTTTCGCATAAAAATACCAATCCCCAACCTGCCCAAATCTTGTTGCTTCATCTAAATATTGCAAAAACAAATTTTGTTCATCTTTGCGGAACACTGCCGCCGAAACATTCGGAATTGTACATCGAATTGCCATAATTTCTTCGATTTCCTGATTTCCGTCCTTCGTATAATTTTTATTATAGTGTCCAGTTTTTTCTCGGTCTCGCGACCACCGAAAATTAGGACAAATCATCAGCCCCTGTTTGTTGATAATTTTCGATTCCGCATAAGATAATACCACCCTTGAGTCGCAAAATCCCTCCATTACTTCTTGCAAAAAATCTCGCGACGCCAGGTCATCCGCCTCTGCAATCCAAACAAAATCCCCAGTCGCCAGCTCAAACCCCTTTTTCCATTGCAGAATCGCCTTCCCCGAATTTTTTTTATTTACCACCAACTTCACTTTAAGTTTTTCATTCTCAAAGTTATAAATTTTTTCTCCCCTGTTATTTGCCGTTTTATGTTCTTCAAGTTCAATATTATGTTTTTTAAGCACTCGAAAAATCTCTTCCACGCTTCCATCTGTAGACGCATCATCCAAAATAATCAACTCAAAAATCGGATATTTTTGTCGCAAAATCGACCGTATCCGCCCGTTCAAATACTTTTCATAATTATAATTAGGTACCACGACCGACACTTTTTTTATCTTATTCATTTCTGCCCTTTTGCATCTTTATAGTTTACTCCAAATTTTAAGGAAAATTTAGTCATTTTGCGAAAGCACTATACGCATTTTCAATTTCCTTTAAAAATTCCACTCCATAATAATGTTCCAGTGCATATTTTTTCGCCGCTGTCGCAACTTTCTTATTCTCTCCTGAATGCGTATATAAATATTCTAATTTATCATACCACTCATCAGGTTGCACCAAAAAACCATTTTCGCCATCTTTAATTGCCCGCGAAAAAGTATAGCTCGGCGAAGCAATCGTCGTCGTCTCCACTGCCGCCGCCTCAAAAAACTTAAGTTCCGATTTGCAATTTGTAAAATCATTGATTACTAACGGCGCAATATTCACATCCACTTCCGCTATCAACCTCTGTAATTTCCGAAAGTCGACAAACGGCAAAAATTGAATCCTGCCCTGCCCTTTCATTTTCTCAGCTTCTTTCCCAAATCTCATACATCCCACGATTTTCAAAATAGCATCATCATGTTTTTCTAAAAAATTTAGTATCTGTGGCAAGGCCACATTTAAATCTTTTTGATGTGTCATCGACCCAGAAAAATACCCAATCGTAAACCCCTTATCTTTCCTTATTTTATTCTGAATATACACTTCCGACGCCTCGATTTGCTCTCGATTAAGCGAATTCCGAATTATCTTTACCGGTTTCCCAAAACTCCCCTTTAATTTTTCCGCCAAAAACTCATTCGTCGCAATAAAAAAGTCCATTTTATCAGCAATTTCTTTTACCCCCGCAAAATACCCGACCCAAAAGTTCCGATTATTCTTGTCATTAGTGGTTTCCAAAAACAAATCCAAATATTTTTTATCAAACACTAAATCGTCTATATCTAACCCAACTTTTATTCCATTCTTTTTTGCCACTTCTGTTAGTTTCTTCATATCTTTACTAAACCCAGTCTCTCTCCCAAAAATCAAGACGCTACTTTTTGGCAAAAATTCTAGCGCCGTGTCAACCTCATCTTTCAGAAAATACACCGCCTGCCACTTTTCACTATCCAAGGTCGCCTCAAATGTATTATAACAACGATACCTCGACGTCGAAAAATCAATCTTCTTCACAAAATACAGCGCAATTTTTTTGCCATCTGCTAAAGCTTGCTCTATTATTCTTTTTCTTTCCTCTAGGTCAATCACCCATGGCTCAACCCAACTCTGAGCCTGAACCCTATTTACGCTTTTTTTTTGCATAAAACTTTTACGCACTTCTGGATTTTTTACTAACCGATAAAAAGATCGCGGCGCTCGTACAATTTTTCCCATTCCACTATTCGGATCAGCAATTACGTTTTCATACAATTTAGAATGTTTGATTTTCGCTTTCAAAAATTCCCCCAACCCCATGCCTTCTGCTAATAATTTTTCTTCTCTCTCAATCGACGCACAAAGCTCACTTTCTAGCGCCCGAATATAACTCTCATCTTTTTTAGCCATGATAACATTATATCATCAAAGCCCACCTATTCCAAATTATCTATGCCCTTTTATTACTCGTTTTATAATCCTCTTTGCCTTCCGTGGAATTTTAATCTTTGATATTATCTTCCATTTCGTCGAATTTATCATCGCAAAATAGTCATCACGATATCGCCCGTCATCATTGTTCATAATTGCATTTTGAACCAAATCCGCTTCTAGCATTCTTTTTCGTAATACATCAAATTTTAACTTCCCTGCAACTACTTTTTTATCATATATTTTTTCATATTCAGAAGCCATCTCTTCAACATTTCGTACATGGTATTTGTGAATATTCTCCAAAACATTCTGATATCCTTTTTCGTCTCGCAGGATTTCTTTTATCTTCTTGTAAATTTCTTTTGTATCATCAGTATATTTTATTACCCAGCCTAAGCCATTTTTTTTCACCCGTTCAGCTC
>CAVHLO010000001.1:203032-314841 GCA_963637115.1 bacterium | reverse complement strand
CCAGCACCAATATCAAAAGTCAAAATGGGAATACCAGCCGCAATAATTTCTTCAGTCGTATAAGAAAAAGTCTCCGGAGCAAGCGAAAACACGCATACCAAATCAATTCCATTTCTTTTCAAATTATCAGATATCTCTTCTCGTTTATATATTCCATGATTAACAAAAAATTCACTATCAATTTCTGCAGTAGTCGTTCCAAATAAATGTATCTTCATATTATCTTGTTTTTTTCTTTGGCTGACTATGCCCTCCATAATATTGCTACCTTTATGCGGAAAAATTGCCCCGACAAAAGCGATATTTTTTTCTTCATTCAATTCCTTACTTTGCTCTTTATTTCCGCCTTTTATTCCATGCGGAATAATTGAAACTTTTATTTCCTTATAAACCTTATTATATTCTCTTTTCGTAAATTCCGATGGAGCAATCACTTCAGCCGCCCCGACCAATAACTTTTTACAATACCTCCTCCAAACATCTAATTTTATCGGATATTTTCGTATGCCGCTCGCTCTCGCATCCATCAAACTAACAATCGGATTTTCTAAATACATGTCATGCAACGAAACCATATACTTAACATTTTTTTCTAAACAAACTTCTTTAATATCGAAAAAATGTCCAATCATATGGTGAACATGCACGAACGATATTTGATAATCTTCAAATATCTGCTCTATCATTCGCCTATACTCATTCAAATAAACCCCATTTTTTTCAATCAAAAATGGTTTTTGAAAAGTAGCCGTCACGGTTTCCGTATCTTTAAAAAACGAATAAACTTTATAGGTCATACCCTCTGGCGCCAGAACATGAAAATTATATTTTTTTCTTAAAGCTTGAATTAAATCTAGAATATGTATTGTTGTCCCACCAAAATTATTTTTATAATCACTAAAATCATGTACCAGAATTAAGATATTTCCTCTTTTTTCTTCAACTCCCATTCCTACCGCAATATTTTTTCCAATCCGTTCTATATCCCGCAGTTTACACCAACGATCTAGATTATTTTTTAGTTCCGGATGTTTTTTAGCTAGTGCTTTTCCATTATCAACTTTATTTTCTAAAAACGACTGCGACTCTTTATGTAGGATATAAACATCGTCACATAAAACATGTTTATACCCATATTCAAAACATCTAAAACAAAAATCATTCTCTTCTCCATATCCTTTGCCAAAATTCTTTTCATCAAAATATCCAACTTTTTCTAAAGCTTCTCTTTTTATATACATACAAAAACCGTGTGCTGTCGGGATTTCTGGATATTCTTTAGCTGAATATTTTTGAACTATTTTATTCATTTTTTCTAGGTTATATCCCTCCGGCATCTTGTTACACTCAAAAATCTCCGGAACACTAGCTAATGTAGCATTATTAGACAGAGGCGTGACCGTCGCTATTGTTTCATCACTAATAGCGCATTCTATTATTCTATCTAACCATGCACCCCCTCCCGGAACTTCAGTATCAGAATTCAAAAGCAAAACATCGTTTTCCGAATATTTCATGCCTCGGTTTACTGTTCCCACAAAACCAAGATTTTTTTCATTTTTCAAAACAGTTATTTTTTTTGAATTTTCTTTCTTGTATTTTTCAAGCAACGGAATTATTCTTTCGTCTGGACTTTTGTCATCGATCAAAATCAAATGCGCTTTGTTGAAATCTGTATTTTTCAAAATACTTTCTATGCATACCTTAACGCAATCATAGGCATTATATATCGGAATAATAATATCGCACTTCTTCATATCTTTTATATTATAACACACAGTATGGCGTAATAAATATTATAATAAGAACCATGGTGTAGTCAAAAAAATATATTAATCTATCGCTGATCGCAGCTCATCTAAGTGGACCACTTTTACGTTGTTCGCAACTAAATAATTATCATGCTTATCAACCCATTCATTTATTATCTCAGACTGTCCTACAATTATCTCTTGCGGCCTAAGTTGCACGATTAATCTTGTTAGTATTAAATCTTTTATAAAATATGGGGACTGTCCAAAATATTTTTTAAAGTTTATCACTCCATCACGACTATCAATATTTTCCGATTCAACAATAACATGCAAAACCCCTTTTTTACATTTTAATTCATTTAGTTCTACCAAATTATCTAAGAATAAAATTTTTTTTATTTTTTTTAAACCTATTTTTTTAATCATCTCACAAAATTCTATACCAACCAAATATTTTTCAAAAATTCCATCATGTCCTATATCAAAGTTTGTTTTTTTATTTAGAAATTTTATAACATCCATGTTGGTATTTTTTGCCTGAGCGATCACGAAACCAGGAATTTCCGTAGAATCTACTTTTTCAAATGGTTTAGGAAATCCAAACAATTTTGTATATCTTTTCATCTTTTTTAGATTAAACAGTTCAACATAAGGTAATATATCATTGCTTAAGTGCGTCTTCCGTGTTATTGACTTTTCTTTTTGTAAAAGAAAAGCGGTAGTCCTAGGAGCGATCAAATGTCTTATTTTTCCTTCAGTCGTAATACAATTAAAATAATAGTCCTCATATCCAAAACCATGTGCACTCTCGGAATACTGATTTTCTAAAAAAAATTTTCTTTCTCCCAATACTATCGAACACCACCTATTACCGCCAAATAAGCTTAAAACGTTTAACCAATATTTCTTTTCTGCATCAACCCTTAAATTTAAACTTATTATTTTTTCTTTATCAAATCTTAGTTCAGCTTCAGGATGAATTAAGACTTTTTCAGTCTCTTTTAATATTCTATTCATCGCCGACTCTATCCAATTCTCTGAAATTGTATCGTCTGCGTCTATTAGTGCCACATATTTGTTATTAGTTTTTCTTAAAATTGAATTACGAGCTAACCCTGGGTCACCAAACTCAGTCTCAAAAACCTTAAAATCATCTCTATATTCATATCTTTTGCAACTTTTTTTTGTTTCCGTGTCTCCATTATCAATATTTACTAAAAAATCATATTTTATCCCCATATTATTCAAACGTTTAGCAGCAATAAATAAACTCTCTACAGTTTGTTCAACTATTTGCCCCTCTTGGTGTGCTGTAATAATAATTGATAAAGTCTTATTATCCATTTAGCCTATTATAACATGTGACGAATAGATATGTTATAATAATAATATGAGTCAAGAAAAACTCACTAAAAATAATACTATATTTTTCTCCACTGCAAACGATAATTACGTTTCAAATGCTGCAACTTCCCTACTAGCTATTAGACAATTCATACCAGACGCAAAACTTTATATTCTAAGTAAAAAAATCTCGCCAAAGAACAAACGCCTATTGAAACGTAAGAAAATTGATTTTATTGAGCTAGATTTAACCTATTTATTCTTTCAAACTTGGGAATACCCGATAGAATGCTATTACATTTTTGCTGGACCTGAAATTTTTTATAATCTTGGTTTTAAGTATTCCGTCTATATCGATGGAGACGTCTTATGTTTAAAAAATCCATTGGAAAAATGCGGATATATTGTCGATATTGGCGGCGTAGAGGTTAATACTTTTGCAGAATTATTTGGAAAAGAAAAAAATATATTATCTGATATATTAAGAATTAGTAAACAGGAATTTAATAGAAAAAGGCTAAATAGTGGCATTGTTTATTTCAATAATCAACGTTTAACTAGTCTGAACTTTTTAAAGACAAGTGGAGAATTATTCTATAAATGTTGGTCTAACGGCGCCCCCCGCAAAGGTGATGACTCTTTATTCGCCCTTTTTCAATTATCTGAGATCAAAAAACTATTTCCTAAAATTTTACCCAACAAGTATAATTACTTTACTAGCTATAATAAAGATGACTTAACTAATTTATCTCCTGTATTTTTTCATTTTGATAAGGCTAAGCCGTGGAGAAATCACTTTTTTAGACGCCAATGTACATATGCCTACAATATTTACGTCAGAAAATGGCGCCAAATTTTCTTAAAAACCAGTTTTAAAAATTGGCTCAATACAACAGTATTAATATGTTTTTTCAGGAAGTTTAAAACAAAAAGCATACATTTTCTAAAGCAAATACCGTTTATTATTATGGGAATAAAATATCCATTCCTAAGAAAACGAACAAATTTAAAAAAGCCCCCCTTAAAATTATATTGGTGGTTTGATAATATTTGCACGAGCAATTTCGGCGATTTAGTTTCAAAAGATATTCTACTGAATATATTTGGTCGCAGTACATCATGGGCATCGACTAGCGATTGTGATTTAATTGCCGCTGGTTCCATCCTTGAGATTATACAAAATACACCGCCTAAATATCGTTCTTATGTTTGGGGTAGTGGTTTTATTCGCGAAGATAGCAAAAACAATAATTTAAACCATTTAATTTTTAAGGCAGTAAGGGGAAAAAAGACCAAGACGAGAGTAAAAAAAGACATCCCTACCGGAGACCCAGGAATTTTAGCTAATGCCACATATGCCCTCAGAAAAAAACCTTTTAGTCAAAAAATAGGCGTGGTAATCCATTATGCAGATTTTCGACTAGATATCGTAAAGCGTTTTTGCGATGATCCGCGTTTCGAAGTAATCACGTCTTTGGATACTCCAGAAAATGTCGCCAAAAAGATTTCCACATGCAGTTTGGTTCTATCGTCATCCCTACACGGGCTAATATTTGCCGACAGTTTATCGATACCAAATGCTCATATTAAAATATCCGACAATCTTACTGGTGGCATATATAAATTCTTAGATTATTACTCAGGGGTCGACAAAGAATATATATCAGCAGATATAAATAAAATATTTGATAATGAATATTTATTAAAATTAAAGAAAAGTTATCAACCAATACCAAATAAGCTAAAAAAACAACGTGCACTAATTAAAACTTTTCCCTTCAAATAATCAGACTTCAGCCATTTCGGTTGCTGGAACTACGCATGTCAAACCATATGTAGTGTTTTTTTCAGACCGATAAAAAACTTGACCATTTATTGTAATTTTTGTTGTGTATTTTTGTACATCACCAACTCTCAAACTTTCTTGGCAACTCGTTCCGTCCGTTGCATTTATACTATAAATATTATTTTTCGTTTTCAATTGCCGGGGATACAGAAAATTCACGAATTGTATTTCACCTAACTGTTCCATCTCTACGGCACATTGCGTCCCTAATTCATTATTATTCTGATAATATTCTTTTCCGTCATATTTTATTTTTTTAGCATAATATTCTGTTTCTCCAATTTTATACGATATACAACTTTCACCAGTAGCTAGATTAATCGATTCTCCATCCATTTTTATTGTTAGATTTCTAGGCAATAAAAACTCATCAAAAATATTTTCGTCCAATGACTCTGCTGGAATAACATATTCCAGATTTCTATTGACATCATGTGTAGTTTGATAGTATTCCTTATCTCCTATTTTTACCTTACTCGAAACTCTAATATAAAGATTTTCTTCCAAACTCAATTTTTGAACAATTTCCTCGGTTCCAATTTTATATTTATAATTATCGGAATTTAACTTCATTAAAATTGGACCAATTGTTTTATAAACAATATCATTATTCTTTTCTTCAATATAATCAGACATTCTTGTCATCAGAATACATCTGTCAGTCCCCTCATCTTCTTGTTTCTGTAGACAAACCTGTTTACTTCCGCCCCAATACAAGGTTGTCTTCTTCGTAAAATAATAATGTTCTCCTTCCTTGACCCACTCATTGGTTGTAGTATATGTATTAGCATTAATGACTAACGTTATTCTTTCAATAATCATCGTACGTGGTTCTTTCATATTTTCCCATTTTAGTTCAGTATCCCTAATCCCCCCAAACCAATCCTCAAAATAAAGATAAAAATTCCGGTTTCCATACGCCCCACAACTCGCCGTACCATATCCCGCAGCCAGCGCCCCCGCATTTGGCTGATACGGTGTATAACGATATAGCGCGCTTGTCGCCAAATTTTGCACATTCACCACCGACCCGCCACAAGCCGCACTCGGATTATACTGAATATAGTTATTTCCCAGCGGATAGTTTGTCCACCCTCCGTCCAGTACATCCCGAAACAGCGCCGCCGCATGTCTCACCTGATTTTTAAACCCATAATATTTTTCCGAACACGCCGCCGTATCTGGACAACCATACCCCGTCGCCTTGCGATAATCCCCATTATTTGGAATCGGATCTGTAATCAGCCCTGTCTCTTTTTGTAATAGCACAATTAATACCTGCGGATTAATTTTGTAATCCTGCGCCGCCTGCCAAATAATATGCGCCGCCGTCTCACCCGAACCAATCACTTCCCCATCGCCGAATTTTTCTTCGGATAAACACACAAAATGCCCATTCTCCCAGTGCCACGTATAGTTTTTATTCTGTGACAACGCCACATAATAATTATAATTCGTATTCGCACAAGAATTTTTCGCAGTCAAAAACGTCTGGATTTCCGCCTCCGTCATCGCATTATAATTTCCCATCTGATAGTCTGAAATAATATACCCCGCATCAAAATCCGCAAGACTCGCCGCCTCTACCTCTGATTTTTTACTAAACTTCTGCGCCAAAAAAGTAAACAAAAATACCGCCACAAACACCCCCAACATCACAAACCAAATCTGCTTACTTCTCCTTATTCTCATTAAATTTCCACCTCCCCACCAATCACGCCACTGCGTCCATCGGCATTTATTTTAATTTTAATTTCTATTTTTCCCGCGCCCGTCGCACCATTCGCACCCAAACCACTAGTCAAAACATCAAACCCCTCACAGGTCGAGGTCGACGCGCTACTAGCAATATTCACAGTATCATCATAAATCACCGCCCCGTCTTTTATTAAATTCAATTCACATTGTCCCCCAGTCAAATATTGGTCAATACTTATTCTTATCATCAATTTTTCCCCACTCACCCCCACATAAGTCACTACTCCCGACAGTTCCGCCTCTGTATTCGGGTCTTCCCCCTCGTATTGAACTACCTTTTCTTTCTCTACCCCCGTGCTCACAGTCTCCGCCGGCTCCGTTGTTTTTTCTGTCTCATTATCAATATTCTTCTTTTCTTCCTTTTCTACTACTATAGTGTTTTCATTTTTCTTGTCGTCCGCTTGATTTTTCTGCCAAATCAGCACTCCTCCCCCAACCACTATCACCAAAATCAAAATCCCCGCTCCCCACCACAACCATTTTCGATTATTTTTGCGTTTTTGTGCCGTCATGATAGTCCTCCTTATCCCATTATATCATAAGCATAAAAAATATGACAAAAAACATAAGTCTTTATCTTTAATTTACCAGTTACCGTTTTTTTTATGCCATCTGCATTTTTGTTATTTGATTCAAATAATTCTCCCGATTTATACATATTTGTTCTTTTGGCTCATAAGCCTCTAGAAAAATATTCGGCAAAGAAGCATTCTTGCTCCACTTTATTTCTATAGCCTGAATTTCAGTATTTTTTTCCACTAACAAATCAACCTCCTGTCCATCATAATTTCGCCAAAAATATAATTTTCCTTCATTCTGCTTTTTATATTCTGCAATCACAAAATTTTCAAACAGCCCACCAATATCTTGGCGCGATACCGTCGGCCGAAAATCACCAATTAATCCATTCCGTATTCCAACATCATAAAAATAAATTTTCTGTGATGTTTTTATCTCGTTTCGAAGATTTTTTCCAAAAGACGGTAATCTAAAAATAATAAACGCCTGTTCTAGTAATGAAATATATTTGTCCACAGTTTTATTGTCTAGTTTAACCAAATTTGCAATCTCGTTTATACTCACCTGTGAACCTACCTGAAAAGCCAAAGCTTTCAAAATCTTTCCAAGATAATCCACCTTTATAATCTCAGAAAAATTCAACGCATCCTTATAGAGATTCTCCTGCGATAACATCGTTATAATTTCCGCAGCGTCTTTTGGATTGTTCACCACATCTGGATACGAACCGTAAATTAACCGATTTTCCAAAGCTCCGGTTTCCCTAGCCGCGCCAAACGCTCCGACAAGCTCCGAAACTTTTAGCGGAAACAGCTGAAAAGTCCAAACTCTTCCTGTCATTGGCTCATTGATTTTATTCGCTAAATCAAAAGACGAACTCCCGGTCGCCACAAATTGAACTTTATCGCCAAAATTGTCCTGTAAAATTTTTAATTTTAACCCAATATTTTCAATTCGTTGCGCCTCATCAATAATCACGGTTTTATAATCCCCTATCAGCGTCTGGGCAGTATCAAGCGATAAGTCATCAAACTGCTTACGTGTCGCCTCAATATCCCCATTTAGCCATAAAACGTTTTTTTGCTCGTCAAAAATCTGGTGCAGGAGCGTTGTTTTTCCGACCTGTCTCGCACCATAAATAACAATTGTTTTGCCACCGTTCAATTTTTGACGAATTTTATTTTCAATATCGCGCTTTATCATATTCCCATATTAACATAGACGGTTTTTTCTGTCAAGATGAAAATCCAAATTTTCAGCCGAATTTTTGGATTTCATTCCAAATATTCGGCTAAATTCTTGGATTTTACCTAAAAACCATAATCATTCTAAATCCAACCCCAATATCTCCGCCGCCTGCTCCAAAATCTTCTTTTCCTCCTCGCCAGCTATCGCTATTTTTTCCTGAAATAGCGCCACCGTCTCTTCGTGTTTATAATCCAAAATTTCCAACGACCGCGCCGCTCCAGGCACTTTTTTTAAAACTCCTCTATTCACCAAATTATCTACATGTTCCGCCACTGCCGACACCGACGCCAGCCCCAGCCCCGTCATAATTTCCCGATATGATGGCGAAAACCCCCGCTCCTCTGTAAAATCCCCTATAAATTCCAAAACCGCTAATTGTTTTTTTGTTAACTTAGTCGCCATTATGCTATAATTATAAGCAATGAATAAAAATAAATCAATTGATGGGCTCGAATCTCGCCGCGCTAAAAAAGCGCCAGTTTCCGCATCTAAAATTTCCACACCTAGAACTTCTGTCTCCAAAACTCCCGTTCCCAAAGTCCCAGCACCTAAAACCCCCGTCTCCAAAGTTTCTACGCCTAAAAAATCTGTACCTAAAAAATCTACTCCCCAAAAACCCTCCGCCCCTCTCGCTAGCACCGAAGATTTCTTAAAGCCCGTCCAAGCTTTTAATTTTGACGAACAAAGTGGTGAGCTAACCGCTACCCCTACCGTCGCTTCCAAAACTTCCGCCTCAGCTATTAACCAAAAAGGTAAAACTATGAAACAATCCAAAAAACCAGCCAGCAAAAAACGTAAAATCATTACCGGTATTATTATTACCTTACTTAGTCTAATTCTTATCGCCGGTATTATTGTAGTCCTTTGGGGCAACGACATTATCGCCAAAATCACCGGTGGCCAAGGCAACGTTCTCGACCTCATCTTTACCGACGAAACTTACACTCCCCTAAAAACCGACGATAATGGTCGCACTAATATCCTCGCCCTCGGCACCAGTGGTTATAATATGGCCGGTGATGAAGGCAACGGCACTCATGACGGCGCCCAACTTACTGATTCCATTATGGTTATCAGCCTTAATCAAGACACTGGCGACATTGCCATGCTTTCTTTGCCTCGCGACTTAAAAGCTTCCCCCACCTGCACCGCCACCGGCAAAATCAACGAAGTTTATTGGTGCAATAACATGAATGGCGACAACGACGCTGCTGGCGCCGAAGCTCTCATGACCGAAGTCGGCAATATTCTCGGCCTAGATTTTCAATATTATGCTCATCTCAACTGGGGTTCACTCGTCTCTATTGTTGACACTCTCGGCGGTATCACCGTCACTCTCGACGAAGATATCGAAGATTATTATTACACCAAAGCCGTCTATCAAGCTGGCGTAGAATATACCATTAACGGCGCCGAAGCCCTCGGCCTTGCTCGCGCCCGTCATGGCACTGCTAGCGGTGATTTTTCACGCGGTGCTTCCCAGCAAAAAATTCTCATCGGCATCAAAGATAAAGTCTTCGAAAAAGACCTTTCTATTACCGACCTACTCAGCCTCGCTGGCACCCTCGGCGATAATCTTCGTACTAATTTTTCTATCGACGAAATGAAAACTCTTGCCCACCTCACTTCCGAATTTGATTTCGATTCCATGCGCCAAATCTCCCTTCTCGAACCTGAACGCCTCATGACTACCGGCATGATTAATGGCATTTCCTACGTTTTGCCTTCCGCCGGCGTCGGCAACTACACTGCTATTCAAACTTATCTCGCCAAAATGCTATCTAACGATCCAAAAGTTTACGAAGACGCCTCTATCCTCGTCCTAAACGGCACCGATACCGCCGGTCTCGCCTCTTCTGAACGTACCACGCTCGAAGAAGACGGTTATGTTAATATTTCCGTCGACGACGCCCCCGCTGGCACTTACGACCAAGAATATACTCTCTACGCCTTGACCGACGACAAGCCAAACACTCAAAAATCTCTCGAGAAAAAATACAGCTCCGCCGCTAAGTCCGCCTCCGAACTCCCCGCTGGCATCTCCACCGCCTACGATTTTGTTCTTATTCTTGGCTCCACCACCACCGAATAATTAAGATTCCAACAAAAATCCCCTAGACCTAGGGGATTTTTATTCACTTTTTTATGCGGCCTTTGAAATAATTAATTTTCGTTCTCGTCCCTCACCCTCAGAATGAGTCTCAATGTCCAAATAATCCGCTGCTACTTTATGCACTACTCGGCGGTCCGCTGCATTTAAATCTACTGTCATCGGCTCACCGCTTTCGCGCACTTTCGCAATCCAACTTTCCGCCTTCTCCGCAATCCTATCCGCTCGTTGCCGTTTATAATTCGCCACATCCACATTCACTCGTGTTATTTCCCCGCCTTTCGCCACCAGCGCCATCGATACCACATGTTGCAACGCTCTCAAATTGTCTGCATTTCGCCCAATTAGCAGCGAGTTTAGCGACGTCGACGGCACGCTAAGTTGTATTACTTCATCATCAATTGTCGACGTTACCGCCACATTGATTCCAAAAAAGCTCAGCAAGTCTTCCAAATATCTTGCTGCAAACCTTACAGATTCATCTTTATTCATATTATCTCCTTTTCTTTTTAATATCTTTCGCGGAGATACGAGTTATTTTTGTTCCTGTTTTTTTATTTTCCACCACTTCAGCCTCTTTAATCCCCCTCAGCTCCTTCAGCACCGCTCGGTCTGTTACTGCATCAATTTCATCATTCACTTTACTTAGTACAATTTTCTGTTGCGCAATTGTAATCATATTACTTAAAAAGTAATAAAACGACAACGCCCCATTCAAATTAAACATAATCATAAACATCATAAACGGCATCATCCAAGACATCTGTCGCGTCGTCATTTGGCTCACATCCGATTCGTCCAATTCCCGCCCAGCTTTCGCCTCGTTCACCAAATCCCTAAACGACTTTTTCTTCTCGGACTTCCCAGACGACATTTGTTGCTTGGTCGAGAAATACTGTACTAGTGACGCCCCCACCGTACAAACCAAAATAAACAGCGCCGACCACGAAAAATTCCCACTCAGCACATCACTTGCCTTTACATCCAAATTAATTGACCAAAACAGCTGCGGATGAAAATCATATGCCGTTTTTTCTTCCGCCGGAATCTCTTCATTCGTTAAATCCGCAAGATATACTTCTTGTTTCTCTTTAATTTCTTTAATTTCACTCCCCTCCCACGCCACAATTTCATATGCTCGGTTGCTTAAATTATCTTGCGCCAGTGGCGTTGCTACCACCCGAATCGCCGAAAACACCGCAATAAATATTGGCAACTGTATCACCAGCGTCAAAATCGAAGAAAACGGCTTCACATTATACCGTTTATATAAATCCATCGTCTGCAGAGACTCTAGCTGTTTATTTCCCTTACAATTTTTCTTAATTTCCGTCAGTTTCGGCTGCAACTTCCGTATCAGTCGCGTCTGATATAGTTGTTTTTTCATCAGTGGCCACATTAGTAGCTTTACCAAAATTGTCAGAATTATAATCGCCAGCCCAAAATCATGTACCAAATTAAAAATCACAAACAAAACATTTACGATTGGTCGCACAATAATAATATCAATAAATTGAAACAGCCCGCCCGCGCAAATCGACCCCACTACTAATATTATAAAAATCCCCCAATAAATCCACTTCCGAATACTCTTTTTATCCATTCTCTTTATTATATCATACTTTTACTCTCTGCAACGAGCTCCCCCAGTATTTTTTCTAACTCCGCAAATTTCATCTTTCCTACTTTTTTATCGTATATCACAAATATATAATCCCGTTTTAGTGGCATATATTCCCAATTTACCCGAATTGCCTCATACACTCGTCGTCGTATCAAATTTCGTCCCACTGCCGTCTTCTCTACTTTTTTAGATACTACCACCGCTACTCGCGTAAACCCCTTCGTATTATCACAAAAAACCAGCGACATCATCGGCCGACGAATCGTTTTACCTTTCTTATACACATATTTCACCCCACCTCGGGAGTGAAACCGAAATTTCTTATTCAACATAATTATATTTTACCAAATAAGCCCCGCTGGGGGCTTATTTTAAGCAGTTAATTTTGCCCGCCCTTTGAGTCGTCGCAATTTCAAAACCTTACGCCCAGATTTATTTCCATTTCGTTTCATAAATCCGTGTTCAGCTTTTCGGTGCAACTTATGTGGCTGATATGTTCGCTTTGGCATATTATTCCTTAATTTTTAGTTATTTTCAAATTCTTTATATAGTATAACTCATTTTTCCACATTTTTCAAGGAGTTTTCCACATCTTTTTCTGGGGTTTTATTTTTTATGTGTAAAACTTTTTATCTGTATTTCCTTTTTTATTTTACAACACAAAAATTTTTTTTCACAACCTGTGGAAAACTTTTTTATTTCGTGCTATAATACCTTTCAAGAAGGAGGTCACCCACACAATGTACGACGCATGGAAAAATGCCCTTGCTAAAATCGAGCAACAACTTTCCCCTGCCAATTTTTCCACCTGGTTTCAGGATACTTCTCTCCTCTCTATCAAAGACGGACATGTTAAAATCAGCGTTAAAAACACTTTCTATGTCAAGCAACTTCGTAGCCGCTATTATGATCTAATTTTATCCGCTCTAAAAGACAGTCAGCCAGACATTATTGATGTCGATTTCGAGGTCAAACCACCCGCCAAAACCAAAATCCGCCCGCGCGAAATCACTACCGATGTCACTAAGCTCTCTAACCACACCCCTCGCACCCCTCATACCACTATGAGTCGCACCAACCCCACCCTTTCCACTGGTCTCAACCAAAAATACACACTCGATAGCTTTATCGTCGGCTCCAACAACGACCTCGCCGCCTCTGCCGCCCGTAGCATTATTGACTCTCCAGGCGACCGCTATAATCCCTTTTTCTTATACGGTGGTCCAGGACTTGGTAAAACTCACCTCGTCCAAGCCATCGGCAACGAACTTTTCCGCCGCAACCCCAATTACAAAATCCTCTACACTCCAATTTCCGACTTTTATTCCGACTTTATCGACGCTGTTCGTAATGGTAAAGGCAAAGATTTTAACCAAAAATTTCGCACTCTTGACTGCCTAATTATTGACGATTTTCAATTTATCGTCGGCAAGGAAAAATCTCAAGAAGAATTTTTCAACATTTTCAATGCCCTTTATCAGCTCAACAAACAAATTATCGTCACTAGCGACCGTCTCCCTTCTCAAATCAAGTCCGTCGATGAACGTTTAGCCTCTCGTCTCGCTCAGGCCGGCGCCTTTGACCTCCAACTCCCCAAGTTCGAAGACAAATGTGCAATTCTTCGCGCCAAAGCCGACCTCATGGGCGCCGAAATCGAACCCGAAGCCATCGAATATATCGCCGAAAACGTCAACACTAACATCCGTGATCTCGAAGGCGAATTTTCCACTATTCTCCTCATGTCTGAAGTTCGCGGTATGACTCCTCTAGAACTTATTCAAAATGGCTCCGTCTCCGTCAATAAATCTTCCAAACTTCGCCCCGCCACCCCTAAACAAGTTGTCGAAAAAGTCGCCAAATATTATAACCTCTCCACCAAAGAACTCTGCAGTAAATCTCGTGTCGCCAATATCAAAAACGCCCGCCAAGTAGCCATGTTTATTCTCAACAAAGAACTCGGCTCCTCCACCAATAAAATCGCCCTCGAGGTCGGCGTCAAAGACCATACCACCGTTATGCATGGCATTAAAAAAATTGAACAAGATCTAAAACTCAATTTTACCCTCCGCGACCAAATCGAAGAAATCAAGGAAAAAATTTATGGCCTCTAACTCGTGTAAAACTATGTGCAAATCTACGTGCAATTCCATTGCAAATCTCCGTGCAAATTTTTGTGCAAAACTCCCCCTTTCCCAAAACCCGTGTATAAAAAAATTGTTCTTCACCACATTTCCCACATTTACTCACCATCTTTTCAACAACTCCCCCATATCTGTTAAACCACCCACTTATCCACAATTGCACATACCCTACTATCACAACTACAAAATTAATTTAATAGAAAGGAACTAAAATGAAAATCCAAGTTACCCAAGAAAAACTCAGTAAAGCCCTAAATAATGTTAGTCGAATTGCAATCGGTAAAGTCACTCTACCTATCTTAAACAATGTTTTAATCCGAGTTGATGGTGGTAAAGTTTCTTTAATCACCACCAATCTAGATATGGCAGTAATTGACTTTTTACCAGTCTCTAGCTCCGAAGATGGGGTCGTTACTGTCCCGGCCAGACTTCTAACCGAATTTATTTCTAATCTTCCTCGCGGCGAACAAGTCGAACTTTCTGCCAGTGATACCAAAATCACCATCTCTGCCGGTAAATACTCGTCCACCATTAACGGTACTACCGCTGAGGATTTTCCCGAACTCCCCGAAATTAACGAAGACCAAGCCGTTACCTATCAACTCGGTGTTGACGAATTCAAAACCGGTCTCGGTCAAGTTCTAATTGCAAGTTCCAACGACCTAACTCGCCCAGCCCTTACCGGCGTATATTTTAATACCGACGGCGATAAGCTAGTTATCGCTGCCACCGATGGCTATCGTATCGCCACTCGTCAACTTATTGACAAAGTCGAAAGCGAAATTAAAGCCATTGTCCCATCTAATTCCCTCCAAGAGGTTATGCGCTCACTCTCAGACGACATTGAAGTTGTCGATATCACCTTTAACGAAGACCTCGTCCGTTTTCGTCTCGGTGAAGTCGAAATCATCTCCAAATTAATCGACTCTAGCTACCCCGAATACCAAAAACTAATCCCCAAAGAATCTAGCCTTAAGCTCAACCTAAAACGCGACGAAGTCATCCGCGTAGTTAAACTTGCCGCTCTCTTTGCTCGCTCTTCTAACGGCGTAATTGTTTGCGAAACTACCACCCCAGACACCTTTTCTATTCATTCCGTAGCCAACGAATTCGGCGAAAGCAACGCCTGTATCGAGGTCGAAGTTAGCGAAAGCCAAAAAGTCGGCGTCAATTCCCGCTATCTCCTAGACGCACTCAATTCTTTCGAAACCGGAGAAATTGTATTCGAATTTTCTAACCCAGTCATGCCGGTTATCATAAAAAATAAAAAAGATGAAAAATATATTCATCTAATAATGCCCATCAAAACTTAATGATCATTAAAAGTATTAAATTAACCAATTTTCGCAACCACTCTCACTATATTCTAGAATGTAAAGACGAAACTTCTCTCATTCTCGGCGAGAATGGTTGCGGTAAAACCTCGGTTTTAGAAGCAATCTATATCCTGACCAGAGGTAAAAGTTTTCGCGCCACTGACCCCGAAATTATAAAACGTGGCGAAAATTTTTATCGCATCGAACTCGAATATGTAAACGGTAACCAAACTATTGCAACCTACGACGGCACGGATAAATTTTTTCATGCCGCCGATAAAAAAACTAAACGCCTGCCCAAAAAACAAAAATACCCTGTTATTTTATTTTTGCCCTCGGATTTAAATTTGATCAGCCACTCTCCGGGCCGACGTCGCGATTATTTTGACGGTCTTTTTTCCGATCTTGACGAAACTTATGCCGAAAATCTATCTCATTACAAAAAAACTCTCAAACAACGCAACGAAACTCTCAAAAAAGACCACCTTACCCCCGCCGAACTTTTTTCATGGAATATTCTTTTAGCTCGCTATGGTGCCAAGCTTGCCGGCGCTCGTGCTGAGTATATTAATAAAATTAATTCCCTGTTTCCCGATATTTATCACTCCATCGCTAAAAACGACGATCAGGTCGCCATTATTTATCGAAGTGAAGCCCTAGGTTTATCCGAAAATAAATATTTTAACCAGCTTGAACAAAATTTTCAAAAAGATTATTATCTCGGTCATACTTCATTTGGTATTCATCGCGACGAATATCTATTTGAATTTAACCATAAACCAGCCGACGGCTCAGCTTCGCGCGGTGAAACTCGTTCTATTATTCTTGCCCTAAAATTTATCGAAGCTAAACTTATCGAAGAAACCCTTCACCAAAAACCTCTAATCCTGCTCGACGATGTTTTTTCCGAGCTCGACGAATCTCGCCGTCAATGTCTGGTTCAAAATTTCAAGCACCACCAAGTCATTATCACTAGCGTTGAGCAGTTTGATTATAACTCTCAATAAACGCCACCACAGGATTCTCCGCGCCCTCAAACCCGAAAATATTATTATACGCCGTCGCCGAATCCGCATACTGTCTTAGCGACTCCGTTGCTCGCGCTAGCGACACGTACCTCTGGGCATATTTATATTTTGACCAATTTGGATTACTACTCGAATTCACATACTCCGCCCCCGAAGCAATGCGCTTATTAGTTTCGTCTGCGCCCAAGAAACTCTTTATCATCTCCACAAAATCCGACAAAAACCCCACCGACAACGACCCATTACTCAGCGAACTCAAAATTCCACCATCGATTATCCCCATTGGTGTCGTCCGCTCATTATTATATAAAATAAAATCCGCCAGCACCGAATCCGAATTAACAGTTCTCGTTCCCGAGGCTGACAGCGTCGTATTTTCGTTCACAAAATTTATAAACCCAGCATCGTTAAAAGTATTATCCAACGTCGAAGTATCAAACGTTGCAATTTCCGAACAGTGTGTCGTCCCTACCGCGCCTAGCATCGTCTGATAAGTCTCACAATCGCCAAATTCTGTCAAAAATCCGTCCGTTTCATCCGCATAAGTTGTTGGCAGTAGGCTAAGAACCGCCGAAGTGGTTAAATTTGAAATTACAGTTGCATTTTTAAATAGCGAATTTTTCATTCCCATGCTCGCCACCGCCACTTTATATATAATCGACCCTAAAAATGTATTTTTAGAAGTAATATCAAACGGACTACGGTCAATTCTGTCCGCCGCCGCGTCCATCGCTAGTACCGTGGAAGTTAAGCGCGCATAACTCACCACCGCCGCCGCGTCTCCCGCCGTCGCCCCGCTCGCTTTTGCTAGTTCCTTACCCACGTTCACCGCCCCCTCCACCAAAAATTCTCCCGCACTCACCCCCGAAATCGTACTATAAGAATTATTCACTAGCGAACTATCCACCGTTTTATTAACCGAATTTAATACCTCGGTCGACGACCCAGCCGTATTTAAATTTAAAAATCGCCCGATCGAACCTTTTATTCCTGTATTAGTCGAAGCTACCGTTCCCGAAATCGCCCCGCTCGCCTCCGTGGTTCCGAGTTTATTTTCCACCGTTTTTAAAATCCGCTCCGACGAATAATTCTGAGTAATTTTTGTATCCACCTCTCCGCCCGCCAAAATCGAATACAGGCTCGGCGATTCTAGCGCCGTCCCCTTAACCTTTATCGTTTCTCCAGTCTCGACATCCACAATCTCGGTTTCGCTTTCTTCATACAAATAATTCATGGCTTCGTTTATTCTAGACTCATTTCCTTCCCCAGCTTTCATCTTGCTGATATTTTCCATAAAAGTTAGATAAAACAGTGACGAACGTTGCTCTTTTGAAATCGTATCTGCCACTTTTAGGGTATCCGCCGAATTTAGAGTCGCCTCAGTACTCGTTCCTGCTGTATTCACTGCGCTTACTCCACTAATAAACTCCCCCGCGCTCGCATCGGAGTTACTCGTTCCCCCTGCATTCACATACTGTATATTATTTTCCTCGTCCTTCTCTGTTGCTACATTATTTACATTAATATCACTCCCACTCCCGACCATTTTTTCCATTGTTTCATTAAACTCCGCGCCGTCTGTATAATTATTCCGCGTCGTGCCAATTTTTTTGAACACTTTTTTTGCTGAATCGTCATAATAATACGCCGCTCGCGAATAAGTCGCATTATTAAAAGCACTGTACAGATTAGCGTCCGTGCTTACTTCCGTAATAAAATTATCCGCTGTGATAGTTTTATTGTTCCCAGTCAAAACAATGCTCCCATTTTCGGCCGTCCCCACTGTGTATCCATTTTGTTCTAATATTGCTTTGGTATTTTCTGGTAGCTCCCCACTTTGCATCGCCTGCTGAAACACCAGCTTTTTACTCTCCACCGCGTCCGCATATTGTACATCAGTCTCTTCAATTAATCTCTCCGAAATCGCCGACGGAATAATATTTCCCGAACTAAATAATACTGCCACCACGACCAAAATCAACGTCAAAAAACCTACCGCGCCAAAAGATTTTGCCTTATTTTTGATTTTTGCCGGCTGTTTTTTGCCCGTGACGTGCGTAATAATTTGATTATTCTCTAGCGCCGAGTCTTCACTCGCCTGCAAGATTTCTTCGGCCTTCATTATAATTAAATTATAACATATTCTATGGTATAATCAAAGGGTGATTAAAGTTGAAAAGAATATCCCAGGAGGCATGAGCCTCGGTACCGCCGAAGACGGGCGCAAAATTTTCTTTTGGAATGCTCTGCCAGGTGAAGAAGTCTCGGATTACCAAATCATCAAAGAAAAATCCCATTATTACGAAGCGATTGCTACTATAGTCGAAAACACTTCCCCGCATCGTGTTCTCCCGCCGGATGAGTGTCATTTGTCCACTTCCCCGTGGCAAATTATGAATTTTAATTATGAACTAGAGCAAAAACAACAACTTGTAGTTGAACTTTTTCGCGAGCACAATATCAATATTTCTACCCCCAATATTATCACTGATCACCGCGAATATTTTTATCGCAACAAAATGGAATATGCCCTCTATTATAATCACGAACTCGAGACTATTCAACTCGCCTTTCATATGCGAGGCTCGCACCAAAAAATCCCTATTACCAGCTCTTCTATCGAACGTCCCGAGATTTTTCAGCGCGCCACCGAAATTGTAAACGAACTTAACCAAAACGGCGACGAGGCTCGCAGATATCAATCTCTGCTTCTGCGTTGTAATCAAGCTGGCGAAGTTTCCGGCGGGCTTTTAGAAAAGAAAAAACCTCACCCAGTTTTTACTCCGCTCACCGACGTTATTCTTGGACAAACCTATTCTTATTCTCCCAATGGTTTTTTCCAGATTAACCTGCCTGTCTATGAATTGGCTCTCAAAGAAATTAAAAACCACATCACTTCTACCGACGTTTTAGATTTATATGCTGGCGTTGGCACCATCGGACTTTCCGTTGCGCGCGATAAAAATCTCACTTTGGTCGAGGTGGATAATTCCGCTTTCGCCGAATTGATAAATAACTCCTACAATCTCAGCAATGTTCTCCCGATTTTATCTAAATCCGAAGAAGTCCTAACTCACATTCGCGAAAATCAAACTGTAATTTTGGATCCACCTCGTGCTGGCTGTGATGCCAAACTTATTCACAAACTTTTAGAAGTAAAGCCCGTCAAAATTATTTATTTGTCTTGTAATCCCGCCACTCAAGCTCGCGACGTCAAACTTTTGCTTGATAAATATCAAATCGAAACGGTTAAAACCTTTAATTTCTTTCCTCGTACCCCACATATCGAAAATCTCGTCATTTTATCGCCAAAATCCCCTTTAATTTCTCTCTAGTTCGTGCTAAACTTAATTTAACGGAAAGGTGGCCGAGTGGTTGAAGGCGCACGCTTGGAAAGCGTGTAATGGGGCAACCCATTCGCAGGTTCGAATCCTGTCCTTTCCGCCAAATTTCCATTCAGAATAGCTTGCTATTCTGAGGGGAATTTGAAGGAAAGGCCTAGGATAACCAATCCTGTCCTTTCCGCCAAACATAAAACATCACATTCCTCATGAGCGAAAATATATTGATTGAACTAAAAGGTATCACTAAACGGTATGGCTTCGGCGATGCCGAAACTTTTGCGCTAAAAGATTTTGACCTCACAATTAAGCGTGGCGAATTTATTATGATTATGGGCCCATCTGGCTGTGGTAAGTCCACTTTGCTGGATATTATTGGTCTATTAGATCATGCTACTCGGGGGGAATATTTTTTAGACGGCGAAAATGTTGCTAAAATTTCCTCCTCTCGTCAAGCCAAGCTTCGTGCCGAAAAAATCGGCTTTATCTTTCAGGATTTTAACTTGATCGAAAATCTATCCGTGATCGACAATGTCGCACTGCCTTTAGTCTATACCGGTCGTCGCCGCACCGCCTGTTTGAAACAAGCCTCGGATGTCTTAAGTCGGTTCAATCTCAGCGAGCGCGAATATTACTACCCATACCAACTTTCTGGCGGCCAAAAACAGCGTGTCGCTACTGCTCGCGCCATTGTTAACCGTCCCGAGATTATTCTCGCTGACGAACCGACCGGTAGCCTTGACTCCCGTTCTTCGCACCTAGTTATGGAAGAACTAAAAACCATTCATGACGAAGGTAATACTATTATTATGGTTACTCATAATCCCCTCCTCACTACTTACGCCACCCGCGTTATTCATATGCTCGACGGTCATATCGACACCGATATCAAAACCGTTGCCGATCAAAACCTTCCGCAACCAATCGAAATTAAAGTTAAACGTCGCAAAAAATCCGACTTTTCTTCCCTAGAAAACCCAACTCCCAAAAAGACCAAACGCAAAAAAGCTAAAAAATCAAAAACTACTAGGAGAAAAAAATAATGCCCCTACTTTTTCGCACCCACTACAAACTCGCCCGCGCTTCTATCAAAGCCAATCGCACTCGCTCATTTCTTACTTGCCTCGGTATTGCTATTGGCGTAGCCAGCATTATTCTTATTTTTTCACTCATGGGCAGTATTTCTAACCTTGTCCAAACCGAGACCTCTGCTCTCGGCGATGAACTAATCGTCGTTCGTCCTAATTCCGACAAAAGCACTATCACAAACATTATTGAAGAATTTACTACCGCTAATGCTTTTCAAAATTCCAGCCTTAATCTAACCGATATCCAAACAATTTCAAATATCAACAACATCACCGCTGTCGCTCCTATCTCTATCTCGACCAACACCGTCTCTTCCGATAAAAACACTTTTACCTCTGTCGCTATTCTTGGCACTAATTCCGATTTTATTAAAATCGAACCCCTGACTATGCGTTTTGGTTCATTTTTAACCGACCAAACCACCACTGAAAAATCTGAAAAAACCGAAAAATCCAGCTCAATCACTGCCCGCCCTGTCGTACTCGGTCGCACTCTCTCACTTAGTCTTTTTAATACCATCAGTAGTACCGTTGGTCAGACTATCACTATTCTCGGCGAGAAGTTTATGATCGTCGGCGTGCTCGATGAAGTTAACAAATCTATCAATTTCAATAACGTCGATTTCGACAATGCTGTTATTATGAATGCCAAAGATCTAAACGAAATCACCGGCGGAATTCAAATTCAGCAAATCAATATCAAAGCCACAAACACCGCCGTCTTGCCCGAAGTTTCCGCCGAAATCAAATCCGCCCTCTCTGCCAAGAAATCTGGCGACCAGAACTTTTCCGTTGCTTATGGCGACGATATTTTACACCCTTCGAGTACTCTTTTCAGTGTCGTCTCTGGCATATTAACTCTCGTTGGCAGTATTTCACTCCTTGTCGGCGGTATCGGTATTATGAATATTATGCTTGTTTCCGTCTCCGAACGCACTCACGAAATTGGTGTGCGCAAAGCCGTCGGCGCCTCAAGTAAAAACATTCTCATGCAATTTCTCTTAGAATCTCTACTTCTCTCCTTCTCTGGAAGTTTGCTCGGCCTCTTGCTCGCCTATTTTCTCGCCTTCATTATTTCCTCGTTTACCCCTTTCGCCCCATTTATTAGCTGGGAAATTATTCTCATTACCTTCTGCACCGCGCTCGTCATTGGTATCGTTTTTGGCATGTATCCCGCCATCAAAGCTTCCGCCAAAAATCCAATCGACTCCCTCAAACACTATCGCTAGTGGTATAATAGTTCCATGAAACACTTACTCGAAAAACTTCCCTGTTATAACGAGGCAGTTCTGCCCTATCATTTCGCTCAATCTGTTATCGCCGGCATTAAATACCACTTCCCTGCCCGAAATATTCGCGTCATCGCCGTAACTGGCACCAACGGCAAAACCACCACTTGTTTCATGCTCTGGAAAATGCTAAATTCCGCCGGTCGTAAAACCGGACTTATTACCACGGTCGCTTGGGGCGGTGTCGGCGAAAATCCCAAAACCGACTCTTCCGACACTAGCCTGAACCCCAAAATTCTCCATCACACCTCCGCTCATATGACCACTCCCGATGTTTTTACTTTAAATCACCGTATTGACGAAATCAAAAACAGCGGCGCCGAATTTTTGGTTTTAGAAGTCACCTCTCATGCTCTCGCCGAATTTCGCACCCTCGGCATTCCGGTCGAAATCGCCGTATTCACCAACCTTACCCACGAGCATCTCGATTATCATAAAACTTTTGCCCGCTACCGCGCCGCCAAAGGCAAATTATTCAAAAAAGCCAAGTTCAGTATCCTAAACGCCGATGATTCCGCCACCAAATTCTACAAGACGCTTACGAAAAATTATTCGTCCTATGGTATAAAAAACGGTCAAAATCGCCCAGAAAATATTGAACTTCAGGTCTCGGGCGTTAAATATTTATATCACGGCATGAATATTGAAACCAAAATTCCAGGTGAATTTAATGTTTATAATTCCCTCGCCGCAGCAGTAGTTGGCGAAAAACTCGGGTTAGAGCCCAAAGAAATTGAAAATGGTCTAAAATCACTTGGTAGCGTCGAAGGTCGCATGAATTTAATCGATGAAGGTCAACCCTTTACGGTAATTGTCGATTACGCCCATGCCCCCGACGCTCTCGAAAAAGTTTTTGATAGCGTCAAAAATCACCAAGGTCGAATTATTTCCGTCCACGGTGGTGCTGGTCGTCGCGACCCCTCGACCCGCCCAATTCGTGGCCGTATCCTCGCTAAAAATTCCGATATCGTCATTATCACCGAAGACGACTCTCGCGACGAAGACCCCGAGGCTATCGCTGCCGCGTTTATCGAAGGCGCAAAGAAAGAGGGCAAAGTCCTCGGCAAAGATTTATTCAAAGAATTAAATCGCAAAACAGCTATTAAACTAGCCCTCGACACCGCGAAAAAAGGCGACCTAGTCCTCATTCTCGGCAAAGGCCACGAAAAAACCATTCTTCGTGCCGACGGCCCACACGCCTTTGAAGATATTAAAGTTACTCGCGAACTCTTAAGAGCAAAATTCAAAAATTAGGCACGCGCCTAAAAACTAAGCTGGATTATATTCCGCAATTCCGTCCACGATTTTTTCGTTCGGAATTTTTAACCCCTCCGCAATCGCCGCCGCGCAAGCCATATACGACACCGCCGTCTCGCCAGACACAAATGTCGCCAATGTCGTAATTTCTGTCCGCATTGATACCGTCGCCTCTGTTCCCCTGCTGTATAGTTTAGAATTCAAAATTTTCACATCTGCCGAACTCTGCCCAAATGTAATTGTCGCCTCTGTTCCCTTAAATTCGGAAAAAGTATCATAATTTAAATCATCATGATTTAGCACCACAATTTCCGGTTTCATATCAAACAAAGTCTTCTCATTGTCTAAATATTCGTCTGGTGATATATCGTTCAGCCCGGCCGTTACAAAATTCGTCATTGCCGCCACCGTCACTGGCAGTCCATAAAACACATTATCACGTAACCCCTCCGCCGGCACCGTCACCACTACATAATTCGCCCCCGCTTTCCAGGCATCCGACAAAAACTTATGAAGCATCCCTATCTTAAACGGTTGGTCACTCGCTAGTACTGCTACTTGTTCGCCAGAAGCTTTTAAAATCTCATGCACATAATGCGCCACGGTCGTCTTTCCTGTCGTCCCAGTAATCGCAATCAGCTTCATATCTTTCATCGGGTTGCCGTAATACGACTTCAACACCTTCGCCTTCAACTTTTGCGACTTGGCTTTAAATCCACCGTTTTTATTTTTCTCTGGATTAGATTTTTCCCGTTTCGCCATCATGTTTTTATTATACCACCTACTCTAATAACTTACAAACCAAACTTACAATTAACTGTTTTTCTTTCGGCTCACTCTCGGCAATCAGTAGCGCGATCGCCGTCAGCGCACGATCCGAAATTTTCGTTTCACCTTTTTCGGTCAAATGATAATCATTTAAGGTTAAAAATAACACAAACAGCAGCGCCCCAATCCGCTTATTCCCGTCATAAAACGGGTGATCTTTGATCACAAAATACAATAAATTCGCTGCCTTTTCCGGTACACTCGGGTATAATTCCCGCCCATCAAAACTCTGAAAAATCGCTGTCAGACTCCCCTCAAACATCTCGCCTCGCTTTTTGCCAAATAATTCATTCCCCGAGAAGCTCTGTTTTAACTGTGCCACCGCCCGCTCGCACATCTCCACTGTCAGCTCTTTCTGCCCCTGTTTTCTATTCAGAAACCTCAGGTCAATATGCCCGTCGTCATATTCCTGCAGAGTTTTAAAACTCCCCGCATATTTTGAAATCACCTCCAGTACCCCGTTTGCCTCGCCCGCATCCAACATTTTTGTTGTCGTCAGCCGTCGCACCAGCGCCATCATCTCCTCGACTTCGTGCAATCTTTTCGCATCTTTCTTTGCCTGTATATTTTCTAGTCGTCGCGTATTTATTGCCACCCCATCAACTGTATATTGTTTCAAAACCGAAGTCGCCCAAATTCGAAATTGCGTCGCCTTTTTCGAACTCACCCGATACCCCACCGAAATAATCATATCCAGATTATAAGCCTTTACTTTACGCTCTATCTTTCGCCCGCCTTCTATCTGGGTCTGTAAAATCTCCTTACAAGTCCGATTCCGAACTAATGCATTTTTTGCACTAGTTCGCCCAGCATGAACCCCGCCCCCGTTTTGAATTATATTTTCAACTCGTGCATTTTTTGCACTAGTTCGATTTTTATCGGCTGTCGGATTTTCCTCCAACTCTCCGTCTCTGTAAATATTCCGAATATGTCGCCCAATCACCGTCCTATCCACCCCGAACACCTGCGCCATCTGCGCCTGCGTCGCCCACAGAGTCTCCTCTTCCACATCTACATCAAAAACCACCTCCCCCTTCAGACCCTCATAAATCTCAATCCGCTTTTCCTCTTCTGCCATACCGACCTCCGTTTTCCTCATTATAACACAAAAAATACCCTATCTAGGGTAAATAGTGGCGGAAGCGAGAGGATTCGCATCGAGCGCCAGCGAGATCCGACATCCTGTTTTTTGATACATTCCGTAGGAATGTGGCGGAAGCGAGAGGATTTGCATCGAGCGCTAGCGAGATCCGACATCCTGCTTTTTGACGCATTTTTGTAAAAAATGTGGCGGAAGCGAGAGGATTCGAACCTCCGAGACCCGCAAGGGCCCACACGATTTCGAGTCGTGCGCCTTCAACCACTCGGCCACGCTTCCACTTCCTATTTTACCACATTTTCAAGAAAAAGCGCCGAAATTAATCGGCGCAGGGTGGCTACTTGCCACCGGCAATGATAGAACCTGTCCTCGGCGACAAGAATCGCCTGTCTCCGTCGACTATCAAGCAGAGATTTTTACATCCTGCCAGTTCATCGCGAAGCCACATTGGCAATACCAGACGATTTTTATCGTCAATTTTTTGTGGTATTCCAAACGGGAGCGGTGTTCCGGATGAAAGCTCCGTCAGCTCTTCGTCAATCGGAATGACCTCAATCATCTCGGTTTCGACATCCACCGCTAGGACGACGGTTCCTACCTTTTTGGCTCCAAAGAGCCCATTTACATTGACGCGACCACCTTTGTCGACGCCGTTAATGGCCATAATATGCATTTTCCTTCCCCCTTTGCAAAAATTTTACGCCACTCCCCCTATTATATCATACTTTATCAAAAATGTCAATAACTAAAAAATGGTATGCCCGACAGGATTTGAACCTACGACCTTTTGCTCCGCAAGCAAACGCTCTATCCAGCTGAGCTACGGGCACACATGTGGATGTTTCGAAAAATCTCACATCCACCTAGAAATTAAATGAGCATCACCCAAGGGCGACATTTTTATTATACCATATTTTTTCAAGATGTGGTAAAAATCAAATTTAACATTTATCATAAAACACAAACAGTCATTTTATTTCAGGTTTTCGCCGGTTAAAACATATTTTATCCCTCTAGCCTCCCCTACCATCACCAAATATCCCGCGTCCACCAACTGTTTTAGTTTCCGTTGCACACTCCTCCGGCTCATTTCCGGTAAAATTTCTGCAGCTTCAGCGATATTAACAGAGCCGAATTTAGACACATAACTCAAAATATCTTGGCTCTCTCGATCTAACTTCCAAAAACCCGTTTCATTTGGAATCATCAAATTAATTATCCGAATTTCCGCATCTAACACGTGCAAAGAAGTCAAAAATCCATTAGTAAAATACTCCAACCAAGCCGTTAAATCCGCTTTTGCTGAAGTCGCATAATTTTTACCATTTACGAGCCTTAAAATTGCATAATAGGCTTGCCGGTCGGACGCATAATACGAATCTAAAACCAGCGCACCGTCGCAATCATATTGATTCAGCGCCAAAAATAGCGAAGTCAAAGCCCGCGCCGTGCGTCCATTCCCATCTGCAAACGGATGAATCGCGGCGATTCGCAGATGAATCATTGCCGCTATAATCACCGGATGGATAGAAAATCGGCTATTTTTTATCCATTCAACCAAATCATTCAATGCCCCTCCAATTTTATTAACTTCAATAGCCGTATACACCACCTCATGATTTTGATTTTCGATATATACCGGATTTTTACGAATCTTTCCGCTCCTAGTTTTATCTAGTAAGTCGTCGGTAATAATCCGATGCAACTCTAAAATATCCGCAAGTTCAATCTCGGAACTTCCGTGCCGACGCTTATCGATAAAATCCAACGCTTTTTTGTAATTGCGTACTTCAATCTCGGCATATTCTTCTTTTGTTAAAATTTTATCTGACACTATCACTGCTCGGACTTCATTAATATTCAGAGGATTTCCTTCAATTGAGGTGGAACTATGTACAGATTCTACACTTGCCCGCAGCCGAATTGACGCCTCCGCCTCTGGCAAAATACGACTTCCGTGAATTCTGCTTCTCAATTTCTCAATTTCTTGGAGATTATTGCGGATTTTTTCGTTAATTGTATACTTAGGCACATATTTCATACTCATATTATACCATATCGCGCCAACTATTGCGCCAAAATCGCGCCAGAATACTAAGCGCCACCTCGCAACTTAGTTTTTCAAATAGAATTATAAACAATCATTATGGTTGACATGTTATAATAAACCTATGCACTGGGACCTCGCCACAAACATTATCCTCGCCGCCTCGTTCGCGGTGCTGGCGGTGTTCGCTTTTTTGGCACTTTTTCAGTGGATCAAAAACAAATCTCTCAAAAAAGTCGACCGCCCACTCTTACTGATGCTCGTCCCCCTAATCCTCATGGTTATAACTTATTTTATTTTTGACAAACTATTTGTCTTAAACACCCGTCCCGACGGCTCCGGCGAACCGAGTTTCCCCTCGACCCACGTCATGGTCGTCGCCACAATTTTCAGCCTCACCGCCATCATTCTTCCCTATTACATCAAGTCCAAAACCGCCCGCACTCTTCTCGATCTTCTAATGCTCATCCTAATTATCCTCGTCTCTGTCGGCCGCATTTTTGCGAACAAACATTGGACCTCTGACGTCGTCGGCGCGCTGATTTTTGCCGCCATTTTCGCACTAGTTTATTATTTAACTATAAGGAGAATCAAACATGAGTAGCATTTTCACCAAAATCATCAACGGCGAAGTCCCCTGTTATAAAATCTACGAAGACGACAAAACTTTCGCTTTTCTCGACATTAACCCCGAAACCAAAGGTCACACTCTCGTTATCCCTAAAACCGAAGTCGACAAAATCTACGATCTAGAAGACGCAGATTACACAGCCCTAATGCGCACCGTGAAAAAACTCTCCAAGCACATGGAACAGATTCTCGGCGTGCGCATTCTCTGGAAAGTGGTCGGCACTGACATTCCTCACGCCCATGTCCATCTCGAACCTCTCGATGAAACTTGGTTCCACGGTCGCCAGCTTAAGCTGACTGAGGACGAATTTAAACAAATCCAACAGGCCCTCAAACTCGAAAAATAGTTGTCATCTTCTCTATTTCCCCATTTTATGTTAAAATAAAACTATGAAATTCTCGAGTAGTTATGAACCGGGGGAATATGAAAGCGATATCTATGCCGCCTGGGAAGCCAGTGGCGTTTTTAACCCTAAAATTTCGATTTTTCCTGTCGACAACGATGGAGACGGCGTCGACGACCGCCAAAACGACAAACAACACACTTTTTCCCTTGTTATGCCCCCGCCGAACGCTAACGGCAATCTCCATATCGGACACGGTCTCACTATCGCTCTCGAGGACTCTTTGACGCGTTATTATCGCCTAAAAGGCAAATCCGCTTGGTATGTTCCAGGCGCCGATCATGCTGGTTTCGAAACTTGGGTCGTGTATGAGCGCGAACTCGAAAAACACGGTCACACCCGTTTCGAATTTACTCGCGACGAACTTTACGCGCGAGTTTGGGACTTTGTTGCCTCTCAGCGCGGCAATATGGAACTCCAACTTCGTGCCCTCGGCACCTCTTGTTCTTGGAATGATTTGACTTTCACCCTCGACGAAAACGTCATCGACCGCGTCTATACCACTTTCGAAAAAATGTGGAACGACGGCATGATTTACAGGGGTGAAAAGCTCGTCAACTTCTGCCCGAAGCACCAAACCGCCTTCGCCGACATCGAGGTCGAATACAAAGACGAAAAAGGCACACTCTGGGACATCGCATACGAAGTCGTGGACAGAAAAACTACAGATACTCTTCCGAGGAGCATATTTGCCGACGGGGCAAATACGGAGCGACTGAGACCCGTGACGACGGGCTCGAAGGAGCGTTCCGAGGAAGACGTATCTGTAGCTTCGATTATTATTTCTACCACTCGCCCCGAGACCCTCTTCGGCGACACCGCCATCGCAGTCAACCCGAACGACGCCCGTTACAAAGACCTAATCGGCAAAACCGTCAAGCTACCACTGACCGACCGTGAAATCCCCATCATCGCCGATGAACACGCCGACCCCGAATACGGTACCGGTGCCGTCAAAATCACCCCTGCGCACGATTTTGACGATTTTGAAGTTGGCGAACGCCACAACCTTGAACGTATTCAAGTTATTGCCGAAAACGGCACCATGATCAACGTCCCCGAAAAATATGATGGTTTAACTACTGTGGAATGTCGCAAACAAGTCCTAAAAGACCTAAAAGCCGGTGGCTTTTTAAGGGGCGAGAAAAAAATCGAGCATTCTGTGGCTCATTGCTACAAATGTGGTGCCACCATTGAGCCTATGCTCAAAGAACAGTGGTTTATCGATGTCGAAAAACTCGCCAAAGTCGCAATTAAGCATCTTGAAAACAACGAAATCAAATTCCACCCCGAAAACAAGCAAAAAGTCTTAATTAATTATCTCAAAAACCTAAAAGATTGGAACATTTCCCGCCAAATCCCTTGGGGCATTGCGATTCCGATGTTCAGAAAAATCACTCTCGAAGCAACCGACGAGCCAGATTGGATTTTTGATCGTCGCACCAATCTCCAAGTTATCGAAAAAGCCGGCGTTAAATACGTCCGCGACGAAGATACTTTCGACACTTGGTTCTCGAGTAGCCATTGGCCAATCGTCTGCACCAACTGGACCGAAGAAAATTTCAACCCCTACTATCCCTTAAATGTCATGGAAACTGGCGCCGATATTCTCTTTGCTTGGGTTGCGCGTATGATTATGATGGGGCTTTATGTTACCGGTGAAGTTCCATTTAAAGAAGTCTATCTCCACGGTCTCGTTCTTGATGCTCACGGCAAAAAAATGAGCAAATCCAAGGGCAATGTCATTAACCCTATGGATCTCGTCACCAAATACGGTTCCGACGCTTTCCGTCTCGGCATTTTAAGGGGTCGCTCCGCCGGCTTGAACCAAGCCTTCTCTGAAGCCTCCGTCACTGCCTCTCGTAATTTCTGTAACAAACTCTGGAACATCTCCCGCCTCGTCCAAAACATTGTCGATAATCAGGAAACACCTACTTTGGCGGATTATTCTACAGATAACATGGGCGAAGACTGGATTTGTCGCGAGATTAACGAATGCCTAAAAACTCTCGATTTCAGCATGAAAAATTACCGTTTTTCCGAGGCCATCGAGGTGCTTTACCAGACAATTTGGGATAAATACGCCGACTGGTTCCTAGAGAGCCAAAAACTCTACCAAAACGCGCCCCTACTAAAACGCACTCTCGAGACCATTTTGATTGCCCTCCACCCCTTTGCGCCATTTGTTACCGAAGCGATTTGGCAGAATTTGAGCTGGACCGACGGCTTTATCGCTAACACTAAATGGCCCGAAAAACTCAAATATGACCCGATTTTAGCCGAGGAATTCGAAAACATAAGAAATATCGTAAATGAGGTTAGAACCACCCTGCAGAGCCTCCCAGGCACCAATAACGCGAAAAAATACGCATTGTTATACGATAATGACAGTTTGATCAGTGACAATGAACTCTTGATCAAGACTCTGACCAAGGTCCCGACCATTAATTCCCTCTCTGGCGCCCCTCGAGGATTGAGGCTTGCCCTCGCAAATCACGAGCTCTATCTTGATGTCCCCGAAAAAGTAATCAGCGAATATAAAGACACCTTGACCGAAAAAATCCTCTCTGTTGGCCGCGAACTTGACGCTCTGAATCTGCGGATGACGAACCCGAATTATGTCGAAAAAGCCCCCGCCGAATTAGTTAAAGAAACCCGCGACCAAATCGCCGAAAAAGAGCGCCTCATTTCCCGTCTCAAACAGCAACTCAAAGTCATCTAACTACCTCTGTTGTTTAACTATGGGCTTGACTTTTTGAGATTTTCGTGATATAATGAAAGTACCTTGTTCCTTATTTTCTTAGCCACGTTTTATAGAAAGAGGTGATCTTTATGGCTAAAACACTTGTTTATCAGATGTATTTATTTTGCTATCTTGGAAAGGAGAACTCGCCTCTGGCTATTGCTAAGAAACGTTTAAAATACGTTTCGGAACTCTATGCTACGCACGTTTGGGTTGGTCCAATTTTCGTTTCGCCATGGGTAGATCATGGTTACGATATCTCAGATCATTTCAACATTGATCCGCGTTTCGGAACGATGAAAGATTTTGTCGATTTTGTTAATGAAGCACATCGACTTAATCTTAAAGTAATCATTGATTTTGTTCCGAATCATATGAGTACTAAACATGCACTATTTATTAATCCGGAAACAAGAAGAGATTTCTTCTGGCTGTCAAAAGAAGACCATCCAAGTCAGAAAAACTGTTTTGACGGCCAATCGGCATGGCATTATGATGAAAAAGCTAACGAATACTCGCTTAGTTTATTCTCTGCTGGGCAAAGGGATCTTCTATGGTTTCCTAATGGCGTCCAAGGCGATATCAACGAAAATATCATCAAATATTTTCATAAAGTTATAAATTTTTGGACTTTAGATTGCGGAGTCGACGGTTTTCGTATCGATGTTCCTCAATCTATCAACAAAGATTTTAATCTCGAGAATTGGAATTTTGATGATATGCTTGATGGCGACCAGTCGATCAGGGTTTTAAATGCTATTTTTGGCAGCTACCCAAAAGATCTTTTCCTGATGGCGGAGATTTTCGATCCGACGTTTGGTGATTTGATCAAACGTTATCTAAAAGAAACTCCAGTGGATTTCGTCTTAAACGTATTATTGAAAGACGAAATAACGCCAGAAAACGCTTCTTCTATAAAAGCACGACGTAGATTTCTACAGTTGATTAGACGCCAAAATGAGATTCCAGGTTTCATGCTTGATTTCGAATCTCACGATTCACGTCGTTTTCCGTCTCGGGGAGTGGCTAGTCAGCATAGTATCCGTTGGTTATTTGAAAATAACCCATCTGGAGTCTGTCTTTACAATGGAGAAGAGTTTGGGTTGGATAATCCGACGGAAGAGCAGCTTTCGCAACTTCAGCTTCTTGAGCTTGATGCTGTGTCAAAAATGCGTTTTGAACAAGGAGTGCCGATCGAAGAAATTCGAGCTAACTCTCGTGCTAACGCACGTATTCCCCTTCCGGAGGAAGCGGAATATAAGCGACAATTCGAGGACGAAGATTCTTTGCCTAATTTAGTCCGAAATTGGGTAAAACATTGGAAAAAGCTTCCAGAAAGATCGTAATAAAAACAACTGATAGACGAAAGCCCGCCTCAAGGCGGGTTTTTTCATGTTTACTTTATTTCCCTATTAAACTTATCTAGGTCAAACAGCGGTATTTTGTCGCTATCTATAATTCCCTGCGCTTTTCGCAAAAGTTTTAGCAACTTTTCCTCCGACGATGCTGACCCGACATGCACCGTTTTTACCACTCGTTCCCCCTCTTTATAAACCACCTGCACCCCAGTCGCGCCCGAAGTTGTTTTGAATTTTCTTATAAAAGCCATATCTTAATTGTATCACACTGGAGCCGAAAAATTTTCCACCTAAAATTCTCATGTTTTTCCACCAAACCACAAGCAGTTTTAGAAACTAATTCCCCGTTATGCTAGCAACCACGACGGCTAGCAACCAACTTGACAAACCAACCCGCTCGCGCTAAAATTGAACTAACCACTAGCATCCGAGACCGGAGCAGTTGGGAAATAGGTGGGCGAACATTATTTAGCAACCGACTTAAAATCTAAGCCGGAGATTTTGCATAAGCAAAAATAAAACGCTTAAGTTGTCAAAAAAATACACATGACCATATGATATAATGGGTTTATTATGAATGCACCGATTACGCAGACTTCAGAATGGAAACAACTTCAGGATGATTTGCACGAAGTAAGTTTTTTTGAGCAGGGAAGTGGCTACCAATATCTGGCGATTTTGAAAAAAACTCCAGTGGGGAACTACCTTTATCTCCCCTATGGACCAGTTTTTGAGCAAAAATCTGGTTTTGAAAATTCGCTTAAAAGTCTTAAAAACCTCGCCAGTCGCCAAAACGCCTTTTTTATTCGCGTCGAGCCTCAATCTAAAATTTTTACTGATCATCTCCCCCGAATTGCTAAAAAATCAACTGATTTAAACCCCAAAGAGACTTGGAAGCTCGATCTAACAGGGAAGGAAGACGACCTAAAATCCCGCCTCCCCTCGCGACTTTTGCGCTATTATAAAAACGCCGAAAAAAACGGCATCAAAATCACCACTAGCCACAACCCCGATGATATCCGCTATCTCCTAGACCTCCAAAAAGCTCTCGCCAAGGAGAAAAAAATCAACACTTTCTCCGAAAATTACCTAAAAACGGAGCTAAAGCAACCCTTCGCCACCCTCTATCTTGTTAGTGCGTGCGCAGAACACCCTCGTTCGAGGAATATATGTGGCGACGGGTGTTCGAGCACGGTTGACTATGAAGCTGAGAATGACTTCTCGAGGGGATTCCGGAGCGCGGCAGCGCGAGGATTAGCGCCGGTCACCCGTGGCGACGGGCTGACCGGACGCGACCCGAGAGAAGTCATTCCAGCTCTTAATAATATAGGCGAAGTCATCGCTGCCGGCCTCGTTTTCGACGACTGTACCACGCGTTATAATCTCCAAGGCGCCCAATCCGAACAGGGAAGAAAGCTCCACGCCACCGGAATTTTGACTATTCAGCTAATCCTCGACGCCGCCAAGAAAGGTCAAAAAACCTTCGATTTCTGGGGTATCGCCCCCGAAAACGCCCCCAAAGACCACCCTTGGCAGGGCTTCACCAACTTCAAAAAGACCTTCGCTGGCACCGAAGTCGACTACGCCGGCACCTACGACCTCGTCCTCGACCCCACCAAATACCGCCTTTACTCACTTCTCCGTAAATTTAACCGTTTAATAAGGAAATAACATGCAATTTATCGAACTCACCCCCACGGAATTTCGTAATTTCGCCAAGAATCACCCGAACAAATCTTTCTACCAAACTCCCGAAATCGCGAACTTGCGCGAACAAAACGGTTGGACGGCTTATTATTTTGGCGTCAAGAACGCCGAAAAACTCGTCGCCGCTTCTCTTGTCGTCGCCAAACCAGCCTTTCTCGGTAAGTCGATTTTCTACGCCCCAGGTGGTCCGTTGGTCGATTACGAAGACACTAAAATTCTCAACTTTTTTATCCGCCACCTCCGCCACTTCGCCAAAACTCACAACGGCTATGTTCTCCACATCGAACCTTATTACGAACTTATCGAACGCGATCGCGCCGGCGAACCAGTCAAAAACGGTTTTAATCACCAAAAAGCCGTAAAAAATCTCCAAACTCTCGGTTTTAAACCCCTAAAAACCTCCGACGAGCCAAAATATGCCTTCGTTTTAGAGCTCAATAATCGCACCCCTGACGAAATTTTCGCCGATTTTAAGCGCAACACTAGAAATCATATCCGCAAAGCCGAGAAAAAAGGCGTCGAGATCCGTGAACTCTCCCGCGACGAACTCTCAATTTTCAAGCAAATCACCGCCTCGACTTCCGCCCGCCGCCACTTTACCGACAAACCTCTGAAATATTACGAACAGATGTATGACCTTTTTGCCGACAGAGGGGAAGTAAAATTTCTCGTCGCGGAGGTATCAGGCGCCACAGCAGCGTCGACCGCCACTCCCCTGAAAAACACCCCACTCTCCGCCGCTATGTTTATGCTTTATGGCGACGAAGTTATTTATCTCTTCTCTGGTAGCGACGAAACCTACATGAAAGAATACAACGCTCAATATTTAATTCAATGGCACATGATCAAATACGCCGCCGAACACAAATTCAAACGCTATAATTTCTACGGTATCAACGGCCTCCCCGATCCGAACTCGCAAGACAACGGTATCTACGACTTCAAAAAAGGCTTCACTTCCGAAACTACCGGTCGCGTCACTGAATTACTCGGCGCTTATGAACTCCCCGTCAATCTGCCATTTTACCATCTCCACGCCCTGCTCCACCACCTAAAACACCTGAATATGCTATAATTTCTCTATGAATTTACGAGGTCTCACCGAAAAACAAGTCAAGCAGCGTATCGCCGAAGGTCGTGTTAATCGCCCACCTCATAGCTCCAATAACACTATCCTAAAAATTATTTTGAGAAACACTCTGACAATTTTTAACCTTGTCAATCTAATTCTCGCACTCATGATTATTTCGGTCGGTGCCTATAAAAACCTGCTTTTCATTCTCGTTGCCATCGCCAACACTTTAATCAGCATCATTAATTCCATCCGCGCCAAAAAAACCGTCGACAAAATGCGCCTTATCGCCGAGCAAAAACCCACCGTCATCAGGGATGGCAAACCGCGCCAAATTCCCGCCAGCGAAATCGTCGACGGCGATCTTCTCGTTTTTAAACTCGGCGACCAAATTATCGTCGATTCCCGCATCGAACAGGGAAATATCGAAGTCAACGAAGCTTTCATCACTGGTGAACAAGACAACATTCAAAAAAGTGCCGGCGACACGCTCACCTCTGGCAGTTTCGTCGTTTCTGGCACTTGTATGGCCACTGCGACCTCTGTTGGCGCCAATAATTTTATCAATAAACTCGAATCCGACGCCCGCGCTATCAAAACCGCCGATTCTAAGCTTTTTAGTCTCATTAACAACATTGTCAAATACATCTCTTTTACACTTATTCCTATCGGTATTTTGCTGTTGCTCGCCCGATTTCGCGTCCCCGACACCACCCCTGAGATTGCCGTTACTAGCACTGTCGCCGGCCTTATTAGTATGATCCCCGAAGGTCTAGTTTTGCTGACTAGTAGCGTCCTCGCCCTTGCTACCATTCGTCTCAGTCGCCAAAAAGTCCTAGTCCAAGATCTCTATTCTATCGAAACCCTCGCTCGCGTTGATACGATTTGTCTCGACAAAACTGGCACCCTCACTACCGGCAGAATGACCGTAAAAGAGCTCATTCCGACCAAAAACCACACCAAAAATGCCCTTGAGAACGCGCTCAAGCTTATTCTAAGCGCCCAAGACGTCGACAACGCCACTAGTCGCGCTTTGAAAGAAAAACTGCTCAAAACGGCCAAATTTAAGCCCACAGAGCCAATTCTCGAGGTCATTTCTTTCTCCTCCGACCGCAAATATTCTGGCGTTAAGACTGAAACCGCCACCTACCTCATGGGCGCCCCCGAATTCCTTACTGACGAAAAACCCGCCTTCCCAGGCAACTACCGAGTACTCGCAGTAGTAAAAGATGACGAATTACTCGGCTATGTTCTGCTCGAAGATGAACTCCGCACGGATGCCAAAAACATCATTAACTTTTTCAAAGAAAACGACGTCGCCGTCAAAATCATCTCTGGCGACAACCTAAAAACCGTCACCACTATCGCTAAGCAAGTCGGCCTCGAAGACCTGCGTCCAGTCGATCTCTCAACCTATAAAACGCCTCTAAATTACGAAAATCTCGTCAAAACCTACAACATTTTCACTCGCGTCAAACCCGCCCAGAAAAAATCCCTTGTTAGGGCTCTGAAAAAACAGGGAAAGACTGTCGCTATGACCGGCGACGGCGTGAACGATATCCTTGCCATGAAAGAGGCGGACTGCTCAATCGCCATCGGCGAAGGCTCCGATGCTGCTCGCCGCGCCGCTAAACTCGTTCTCTTAAATAGCGATTTCGCCGGCGTCCCCAACGTCATCGCCGAAGGTCGCCAGTCTATCAACAACCTCGAACGCTCCGCCACCCTCTTTCTCAGCAAAAACACCTACGCCGCTATTCTCGCCCTCGTTTTTATTCTCATCCCGCTCGAATATCCCTTTGCTCCGCTCGAAATGTCGCTTCTAAATTTTGCCTGTATCGGCCTCCCAGGCGTCATTCTTGCGCTCGAAAAAAACACCGCCCGTGTCAAAAATCGCTTCCTGACTAATATCCTTCAATATTCCGTCCCGACCGGCCTCACCGTCGCCATCTCTATGCTCGCGCTCTCTATCGTCGCCAGTCTCAACGATTTCACTCGCCCCGAACTTATCACCTCCTCCGCGCTTATCACCTTCGCTATAGATTTCTTGCTCATTATCTGGATTTCACGCCCGCTTAACTTCCTCCGCCGCCTACTTCTCGTCGTCATTTTCGGCATCATCACCTTTGCTCTCTTTACTCCGCCTTTCCGCAAATTTCTCGATTTCACCCTTCTCACCCCCGACAAGCTCCTCATCGTCACTCTTTTCATCGTCATCAGCTATGTGCTTTTCTTCCTCATCCGTTGTCTCTCCACTCACTTCACCACCAAATTCCTCAAATCCCACCCCAAAATTGCCATCTAACTCTCAATCGAAATCCGCGGATAAATATTTAGTACATACGGGTCCACCGGCTCCACCCCTGTTGAAATCTCATAATACGCCGCCGCGGCTACCATTGCGCCATTATCACCCGCAAATTTCAGCGCAGGGAAGTAAGCCTCGGGTAGCGCCTCGCGCAAAGCTTGGTTTGCCGACACTCCTCCCGCCAGCACTACCGCCTGTGTCTCGGGGTACAAATCCAGCGCCTTTTTCAATTTCTCCACCAAAATATCCACCGCCGTTTTCTGAAACGACGCCGCAAAATCGCACACTTGTTGTTCTGACAAGTGATTTTTTAGGTCGTGCGATGGATGCGAAATCGGCAGCCCCAATTCTTTCTGTACTGAGCGCAAAACCGCAGTTTTTAGTCCCGAAAATGAAAAATCTAAGCCTTCAACATTTGGGTGTGGCAACTGATACTTATTCGCGTCCCCCTGTGCCGCCACCTTCGCAATCGACGGTCCCCCAGGATAAGCCAGCCCCAAAATCTTCGCCACCTTATCAAAACACTCCCCAATCGCATCATCCCGCGTCGTCCCCACAATCTCAAACCGATTATGCGCCGGCATCTGCAAAATCTGTGTATGTCCACCCGAAACTACCAATGCTAGTAGCGGAAAAGTCGGAAGATTATGATTAAGAAGCCAATTCGCATACACATGCGACTTCAAATGATGTACCGCATAAAGCGGTTTTTCGTGCAAAATCGCGAGCGTCCTTGCTGTTAGCGTCCCAATCAGTAGTGACCCGAGTAGCCCAGGCGCATGCGTCACCGCAATTGCATCAATATCATCCCAATCGCACTTCGCATCGCTCAGCGCCTTATCTACCACCGGCATCATCACCTCGAGATGCGACCGCGCCGCCACCTCTGGAATGACACCTCCATATTCTGCAAAAATATCAATCTGCGACACCACCACGTTCGACAGCACCTCGCGCCCGTCCTCGACCACCGCTGCCGCCGTCTCGTCACAGCTTGTCTCAATTCCCAAAATTTTCATATCTTAATTATATCACACCGCGCATATTTTCGCACTAAGTCATTTTCTAAGAAACGCGACATCAAACTTTCTCACGCGTGATGATATTTTCCACCTCGCGCAATTTCCTGTGCCCGATAAATCTGTTCGATCACCATTACACGGCATAACTGATGGGGAAAGACCAATTTCGAAAAACTCCACACCAAATCCGCCTTTTCTCGCACCAAGTCCGAAAATCCATATGCCCCACCAATCAAAATCACCACGTCTTTTCCGTCCAAAAATGCTTTTTCTAAACAGAGAGAATATTCGTCTGATGATATATTTTTTCCACGCTCGTCACAACAAATTACAAATTCCTCGCCTGCCCGAAACGGCCAACCATCCAAAAACTCCCCGAGTTTCTCCTCAGACATAAACCGCCAGGCGACCTCAAACGGCTTCCGCAGGCGCTTCTCATACTCAGCTACCGCCTCGGCCACCCACTCCGTATTTTTCTTCCCCCCAGCAATAATCTGTATCATACGATAATTATAACAAAAAACGCCCACTGGAGGCGAAAGACTCATATGGCTAGGCCGGCAGGATTCGCACCGTAGGTCCGAATCCCCAACAAAAAACGCCCACTGGAGGCGAAAGACTCATATGGCTAGGCCGGCAGGATTCGAACCTGCGAATGACGGGACCAAAACCCGTTGCCTTACCACTTGGCGACGGCCTAACGCCCTCTCATTCTACCACAAAAATTAAAAAGCATCAACCCCTCCGAAACCGCTTGCGTTTTCCCGTAATCTGTGCTATAATAGAACTATGCCTACCAAAAAGCGCAAATCCACACGTAAAACCTCTAAACGGACCAAAAAAGAAGCCCCTGTTGAGCACGAGCTCCCAGGTGGTTTTTGGCGTCAAATCTTCGCCGTTATCTTGCTCGCTCTTGCGCTTTTCTTTGTCATCACTTGGTTTGGTCAAGGTGGCACTATCACTAACAACATTCACCAATTCATCTTAAACGGCCTCGGCTTTGCCACTTATTTCATCCCTCCGCTCCTGGTCTATCTTGCTGTCAAAATTTTCCGCTCCCCAGACAACCGCGTCGCCGCCCCAGTTTACTTTTCTAGTCTCCTTATCATTCTCTGGCTTTCTGGCATCGCCGCCATTTGGCACAACGGTGGCATCATCGGCAACGGTCTTAATTCGCTCATGCTTAACGTCCTTAGCCCAACCGCCGTCATTTTTATCTACCTAATTTTGATTTTTATCACCGCCTTATTTATGCTTCAACTTTCTCCACTCACTCTATTCAAAGGCGCCAAAAATCTCAAAAATCACGACCAAACCACTAAAACTACAACCGACAACAACGAAAAACCAAACCGCAAATTCGGCCAGCTCGAAATCAAAGTCAATTCTGGCAGCGCCACTCTCGACGCTTCGCCCAAAAAATTTGCCAAAGCCAAAAAACCTACCGAGCCCGAACCTGTCAAAGAACCTTCCGCTCTCACGGCTACCACCGATCCGAACTGGAAGCTTCCGTCGGTTGATTTGCTTACCAAAAAACAATCCCCCGCCGATGCTGGTAATATTCAGCAAAACGCTTTCATTATCAAAGATACTTTTGCCGAATTTGGTATCGACGTCGAAATGGAAGGCGCCAACGTCGGGCCGCGCGTTACTCAATACACCCTAAAAGCCCCAGGCGGGGTTAACCTTGCCAAAATCGCTGCTCGCGACAAAGAACTCGCCTACAAACTTTCCGCCACCACTGTCCGTATCGAGGCGCCAATTCCAGGCACCCAGCTCATCGGTGTTGAAGTCCCGAATGTTCGTTCCGAATCTGTCTCCCTAAGGGGCGTTATCGAAACCCCCGAATGGAAAAAAGGTTCTGGCCCGCTTTCGTTCGTCATTGGCAAAAACATTTCCGGCAAACCCGTAGTTGCCGACCTTGCCGACATGCGTCACTTGCTTATCGCTGGTACTACCGGCTCTGGTAAATCTGTCATGACCAATACTCTCATTATGTCGCTGCTTTATCGCAACGCTCCTTCCGATATGCGTATGATTATTGTCGACCCGAAAAAAGTCGAAATGCGCGCCTATAATGATATTCCGCACCTGCTTACTCCAATTATCACCAGCACCGAAAAAGCCCTTTCGGCCATGAAATGGGCAGCTGGCGAAATGGACCGACGCTATGATTTAATGGCCGACGAAGGCGTCAAAACTATTTCCGACTACAACAAAAAAATGTCCAAAAACCCCGTCGCCACCAATGCTGGGAAGGATGCTCCAGCCACCGAAAATAGCAAAATGCCCTACATTGTCATTGTTATTGACGAAATGTCGGATCTCATGATGCAAGCTTCCAAAGAGCTCGAACCGCTCATCGTCCGTATCGCCCAGCTCGGTCGTGCTGCTGGCATGCATCTCGTTCTCGCCACCCAGAAACCAATCGTCAAAGTCATTACGGGCCTCATCAAAAGCAATATTCCGTCCCGTATCGCGTTCCGTGTCCTAACCTCTATGGATTCGCGCGTTATTCTTGACCTGTCTGGTGCCGAAAAATTGCTCGGCAAAGGCGATATGTTGCTCTCGGCCGAAGGCACTGGTAATGGTCCCGAGCGTATTCAGGGCGCTTGGACCCCCGACGAAGACATTGAAAAAGTCACAGATTTTCTTCGCGCTCAGCGCCCGCCAGAATATAATGATGAAGTTGTAGCTCAAACAGTCGCTTTGAAAGGCGGCGGCGGTGGCGACATGGAAGGCATGGGGCGTACTTTTGACCCGAACGACCCGCTTGTCCGCAAGGCAGTCGAACTTTCTATTGCTGGCGGCAAATTCTCAACTGGTATGCTCCAAACCCGCTTGTCCAAAGGGCACGGCTGGGTCTCCGGCCTCGGCTTCTGGCTCGAAGACATCGGCGTCGTCGGCCCAACTCGTGGCACTAAACCCCGCGATCTCCTGATTTCTTCCATGGAAGAATTTGACGAGCACGCCCAGTAAGTGCTATAATAAAACATATGCAGAATGATGGGAGTTATTCGCGCCTCAAAGAATTTCTTAGCAAGCGCTGGGTCAAAGCCGTTTTTGTAGCTGATATTTTGGTATTTATTGCCATTATTGCTATTATAGTCTGGCATACGACAAAAACAGCAATCATTACTTTCTCGGTCGCCCCCGTCGATGCTATAATTACCCTAAACGGTCAAAGTGATTATAAAAACGGCACCTACAAACTTCACCCCGGAAACTATAAAATAACAATTTCTCGTGACGGCCTTGAATCTAAAACTTTCGATCTTGAGCTAGATTCCGACCACGTCGCTACCGTCACAACATTTCTCGTCGGCGAAAACAATAATTTCGAATTCTACGAATTAAAAGATAACTACACCTCCTTCCAAAAACTCTCCGAAATCGCCTCCGCCGGAAATAACCAAACTACCGATCACGATACTTCCGCCGAAGAATTCATCGCTAAATTTCAAGGATTACAGAGTTTTTACTCTGCTAATCTCCCATTTGAATATTCCGAATACGGTAACTCAACAGACGGCCGCACAACGTTAGAGTATGGCATCACCGTGCGCACTTCAAATGAAGACACTTGTCAAAAATTTCTTTGTATTAAAGTGGTTGGCAAAAACACTGAGAAAACTTTTATTAACCAGCTCCTAACCGAGCGCGGTTTTAATTTGGAGGATTATGAAATTCATTATCAACTCTATTAAATTCATTAAATCCGCAAGGCCGACTGGCAGACATATTATGTCTACCGTCAAAAACATTAAAGAGCCCCTGTATGTTTTAACATTTTCAGTTATCGCTCTCGTCGCAGTTTTTGCTACTCAATCAATCCTAAACACTCCCGCCGCCAATGCCAAAAGAGCCTTAAGCGACAGTGAAGCTAGGATTTTTGCGCAAAATAACATTATCGGCTGGGATCCGGGCGAATGTTCCGAAAGTAGTAGCTCCACTGGCATCTGCGGCGATACGCCCAAGGAAAAATATTGGTCTTATCTCCGCCAGACTTTCGACGAAGTTCATACCGCTGCTATCATCGGCAATATTGACAACGAAGGTGGTTACGGCCCGACTCGTTGGGAAATCGGCAAAGTAGTTAATGAAGACGGTGGTTATTTTTTAAGTCCTTATGATGACTGGAACAACCTTTACAATTGCCAGCCATGCCACGTTGGTGTCGGGGCAGTCGGCATTACTTGGAATCTTGGCAACTATCTTAAATATATTGAACAAAACATCCCGGACGCGCTCCCATTTTTTAAAGACTCCAGTTATTCTTTACCAGGTGAACAAGCCTTAGAAAAAATGGGCAGTGCCGACTTTGATAAAGTAGTCGAAGCGGAAATGAGCTGGGTAATAGAGGAAGCTGCAGGTATTCTTGAAGAGTTCAATAAAATCACCGATGTACGGGAAGCTGCAAAATTTTGGGCAGAGAATTACGAAAAATGCCAAGGTTGTTTAGCCTCGCAGGGCATGACTACGACCAAACAAAAACGTATGAATGACGCAGAATACGAATATGAGGCACTCAAAGGCTTTGTCTGCCAAAATACATCTTCGGATAGCCCATATAGCTCTACCTCGTTCTCTCTTTCTGATGGGGAATTATATGGCATGATCCATATGGCCAAGAATGAACAGGGTTCGGTCGAAGGTATAAAGTTTGAGCTCTCTCTTATGGCTAATAAAGCCGACCAGGCTGGCCGTAGCGATATTGTAAGTTACATCAGAAACAGCAGTTGGTTTGCTTCTAGTACACGAAATAGCTATAGTGAATCTCGCGGTAGCCTCTCTGATGCCGAAATCCAAGCCGGACGCGAAGTTTTAATTAATGGCAACCGCTCCATTCCTCCCCAAATTGTCGAGCATGATTGTATTGGCGATATCGATTGGTTAGAGCTAGATGGTCAGAGATATTACGCATCTGGCGCTGGCGGTTGTCGCGGAACAGGTTTATTTAGAAGCGAATATTATGTCTCTGGCAAAACCAAAATTCACAATGTCTACGATTCGACTTATATTTTCTATACTTTCCCTGCATCTGGGGACATCAATTCGGGGGATCCATTCGGCTACTTTGAGAATAACCCGCCTAGTTCTGCCTCTAGCCCCAGTAACAGTCCATCTTCCAACTCTGAAAGTTCTTCCACTAATTCAGAGACAATTTCCGGTCACGATATTACCTGGATTGGCGATTCTTACTCTGTGCAAGCGGACAACAAAGGTCTGCTCAGTAGTAGTGCTGAATTCTCTGGCGTAGATATTGGCTCCAGCCCGAATAACACATCGTCATCATATATCCAGGGCAGTAAGTTTGTTTCTAGTAGCAGCAGTAGCAACCCATCATGCCTTAGCATTCTTGAAAAAATTATAAACTCAAACAGTCTGCGTTCTTATCTTGTATTTGCCTGTGGGACTAATGGAGGTTGGTCCGATAGTGACATTTCTAAATTCCAAGACTTGCTCAAAGATAAAGACGCTAAAGTCGTTGTTGTTACCTCTAAAATTCCTAGCAATGACTATGCTGATAGTAACAATCGCCTCAGAGCTATGGTTAGCGCTAACAGTAATTTCAAACTTGCCGACTGGACAACCGTGTATGACGAAAAATATTTTGAGGGCGATTCCGAAAAAATCCACCCTATTTCTGATCCAGGCTACGAAAAATGGATTAACGTCATCTCCGACGCCCTGCGTAGCTTTGGCGGTTGCAATTCCTACGAGGGAGATTACCCACAATATTATCAAGGTAACTACGCAGACAGCGACCATGAGAATTCTTCTCAGGATTGGACAGTCATCCCTTATGATGGTGGCAATGTTGCCGACTCCGGATGTGGTCCGACCTCTATGGCTATGCTAACCACCGTTGCCACTGGACAAGATATTTACCCGCAAGATATTATTGATGTTACGCTCCCCGTCGGTAACTATGTTTATACTTCTCCTACGGTACTTGACCCTATCGTCGGTGAAAAATACGGTTTCGAAGTTATTGCCGAATCTTATTCTTCTAAAACAGACGCCTATGATAAAATCAAAAAATATTTGCAAGACGGCTACATGATTCACCTCTCTGGCGAAGGCTGCCACGAAGGTTTTGCTACCGTCCGTGGCGATGGTAGCTGCACTCCGGGTCACTACGTAGGCATCTTTAGTATAGGCTCGGATGATAGAGTTCAAGTCGCTAATACCGGCTACATGGGCAACAGCGAAGTCCCACTCCAAAGTATTATTGACGCTATTCACAACGGCGTTTTTACTGCGATTAAGGGCTCGGGCAATAAAACCTCTTGTGACAATGACTATTGTTTAACTAGTAGCAGCAAGAGTGTGTCTAGTAGTGGTATTACTAGTGAGCAAGCTGAAAAAATCGCCCATTATTACAATACTAAATATATCGCTCAGGGCTGTTGTGGACTCAAAAACTGCGTTGAATTTTCCAGATTTTTTGTTGCTGAATTAACCACCAAAAATGGCGCCTCAGCTACCTGGCCTAATGGCGACTTAGTAGTAAATAGCCTAGTTTCTAGCGGCCTAGCTACTAGTGGCGATGAACCTAAAGCTTGGGCGGTTTTTTCCAAAACCAGTGGACAACATACCGGAGTAGTTGTAGGTGTAAACAGCGACGGAACCTATATCACGATTGAAGCTGCCTATCCAGGCTGGACCGACGGTTATGTTGACGGCAACGGCAACGGCAGAGTCTACACTAACAAAACTTTCGATGACGGAATTTATAAATTTGCCTATTTTGCAGACAGTTTAAATAGCACTAAAATAAATGAAATTATAAATAACTAGAGGAAATATGGAAAACTATAGCCAAGAACAATTCAAACCTCGCGTAAAACTATCCACGATTATCTTTTTAGGCATCCAGGCCATAGTAATCATTCTGGCAATTATATCTATTGCGAAGTTTTTTCATACTGACGAAATCAAAAACAGTCCTAGTCAAGGACCATCCGCTAAAATCATCAACGCTACCGACGCTATACCAGAAGATTATTCAGGCTGGACTGAAATAATCGAGTGGGCGCTTTTGGATACCATACTTGATAACACAAAAAGTGATACCGTCTCCAAAAGTCAAGCCTCCGCTTATTTCCGCGACGGCTCTATCAAAACCCAGCATTTTGAAAAATACAAGACTAACTATGTCAGAGCGATTATTGATATTCCCGATCTTAAACAATCTTATGAAATCATTTTAGAATATCCAGACAATAAGGATGCCATCAACGCTGTCGAATACAGTTCGACAGATGTCGCTAAACCATATTCCATCCTCTGTCTCGATGAAAATTCTGAGAAAATCTACCCTAATTTTGACTGCCATGAGTCCGCAGATTATTCCTCGCGTCAAAAGATAGTTTCCAGCATGTTAAACTATTTTTATTTTGATTATTTCTCTCCTTATCTTAATCCTAACGGTGCAGGTACGGTAATTATTTCTCCTTCGGTCACTTATGACAACGACGATCAAACCAAGGCGACATATATAGAAGAAGCAAGAGATGCAATTAAATCTCTCGGCATTTCTCCTGATACCTTTACCTACTATGTCCGCACTGCCGCTGATGTTAACTATCGCAATTAACCTCTATTGCCCATTGACTTTTTCTCTCCCGTATGCTACAATTACCTCAATATCAGCTCAGCAACTGCGTCAACCTGTTTTCGTGGCAAACACGCGAAACCAAACGAAAACAGAGAACGGCACTTGCTTTAACCAAAGGAGTTTTATGAAAGATTACGAACTCACCATCGTGTTTCATCCCGATCTCGAGATGAATCTCGATCCTGCGCTCGACAAAGTCAAGAAAATTCTCGAGACTAGCGGCGCCAAAATTATCAAAGAAGAGTCCGACGGCAAGAAACGTCTCTGCTACGAAATCAAAAAGCAGGCTTTCGGAATTTATTACTTCTTCGAATTACAACTCGACTCGGAAGCTCCGCAAAAAATCTCGAATGTGTTCAACATTTCCGACGAAATTTTGCGCTATCTCCTAGTCAAAACCGACCCGCGCCAAGCCAAATATGCTTCGCGCCGTGCCGAGCACGCCGAAAAGGCCAAAACCGACGACGAAACTAAGGACAAAGAGGAGAACTAACCATGCGCGGATTTTCCAAAGCTATCATCACCGGCAACTTAACTCGCGACCCCGAAATGCGGGCTACTCCGAGCGGCGCCAATGTTTGTAGCTTCTCTGTTGCTGTCAACCGTACCTACAAAGACGGTTCTGGCACCCAACGCGAAAACGTATCCTTTTTCGACTGCTCCGCCTGGGGAAAAACAGGCGAAACTATCGCACAATACGCCAAAAAAGGCTCTAGCGTTCTCATCTGCGGGCGTCTCGAGCAACGTTCTTGGGAAGACAAAAACACTGGGCAAAAACGCTCCCGTGTTGAGATCGTTGTCGATGATTTCAACTTTTTAGGCTCAGCCCCTAATGCAAACGGCGACAACTCTAACTACGGTTCCAGCTACAGCGCCCCCGCTAGTGCCGAAGCGTCTCCAGCCTCTGGAGCAGACGACTTAGCTGGCGGCGAAACTGAAATCGACCTCAGTGATGTCCCATTCTAATTATAAAACCGAAGGAGAAAATTATGAAAAAAGTTAAAAGTGACCCAAATCTCTATTTTAATTACCGCGACGTCAAGTCTTTGCAACGCTATCTTGATGTCTACGGTCGGATTGAACCGATGAGCAAAACCGGTCTTTCCGCTAAGCAGCAGCGTCAACTCGCTGTCGCCATCAAGCGCGCGCGCCACTTGGCTCTTTTGCCATTCATTGCTAACTAAAGGAGAATTACATGTACGGACCAACCGATCTCAAGAAAAACACCTTGATTACCTTAGACGGCCAACCGTATAAGGTGGTAGAATATTCACAAAAAGTTATGGGGCGGGGCGGCTCAATCGTCAACGTCAAGGTCAAAAACCTTATCTCTGGCGCTTTGCTCCCCAAAACTTTCAAAGGCCAAGAAAAAATCGAACCTGCCGAAGTCACGAACCGCAAAGTTCAATATCTCTACAAAGACGACGAAAAGTTCTATTTCATGGACCCAGAAAGTTTCGAACAATACGAACTCGGCGCTGACCTAGTCGGCGATTCCAAAGATTATATGAAAGATGGTGACGAAATGGAAATCCAATTCTATAATGGCACTCCCATTAACCTCCAGCTTCCGAAAAATCTCTGGCTCACCGTCACCTACACCGAAAGCGTCGTCAAGGGCGATACTACCAGCTCCGTGATGAAAGACGCTACGCTCGAAACTGGCGTCGTGGTCAAAGTTCCGGCCTTCATCAAAGAAGGCGACATTGTGTCTATCGATACAGAAACTGGCGCATATCGTGAACGAAAAAAATAGAGGTTATTACAAAATTAAAGGTGCCGCCAGCGCCTTTAATTTTGATTTCCGCGACAAAATCGTTCTCGATATCGGCTCCTCCACTGGCGGTTTCACCGAATACGCTCTGGAGCGTGGCGCCAAAAAAGTCATCGCTGTCGAAAAGGGAACCAACCAAATGAAACGTCCCCTCCGCTTCGACCCCCGAGTCGAACTACACGAAAAAACAGATATCTTCGATTACTACTTTTGTGGTAGCTTAGCACCTCGAGGAATAGACATTATTTTGGCGGACGTCTCGTTCATCAGCTTGACAAAAATCCTAAAGTATGCTAAAATAAACCTAGCACGTAGCAATACGGACTTCTTAGTGATGTTAAAGCCCCAATTCGAAGCTAAACCTGAGCAACTAACAAAGGGAGTCGTCAAAAACGAAAAACTCCGCCGCGAAATCATCAAGGACTTCGAACAATGGCTAAAGCAAAATGGCTTTGTAATTATTAACAAACGCGACAACGACCTAAAAGGCAAAACCGGAAATCGCGAAAGATTTTATCATTTAGCTCTTGAAAAATAAACCATAACTGTTTATAATAATAAACATGAACTTACTGCATGGTGTGGGCGACTTCTTCTCCCTAGACATAGGGACGAACTCGATGCGAATCGTGCAACTTTCTGGCAACATCCAGAAAGGTTGGACTTTGCAACGCTTCGCTTATGTGCCAATCGACCCTCGTTTAACACAAGATTCTTCTGACCTCGGCAAGAAACGACTTGGCGAGGCGATTATGGGTGCCGTCAATCAAGCTGGCATCAAAACCAAAAACGTTGCTATCGGTCTTCCTGCGAACAAGACCTTCACTAGTATCGTCGAAACTGACACCGTGCCAGAAAAAGAGCTCAAAAAATCTTTCAAATACGAACTCGATAAATATGTTCCGATGGCTCTAAACGACGCCAAGGCTGACTATGTCATTCTCGGGCTCTCCCCAAATAATCCAGCCAAAACCGAAATCCTCATTAGCTCCGTCGCCAAAGAATACGCCGAATCTACCATGGAAATGATTGAAAAAACTGGTTTGAATATTATCGCCATGGAACCAGAACCACTAGCTATGGCTCGCGCGCTTAACACTCCAGGTGCTATGGATGCAATTTTGGTGGTCGATTTCGGCGAAAGTTCTACCGACCTTGCAATTAACTATAAAGATATGCCACGTCTAGTTCGTTCTATCCCAGGCGGAATTTCCGTTTTATCTAAAGCCGTCGCGAACAGCCTAAATGTCCGCGAGGATCAGGCTCGCCAATTCATCTTGAAATTCGGTCTCGATCAAAACCAAGTCGAAGGTCAAGTTTTCAAAGTCCTAAACACCTATCTTAACAGTTTCGCTTCTGAACTTGCCAAATCTGTTCGCTTTTTCCAAACCAAATACCTCTCCGGCAAAGTCGGCGGCATCGTTCTTTCGGGCTATGCTGGCATCATCCCGCTATTTTCGGAATTTGTCGAAGCCAGAACCAACACCCCGACCATCCAGGGCAATCCTTGGCAACTCGTCCGTTGCACCCCCGACCAACAACGCGTTCTCGCCCCTGTGGCTAGCGAATTTGCGGTCGCTATTGGGTTATCAGAAAGGAGTAATGACTAATGGCTAAAGAATATCACCTGTCTGATATCATCAAAAAACTTTCCCCGGCCAAATCTGGGCGCAAAACTCATCGCGAAATCAATCTCGTTCCCGATATCAAAAACGAGATGATCAAAACCCTAAAACTGCGTAACCTAATTTTCTTCATCTGTATTGTGGTTGCCTCAGCGAGCATTGGCATTACCTTGATTTTTGGCCTTACCGCTGGCGGACAACAAATCGCTATTAGCAACAAGAAAAACTCCATCGACGCCCTTTCCGAAAAACTTAATTCTTACTCCGATCTTTCCGATTTCCTCACCATCAAAGATCAAATCGATGGTATCAGCACTATCACCAACCAAAAAACCGTCCTGTCGCGTACTTTCAATATCCTTTCGGCTTTTCTCCCGACCGGCGCTGACACGATTACTCTTTCCAACCTAGACGTCGACTTATCCGACGGCCAGCCGACTTTCACCTTTGACGCCCAGGCAAACTCTGGCACTGCTCCGTTTATCGACTTTGCCGTTCTCGAGGCCTTCCGCAAAAGCATGGACGAAATGCGCTACGACTACGGCACTTATGTTGACAAAAACGGCGATAGCATTCCGGCCTATTGTATGATAGAATCCGGTTCTGACGGTGCAATTTTCACCGACACCACCAAGCGCGGTCTCGTTTCCACCGAAACCAATAGTATTTACGCTCTCTGGACTATTAACGGCGAAGGTTGCGCCCCAGCTTCCGCAAGCGACAACTATAACCCCGAATCCGACTACACTCTCGAAGATTACGAAGGTCAAAAAGTCGTCCGCATCTGGCGCACTCCGCAACCAGAATGGTACAAAGAAAACCCCAGTTCGTCCGAGGCCCAGATCTCGCTAGACGGAGCAATCTCTAATGTTGCCCACTTCGAGAGTGCCTGCACCTCATATTCTGGCACCAAAACTAACAATTCCATCACTTGGACCAAAACCAATGACGAATGCGCGCTCGTTCCAGGCGGCAGTTCCGAAGGTATCACTGTTTCCGAAGCCACCAACGGTCGCGATGCCAACGAACAACTCGTCCTTCGCTTTTCGGCTACGATTTTAATCGCCCCCGAAGCCTATCAATTCACTAACACTCATATGCTCGCCGTCGCTCCTGCCGGTCGCCACAATGTCACCGACTCCTATCTCCAAGTTCAGGCCATGTTTAGCGCTCCCGCCACTGCCTGTGCCGCGGACGATGTCGACTGTAGCACTAATACCGACAATTCCAACGGTAATAATAATACGAATGGAGGACAATAATATGGCTAAAGAAGTCGCTATCGGCAAACGCGCCAAAATCTCAGAAGCCCAACAATTCATGTTGCTAGCGGTGCTCGGCGCCTCTGTACTCCTCGGTGTCGCTGTTGCCCTCACTGCTCATTTTATCGACCAAATTTCCTTCAACGCCAAAGTTATCATGGCGGAAGACGAGTCTATCACGGACTATTCGAATTTAATCAAAAACTCTGGCGTCTGCAAGGCTCCATCAGGCGCAGTCTATTCCGAAGAAGAACTCAAAAATTGTTCACCCGATTCTATCGAAGTCTCCGAAATCAGTGGCACTCTCCGCGCCAACATCTTGCAAAACCTCGCCGCCAGTGAAGCCCTCGATTCTGTGCCTAAAGAAAGTAGTACTAGCTGCATCAACCCCAGCACCAGCAAAAACTACACCTACAAAGAATTAAATAAGCTCTATTCCGACGCCCGTGGCGCCTCCGAACTCCAAGCCGCCTCTACTTTAATCAAAAGTTGTTCGGCTCTCCGCGTCATTCCTGATGCTCTCCCAGCCTACAAAAACGAGGAAGCTTTACTTGCCAGCTTGAACAAGTTATACCTAACCGCCAACTGGGAACCAGAATCTATTAGCTCCTCGGGCTCCATCGAAGCCTCAGACCTCGCTCCAAATCTCAACGAAATCTCCGTTAGCTCCAAAATCGAGGCCGATTTCGGCACCACTATTAAAGCCCTAACCAATATTGAACGCTCTATCCGCGAATTCAATATCACTCGCGCCAGTATCGAATGGAATAGCGACAGCGCCATCAGCCTACAGTTCCAAGCCACCGCTTATTACATGAACCGTTCCAACATTGCCGAGACTACCAGCACGGTTAGCCCCGACAGCGCCACAACTAGCAAAGGAGGTAATTAAATCATGAAATCCGCTAAAGCCGAACTCGCCACTACTATCGTTGCCGCTATTGCCGGAGTTATTATCGCCTACTTTGTTACTGGTCTATTCATTGGCGAAATCGAGTCCGTCAGCGTCAAAACCGTCGAAACCGAAGTTACTGCCGACCTTGCCGAGCCTGACCAAAATATTTTCAATTACAAATCGCTCAATCCGACTGTAGAAATCTACATCGGCAGCGACGACGTCCAAACTAGTACTGACACTAGCACCGACTCCAGCACCGCCACTGATACCGACGACGCAAATTCCGACTCCGACAGCTCGCAGGAGAATTCTTAATGGCTTTGCTTACCAAAGATGCCGAAGTTCGAATTGTCGAGCTCCTTCTTAGTGAGGGGCTTGCTGATCGTCGGCTGGTTTCCGAAGTCGAGCAGCAATTCGCTGCCGAAAACAAATCTTTGCTTGCCGAACTAATTAATCGCAATCTCATCAATTCCGAAATGGTCGCCCGTGCCACCGCTGCCATTATCGGCGTGCCTTATGTCGAACTCAAAAACATCACCATCGACCAAGAGACTCTCGCCCGTATCCCAGGCGATGCCTCGAAACGCGTCCATGCCGTTGCTCTTGGCGAAAAAGACGGCATGCTAAACGTCGCCATGGTTGACGTCACCAACGTCCAGACCACAGATTATCTTTCCAATTTAGTTAACCGCCCCATTCGCATCTGGATGTCTTCCGAGCAGGGAATTGAAGAAGTTCTCGCCCAATTCCATGGCGATATTTCTAGCGTCCGCGAGGCAGTCAGCGGCGCCGACACCTCGACCGACGAAGCCACCAAAAGCAACGCCAAAACCATCGTCGAAGACTCCCCGATTTCAAAGGCCCTTACCACGATTCTAAGTTATTCCGCCAAAACCAAAGCCTCGGATATTCATATCGAACCACTCGAAAAATCTCTCATCATTCGTTGTCGTATCGACGGTGTGTTGCGCAAAATTATGGAACTGCCCAAAAGCGTCGCTCCAGCTCTCGTTTCGCGTATCAAAATCCTCGCCTCGCTTAAAATTGACGAACACCGTATTCCGCAGGACGGTCAATTCACCGTTATCGTCGACGGCCAAGAAATCGATTTACGTATTGCCATTTCTCCCGTCACTTGGGGCGAACAAGTTGTCATTCGTTTGCTCGACAAAAAGTCTGCCTCGATGGATATCTCCAAAATGGGTATGTCCGGTCGAGCCTTGCGTGACGTTCTAGATGGCATTAAAAAGCCTAACGGCATGATTTTGACTTCTGGTCCGACCGGTTCGGGTAAATCTACTACGCTTTATGCCTTAATTCAACAAATCAAATCCGAAGAAATCAACATTGTCACTCTCGAAGACCCAGTCGAATACAAAATGGACGGCGTCAATCAGATCCAAGTCAATGTTGATGCTGGCCTCACTTTTGCGAACGGTCTCCGCAGTATTCTCCGCCAAGACCCTGACGTAGTCATGGTTGGGGAAATCCGCGATTCCGAAACTGCCGGCCTCGCCATTCAGGCCGCTCTGACTGGCCACTTAGTTTTTAGCACCCTCCACACCAACTCTGCCGCCGGTATTCTTCCGCGTTTGCTCGACATGGGCATCGAACCGTTTCTCCTCGCCAGCACTCTGAATGTCGTCATCGGTCAGCGCCTAGTCCGCCGAATTACTGAAAAACGCGAAATGTATAAATCTTCCGAGGTCGAAACCAAAGGCATCAACAGCATTGTCGGCGATTTACTTCCCAAAAACAAAGAGGAAGCCGCCTCGATTAGTCAGGACCTTGGCTACCCAGGTTTGCCCATTAGAAACGATAATTATTACATGCTCGCCAAAGGTATGGAAACCAAAGAAACCCCAGGCGGCTACAAAGGTCGCGCCGGTCTTTACGAAACTATCGTCGTTGATGAAGACATTCAGAAAAAAATCGTCGATCATTCCACTGCGTCCGAAATTATGCGTCTCGCCAAAGAAAAGGGCACGATTACCATGCGTCAGGACGGTATCTTAAAAGTTCTAGCTGGCATTACTAGTATGGAGGAAGTTAACCGCGTAGCCAGTGATTTATCATAATGGTTGTGTTATAATGGAGGTAATATGGAAAATAGTGGGCAGACAATAACTACACCAAAAATCGAAAACTTACTCGAGGAATGCGTCCGTCGCAACGCCTCGGATTTGCATATCCAATATGGTTTGCCTCCCATTCTGCGCGTCGATGGCGCCTTGACCCCAGTCGCAGGCATTTCCGCCCTGAACGAGGACGCAGTCAAAAATCTCATTTTTGCAACTCTCGACGACGAACAACGCAAAATCCTCATCAAAGACAAAGAATTCGATTATTCTTTCGCCTTTGGCGACATTGCTCGCTTCCGGGTTAATGCTTTTCATGAACGAGGTAAACTCGCCGCAGCTTTTCGGCTCATTCCGAACGTCATCAAAAACATCAATGACCTCGGTATGCCGGCTATTGTCGAAACTTTCGCCGATTTTCCACGCGGCTTAGTGCTCGTCACCGGTCCGACCGGCTCCGGCAAATCTACCACTCTGGCCGCCCTCGTCAACAAAATTAACAACGAAAAATCCACCCACATTATCACTATCGAAGACCCGATTGAATTTACTCATCGTTCCATCCGTTCTGTCATCGCCCAGCGCGAAGTCCACTATGATACTTTCAGTTTCGCCGCCGCCCTCCGTTCCGCTCTGCGCGAAGACCCAGACGTAGTCTTAATCGGTGAGATGCGTGATCTCGAAACCATTCAGGCGGCAATTACTATCGCCGAAACTGGGCATTTAGTTTTTGCCACCCTCCACACCAACTCTGCTGCCCAAAGTATCGACCGCATGATCGATGTTTTCCCGTCCCACCAACAGCCCCAAGTCCGTTCACAACTTTCGAACATTCTCATGGCTATTTGCGCTCAGCGTCTCGTGCCGGCCATCGGTGGCGGTCGCGTGGTTGCAGCCGAAATCATGGTCGCCAACTCCGCTATCCGCGCTTTAATTCGCGACGGCAAGACTCATCAAATTGACAACGCTATTCAAACCGGCGCCGACCAAGGCATGCAAACCATGGATCGCACTCTTGCCAAACTCGTTCAAACAGGCGTGATTACTTACGAAAACGCTCGCGAATACGCTGTCGATATCAACGAACTTAATCGGATCGTGAAAGGCTAGATCGTGCGTAGGTTCACTTATAAAGCCAAGGAAAAAAGCACTGGCAAGGTTGTCAAGGGCAATATATCTGCCGAAACCGAACAGATCGCCGGTCATTTATTGCTTGACCAAGGCTACATTCCGCAGTCTATCACCGAAGAAGGGAACGGGTTATTCGGTGGCAAAGGTCGCATCACCGCCAAAGACCGTGTCATGTTCACTCGCCAGCTCGCGACCCTTATCGGCGCTGGTCTCCCTCTTGCTACTAGCCTGCGTACTGTCGCCGAACAGACCGAAGCCAAAGCCATGAAAACTATCGTCGAAGAAATCCTGATTTACGTTGAAGCTGGCAACCCGCTCCACGAAGCTTTTGCTAAATACCCCGATGTCTTTAATGGCGTCTATCTCGCCCTCATTCAGGCTGGCGAAACTTCCGGCACCTTGGATCTCGCCTTAAAACGCCTCGCCGACCAAGAAGAAAAAGACGCCGCCATGATGAGCAAAATTCGAGGCGCCCTAGTCTATCCCGCCATTATTCTGGTCGTTATTATCGGCGTGCTAGCTTTTATGATGATTATGGTCGTTCCGCAAGTCAAAAATCTCTACGAAGACATGGGCGAAACTCTGCCGGGGCTCACTCAATTTCTCGTCGGTATCACCGACTTCTTCGGTCAGTTTTGGTGGCTGGTCGCTATGATTATTATGGGCATCGCCGTCGGCTGCTGGTATGGCGTCAAACGCACTCCTCTGGGGCGCAAAATCGCCGATACTATCAAAATCGATATGCCGCTATTCGGTGCCCTCTTCCGCAAACTTTACGTCTCGCGCTTCGCCCGCACCGCCGAAATGATGCTCGCCACTGGCGTGCCAATGCTTGATTCTATCACTATCGCTATCGACGCCGTCTCCAACACCGTCGTCGAAGAGGAATATTCTAAATCTCTCGGAATCATCAAAGGCGGCAAAGCCCTTTCCGAATCTCTGCGCGACAGGGAATATATGCTCCCGCTCGTCCCCCAAATGGCCTCCATCGGCGAAGAATCCGGCCAAATCGACGAAATGCTCGGCAAAGCCGCCCAAGTTTACGAAAACGAACTTGACGAACAAATTAATAACATCTCCACCATGATTGAACCTATCCTCATGGTTATCATGGCCGCCCTCATCGGCGTAGTCGTCGGCGGAACTCTCCTCCCGATTTACTCGCTCGTGAACTCCGTCTCGGTCTAATCACAAAAAATCACCTCCGAAGAGGTGATTTTGCTATGCAAAGAGGCTATTAGTTATGCCCGCAGTAAATACCCGCACCTTCTAGCTTCAAAGTAAAGGCAATTTTGCGATCACCCTGAAGATATGCTGGTGTTTCACCGTTACAGGTCGCATTCGAATATACATAGATCGAACCAAGTTTGTCACCCGAGGTACTCTTCTGGACACAGGTGCTAGCGCTGGTACACTTTAGGAACCCAGTTACTGCATAATCATTACCAGACGGGTCCGCAAAACTATCACCACCAGCCTTCAAATAATCCGTCAGGAATGTATTCCAAGCAGTCGTGGTTGAGCTAGGTACGTTACCGTTATTATTCGCCTGATATTGAGACAACTGCGACGAAAACCTCGCCATATCATCTCGCCGTTGCGTATCACGCTGTGAACGCTGCAATGCCGGCAGAGCGATAAAGACCATGAGGAAGATTAGACCCGCAATCGCGAGCACCAACACGACCTCGATAATCGTAAACCCTTTAGTTTGATGTTGTTTTTTCATATTCGCCTTTCTTATTAGCTTACGGTGTCGCATAATGCCATATCACGCGACACGCCTTTATTTAATCATATCAAGAAAAACAAAAAAAGCAAGAGCACTTTGGCTGAAAATCAGCTTAATTTTTTAAGTATTACTACACACCACGCCACCCCCCTCGAGCTTATACGTCGCCGCCACTTTTCGCGGATTTTCCGCCCCCACCGCCGTCGCTCCGTCGCATCGCGCCCCAATCACCACATAAATCATATACCCATTCGGAAATTCCGCCGCCGCAAGATTAGTAAGCCCCGTTTCGGTCGCGCACTGCGTCCCATTCGTATTGTCGCACCTCACCACCCTCAGTACATACTGTGGCCCGTTCGGGTCCCGAAAATTTTCCCCCAGAAAATTATGATAAAACCCCGCCCAAGTCGTCCCGCTCGCCTCTGCATTATAATTCACCGTCCCCGTCCCAGTCGGCAGCGCCCCTCGATTATTCGTCTGATAATTTTTCAGCTCCGCCAGCATCTCCGTGATTTGTTCCTTTCGCTGCGAGTCCCTTTGTGTTCTCTGTACTGCCGGCAGCCCAATCATTACCACCAAAAAAATCAATCCCGCAACCCCCACCACCAGCGACACCTCAATAATCGTAAACCCCCACCTTCGCCGTGTTTTAGTGTTACCCAGTCCACCTAGTCCTCTTGATCCACCTAGTCGCCTACCCCTGCCACTTAAGTCGCTTCCCAAAACGCCCTTTTTCATATCCTCATTATAAAGTATTTATGCTAAAATAACAATATGTCGGTTGTGTTTCTAATCTTTTTATTCATTCTCGGCGCCTGTTTTGGCTCGTTTTTGTGTTGCACCGCCCGCCGTCTGCGGCATAGAGAGCAGGGAAAAAAGCCCCTCGGTTCTCGCTCCGTCTGCCTTTCCTGTAAACATCAACTCGCTTGGTATGACAATTTACCACTCATTTCTTGGCTTACCCTTGGGGGGCGTTGTCGCTACTGCCACGCCCCAATCGGCCCCGCCGAATTTCTGTCTGAACTTTTTTCTGCCCTCACCTTTCTTCTCCTCGGCTTTACCTTTATCCCCATACTGACCGCCACGCCCCTCGCCTCTGACCCGCTTACTTTTGCCACAACGACCAACTTCGCCACCCTAACCACTTCCGCCCCCGCCTTTATTATTCCGCTTCTGATTGTACTTTTTCTGCTCGTTCTTACTCTTCTGTTCCTTGCGATTTACGACGCTCTCTACGGCGAGCTCCCGACCATCGCCTTGACAATTTCGATAATCTGTGCTATAATTCTCTTAACCCTGAGAGTATGGGCCAGCTTTTCCGTTGCTAGCCTCACTCTCGAAAACTTTATCCTACCCCTGCTAGCCGCTATTCTTATTCTCCCAGGTCTCTACTACGCTCTCTATAAATTCAGCCGCGGCAACTGGGTCGGCGACGGCGACTGGCTACTCGCTCTTGCCATTGCCCTCGCTCTCGCCGACCCGTTTCTAGCTCTCCTTGTCCTCTTTTTCGCCAATTTTCTCGCCTGTCTCTATGCCCTCCCTCATCTTCTGAGGCTCCCCAAAAAATCCAGAAAATCCACCACTAACTCCACCTCCACTCATAGTCCCGCCCCCAACTCAGCCACCCCCAACTTCTCCAAATCCACCAACACCCTCGCCCTAAAACTTCACTTCGGCCCCTTTCTGGTCGCTGCCTTTATTCTTGTTTTTGCCTTCGCCGATTTCTTCCAAAACCTACTTTAACATGTTATAATAAGCTTATGCATAGACGCGTGGGTAGGGAAGCAAGTATCAAAGGCTCACAACGGCACCGTTTTTGTCGTCTCACTAATAACCACCAACGCACGCACAAATCCGGCGACACTCTCGTTGAAGTCGCGCTTGCTATTGGTATTTTTTCCATGGTTGCCATCGCCGTCACCGCAGTCTTAACCAGTAGCACTTCTGGCGCTCAGTCCGCACTCGAAACCACCCTTGCCCGCGAAGAAATCGACACCCAAGCCGAGGCTCTCCGTTTTATCCAAACCGCCTATTCCACCAATCGCAACAACACCGAAGACAACGCCTACGCCGCTCTCTGGCGCAAAATCACCAGCAAAGCCATAGATATCGACGCTGCCGGCACCAAGGCCGAAGAAATTTTAAACTACACCCCCTCTTCCTGCTCCGACTTATATAGCGACGATTCTTACGCTAAAGACCACATGTTTATTCTAAACACCAAAAAACTTAGCGACCTCACCACGGCCACCGTTGACGATGTCTTTATTAGTGGCAGCGACAAGCTCAAAGTCGCCTCGGTCAATCCACGCCTCATTTATGTCGGTGCCACTGCCTCCGACACCAGTTCTAGTCAAGGCATCTCGGTCAACGATGACGATTACACCGACCTCTACCGTGCCGAAGGCATTTTCATCATCGCCGTCAAAGACGCTCGTACCACTAACGTTGTCGATATCACCGACGGTCTCGCCTCGCAAGAATCCGCCTACTATGATTTTTATATTCGCACTTGCTGGAACACCACCAGCTCCTCCAGCCAGCCCTCCGCCATCTCGACCGTCATCCGCCTCTACGACCCCGATGTTATGCAAAATGGTGGCACGATTAAAGTCGACTACCATTATTCTAAAAAATTCGGTTCCTGGCCGGTCGATTACGGCAACACCGACCCGAATCTGACCAAAACTTTCACTTCCCAAGGTCCAGCCCGCAAAGTTACTGTCCGCAATGTTGACAGCATTCTCGGCTACGATTTCAAATGGCAAGATTTAACCACTGGCGAAACTTTCTCGCCCAACACCACCATCACTAACCCCGACTCTGGCACCTCGAAATACTACCAACTCTACCCCGCTTGGGAACACCGCAAATATACCATCAAATACAATCTCAACTATCCTTATCCCAGCAGTAGTGGAGTCATCACTCCTGCCGACCAAACTTGCTATCAGGATACTGGTTGTCAACTCGTCACCAAAGACAAATCCGCTCGCCCCACCGCCTCGGGCTACACATTGCGAGGTTGGTGTACTGTAGCGGTCGGCGTTACTGCGTCCTGCCCCAGCGACAAATTCTTCGCCCTAGATTACAATTTCCCAACCGGCACCAATTTTCCAGCTAGCCTCTTCTCGGGTAGCGGCCGCACCCTCAACCTCTATGCCGTCTGGAACGAACACGGCGAAACTATCACCATTAAAGCCTCTTGGACCACTAATAACGATTATGATACTTATATCCATGGCACCACCTTTAGCGGCAACAACTTTAGTTGTTATTTTGGCAAGAAATCTCCCACCGAAACCGTCAACGGTGTCACCCATACGCTTGCCACTCTCGACCACGATGGTCGCGCCGCTATCAACTCCCGCTATGACGAAACTTTCACCATCGATACCGTTGGTGGTCGTGCCTACTATTATTCCATTAAGAACTTCACTAAAAACTATTATATCTACAACGACATCACCATTACTGTTTCCGGCCCCGAACTCGGCACCAAAGTCTACCATTCCACCGATAAAACTAACTGTATGTATTGGAATGTCTTTTCCTACGAAGATGGCAAACTTATCGATCGCAACACTTGCTCTACGACCGCTGAACGCAATTACTAGCCCGCCGACTTTTACCTCAGCCTAGCTACTTGCCATCTAGTCTCGCACATAAAAAACACTAATCTTCTTTTGTTTCTGTATGGAACTTGTCATGAATTTCTTTGAGATGGGCATCGGTTACGTGCGTATAAATCTGCGTGGTCGAGATGTCCGCATGCCCGAGCATTGACTGTACCGACCTGAGGTCCGCCCCGTTCATCAAAAGATCTGTCGCAAACGAATGGCGCAAAGTATGGGGCGAAACATGTTTCGTAATCCCCGCCAGTCGCGCATATTTTTCTACAATTCGCTCCACTGATCGCGCTGTCATTCGTCGATAATTGCCCGAAGTATCTACCGCTTGTAAATTCCGCGAGTTGTTCAAAAACAGCGCCGGCAGGGAATCAGTTCGCGCATCAAGATAATCTCGCACTCGGTCCGCGCAAGTTTCCGAAATAAAAATCGGCCGGTCTTTTGAGCCTTTCCCGCGCACCACAAACTCGCGCCGTTCCAAATTAATCGAATCCCGATTTAGTCCCACCAGTTCCGACACTCGCAATCCGCCCGAATATAACAGCTCAATAATCGCCCGATCGCGCAACCCCGACTCCGTCGAAGTGTCAATTTCGTTCAACATATCTTCCACTTCGTCATAATGCAAAAACGTCACTTGCTTCCGAATCACATGTGGCAAATCCACCAGCGACGGGTCTAGCGACTTAATTCCGCGCCGCGCCAAATATTTCAAAAATCCCCTAAGGGCAATCAAATGATACGCTTGCGTAATTGTCTTTAAATCGTCATTCCCGTTTTCCGACCCATACCGATTGAGTTTTAACCGATATTTTCGTAATAATTCTTGCGTAATTTCAGCAGGCTTCACCCCACTTTTGCCCAAAATCTCCTCCGCCAGTTCATAAAACCGCACTAAATACAATTCATAGTTTGCAATCGTCTTTTTGCTTCTCCCGCTCTCGACTTCGAGATGCTCCAAAAAATCTCCAATCAGTTCATTGACGTCCATAATTATATTATAGCACGAGGCGAAAGCAGTTATCGGCAAAGCTTATATGCGTCGCGAATAATCATCACTTCTTCGTTGGTCGGCTCGACATAAACCGGAATGGTCGAATCCTCAGTTGTGATAATCCCGCTCGTAATTTCCTTGAAGCTCGCAATTGCGTTATTCACCTCGGTGTTGACTTTCACTCCTAGCGGCGCCAACCCCTCGATAATTGACTCTCTCGTCTCCGCCCCGTTTTCTAGCACACCGGCCGTAAACACAATTGCATCCACTTTGCCGCTTAGCTCCAAGTAGTACTCTGCAATGTAGCGCACAATCCGGTCCACATACATATCTAGTGCCAGTCGCGCATTCTCGTCGCCTTCCGCGATCGCATTTTCTACGTCGCGGTTGTCGTTAAATCCGCACACCCCGAGCAGCCCCGACTTTTTATTTAGCGCCTCATCGACCTTGTGATAAGTCATGCCCGCCTCGTCAATCATGTACTTGATAATCGATGGATCGATCGAACCAGACCGCGTACCCATCATCAGCCCATCTAGTGGCGTCAGCCCCATGGTAGTGTCATAACTTTTACCGTCTTTTACTGCCGTGATCGACGCCCCCGACCCGACATGGCACACAATCAAATTCACATCTTCTTTGCCGAGTTTTTTCTGCATCACCTCGGTGATATATTTATGGCTTGTTCCATGAAAACCATATTTTCGCACCCCGTATTTTTCGTACCACTCCATCGGCACCGGATACATATATTGCACTTTCGGAATTGTTTGGTGAAATGCCGTGTCAAACACCGCCACTTGCGTCGCGTCTGGCAAAGCCTTTTGCATCGCCCGAATGCCCGCCAAGTTCCCAGGGTGATGTAGCGGCGCAAACTTCGTAAATTCCTCAATATCTTTAATTACCTCGTCAGTAATCACTACCGATTTTGCATATTTTTCGCCCCCATGCACCACTCGGTGTCCTACCCCGCGAATTTCCTCCAGCTCTTTCACCACGCCATAATTCAAAAGCTCCTCAAGCATCGCTTTTACCGCCTCGGCGTGATCCTTGATTTCTCGCTTCACTTCGTTTTTCTTGCCCTCGTGCTTGATGGTATAAAAACTGTCCTTCGCCCCAATTTTCTCCACATAACCACTGATAATCGAAATCTCCGCCGGCATATCATAAAGTTGAAACTTTAACGACGACGACCCCGCATTGACACACAATACTTTCATTTTTTCTCCTTGTTTACTACATTATACCACACCTTAGCCAAAATTTTTTATCCCACTAACCCTTCCGGCAAAGTTATTGTTTGACACTCAAAATCAATCCGCATTTTTCGCCCATACGGCAATACCATACGCGGAGAAGAATGCCCAAAATTTAGATTATAGACTGTCGGCAAAGAATATTTTTCTGCCAACTTTTGGTAGATTTCTTTATATTCATGATAATAAATCTCATCCTGAGGCTTACCGATAATCAGCGCAGAAATCGCTTCAAAAATGCCCTGTTTTTCTAAAGCTTCCAACATTTTTCTAACTTTTTCTGGGGTAGGACGTTCCTCGCTAGTTTCAATAAATGCAATTTTATTTTTCCATTCCGCCGGCGCCGGAAAAATATTGTATTTTCCATAAATTTCAAGCTGGTCATCATACCGCCCGCCAGTCAACATTTCCGACAAACTTTCTAGGCACCCACCGAGTAATTCGCCCTCAATTATACCGCCACCATAAAGAAATTCAAAACCATGCTTTTCTTCATGCTTTATTCGCTCCACCCCGAGCTGTTTTTCGCTAAAATCGGCTCGAGCTTCATACCAAAACGGACTCGGCTCGACCGTGATAGAGGTTTTTGTATCAGCAAACAATAAATCCAGCCATTCTTTGGTATATGGCAAAATCTCTGGGCCAAGTTCAGCGATATCAGCAAAAAGCGAAGGCGCATAAAAAGTTTTTAACCCCATTTTATAAAGCATCAAATGATTATTGGTCGTATCAGAAAAACCAAGGAATGGTTTCGGATTTTTTTGTACAATTTCTTTAAATTCCTCGTTCATTAAATATGGCAAGGTGCGAAAAGTATCGTCGCCGCCTAAAACCGTCCAAATGATATCAACTTCTGGATCTAAAAACGCCTGTTTTAAGTCGGCAGCCTTAGCCTCAGGGTGCTCGGCCAAATATTTTTCACCTTTTTTAGCATTATTCATATATTTAAAGCTAAAACCAAAGATCTTTTGTAAACGCTCTTCAACCAACCTAACTTCGTGCTTCACGAAATCTTCGCCCAGCACCCCACTCGACAAAGATACAATCCCAACACATTTTTTCATACTATATCCTTCCCATCATTAAATCTTCTAAAAACTTGCATTTCTCGTATATCGTCTTTCCCTAGAACAAATAATAAAAATCGTTCAAGCCTCACTCTGTCATTAGTGCAATAATACCACGGAGAGTTAATAATGTCTACTCGGTTACACTAAACCCAAATCCCCATCGGTCAAAACGCTCAAGCTCGCAAAATTCGCATTTGGCGGTTGATTTTTTGTGTGCGTTGTGCATAAATAGCCCCAAATCTTAAAGGAGTTATTTATGACTGCACAAACAAAACGAGTTAGTCGCCCACAACCGCTAGCTAGTGTCGCAAAAAAATGTTGGCACAAAATTCGGTTGAAATACCAAACCCACACTCACAAAATCAAAATCAGGCACTTAATCCTTGCGTCCGCAATTATCTCCGGCGGAATTCTCATTGCTAATTCTCGCCCGTTCGAACTCGCTCACGCCGAAGGTTGCCCCGACTTAAAAATCATTTTCGTCCGCGGCTCGGGCGGGGAACGATACAATACCGACCACTATATCGCTTTCAAAACCGCCATGGAATCCAAATTAAACACCGGCACCCTAAACTACGAAATCGACGACCTCGACTATCCCGCCATCGGCGTCGGTGTCGAAAATCTCGACGTCACCATCGGCGCTTTCGTCGGTCGTGGCGACGCCTATGCTTTTGGCGACAGCGTCAAAGCTGGCGTGAATTCACTTGTCTCAACCGTCAATACTAGCAGTTGCAAAAACACCAAATATGTTTTCGCTGGCTATTCCCAAGGCGCCCTAGTCGTTCCTACCGCTCTGTCAAAAATCAATTCCGACAAAGTCATCTACTCCGCGCTCTTCGGCGACCCCAAAATCTATCTACCCGAAGGCGCCGGACGTTTTCCCGCTGCCTGTAGCGGCAAAAATCTTTCCGCATATCGCATTTATGTGCCGGATTGTCGCGCTTACGTCGGACTGCTCGGCGCTCGCAGCCCCTATGTTTCATCGGGATACGCCGGCAAAATCGGCACTTGGTGCAATAAATACGATATTTTCTGTAGCTCGCATTTTAGCATCAGCAGCCACACCGCCTACGCCACCGATGGCATTTACGAAGACGCCTCCAAACTTATTTTCAACAAAATCACCGAAGCGTTCAATTTGAAGAATGAATATATTTCGCTCCACGACACCGCAATTCTGATTGATTCCACCGGTTCAATGTCTTGGCTATTTTCAAAATATCGCAACGAAGCCTTGCGCCTTGCCGAAAAAACTTTGAATGCTGGCGGGCGAGTTGCGCTTTATGACTATCGCGACATCGCCGACGGCTACGCGCCAGTTGAAAGATGTAGTTTTGAAACTTGCACGCTCGAGACTTTTACGGCTGGGCTTGACGCTATCACTGTCGAAGGCGGTGGCGACGATCCCGAATCTCTACTTTCGGCCTCATTTCAAGTAATGAAAAAACTCAACTGGCGTTTTGGCGCGACTAAATCGCTCGTCATTTTAACCGACGCCGGTTTTCACTCTCCCGATCTTGACGGCACCACTTTCTATGACGTTAAAAAATTAAGTCAACAAATCGATCCAGTCAATTTCTACATTCTCACTCCAGAATACAATTTCGAAACCTATCAACCTCTCGCCGAGGCCACTGGTGGCGCAGTCGTCTCTGCCACCGACGAAATTGAACTCGAAGCCTCGACCGACGCCATTATCGAACGTTTTGACAGCCTTCCGCAAGTTGAAGAAGAATACGCGGACGAAACCTACGACAATACTTTGCCGAGCCTCAGCATTACCAGCGTCGAAATCGTCTCGGACACTGCCTCAAAAGTCAGTTTCAAAACCGGCGGCACAAAAACTCTAGTCATTCTAAACGACGCCATTCTCGGTGTCACCGCCGACACCGAAATTACTCTCGCCGACCTCGACCGCTCTATCGCAAACACCCTCACCCTCGTCCCTCTTTCCGACTCTCGTCGCGGTGAATCCGCCTCGGTCGACTTAAGCACAGAATTCTCAGCCGAAACCACGCCCGATGTCTCAGACCACTCCGCCACGGACTGGACTTCCGCCTTCACCGTCCCCCTCGCCCCCAACACCGGCCGGAGATGACCATTAATATAGTATCGAGAAAGCGTACTCCCCGACCTCACTAGAACTAAGCAATACATTCTAGAACATTAGCAACCCAGATGGTAGGAAGTTCTCATTTGCTAATAATCGATATCCTCATTTTCGTCAAGCGATTCGATCATATTGCGAATTTTGAAGCCATCATATTCTTTATCTAGAATTTCTCCTGCTTTTGTGAATATAATTGCATTTTTAGTGTCTGCTTCGTAAAAAGCTTTTTCTTGCGTATTGTCGCCATACCATGCGGCCCAATAAGTTTTGCCATTGTAGCGCATTTCTACGTCAAAGCCGTTGTCGACTAATTCTGTGAATTTTGTTATTTTCATTTTATTGGCTCCTGTCTGCCACGCTTTATGTGACCATTTTCTATTATTATAGCATGCTGATGTGGGTTAGTATGTTTGCTAGGGGAGTTATGATTTGAATATTAACGCCGTTCTTGGGCTCGGATGAGCCTTTCTATTTTAGGATTCAAATATGCGGCGAGAAAACGACATAAACCTAGCCGTTTTTTCATTTTTCACGAGATAAATATGGTAAAATAAAAAGAATGAATAACCAAGCCTTCATTGACGGTCAAAATCTTTATATGAATACCAATGCGCATGGTTGGAAAGTTGATTTAAAGAGATTTCGAGTTTATCTCAAAGAGCAATACGATGTCGAAAAAGCGTACTATTTTCTTGGCGCAGTAAATGAAGACAATCAAAGCGTTTACGAATTAATTCAGGAAGCTGGTTTTATACTTGTATTTCGAGAGCATAGCCAGTCGATGATTGGTAAGAAAAAAGGCAACGTAGATACGGATATCGTGTTTTCGGTTATGTCCAAAATCGCGGATAGGGAAAAATTCGATAATGTAATTCTGGTGTCTGGGGATGGCGATTATTTTAAAATGGTTAAATATCTCGTGAATAAAAATCGGTTTTGCAAGTTGCTATCGCCAAACCGCCACTCAACATCTTCACTATACAGAATTTTCACCCCAAAATATGTTGATTTCTTAGATAATGTCGGCATAAAGAATAAAATCGCATACAAGAAGCGCCAAAAGTAATCAAAAAAGCGGGTCCATCTTTGGTATCTCTCCGTTTGATTCGCCCGCATCGGAATATATCTTCATTATAACACAGACAACTGAAAAATACAAGATTTTAAAAGTATTATCATCAATTAAACCGGTGATATTCTTTAATCTAAATTCAAAGAATATAGAGACAAAGACGGGTAAAAATTTATCAAATATGGTATAATCAAATTGGAACTTACAATTTTAAAATCGCTGATTTGAGATTTTTATTTTACATCTCAAAGAAGTTTGACTGCAGCCTTAAAGGCGTCGGTCTTATGATTTCTTTGCGATGTAAAGCGAAAAATTGTAGGTTCCAGCCGACACACCAGAAGGCTGCATTCTTTTTGTAAAAACTGGTTTTATTTAAAAACAATCATAAGAGTAATTGGAACCTACAACTATGAGCAATATTAAAGACCTTGAAAAGACCCTTTGGGCGGCCGCCGACAAAATGCGTGGTGGCATTTCGGTAACAAATTATAAATTTTTAATTCTCGGATTAATATTCCTTAAATATATTTCCGACTCTTTCGAAGAACAATACGAGAAATTAAAAGCCGAAGGATTGGGGTTTGAGGAAGACCGTGACGCATATATCCAAGACAATATTTTCTTTGTCCCAGAAAATGCTCGCTGGAGCTACCTCGTTAAACACGCTAAAGATTATAATATTGGCGAAATTCTCGACAAAGCCCTCGACTCGATTGAAAAAGAAAACCCAACCTTAAAGGGCGTTTTGTTTAAAGTCTATAATGACCCGGACAATCGTAATGTAAACCTTGGTGAAATCATTGATTTATTCACGAATATCAAAATCGGAACGAAAGAGGCGACCGAGAAAGATTTACTCGGACGAATTTATGAATATTTTCTCGGTGAATTTGCGTCAAATGAGCTCCAAAAAGGCGGCGAATTTTATACTCCAGCATGTCTCGTCCGTACAATGGTCGAAATCCTCGAGCCATACAAAGGCCGTGTCTATGATCCCGCCTGCGGCTCTGGTGGAATGTTTGTGCAATCTCTGAAGTTTATTCAACGCCATCAAGGCAACGCTCGCGATATTTCAATCTATGGTCAAGAGAAAAACCCAACCACTTGGAAATTAGCAAAGATGAATCTCGCCATCCGCTCGATCGACGGCGATCTTGGCAAATTTGCGGCGGACACTTTTACTGAAGATTTACATAAAAATCTAAAAGCCGATTTTGTGATGGCAAATCCGCCGTTCAACCTCAGCGATTGGGGCCAAGAAAAACTCTCCAATGATTATCGCTGGAAATTCGGTATTCCGCCAAAGGGCAATGCGAACTATGCTTGGATCGAGCACATGGTTTCAAAATTATCCGTCACCGGCAAAGCCGCAATCATTCTCGCCAACGGCTCACTTTCTGCTGGCGGTCAAGAAGCCGAAATTAGAAAGAAACTTCTCGAAGCTAACCTTGTCGATTGTATTTTGTCGATGCCAACGAATTTATTCTACACCGTCACAGTGCCATGCTCAATTTGGATTCTAAACCGTAATACTAATAGAAAAACTTGCGGCAAAACGCTCTTTATTAACGCCAACGAACTTGGCACCATGGTCACCCGCAAGCTCCGCGAGCTCTCCGAAGACGACATCATGAAAATCGCCAACACATACCACGCCTTCGAAAATGACGAAAATTACGAAGATATAGCAGGCTTTTGCAAATCTGCCACGCTAGAGGAAATTAAAGCCAATGATTACGTTTTAACCCCAGGTCGCTATGTAGGTATCAAAGAGGAAGAAGGAGACGGAATCCCCTTCGAAGAAAAAATGAAAACCCTCACCACTGAGCTCTCCACGCAAATGCAAAAATCCGCCGAGCTAGACAAGGAGATTAAAACAGTTTTAAGCGAGATTGGGTATGAGATATAAGCTAAGAGATATTACTTTAAAGGCAGTGGTGGGTGGGACACCAAAGAGTTCATGTCCAAAATATTATAATGAAGGAACTATACCTTGGGTTAATACAAAAGAAGTAGATTACAACAGAATTTATTCTACAGAAAAAAATATCACTCAATTAGGTTTAGAAAATTCTGCAGCTAAGATGATTGAAACTAATTCTGTTATAATCGCAATGTATTGCCGTGGAACAGCTGGCAGAGTAGCTATTAATAAAGTACCTCTATGCACTAATCAGGCTTGCTGTAGTTTAGAAATTAATCCAACGAAGGCTCTTTATGAATATGTTTATTACGCCTTAAAGAATAAATACGTTGAATTGGATATTTTAGCTAACGGGGCTGCTCAGCAAAACCTTAATAAGAATATTATTTTAGACTTTGAAATAGATCTTCCAGATTTAGAAACTCAGAAAAAAGTTGTCCGCATCCTCTCTGCCTTCGACAATAAAATCGAGCTCAACAATAAAATTCGCATAAATTTAGAAAACCAAGCATCTGTAATTTTTAAAAAATGGTTTATTGACCTCGAGCCATTTAAAACTGTTAATTTCAAAACGACAGAATTAGGAGTAATCCCCAATGACTGGACAGTAGAACCACTCGGAGAACTCTTTGAGTTTAGAAGAGGCGTTGCATTAACTAAAAATGATGTTTCAATCATACAGAATAACGACCACCCGTTCGTTGTGTATGGCGCTGGTCGTGATATTTTTGGATATTCTAAAGAGTACACGCTAGATATACCATCGGTATTAATTGCTGCTATTGGTGCTGGTGCGGGAACAATTTCCAGGTCATATGAAACAAAATATTCTGTCACAAGTAATGCTTTTTATGTGCTCCCAAAAAATAAGATTGATTATCCATATGAAGTATTTGCATTACAAAATTATAATTTTAAAGATAGATGTTCTGGTTCGGCACAACCTATGCTTTCTTATAGTGCGTTCGCTACCGACAAACATATTTTTCCATCAAAGGATGCAAGACAAAAATTTTATGATGTATGCGAACCAATGCTTGAAAAAATAAATAAACTGATGGAGCAAAATAATATTTTAAATAATATTCGCGACACATTGCTACCAAAGCTCATGAATGGGACAATTAGTTCAGGAGGAGCATGATCAATGAGTGAGAATTTTACATATGAATTTCCCCAAGGTTTTTTGAACCATATCACTCAATATTTGCAGCAAAAAAATAAAAATACAGTATCTCGGTCGTTTAATAATTGTTGTTTTAAGTATGAAGACTTAGGGTTAGCTTATTACGTTGGTATTAAAGGGGATAATTGGAACAAAAGGGCTGTTGTCGTCACAATGAATGGTGATAAAGAAAATATTGACTTATTGAAAAGAGAAAATAAAATTTTGTCTTCGGCCATATCATACGCGTTACATTCACAGATGACTGGCTTAGTATTAAAAGAGGTAATTTATTTGAGTTCAGATAATATAGCGCATGTTCAAGTCGGAGATAAGCTTGAACAGAAATTTATTGAGATATCAACCCGAAAAGCGTCTTTTGATAATATGAGTACAGATGAAAAGCTTGCAGAAATTAATAATTTAATTGAGCATTTATTAAAAAAAGACGGCGACTTCAAAAGCCTACGATACGATGGTGTATGTTTTGATTATGTCACAGATGAAGATGTTAAAAACTATAGACATAGGACGCAGTGTTTTAGGCATTCATCAGAAAAGTCACTTCAAGAACGAAACAGCTATACTGATGAGCAAAAATTCTTTTTAATCGATTATGGGATTATGGTTGTTAGGGCTATCCATGCATTAATTAATGATTTTGAACGGAGGTAATAAATGAATTTTAACGAAGACGCGCTAGAGCGAGCAATTATTGAGATTTTAAAAGCCCAAGGCTATGATTATTGCCCTGGAGAAGAAATCGAGCGCGATTATCATGACGTGATTTTGACTCCAAATCTAAAAAGTGCGCTCTCAAGAATTAACCCAGCAGCAGAAGAAGAAATTATTGACGAATCAATTCGTATTATCAAAAATCTCGACCAAAATAATGTAATTAAAAACAATCAAGAGTTCTCTCGTATGCTTCACGCTGGAGTTTCGGTTCCAGTTTATGGCGAGCACGGCGTTGAATATCATACGATAAACCTTATCGATTGGCGAAATGTCGATAACAATGAATTTTTAATCGTTAATCAATTTACGATTATTGAACATAGCGAAAAACGTCCGGATTTAATTTTATTCATCAATGGCTTACCGTTAGTTGTGTTTGAACTTAAGAGTATGACTCGCGAAGATGTGGAGATTAATGACGCATATAAACAGCTTCGTGGCTATCTTTCTACGCATATTCCGAGCCTTTTTTACTACAATCAGCTTCTCATAGCCTCCGACGGTGTTTCGGCTCGCGTCGGCACGATTACAAGCAAATGGGAACGTTTTTCTGAATGGAAAAAAACTAGTAGCGATGATGAAGTAGAAAATTTGAACACTTTGGAGCCAATGCTAAATGGTATGCTTAGTCGCGAAACTTTACTCGACCTTATTGGTAACTTTATTTTGTTTCAAGACGATGCAAAAATTGCGCCAGCATACCACCAATATTATGGCATAAAAAAGGCAATTGACCGTACGCTTACAACTACTGATGGTCGCGTCGGTATTTTCTGGCATACGCAGGGCTCGGGCAAAAGTTTCTCGATGGTATTCTATGCTGCGAATATGATTAAGAAATTGAATAACCCAACAATCGTTGTGGTGACAGATCGCAATGATTTAGACGACCAGCTTTTTACTACATTCGCAAAATGTTCAGAATATCTTCGCCAGAAGCCAGAACACGTCGAGAACCGCGAGGACCTAGTAGGACGACTGAATGGCAAAGTTGCTGGCGGTATTGTTTTTACTACGCTGCAAAAATTTGAAGAAAACACAGGGCTACTCTCGAACCGCAAAGACATCATCGTGATGGCGGACGAGGCGCATCGCAGCCACTATGGTATAGATGCGAAAACGAAACTTGATATGGAGAAAATGATTGTCGTTGAAAAATATGGCACCGCCAAATATCTTCACGATGCTTTCCCAAACGCAACTTATATTGGTTTTACTGGTACGCCTGTAGAAAATAAGGATCATTCTACTACAAATGTCTTTGGCGATATTATCGACATTTACGACATGACTCAATCTATCGATGATGGTGCAACTGTGCCAATTACTTATGAAGGACGCATGGCGAAGATTGGTTTGAATGATAGAATTTTGCAAGAAATCGACGAATATTATGATTCGATTGAAAATCAAGGTCTAGCCGATGAAGAAAGAATTAATCGTTCAAAACAAGCTATGACTAAGATTTCTCAGATTATCGAAGATCCAGACCGTCTCGAGATGATCGTAAAAGATATTATTGAACATTACGAATCGCGAAAAGATTTAGTTGCAAATAAAGCGATGATTGTGGCATATTCTCGTAAGAGCGCGTTTATAATGTATCAGAAAATTCTTAGACTTCGCCCTGATTACAAAAACAAAATTAATATGGTTATGACGCCGAGTAATCAAGACACTGAAGAGATGGCAATGGCCATTGGTGGAAAGTATGAGAAAAAGGAACGTGAAAAATTATTTAAAGATCCGGGGTCAGAATTTAAGATTGTAATTGTAGTTGATATGTGGCTGACCGGGTTCGATGTTCCATGTCTTGGTACGATGTATATTGACAAGCCGATGAAGGCGCATAATTTAATGCAAGCCATTGCTCGTACAAACCGTGTTTATAAAGATAAAACTGGTGGCCTCATTGTAGATTATATCGGTCTTAAAAGATGGCTTCTCGAAGCGCTAAGCACTTATACGAAACGCGATCAAGGCAAAATTGTCGACACTGAGCAAATTATAAAAGTTTTGAAAGATAAACTTGAATTAATAGATCAGATATTTTACGGCTTTGCTTATTTACATTACAATTCACTTGATAATCTTGGTAGGTATAAATTGATAAATTCTGCCGCAAACTTCATTTTAAAAGATGAAGAATCTAAAAATCAATTCATGCGTCATAGTCGTGACGTAAAAAATCTTTATTCAATTTCAACCGGTTCAATTGATTTTAATACTAGATGGAAATCAATGTTCTTCATTTCGGTGCGCTCGTTTATTAACAAAATTGTAGATAGCGGGAAGCTAGATGTTCTGGAAATTAATCGCGATGTTGCGGAAATGCTGCAGCAGGCAATCCAAGATGATGAACTTGTGCAAATTGGCGAAGTTAAACACGGTAAAGAACTAAGCATACTTAGCGATGTGATGCTAAATCGCTTGGCGAATATGGAGAATAAAAATATTGCCGTTGAGATTTTAAGAAAAGCGCTCAAGGCCTATATTGCACAAATTGGTAGAACGAATTATGTTATGTCTCAAAAATTTTCCGAGAAATTCAAAAAGATTGCAGAGCTATATAATGAGCGCACTGCTATTACTGATATAGAAAAAATTCTGCAGCAAATGATTGATCTTAAAAAAGACATTGATAAGGAAATAATTCGTTCAAATGATTTTGACTTATCTCCAGAAGAGACGGCTTTTTTCGATGCTTTAGGCGATGATCCGGAAGTTCGCGAACTTATGAAAGACGAAACCCTAGTTCAAATCGCAAAAGAATTGGTAGAAGTAGTAAATAATAATATGACGGTAGACTGGGATATTAAACGTGATTCGCAGGCTCACATGCGTATGGAAATTAAGAGACTTCTGATTAAGTATAATTATCCGCCAAATAAAAGTTTTAAAGCGGTCGAAACGGTGGTTAAACAAGCCGAGCTGAAATGCAAAGAAATGGCTGAGTAGAATAATAATGAATATTTCGCAAGACGCCTTTAATAAATCGATCACAGACAAATTTTTGAGTAAAATTGATAAAAAATTATACTTTGATAAAGTGGAAAACAAAAAAACTTTTCGTGATAAAGTTTTCAATACATTATTAGATAATACATACTTTCCAAAAACACCATCGTTACTATTGTCGTGCGATAAGGGCAAAGGTGTGCTTAGATTCGTCCCAATTTTATCTAGAGAAGACAATATTGTTTATTCGTTTTGTATTTCAGAAATAGATGAGTATTTAACTAAAAATAGAGTCGAAGACACTTATGGGGGATGGCAAATGTCTTGCGCTATGAGAAAAAGAGAAAAAGAAAAGTTTGATGAAATTATAGCCGCCGAAAATCCTTCGCCTTGTTCGAATACATTTAATAGAAATGCCTACATTGAGCAATTTGGAGAATTTAATTCTAGAATTAAAGAGCTATTGCCGTTTGCTGAAGAGAATAATCTATCTGTTGTGACTTTAGATATCGCAAATTATTATAATAGAATTAGACTAGATTTATTAGAGGATAATATTAGGAGCATAGTGCCGATTGATAAGAAAGAAATAGTAAATTGCCTGATGTTTTTCTTGCGAAATTGGGATAGAAAAATTAACTCTTTTTCGCCACAATCGGTGGGGATTCCACAAGAATATTTTGGCGATTGCTCTAGAATTTTAGCAAATTTTTATTTACAACCTTACGACATCACAATGAAAGAATATATTGAATCTATAGGTGGAAAATATTTTAGATTCGCTGATGACCAAGTATTGCTCATGCCAAAAGGAACCGAAGAAAAAATTGTTTCCTACGCGTCGAATAGACTTATGCTTCTTGGTTTAGATATTAATGTCAGTAAAGTCCTTGTATTTGGGGATATCACCAATTATTTTAAGTATAAAGGTATGGATATATTAGACAAACTTACTCCTGGAACTCGAATGAAAGAACAGCCAATAGAAAAAATCGAAACGCTGATAAATGATTTTGTTTCCATGGATCGAGGCAAGATGTTGAAAAACGGAAGTCATATATTTAAAACCATCATTCATCTTGGGCTAGAAAGGGTCGAGACGGGGATAAAAGATGCTATATTTGATATCATGATGAGTGAATATCTATATTTAGATTACGACGAAAGGATGACGGAAGAGCTAAAAGTGGCACTATCTCAATCGCAGTGGCAAAGATTTATTAAAGAGTATGGCGAAATGACTAGACACGAAGTTCAATCAATCCGAAGATTTAATGTATTAAAAAATAAAATATTAATAAGCGAAGAGGAGTTTAACTGGCTAAAAATCGATACAATATTGAATGTGAATAATTAATTCTACGGATGCTTGTTAAAACTAATTATCTGTAGTATAATAATCCCAAGATCAAACAGCGTTCAGAACAATTTCTGGACGCTTTTTGTATGTGAGATTTTATGGAAAAAGCGAGGTGTAAAAATAGATTAGGCGAAAATATGCAGATCAACATAACTATGTTGTCGTTTATAATATAAGCTAAAAAACGCCCACCAGAGGCGCAAGACTTTAGTGGTGACCTAGGTGCGAGTCGCACCGAAGGTTCGACTCGGCAACTAAAAAACGCCCACTGGAGGCGCAAGACTTTAGTGGTGACCCGGGTGCGAGTCGAACGCACAACCACTTCCTTAGGACGGAATTGCTCTATCCATTGAGCTACCGGGCCAAATTTGATATAATAATTATATCATGGGTGTGTTTAAGAAAAAAGACGTCAAGAAAACCGAAAAAGAAAAAGTCGACGAACGTCGCGAAGAGGTTCTGAGTCGGGGTCGGAAATTTAAATATCCTCTACAATGGACTCATCACCGAATTATTGTTAACACCGTTCTCATTACTGTGGTTATTTTGGCCATGGTGATTGTGAGCGGTTGGCTGGCGCTTTATCGGTTTAACATGACCGACGAGTTGCTTTTTCGCGTTACGAAAATTTTCCCAGTTCCCGTCGCCACTGTCGACTCGAAAGACGTGCGTTTTTCGGATTATTTGATGCTTTATCGCAGCAGTATGACTTCGATTGAACGTCAATCCGGCAGCCAATTCGATGCCGAATCTCTCGAGCGCCTTCGTTCCGAATATAAACGTTCCGCGCTCTCTGAAGCCGAAAAATACACCTTCGCCTTAAAACTTGCGGAAGAGCTTAGTCTCTCCGTTTCTAGCGAAGAAATAAACGCTGAATTCAACCGTCATCTTAACCTCGGTGGCATCGAACGCAGCGAAGAAAGTTTCATTAAAATCATCAACGACAACTTCGGCTTAAGCAAAAGCGAATATGAGCGCATGCTTTACTTATCTTTGATGAAATCCAAAGTTGAAGTTGCGATTGACAACGAAGCCAATAAAACCGCCGATAAAGTCGAAAAATTGCTCGCCGAAAACGGGAACGATTATCCGGCTGTTGCCGAGGAACTTGGTGAACAAATTATTTATCAGGAAACTGGCGGTTTGGTAGACAGCAAAAATATCGATGGCGGTCGCGCTTCTGAAGCCGCAAAACTTGAACCCGGTGAAAGCAGCGGCAAGTTCATCTCCATGAGCGGTGATGGTTATTATTTTGTCAAACTCGTCAGCAAAAACGACACCCAAGTCAACTTCGTTTCTATCCGTATTCCGTTTTCCGAATTTTCAAGTCGCTTCGATAAACTTTCCGCCGAAAACAAAATTTCCGAATACATCACTTTAGATGCTACGGAAGGGAACGACACTGCTGAATAATTTCTTCCGCGCGAAACCCAGGTTTTTACGAAACAAAAAACAAGGGCAAGCCCTTATTTTGGTGCGGGTATGGAGAGTCGGACTCCAATCTCATCCTTGGGAAGGATACATAATAGCCGTTATACGATACCCGCTACTGCCTCTATTATGCCACAACCGCCCCCAGTTTTCAAGAGCAAAATTCCAGATTTTCCATTTTCGCCCCTGTATGGTATAATATATTTTATGGAAGAACTCCAAATTTCTCTGAAAAACATCATCAAAGACCATTTTGGTCTAGATTTTGAGCCCGAAATCACCCCCGCGCCCGAAAATATCCCCGCCGATTATTCCACGAACGCCCCTTTAAAACTCGCCAAAGCGCTGCGTCGAAGCCCCCTCCAGATCGCAGAGGAACTAAAAAATCTTCTAGATAACCATTTCAACCAATCATCTGAAGCTCAAAACATAACCGGCGGCACAAGTTCTCCCGAACTCGCCACCGACATCACTATCACCCCTCCCGGCTTTCTCAATTTTAGTCTACCAGACGCATATTTTTCCACAAAAATCACCGATTTTGCCGAAAACTTCGGTCAAAATATATCATGGGATGAATATCGAAACCAAACCATTATTTGTGAATTCTCCGATCCAAACCCTTTCAAGGTCCTCCACGTCGGGCATTTATACACTTCCATCATCGGCGACGCAATTAGCCGGCTCTTTGAATATGCCGGCGCCAAAGTCATCCGCGCCAATTTCGGCGGCGACGTCGGTTTGCATGTCGCAAAAACCATGTACGCCCTCCTGCAAGAATCCGCCGAAAACGACCTAGACAATTTAACTATCGAAGACATCGCCAAGTGTTATATTAAAGGCACTGCCAGCTATGAAGACGACCCCGAAGCCAAAGCCGAAATCACCAAATTAAACAAACAAATTTATCAAATCAACGCCAACGACGAACACGGCACTCCGCTCGCCGACCTCTATTGGCGCGGGCGCGAACTGTCGTACGAATACTTTAACAATTTTTACGCCAGTATTGGTCTCAAGTTCGACAAATACTACCCCGAATCCACCGTCGCCGCGCTGGGGCTTAAAACCGTCAAAGAACAATTAAAAGCCGGCATTTACGAAGAATCCAACGGCGCAGTTATTTTCGACGGCGAAAAATACGGCCTCCACACTCGCGTTTTCATCAATAACGAAGGCGTCCCGACCTACGAAGCCAAAGATGTCGGTCTGATTTTTACTAAGTGGCAAGATTACCATTTCGATAAATCCGTCATCATCACAGGGAACGAACAGCTCGAATACATGAAAGTAGTGCTAAAATCGATCGAGCAATACGCTCCCGATCTCGTCGCGAAAACCGCGCATCTAACTCACGGTCTTGTTAAACTTCCCGGCAATGTCAAAATGTCCTCGCGCAAAGGCAATTTCCTAAAAGCTGTCGATGTGCTCGACCTCGTTCGCACTGAATTAAAAACCGCTTATAATTCCACCGACGAAAAAGTCTCCCTCGCCGCGACCAAATACGCATTTTTGAAATACAAAATGGGCGGCAACATTATCTTCGATCCCAAAGAGTCCGTCAAAATGACCGGCAACTCTGGCCCATACCTGTTATATTCCGCCGTCCGTGCTAAAAAAATCCTCGAAAAAACTTCAAATTCCGCGCCTATCAAAAACTACACTTACAATCAATTCGAAAAAAATCTCGCCCAAAAACTACTCGCCTATAAAGCAATCTTAAAAGAGTCCGTTCGCGACATGGCGCCGCACAAACTCGCGAATTTCCTTTACGAACTCGCGCAAGAATTTTCGCGTTTTTATGAAAATTGCCCCGTCGCCGGCTCCGCTCAAGAATCCGAACGCCAAAAACTCGTCCAGGTTTATCTCGACACTATGACTCACGGTCTCGAACTACTGGGCATTAAAATTCCGGAGGAAATGTAATGAAAAAAGCCAAACTTTTATGGATTGATTTAGAAATGACTGGGCTAGACCCCGAAAAAGACAAAATTCTCGAAGTTGCTGCCATCGCGACCGACATGAATTTAAAACCGGTCGCCACTTATGAAGCCGTAGTTAAAGTTGACGACGAACTGATTAAAACGCGCATGGTTGGTGAATTTTGGGAGAAAAATGCCAAATCTCGCGATGCACTCATTGCTCAGAACACTTCCGGCAAACCAGTCGCCGAGGTCGAAAGGGAATTACTCGATTTTATCGACGCCAATTTCGGCAAAACTGTCTATCTCGCCGGCAATTCCATTCACCAAGACCGCAAATTTATCGAACGCGAAATGCCCGTGCTCAACCAAAAACTTCACTATCGCATGCTCGACGTTTCGGCCTGGAAAATTTATTTCGAAAACGCTCTGAACAAAAAATTTACCAAGCCCGAGAACCATCGTGCCTTGGACGACATTAACGGCTCAATTGAGGAATTAAAATGGTACCTGACCTTTCTCAAATAAACTTAAGCGGTGAATATGAAACAATTGCCGAAAAAGACGGGGACGGCAAACCTCGCACCAGGTTTCTAAAAAACGGCATTACTTTTCTTGTCGTCAATCAAAACACTTTCGAAATACGTTGCGACCAAAAACTCGGCCAACTCTTACAGGAAAAATACGAATCGGTCATGCAGTCGCGCTATTTTGGTCGCGCCGGCATCGAAATCGTCCCCTCATCGCAACTCACCACTGCCGAGCAATCCGATCTCATTCGTCTAAGCTACAATCTTAGTTAGCCTCGCAAAAACTAAACCCCAAAAACAAATCCCAGAGCATACCGTCATCATCTAAAACCCTAATTCTTCGCTTCCGAAAAATCACTAAAGCTACTATACAGATTTTCCAAGCTCTTATAGGACGTGTCCAGCGCCTCTTTCAAGCTGCTGCTATTCGTAATGTCGTAAATCCGCGACTCCTCGGACTTGATCACCGAAATTTCGTACGCCATTTTGTGCGCATAAATCCGGTCCAAAATCCCGTTAATTTTCGCCTCAAACAAATCATTTTTTAGTTCCGCGCTATCCGTTTCCGCCGTTTCGCGCAACGCTTTATCGTAATTATTGGTATTTTTCAGGTTATATTTTTCTGCCACATAACTGCTCACCGAACTATTCGTATCCGACAAAATCCCCTTAAGCGATGCGCTACTCGAACGCAAATCCGACGACTTTATATAATTTTGATATTCATCAATCGCACTAATCGTCCCCGTAAGATGCAGATTCAACTTCTCGACCAAACTTTTCTCGCTTACTGTGTTCGCCTTGATAATTGCCCCAATCAGCACAATTATTAGCACCCCCACCACCCCAATCATACTAATAATAAAGAACTTATTCTGCCAAAACTTTTTCTTGCCTACCGTCGCTCTCTTTGGTAGGTTAGTTTTTGAAATCTGATCCAGATATTGTTGCCCGTCCATATGCTATAATTATATCATATGCAAGACGCAAAAGAAGAAATTAAATCGCGGCTCGCAATAGAAGATGTAGTTGGGCAGTATATCGAACTAAAGCGCGCCGGACGCAATCTCAAAGGTCATTCACCATGGGGTGTTGACAAGACCCCGAGTTTCATGGTTTCTCCCGAAAAAGGCATTTGGCACGATTTTTCTGCGAACAAAGGTGGCGACATTTTTACCTTCATCATGGAAGTCGAAGGTATCGGTTTTAGAGAAGCTTTAGAAAAACTTGCCGCTCAGGCTGGTGTGGAGCTCACCAGATATAACGGTGGCGACAAACGCGTGGCCGAGAAAAAAGCTCGCGCGCGCGAAGCCCTGACTTTAGTCACCCGCTACTATCAAGCCTGCTTAGCCCATAGCAAAAAAGTCTGCGAATACGTTTTTTACAACCGCAACTTGAATCGCAAAACCGTCGAAACTTTCAAAATTGGCTATGCTCCGCCCAACGGCAAAGACATGGTCAAAGTGATGACAAAGCGCGGATTTTCTCTGGACGAACTCGATGCTGCGGGGCTGCTAAATCGCTTTCGGGGGGACTTGTTCCGCGGACGCATGACCGTCCCCTTTATCGACACTTCGGGGCAGGTCATCGGTTTTACCGCCCGTGTTCTCGACAAATCTGAGCCAAAATACTTAAACACTCCCGAAACGCTACTATTTAACAAATCCAAGTTTGTTTTTGGCCTTTTCCAAGCCAAAGAGGCTATTCGCCGGAGCGGTTTTGTCGTTATTGTCGAGGGCAACATGGATGTGATTTCGTCTCACCAAGCTGGCGTCCAAGAAGCCGTTGCAACTAGTGGCACCGCCATGACCGAGCAACATTTAAAGCGTCTCTCGGGACTTACTAGCGACATTCGTCTAGCTTACGACGGCGACGCGGCGGGCGTCAAAGCTACCGAGCGCGCGATTATGTTGGCTGGCGACCTCGGCATTGAGCTCTCGGTCATTTCTGATTATCACGGCGCCAAAGACCCCGACGAACTAATCCAAAAAGACCCTGCCCTCTGGCAACAAGCCGTCGAACACAAAGTCCCCGCCGTTGATTGGCTACTCAAAAAATACGAAGAAAACTTAAACTTAAATTCCGCCCCCGACAAACGCAAATATTCCGATGTCGCCCTCAAATTATTAAGCTACGTCAAAGACGAGGTCGAACGCGCCGACTACGAAAGAAAAGTCGCCAAAAAACTAAACATCGATGTCGAAATCTTGCGCGAAAAAGGCGACAGGCTCGAGCAAAAACTCGCCGAAAAGCCCAAACGTTTCTTAAAAAAGCCCAAAACCGAAGCCCCAAAACCCACCAAACTCGAAAAACTCGAAAATTCCTTGTTGGCTTTGAAACTATTCGGCGGCATCACCGAAACCAAAATTCCTCTCGACGTCCCCGAGGATGACACCCGCCTTGCCGAGCTCGAGCTGATTTTTAACCGCGAACACGAAATCGACAGCACTAATCTCGAGCAAGAAGCCCGAGAACTCCTCAGTCGCTACAACAGGGAATTAACTCAGTACAAAATCAAAACTCTCTCCACCCAGCTCGAAACTCTCTCTGAAGACGACGAAGACTACGACCACCTCCTCCGCGAAATCCAAGACCTCCAATCCGAATTCTAACGCTCTAAAATCACCTAAAACCAGCTAAAATTCATTAAAGTATGTTATAATAAAATCTCAAGGAGACTTCAAATGAAATCAGTCAAAAAAGCTATTATCACCGACGCTGGCTTTGCTAGTCGGTATCTACCTATTACTAAAACTATTCCTAAAGCCATGATTCCGATTGGTGCGAAACCCGTCATGCAATTCTGTGTCGAGGAATGCGCCACGGCTGGCATCGAAGAAATCATTATCGTTGCCACCCCCAACACCAAATCCAAAGAAATCTACGAAGATTACTTCCACAATCCCGCGACCAATGTCAAGGAATTATTAGAGAAACAGGGAAAGAGCGAGCGTTTTGCGCCAGTCGAAGAGATCTTAAAATTCCCGAAAATCACCGTCATCGAACAAGATCCGAACTTGCCTTATGGCAACGGTTCGCCAATCGTTTCTGCGAGGTCCTTTGTCGAGAACGAGGACGCCTTCGTTGTCCTTTATAGCGACGATTTAATTTTGGGCGCCAGCGATGTCAAGACCTTGATCGATGAATATGACAGTCATCCCGAGGCCAAAGCGGTTATTACCGCTCAAGAAATGCCAGAGGAAACTTGGTGCAAATACGGCATGATCGCCCTGAAAAATGACGGCACTTTAAGCCACATTGTCGAAAAGCCCCAAGCCCCCGAACTTTCTCCGAGCAATTTAACCAGCTATGGCCGTTATTTGCTTACCCCCGAAGTTTTTGATTATCTGTTGCCTAAAAACACCGGCCTTGATGGCGAACTCTGGACTGTTGATGCTATTACCAAACTCGCCGAAACTGGCGACGTCGTAGTCGCAAGGAGCCAAGGTAAATGGATCACCACCGGCGACCCCAAAAATTACTTCATGGCACATCTCGAATATGTTTTGTCCGAGACGAACTATGGCGAAGATATCAAAAAAATGCTACAATAATACAAAAGGAGGAATATGAACACAGCAGAATGGATTATCGTCGCAATTTTAAGTTTAACTTTGCTAGTCTTCTTGCTGGCGGGAATTGTTTTAATTTTCAAATTGATCGACCTGACCAAAGAAGCCAAAGAAGTTGTGGCCGAGTCCAAAGACATCGCCAAAAACACTAGTGGCATCGTCGCTAATGTCAAAGGCATGACTTCGATCGGTGGCACCGTTGAAATGTTTGTCGACAAATATGTTAATCCTAAACTCCGTAGCAAAATTGCCGAAAAAGAAAAATCTAAAGCCAAGAAAGATAATTCTGAATCCAAGAAAGCCGAGAAATAGTGAAATTAAAACCCAGTGATTTTGTCCATTTACATAATCACACGCACTATTCACTGCTTGACGGCTTGACTAAAATCCCTGAATTGGTGGAATTTGTCAAAAACGATGGTATGGAAGCCGTAGCAGTTACTGACCACGGCACTATGTCCGGTTTGGTTGAGTTATACAAGGAATGTAATTCTGCTGGAATTAAACCTTTGCTGGGGCTAGAATCCTATGTCGCTGCGCGCAAAATGACCGATAGAGATCCCGCGCACGACAAGCAACGGTTTCATATCACTTTAATTGCTATGAACAACAAAGGTTTTGAAAATCTTTGTCGAATTATGAGCAACGCCGAAGAACACGGCAAATATTACAAACCTCGCACCGACCACGAAGAGCTCGAAAAATACAACGAGGGCATCATTTGTCTTTCGGGCTGTATGGGCTCAGAAATCTCCGAAGCTATCCGCGCTGGCGACGACGCGCGAGCGTTTGAACTTATCGATTGGTATCGCAATGTGTTTAAAGACCGATTTTACCTCGAAATGCAGGACCACGGTCATCCAAAATCTTCCACTCATTCCGCCGAACAGAAAAAAGTCAACGATTGGCACATGGCGCACGCCAAAGAACTCGGCTTGCCACTCGTTGTCACCTGCGACGCCCACTATCTAACCAAAAACGACCAAGACGCCCACGAAGTTTTGCTTTGTATTGGTACTGCCTCGAACCTTTCCGATCCCAAGCGCATGACCCTAAAAGATTACGATCTCCACGTCATCCCAGCGCAGGAAATTATTGATCACTGGGAAGACACTTGTCCAGAAGCGGTCTTAAACACTAAAAAAATTGCCGACCGTTGCGATGTTGACCTTCAACTTGGTCGGATTTTAATTCCAAAATTTCCCGTTCCCGACGGCGAAGACGAAAAAACTTACCTCGATAAGTTAGTTTTTCAGGGGCTTGTCCATCGCTACGCCGACAAAACTCTCGAAGAAGTCGAAAAAATACCCGTCACAGAATGTCGCGAAATTCTCGCCGAAGTCGATAAAACTCGCGACGACACCCATAAAGTCCTCCCCCGTATCGATTACGAATTGTCCGTAGTCGACAAAATGGGCTACAACGGCTATTTTCTAATCGTGCAGGATTTCATTAACTGGGGCAAATCCCAGCGTATCGTCTATGGCCCAGGCCGTGGCTCGGCTGCCGGCTCAATTCTCGCCTATGCTCTGCGTATTACCGAACTCGACCCCTTAAAATATGACCTTCTTTTCGAACGTTTTTTGAACCCCGACCGTATCTCCATGCCAGATATCGACACCGATATCCAAGACACCCGTCGCGACGAAGTTATCGAATACTGCACTAGGAAATACGGCGACCAGCGCGTTTCCAATATCGCCACTTTCGGTAAAATGATGGCCAAAAACGCCGTGCGCGATGTAGCACGAGTTTTGGAAGTGCCCTATGCCGAGGCCGATCGGCTTGCCAAGATGGTGCCGGACCCCGTCATGGGACATCACGTTCATTTAAAAGACGCCATCAAAGAAATCCCAGATCTAAAACAAGAATACGAAACTAACCCAACCTCAAAAGAAGTTATCGATTTTGCCTCTCGCCTCGAAGGCACCATTAGAAACCACGGCGTCCATGCCTGTGGCGTCATTATTGCCCCTGATGATTTAGTTAAATTTCTTCCACTCGAAGTTTCTGCCAAAGGTCCCATCGCCGCTCAGTTCCCAATGGGTCAAGTCGAAGAGTTGGGGCTTCTCAAAATGGACTTTCTCGGCCTGTCGAACTTGTCGGTAATCAATAACGCTTTGCGCATGATTCGCAAAGTCTACAACAACGATATTGATTTGACCAAACTCCCGCTCGACGACTCCGAAACCTACCAACTACTCCAGCGCGCCGAAACTACGGGCGTCTTCCAGCTGGAATCTGCCGGCATGAAACGCTATCTGCGCGACCTAAAAGCCTCAACTTTCGAAGACATTATCGCTATGGTCGCACTCTATCGTCCGGGCCCGATGCAGTTTATCGACTCGTTTATTCGGCGTAAGCACGGCCAAGAAGAGATCACTTATTTGCATCCAGGTCTCGAGCCGGCCCTCAAAAACACTTATGGCATTTTGATTTATCAGGAACAATTCATGCAGATTTCACGTTCTTGGTGTGGTTTTACTGGCGGTCAGGCTGATACCTTGCGTAAAGCAGTGGGGAAGAAAAAAGTCGAACTCATGAAAAAAGTTAAGCCCGAATTTATCGAAGGTGCAATCAAAGTCGGTGGCGCAACCGAAGAAATTGCCGAAAAGTTCTGGAGCCAACTTCTCGACTTCGCGAACTATTGTTTCAACAAGTCCCACGCCGCTTGCTATGCTCTTATCGCCTATTGGACGGCATATTTAAAAGCCCACTACCCTGACGCTTTTATGGCCGCCCTGATGACCGCCGATATGCGCTGGACCGATCGGCTCGCCATTGAAATTGCCGAATGCAAAAAAATGGGCCTCAAAGTTCTCGGACCCGATATCAACGAATCTTACGGCGATTTCGGCATTGTCGGTGGCGAAAAAACCATTCGCTTCGGACTTTCGGGCATCAAAAACATGGGCAAATCCCTTGTCGAAGAAATCGTCATTCCCGAACGCGACCAAAACGGCCCCTTCAAATCAGTTTGCGACTTCGCCAAACGCGTCGACAGCACCAAATTCAACAAAAAATCTTGGGAAGCTGCAATTAAAACTGGCGTTTTTGACCGCTTCGGCGCTTCTCGTTCAGATTTGCTCTATAATCTCGAGGTCATTCAAGCCTACGGTTCAAAAGTCCAAAAAGACACCAGTTCCGGCCAAACTGATTTATTTGGGCTAATGGGCTCGGCCGGCGTCATCCCCGAACCCGAAATCAAAACCGCCCCCACGCAATATCCCGAAAAAGAACAACTGTTTTGGGAGCGTGATCTCATGGGGCTTTATCTCTCCGCTCACCCGCTCGATAAGTACGACACTTATTTCGAAGAGCAAACTCACCCCATGTCATATGTCTGCGCCGACTACAATAATAAACTTATCACCGTTGGTGGCATTATCACTTCCATTCGCTCCATTCTTACCAAAAAAGGCGACAAAATGGCCTTTGTCAAACTCGAAAACAAATCCGATGAGATCGAATTTATCGTTTTCCCAGGCGTTTTTGCCGAACATGGCGCTAAACTCGTTGTTGATAACGTCGTGCGTGTCCGAGGCAAAGTCAATGCCACCGACCGCGACGGCAATATTACCTCCGACGTTAAACTGCTCGCCGAAGCTGTCGAATTGATTTCTGACGACGTGCTCGAGAATTATCATTCCACCGGCACCAAGCTCGCCGCCCCGACCGCTGCGCCTTCGTCCGATCGCCGTCGCCGCACCCGCACTTCCGCCGAACGCGTCTCGGGTGGCGCCCCTTCAAACGCTTTACCCGAGGAACGGCGCGTCATTAAAGAACCCCCCAAAGATCCCCGTAAAGAACGCCTATACATCAATATCGAAGACCCCGATGATATGGAAATTTTTGCCAACATTCGTCGTCTCGCCGATATTTTTCTCGGCGTCCAAGATGTTGTTCTAGTTATTCACGAAAATGGAGTCAAACGCGCTCTCAAAATGCCTTTCCGCGTCGAAATTTGCCATGATTTAACCAGCAAACTCGCCGCTGTGGTCGGCGCCGAGAATATCAAAGTGATTTAATCACTCTCTTGTGCTATAATATTAGATATGGCAATAGAGAGGTTAGTCGAGCCGACCGCGGCTGAGAACGATCAAGAAGAGGCGAAAATCGAGATTTCGCTTCGTCCGACGACGTTCAAGGAATACATCGGCCAGCAACATCTCAAAAATAACTTAAAACTAGCAATCGACGCCGTCAAAAAGCGTAGCGACGGTTGCACCCTCGATCACGTTCTGCTTTACGGCCCTCCAGGGCTGGGTAAAACCACCATGGCCGGCGTCATTGCGCACGAACTCGGCACTAATTTGCGCGTTACTTCTGGTCCTGCGATCGAGCGTGCTGGCGACCTTGCTAGCATTCTGACTAATCTAAAAGACGGCGACGTGTTGTTTATCGACGAAATTCACCGCTTGCGTCGCGCCGTGGAAGAAGTTTTGTACTCTGCTATGGAAGACTACAAACTCGACATCGTCATCGGCAAGGGCCCCGCCGCCCGTTCAGTTCGGCTTGACCTCCCACATTTCACCGTCATTGGCGCCACTACTCGCACCGGCTCGCTGGCTGGCCCTCTGCGCGACCGTTTTGGTATTATTCATCGTCTCGAATATTATAAAGAACCCGAAATTGAGCAAATTATTACCCGCACCGCGAAAATCCTGCACACAAAAATCGCCCCCTCGGCCACCGAACTCCTCGCCACCCGCTCGCGCCTTACTCCGCGCATCGCTAACCGTCTCTTTAAGCGCGTTCGCGATTACGCCGATGTCAACGGCGACGGCATTATCGACCAAACCATCGCCGAAAGCGCGCTCAATTTAATGGAAATCGACCACCTTGGTCTCGATCCTGCCGACCGCAACATGTTAAAGTTGATGTATGACAACTACGGCGACCGTCCAGTTGGTCTAACCACCATCGCCGCCCTCACTGGCGACGAAGCCACCACTATCGAGGATTTTTACGAACCCTATCTTTTACAACTCGGGCTGCTCGCTCGCACTCCGAAGGGTCGTGTCGTCACCGAAAAAGGGAAGCACCATTTACAACACCCCGAGAATAAGGTATAATAACAAAAAGGAGTTATTATGGACGAATCTCTAGCTAAAATTCGCCACGAGCGGAGCAAAAAAGATTTCCCAGGGCTAAATTTAGACGACGGTGAGTATGTTGAATTCGCTTTTCATCGTTCTCGTGCTTGTTTAATTTTGATTTTTGGCGCGCTGTTTGTTTCTCTCGTGATTATCTTGCTCGCATTTCTACTTTCACTTATGGGCGCCTCGCTTCTTGACGAAATGGGCCGGAACTTCCTGTTTATCATTCTCGGCGCTTTGCTGGCCGCGACTGTTCTTATTGCCGCCTTTACGATTATGATTTACTACGGCAACCAACTTTTCATTACTAATAGACATGTTATTCAAAAAGTCATGGACTCCCCAGTCTCAAAATCTATCAATACTATCGATCTTTCGTCTGTCGAAGATGTTAGTTTCCACCAAAAAGGCATTCTCCCGAGCCTTTTTCACTACGGCACCCTGCGCCTCTCTACCGTTGGCGACGAAACCACCTACACTTTCAAATATTCCGACATCTCCCCCGAAGATCTAAAAGCCGTCACTAAACTCGTTACCTCTGCAAAGAAACCTCAAAAACCGCCCAAACCCCAGTCCGAAACGAACGAAAATTAATTTCGGTTATATTTGATATACGCGTCTTCTTTTTCGAGCTCCGCTTTCAGGATATATTCTTTACATTTGCCGTCGTGACAGTCCGCCGGCTCATAAGAATAAGAACTCCCCAAATCGCCTAAATTATTCCCGCTCGGGTCCGTCCACAGCGCTGGGTCAATTACCTTGATATTGTCTTCCGAAATCGTTTCTGGATAATAGCCGTTGTCTTTATAGAAACTCTCCTCGAGCGCATAATACATGGCATTAATCGCCGTTTTTCGGTCCTCATCGCGCTCCATCGCATCAATATTGCTCTTTTGTACAAAAAACAGCACCAAAAGTAGCCCCGCAAACACCCCCACAATGATAATTTCCAAAATTGTAAACCCACTTTTCGTTTTCATTCTTTTATTATAGCACAGAATATGCTATAATAGAAAAAGTGGTACTGTAGCTCAGCTGGTTAGAGCGTGGGACTCATAAGCCCGAGGTCGGTGGTTCGATCCCACCCAGTACCACCATTTTTTATGCCCAAAAATCTCGAAAAAAAATGGTACACCCGACACGATTCGCACCGCAGGTCCGAATCGCCAGCTCAAATTGTCCTACTGGAGCAACAAAAATTCATGGTACACCCGACACGATTCGAACGTGCGACCTTCAGGTCCGGAACCTGACGCTCTATCCAGCTGAGCTACGGGTGCGTGGTTTAATTATATCACGAAATATGGTATAATGCACGCTATGGCTCGTTCAGAAAAAGCTAGTGTTTTGAAAGAACTTCGCGCAATGTACGCGACGCGCTATGTGTCGTTTACTGATCTCGAAGATTTCAAACAAAAATACGCCAAGTTTCTGCCATCTGAAAAAAGTCTAAAATACGAAAAACTTCGTACCTTTTTTCATTTTGATTTTAAAAAGTTTGATAGTACTCGCGAACTTTACAACCTACTCGAAAGTCGCGAAAAACTCAACCAAGAATTTATCAAAAGGGAACAACAAAAACCTTATCAAATCGAAGGCAATCCACTAGACCCCGAACAAATCGCCGCCGTAGTGGCCTGCGAGGATGCTGAGCTAATCCTCGCGCCTGCCGGCTCCGGCAAAACTGCCAGTCTGCTCGCGAAACTGAGTTATTTGATGGACGAGCTCAAAGTTCCGCCTAAGGACATCCTTGTTATCGCGTTTACCAACAAAGTCGTCTCCGAACTGCGCCACCGCCTCAACCGCCCAGGCGTTGAAATTCGCACTTTTCATTCTCTTGGCAACAAAATTATCAGAAAGAAAATGAGCGCCCACCATGTCCTGACCGAGCGTGGCACTGCCACCTTTTTCCTAAAACAAGTCATGGGGCTATCTCCGAAACAACTCAAAAGTCTGCGCGATTTTCGTAGTATCGGCGACGAAGAACTCGACAACTACGGACATTTTATCGAAACGATTATCAGTCTACAAAAAGCCGAGCGTCTTAGCCTCAGCGAGTTCGAGCGGCGCCTAAAACAGATTAAATCTGCTGACGAACGCAAGAGTGCTTTACAATTTTTCCGCATTTACAAACCCATTGCCAAAGCCTATCAGGATTTTTTGAACTCGCACCAGTTTTACGATTTTACCGACATGCTCAATATCGCCACCGATTTGGTCAATGAAATGCCCGCTGATTCCTTTAACTACCAATATATTCTTGTCGACGAAGCGCAGGACCTTTCCGCTGCCAAATACCAGCTTTTAAAAGCCATTTTGGATAAGTGCCACCGAGCTAAACTGTTTGCGGTTGGCGATGATTGGCAATCTATTTATCGTTTCGCTGGGAGCAATCTAAAAGTGCTCGACAATTTTGAACAAATTTTTTCTCGCGAAACTTATCGGGGGCTCATCCAACTCACCTACCGTTTTGGTCAGCCCATGGCTACAATGAGTAATAAATTTATTCAGAAAAACCCCTATCAATCGCATAAAAAAGTTAAACCTCATGTGCCGTATCATACAACGCTCGAAGTTCGGCTCAGCCCGCCAGAACAGCTTGACTCCGATCCGCCAGATTATTACGCAGTCAATAATATTGTTCAAGAACTTTACCAAACTTACGGCGAGGCTATTTTTGAGAAAAATATCCAAATTATCTCTCGCTACAACCACGATTGTTATCGTCTAGTTTATGATCATGCCCAGAAGTTTGAAAATGTCAGACTTCGCAACACCAATGTCGCCGGCGTTATTCTGGATTGGCGCTTAAACGGTACCAACAGGCATCTACGCATCCCTTATTGTAGCATTCACAAGGCTAAGGGCATCACGCGCGACATTATTATTATCTTAAACGCCACCACTGGCTTCCGTGGTTTTCCTGCTGATCGCGAGCCAGATCCAGTTTCTCAAACCTTGCTCGCCGAGATGGAACCTTACCCTCATGCCGAGGAGCGCCGCCTATTTTATGTTGCGGTTACTCGTGCCAAAGAAAAGACTTTTATCGTCGCCGAAAGGGAAAAAATCTCGCCCTTTGTCTTTGAAATCGACCCACACCTTACCGGTTCTGGCGCCACTGTTTGCCCCAAATGTCACCAAGGAATTCTGGTCGAACGCATAAGTGTTCTAGGCGACCGTATCTACCGTGCCTGTTCTAACTCTGATGGTGGCTGCTCATATACTGAGTAAAAAATTTGTTCAACTTTACTTTTTATCGCCGATTAGTGGGCTTTTCGCTAGAACCTTTATTGGCTCCACCGACGGATTTTTTATCGCTTCTACCGACAGTCTCTCCGTTAGTTTTCTTCACGTATCTAAAATATTCATAACTATTTTTCTTGCTCATCTCGCACATACTCTTATAAGCTTTCTCGGCTAGCATCGCTCGATTTTCTTCCTCAGATTTTTTAGGGTCAGGGAAGAACGGTCCATCAAGATATACATCCATGCGGGGCAAATCGCCATGTCGCTTATCTTTGCGCCGGTGATAAGTTGTCGTCATGGTAAAAATCGGCAAATTATTGCGCGCGGCATACTTAAATGACCGGTCGCCAGCAGGAAATTTCCGCACCTTGGTCGTGTAGGGCCAAACATGTGCCTCTGGATACACCACTAGGCACTTTTTCTGTGCCAATCGCTCATCTACGGCCGCATTAAAGGCAATTTTTTCTTCCTTTGTTTTCCCGAGTGGCAGCCCGCCAATCAGCGGTAAAAACTTACCAATCCCCGGAATTAACAGGTTAACGGGGCTAATAATCGTAAAAATTCGTCTGTCCGCCATCACTGCCGGCCCAAACACATCATGAAATGGATTTGTGTGGTTGGCATAAATCACATACCCCTTGCCCTGCACCTTTTTCAATTTTTCTCGCCCATAAAACTTCGCCCGCCAATACCCCCGCTCATAATATTGCCCAAATAACTTAAAAAGATAAAACAACAGAGAACTATAAGCCTTTTTGAACGGATTTTTTGGGATAAACTGATAATTTTCAGGTAGCCCCACCTCAATTTTCGCTTCCTGCTCCTTGGTCTCAATCGGGTCGTCCTCCTCATTCGCATAATAAAACACCCGCTCACTTTCCGGAACATCTTTTTGAAACAGTTCTGCCTTCGCCATACTCCTATTATAACATATACCGCATCGAGCGCCAGCGAGATCCGATATCCTACTTTTTCAGTTTTTTCACAGAAAAAATGGTACACCGGATAGGATTCGCATCGAGCGCCAGCGAGATCCGATATCCCACTTTTTCAGTTTTTGTGAAACAAAAATGGTACACCGGATAGGATTCGCATCGAGCGCCAGCGAGATCCGATATCCCACTTTTTCAGTTTTTGTGAAACAAAAATGGTACACCGGATAGGATTCGAACCTACGACCCTCTGTTCCGAAGACAGATGCTCTAATCCACTGAGCTACCGGTGCACGCACGCGACCAAACAAGTTGCGTTCCTTATATTATATCATAAAGCAAGGTGGTGGGTTGAAAAATCTCTCAGATTATGCTAGGTTCACCATATGCCAAACCCCACCAAGCCACCAAAATCCGCCAAACCGCCCCAAAATTCACCATCATCCAGACTCTCCAGTTTTATCAAATTCCTTGCTCACCCCATTCACCAATCCTATTTCGTAGTTGCTCTAGCCGTCGGCATCATCGCTGGCACTATCCTCGCCTTAGTTTTTCGCATCAACTTTTTCGCTTCGCCCCTTTGGCTATTTTTTGTCGCCATTCTTTTAATTCTTGCCTACCTTAGGCCCAAACTTACTTTCATTGTCCTCGCTCTCATCGCGGGTCTAGTTCTCGCTTTTTTTCGCACGACCAAGGAACTAATAGGCGAAGACTACATCCGTCAATTTTACGACCAGACCATTATTGTTACTGGCACCGTCTCTGGCGACCCCAGTTCCGACGATTCCGCTACCAAATTCAAACTCACCAACCTCAAATTCGGCGAAACTTCCGACCACTCCTCCGCTGGCAGTCTGTATATCATGCTAAAACTAGGCCAAGACCTCCGCCGCTCCGACATCATCACGCTAGAAGGGAAGTTGTCTAGCGGTTTTGGCACTTATTCCGGCTTTATGTACCACCCCACCGTCCAAAAACTTGCCCGTCCTACCCCCACCGATCCAGTTCTCGCTGTTCGCGATTGGTTTTCTGCTCGCATTGCCTCCAAAATTCCCGAACCAGAAAACAGTCTCGGCCTCTCGTATCTGCTCGGCATGAAAACTGGTCTCCCCGACGACTTAACCGAAAATCTCCGCATTGTCGGGCTAGTGCATATCGTCGTCGCCTCTGGCGCTCATCTTTCCATTCTCGCTGGTATCGCCCGCAAACTTTTTGGCAAACTTTCGCGCTTTTCAGGCCTACTATTCTCAATTTTATTCATTATTTTTTTCATGACCATGGTTGGGTTTACGCCCTCAATCATGCGCGCCGGCATCATGTCTATACTTACTCTCATCGTCGGTTTCACCGGTCGCCAAATCGCCCCTTGGCGCCTCATTACCCTTGTCGCCGCCATTACGCTTATGATTGACCCCATGTTTATTATCGACCTCGGCTGGTTGCTCTCTTTTGCCAGCCTCTTCGGCATTATGATTTTGATGCCACACCTCTCCCGCTTTTTCTATGGCGCCCGTCGCCCGAGATTTATTGCCAGCTCCGTCCTAGTCTCCGTCTCTGCCACTATTATGACCGCCCCGATTACTCTCTATTATTTCGGCACCCTTTCGCTAATTTCTATCATCGCAAATCTCCTGATTCTTCCTACTCTTTCGCCGGCCATGGGCTTCGTTTTTCTGACGGGCATTTTTGTAAATTTGCCATTTATTAGCACTATCATCTCGTTTATCGCCACCAAAATCCTTGTTTTTCATATTTTTGTCGTCAATTTCTTTGCTGCTCAAGACAGTTTTCTAATTTCTATCGATCCATACAACCCAAAAGTCTTTTATCTCTATATTTTAGTCATTTTTATCCTCGGCATTGGACTTTTTTATCAAAAAATGATAAAATCAAAACAAGTAAAACAACATCAAAAGCGGGAGAATTATATGTCAGGACATTCAAAATGGGCCACCACCAAACGCCAAAAAGCCGTCGTTGATGCCAAGCGCGGCGCATTATTCACCAAAATTGGCAACCAAATCGCCATTGCGGCACGCGCCGGCACAGATCCGGACATGAATCCGTCGCTTGCCATGGTTCTAGAAAAAGCTCGTCACGCCAACATGCCAAAGGCCAATATCGAACGCGCCATCGCTCGTGCTGCCGACAAATCTGCTGCGACGCTCATCGAAGAGACTTACGAAGCCTACGGTCCAGGTGGCGTGGGCATTGTTATTGAAGTCGCGACCGACAACAAAAACCGCACCATGCCCGAAGTGCGCCATACTCTAGACAAAAACGGCGGGCGCATGGCCGACCCAGGTTCGGTGATGTTCCAATTTGAGCGCAAAGGCGTGATTACGATTTCCGAACAAGGCGAAGACGCCCTAATGTTGGCACTCGAAGCTGGCGCCGAAGACGCGACCGAAGAAGAAGACGACATCGAAATCATCACTGGCGCTTCCGACTTGATGAAAGTCCGTGACGAATTAAAAAAGCAGAACTTGACTATTACTTCCGCCGAATTACAATACGTCCCCAGCACTTTTGTCCCAGTTGAGGGTGAAACCGCCGAAAAGCTAGAAAAACTACTCTCCGCCGTTGATGATCTTGACGACGTAGTCAATGTCTTCACGAACGCCGAATAAACCCTTGATTTTAGAGAGAAAAAGATATATACTGTAAATAATTACATTAAAAGCGAGGTAAAAATATGCCAGAGATTAAACCGACAGAGGTGGAAAGTAAAGCTAGTATTAAGGTTGTGGGCGTAGGCGGTGCCGGTGGTTCCGCAGTTGAGCGTATGAAAGAAGTGGGTCTTTCTGGCGTTGAATTTGTAGCCATTAATACCGACGCGCAGGCCCTTCATCATTCTCCTGCCGAAAACAAAGTTCATATCGGCCAAGGCCTTGGCGCTGGTGGCGATCCCGAAAAAGGCCGCGAAGCTGCCGAAGAAAGCAGGGAAGCTATTGCCAAGGCACTAGACGGCGCAGATATGGTCTTTATTACGCTTGGCGCTGGTGGTGGCACGGGTTCTGGTGCTGGTCCAATCGTTGCCGAAGAAGCCCGCAAAAAAGACATTTTGACTGTTGGTGTTGCGACCAAACCTTTCACTTTTGAGGGCGCTCGCCGTCGTGCTAACGCCGATGTCGCCATTGACAAGCTCGCGCGCCAAGTCGACGCCTTGATTACTATCCCTAACGACCGACTCTTACAAACTATCGACCCGCGCACTCCTCTGCTCGAAACTTTCAAAATCGCCGACGATGTCTTAAGACAAGGCGTCCAAGGTATTTCCGAACTTATCACCGAGCATTCCTTGATTAACCTCGACTTTGCCGATGTCAAAGCCATCATGAAAAACGCCGGCTCGGCCCTCATGGGTATTGGGCGCGCCTCTGGCGAAAATCGTGCCGTGATTGCTGCCCAACAAGCCGTCGAATCCCCGCTAATCGAAGTCAAAATCGAAGGCGCTCGTGGCGTATTGTTTAGTGTCGCTGGTGGCTACGATATGTCCATGTCCGAAGTTCAAGAAGCCGCCGAAGTTATCACCGGCGCCGTCTCCCCAGACGCAAACATCATTTTCGGCGCTTCCATTCGTCCCGAACTCGAAGACGAGCTGGTCGTCACCGTGGTCGCAACCGGTTTCGATTCCGACTATTATAACGGCGATTATTCGCGCCCAGAAGAAACCTCGTCCGATTCTAAAGACGAAAAACCCTCTTCCGAGCCGAAAGATTTTGCCCTCGAAAACCGTTCCAACATGTGGGATTCCATCAAAAACGAACCCGAGACTGAGCCAACCACCGACAACGAAGACGATATGGATATTCCACCCTCTCTCCGTGAGCGCCTAAAAAAGAAGAAAAAATAATTGGAGTACCCGCGGATGGAACACAAATTTCGTATCGGAGATAGCAAAGTTCTAGAAAGCCGCGAGACCATCGACGGCCACGCTATCCGTCGCCGTCGCGAATCTGTCGACGGTCGGCGTTTCACGACTTATGAACGCATTGAAATGCCGACTTTGACCGTCTTAAAACGCAGTGGCAACAAAGAAATCTTCGATCGCGACAAACTTCTGCTCGCCGTGCGTCGTAGCGTCGGTAAGTTCTTTAACTCCGAACTCGAAGTCGAAGAAGTTGTCAACAAAGTCACTGACATTCTCTACTCCTACGGCGTCGACGAAATCACCTCTCGCCAAATCGGCGAGGCCATTCTCGATGTTCTCTCCGAGGTCAACGAAGTTGCCTACGTCCGTTTTGCCTCTGTTTTCCGCGAATTCAAAACTCTCGAAGATTTCGAAAACATTCTAAAAGAACAGAGAAAGAAAAAATAATGCGCGTAATTTGTATTTTTCGCGACAATCAGGATTATTCTCGCGCCACCAACGAATGGCTCGAGAATTTCCGCCGTCAAACTGGCCGCGAAATCGAAACCATGAACCCCGACGAAAATCCGCATTTTTGCGAAACCTACGACATCGTTGAATATCCGACCATTCTCGCCCTCGATGACATGGGCGCGGTCCGGGGTATGTGGCGCGGCCGCGACTTGCCCCTTATCAACGAAGTTTTATATTACATAATTTAAAGGAGAAACATGGAATTTTTCGAAGAAATCATTAGCAACATCTGGGTCATCCGCATTTTTTGGTCGATTATCGTCATTTTGGTTAGCACTCTGATTTATAACCTTATTTCTGGCGCCCTCGCTCGCCACGAAAAGCGCAAGTCAAAATTATTTAATCACAAAAAAGGCCGCACTTTTACGCGCATGTTCCGCAGTATCACCCGTTATTCACTAATTATCGTCTCCGGTCTTATTATCCTTCAAATTTTCGGCATCGACGTCTCTTCGATGCTCGCTGCCGCTGGTATCGCTAGCGTCATCGTTGCTTTTGCCATCCAAGACGCCTTAAAAGACGTTATCCGCGGCTTCGATATTATCTCTGACGGTTATTACAACGTCGGCGATGTGGTCAAAATCGGCAATTTCGAGGGCAAAGTCCTCGCTGTAGGTCTAAAAACCACCCGCCTCCAAGACATCACTACTGGCAATCTCGTCTCTATCGCCAACCGCGAAATCACCGGCGCCGAAATCATGTCGGGCATCATCGGTATCGACGTTTCGCTCTCCTACGAACTCCCTCTCGACAAAGCCGAGGCCATTCTCACCGAAATCGCCACCAAAATCGCCAAAATCGATAACATCACCTCTGCCGAGTATTGCAAAATTTCCAATTTTTCCGACTCGTCTGTCGATTATTGCCTCCGTATCACTGGCGACCCTGCGGACAGACTCCAAAATCGCCGCGACAGCCTTGCTATCATCGCTGCCACCCTCGAAAAACACAAGACTTCCATCCCCTATCCTCAACTCGACCTTCATTCCAAATAGCCCCACTTCCACCCCAGATATATTTGTGATATAATATTTTTATGAAATATAGAGCGGGAGAACGACGCAGTGCCGTCGTATACGAAAAAGCCATCTCGGAGTGGTGGAAAAAACACCAAACTTTCGAACAATCGGTCAAAAACCGTCCGATTGATAAGTCTTACGTTTTTTATGACGGACCACCATTTATTACCGGTAACCCGCACCACGGCACTCTGTTAAGTTCTATTGTTAAAGACGCCGTCCCCCGTTTCTGGACCATGAACGGCTACCATGTTGAACGCCGTTGGGGTTGGGACTGCCACGGCCTCCCCGCCGAAAACTTTGTCGAAAAACAACTCGGTATCACCGACCGTCGTGAAATCGGCACCAAATGGTCGCTCGAAGAATACATCAAAAAAGCTCGCGAATCTATGGTTGCAAACTCCGAAACTTGGCGCTCGACCATTGACCGCGTTGGCCGCTGGGTTGATTTTGACAATTGCTACCGCACCATGAACAAAGATTTCATGGAATCCGTCTGGTGGGCATTCAAACAACTCTACGACGCCGGCAAAATCTACGAAGGACGCAAGGTTCTAATGTACGATACCAAGTTCGCCACCCCTGTTTCCAAAGCCGAGGTCACTATGGACAACGACGCTTACCAAACCGTCACCGACCCGAGTGTCTTCGTTAAGTTTAAACTCGCAGTGGACGATAATACCAAGACCCCTACCTATTTTCTCGCTTGGACTACCACCCCCTGGACCCTGATGGCCAACCGCATGCTCGCAGTCGGTGCCGACATCGACTACGCCAAGGTCAAAGTAGGGAACGAAATTTTCATTCTCGCCGCGTCCAAGGTAGAAAAAACCTTCGCGGACGAACCACACGAAGTCATCGAACACAAAATCTCTGGCCGGAACCTTGCCAGCCAATCTTATTGTAGCATAGACGGCACAATTTGTCAAGTCTTCACCGCTGACTTTGTCGGCGAAGACGAAGGCACCGGCATCGTCCACTGCGCTCCCGCTTATGGCGAAGACGATTACGCTCTTTACCTTGAACATCAAAACGAAGTTGACTTTGTTGACACTCTGGACGAGAATGGCTACTATACCGCAGAATACGCCGACAAACTCCACGCTCTCGGCGTCCGCGACACTGACGATGACGGCATTCAGGTCTGGGCTGCCAACAAATTCATTGCCAAATGCCTCGAAGACAAGGGAATTGTTTACAAAATCGAATATATCCAGCACGAATACCCCTTCAATCCGCGCAGTCACGAACGCATCATGTATCGCGCTTTCCCGTCTTGGTTTTTCGACATTGAACACTCCAAACCACTAATGCTCGAGCAAAACGAAAACATCAACTGGTTCCCGCCGTATCTAAAACACGGCCGGTTCGCCAAAAACATCGAACAGGCTCCCGACTGGAATCTCTCGCGCGACCGTTTTTGGGCTACCGCCATGCCAGTCTGGAAATCCGACGCAGGCACTGTTCTCGTCATCGGCTCCTACGCCGAACTCGAAAAATATTCCGGCAAAACGCTCGACGATTACCACCGCCCTTGGGTCGACGAGGTTGAATTTGACGCTTGTGTCGAGAACGGACAAGTCGTGCCAGCAAAAGAGGCGACAGACCCCACTCATACCGAGCATTTTAGGCGCATCGAAAAAGTCCTCGACTGCTGGTTCGAATCTGGCTCCATGCCTTTTGCCCAGCTTCATTACCCCTTCGAAAACCGCGAAAAGTTTGAACAAAACTACCCGGCCGACTTCATTGTCGAATATGTCGGCCAGGTTCGCGCATGGTTCTATTATGTCCATGCCGTGAATACCGCCCTCGCCGACATTGGCGCTTTTGGCGAAAAGGCAAAACACGGCGCCAAAAACGCCTACAAAAACGTCATCACGACTGGTACCTTAGCGGGGAACGATGGTCGCAAAATGAGTAAATCTCTTGGCAACTACACCGACCCGAACGAACTCATGGACGCCTATTCTGCCGACGCCCTGCGCCTACTACTTCTCTCGAGCCCAGTCTGTTCTGGCGAAGATTTCGCCCTCCTCGACAAAGACGTCTCCGATATTAGTCGCAAACTCGCCATGATTTGGAATGTTTACGATTTCTTCACTACTTACGCCGAAGTCGAAAGCTGGGATAACGAGAACAGCGAGGAAACGTCCCCACAAACAAACACCTCAAACCCTCTAGACCTCTGGATCGTCTCTAGGCTCTACGAACTCCGTAACGACATCACTGCCGGCATGGAAGAATATAATCTACCAAAAGCTCTCCAAGGCGTCGTTCCGTTTATCGAGGATCTATCGAACTGGTTTGTCCGTCGTTCTCGCCGCCGCTTCAGTAGTAAAAATCCCGACGAAAACGACAAACAATCCGCTTTCGCGACTCTTTACTATGTGCTTGTCTACCTCTCCAAAATACTTGCACCGTTCACGCCGTTCCTCGCCGAAGAACTCTATCAAAAAATCACCGGCAAAGACGAATCCATTCATCTATTAGATTGGCCCACAGCCGGCACTCCCGACGCCGATGTGCTCGAGAAAATGTCCCGCACTCGTGCGATTATTACCGATGCACTCGCTCTGCGCATGCAAAAGTCCGAGACCGAGGTCCAGATTAAAATCCGCCAACCGCTTCCCGAACTTACCTATGACGGCGAAAAACTCCCTGATTTCTACGAACAAATCATCGCCGAGGAAGTTAACGTGAAAAAAGTCAAAAATGCCGATAAATTCACGTTAAATAAGACCCTGACCGAAGAATTGAAAAGAGAAGGCCAAGCTCGCGAAATTATTCGTGCCGTCCAGTCCGCTCGCAAGCACGCCGGTCTTAACCCTAGCGACGAAATCAAACTTTCGCTTTCGATCATTCCGCCCGAAGGCTTCGCGGACATGATTAAAACCGAAGTCCTCGCTTCCGAAATTATCCCAAACGGCAACTTCGCCCACGACGAAATCGCCAAAATCGGTAGTGAAAACATCACCATTTCGCTCGAGAAAATATAACGAAATCTGTCGGGCGATCTATTTCTAATCATAGGTTCACAAAGTTTTTGATGCTTCAAAACGCAATTTCGCAAAATTTACAGAGGTCGTCTTGACAAATTCCAGTTTTTAAGCATAATCGTTATTGACAAAATCACCAATGTGTGCTACAATGGAAACAAGTTAGAAAATAAAACAAACATTCTAGCAATAACTCGGAGATAGAAAGAAACATCAAAACATAAAATGGAAACTTATCAAATCCCAACCTACGAATATTACGAAAACGAAGGCGCCTATATCTCGCCCGAAGAAATAGACGACACCGCCATCGACCGCATCAAAAGCCGCCGCATCGGCGCCAAAATCCTCGGTTTATAATTCGCTAAAAATGGAACCCGCCAGGGCTCCATTTTTGTCGCCCCCATGTCAAAAGCCTCTCTCAACTTTATTGTTGACAGCTCGGCACGCTTATGCTAATCTTGAACTAAGAAAGGTCATTATAAGAAAAAATAACATGGACGACACAAGCGAATACCTTGTCGATGAAGCGATTCTTGGGCAGTTTATCGACGAACTCATCAAAAGAAAACCCCTCGCGGTCAGTAGTGCCGAAGAGTTGGCGGAATTCAGAACAAAAAGTATGCACGAACTAGACGACCGTATTTTGCAAGCGGTCTTAAGCAGTTTAACCGAGGAACAGGGCAGAGAACTAGACCAAATTCTTGATTCCGACACCGGCGCGCCCGAGCCCTACCAAGAATTTTTCGCCAAAAACGGCATTGATGTCGAGAAACTTTCCACCGACGTCATCACGCAATACGCTCAAGAATTTCTAGGAGGTCAACATGCCTAATTCGTCCAATCCAGAACAAAATCCAAATCGTCAAGCCCATATCCCCGACGAATGGAAAAGCCTCATTCAAGACGGTATTTATGATTTAAATGGTCAGCGCACCAAAGAATATCTCGATTCTGAATACGGCAAAAGAGAGTTAGCGGCAGAAGCTCAATTTGCTAAAAATACAGACGCAGCAAAGCGAATGATTTTTGAAACCAATCGCGCCGAAACCGCTGGAGAAATCACCTCCGAACAAGCCGATAAACGCCGTGCTAGGTACGAAGATTATTTGAGTCGGAAAGATTTTAGCAAACTCGACCGTAGCGGTTTTCGTCAAGATTTTGTCGGCAGCCAATCCGTTGGCACCCCCGAGGAGCAGGCCCGTTACCAAGCTTGGCTCGAAAACAAAGATGCTGAAAATATGAGTAATATTCAGGAGACCGGTCGCGAAGTGATTGGCGATCGTGTGGTACTTGCGGAGCGCGGCGAAAAAACTATCGATGCTACCGAGCCTCAAACGGCCGACGGGGAAGATACCTCCGCCCCAGAAACTTCACCCACAGGCGAAGACGCTGCCCTTGCCGCAGAATTAAAAAAATGGGACGAGTTCCAAGCTCAAGGCGTGGTTAGCGCCGAAAATGCTGACGGCGTCAAACGAGAAATTATAAAAGCTTTTGTTGGACAAATGAAAGCTCTTGCTGATCAAAAAGCCAAAGCTGCCCAAAATGCTCAGAGCGCCATCAATGCCCAGGGCATTGCTGACACTCATGATGTCTCTGATACCGCAAATAATGTTCCTAGCGTGCTAGGTGCTACTATTGTTTCAGCCGACATTGATAGCGCCAAGGCCGCCGAAATCGAAGCCGCTAAAGCTGCTGAAATTGAAAAAGCTAAGGCCGCCGAACTTGAAAAAGACAAGTCCGCCGAACTTGCCGGCGACAAAGCCGCTGAAACGACCGACGATGCTCATGAGGACGACCCCACTGAGTCTCGTGGTGAAAAACTCAAGAAAAAAGGTGGCGCAAAGCGTTTCTTCGCAACCATTATTCCTGTTGCCATTGCCGCTGCTATTGCTGCTGGTGCCATTATTGGGGTTGGGCTAATGGGGCGCAGTAATAACCGCGACAATAAAACTCAAACCGAAAGCTCTGTCGACGCCGACGACGCTTCCGGCGAGAACAACGAAACCCTCGGTATTTATGATGGTTATGGCGAGCTCGGCATGTGGCTCTCTGAGAACAAAGCTGGAGAACTTAACTTTGCCAACGCCGCCGAGGTCGCGCCTCTATTCGATAACGATGAATGCGAAATGACCAAATACATCGCCCACAATCAAGTCGAATGTGAGGGCGACTATATGGCCAACCTACCATATTTGCTCCAGCCCGAAGGCTTTAAAGGCTTAAGTATTCTTGAAACCGAACAAAAATTAGAAAGCCTAAGCGACACTGAATTTAACGCCATACGCGCGCAGTTTAACCAAACTATCGACAATGCCTTCACTAGGCAAATAACCGTAAACGGTGAACAACAAAACGCCTACATGCGCCTTATCGACCCGAGCCTCCCCGCTACTCACGACAACATGGAGCTGGTCGAGTGCACTACGAACGAGAACAATCTTGAAGTCACCCAGTTCTACTGGCTAGACGATGACGGCAATGAAATCGGTTCTATGACTATGAAGCTTACCCCCGTTCGTGACGCAAATGGTGATATTGTTAGCTTCGAAGGCTGCGGACAAATTATTAACCCGCTCGGCGAAAACCCAGCACTTTACGCCGGTCTCGAAACAATTGTTGAAACTCCTGAAACTCCAGACACACCGGAAACCACCCCCGAAACTCCACCCGAAACTCCACCTGAAACTCCACCCGAAACCATCGCCCCGAAAGACGAGGAGAATCTCGAACGCATCGACGAAAATATTAATAATGACATCGCCGAGGACATCGGCACCAACGAAATAAATATCACACCGACCGAACAAGTCAGCGCCGAGGACATCACCGAGCAACCGTCTGCCGCGGACTATCAAGGCACCGAACCTACTATCGTTCAAAACGAAGCCTCCGCTCCAGCTGAACAAATTCAGGAACAGGTCAGTCCCGAAAACAACTACAGCCAAGACTTAGGCGGCGCCAACGCCAACGAATACGCTCCGGTCCAAGAAAATGAGGCTGCTCAAGCCGCGGCCGATGCGGCCGAAATCCCCATCGAACAGGCCCCGACCGAAGGCGAAGCCCTCGAGAACGCACTTAACGATCTAGGAATATATTAAGGGTAGGCAGAAAGGAACAATATGAAACATTCTATCAACCAAAAATCACGTCTGAAAACATTAGGCGTCCTCAGTACCGTCGCGACTATCAGTGCGAGCTTGCTCGGACTAACCTCGGTCTCGGCTTGGGGTCCTGAACGTTCGACTTTTACCATGCAAAATCCGGCGACTTACCCGACCTTCAACTCCATTACCGACAACCCGACTATCGGCGATGAGCGCGATTTCGTCCGTATCGGCGAGATTAACGCCGACGTCACCGACCTAAAAAACGAAGTCGAGGTCGTCCCAGGTCGTCAGTACCTTGTCTATGTCTATTTTCATAACAACGCCTCTAGTACTTTCAATGACTCCGCACACAATCACTCTGGCGTCGCTGTCCAGACAAGGATGTCGACCTCTTTCTCGACCGTCTTGACTCCGAACGAAAAAGGCAAAGTCACCGCCACCATTACCGCGAGCAATACTAACCCCACCTCGGTCTGGGACGAAGCCTATTTTACTACCGCCACCGAAAAAGTCCTGATGCACTACGTCTCTGGCTCGGCCAAAATCTACAACGACTGGAGCGCCAACGGTAGTGTCATGCCGTCCAGCCTCTTTACCGAAGAAGGAACTTTACTCGGGCTAAACACCTTAAACGGCGTCATTCCAGGCTGCGAAGAATATCACGGCGTGGTTAGCTACGTTCTCCAAGCCGAAGAACTCGGTGGCTCTATCGACAAAACCGTTTCAAAAGACGGCGAAAACTTTGCCGAAAGTGTTAGCGCCGCAGCTGGCGACGAAATCACTTTTAGACTTGCCATCGCAAATACCGGCGACGTCGCCCTGACCAATGCTACGATCAAAGACATTTTGCCCGAAGGCCTAACCTTGGTTTCAGGTAGTGTCGGTCTTCGCGCCAACGACTCGACCACTACCGACCCACTTTCCGATAACATTCTCGGCACGGGCTACAATCTCGGCACTATTGGCACTGGCAACACCGTTTATATTACCTACAAAGCTACCGTAAATGGCGAGTTCGACTGCACTGGCACGGAACTTGCCAACAGCGCGACCTTAACTTATGACAGCGACACCACTTCGGGCGATATCCGCACCGATTCTGCCACTGTAGTCGCCAAAGAAACCGATTGCACCGAACCAGAAACTTGTGAAACCAACCCCAACCTTGACGGTTGCCAACCCGAAAAAACTTGCGCCACCAATCCAGAAATGGAAGGCTGTCAAGAACTCCCCAACACCGGCCCAGTTGAAATTGTCCTCGCAGCCGTAATTATCGCCGGCATCGGTGGTGGTGGCTACTATTTCTACCGCACCAAAAAAGCCCTAAAAACAGTCGAAGGTAGCGTTTCGGGTAAAACTTCTGCTATCAAAGACTCCAAGGCAACTCCTGTCGACGCCCAAAACCAGGGCAAAATTGCCAAAACCGACGATTCCTCTTCCCAAAAACCAGATAATATGCTAAAATAGTAGAAGTAATAAAGGAATTATATGAAAAAAGCAGTCATTCTCGTCGGCGGGAAACAATATCTTGCCGTTGAAAAAGAGACCCTACGGGTGGACCTCCTCCCGGAAGGAACCAAAGAGCTCGAACTTGACGCTTTACTCGTAATCGACGGCGACAATACCACCGTCGGCACTCCTACGGTAAAGGGCGTAAAAGTTTCAGCGAAAGTAATTACGCCTGAAGTCAAAGGCGATAAAATCCGCGTCATCCGCTATAAAGCGAAAAAACGCGTCCACAAAGAAACTGGTCATCGCCAGAAATATTCCGAAATTGAAATCACCAAAATCGGATAAACAAAAAATAAGCTCGTCAAAGAGCTTATTTTTATGATATAATATATGTTATATATGGCGAAGGTAATTTGTGTAACTAATCAAAAAGGTGGCGTTGGCAAAACTACCACCGCGGTTAATTTGTCATATTACCTCGCAAAGGACAAGCATAGAACCCTACTTATCGATTTCGACCCCCAAGGCAACGCCACTTCTGGCCTTGGCGTCGACAAAACCGACCTTAAAACTCTCGGCTACACCATGACCGAAGTTATTCTCGGCACCGTCGAGCTAAAAAGCGCTGTCCGCCCGACCAAATACAAACATTTCGATCTCGCTCCTGCCACTCCCGAACTCGCCAACGCAGAAGTCGAAATGGCCAACATGCAACGCAAATTTGTCCGTCTGCGCGACGCAATTAATTCACTTAGTGGCGACTATGAATATATCATCATCGATTCTCCTCCGTCGCTGAGTCTCCTGACCGTCAACGGCATGATCGCCTCGAATTTCCTTTTGCTTCCAGTCCAAACCGAATTTTACGCTCTCGAAGGCGTCGCCCAACTTCTCGAAAGCATGAAACTAGTCATGAAACAAGCCAACCCAAACCTACGACTTCTTGGCGTGCTCGCCACCATGTATGACAAACGCACCAGCCTTTCCTCCCAAGTCTACGCCGAAATCGAAAAATATTTCAAAAAATTGACCTTTAAAACCGCCATTCCGCGCAATGTTCGCGTCGCCGAGGCTCCGTCTCACGGTGTGCCAGTCGGTGTTTATGATAAGTTTAGCAAAGGCGCCAAAGCCTACAAAGAATTTGCAAAAGAAGTGGAGGAAAGAACCAAATGAAAGGTCTAGGACGAGGATTCGAAAGTTTAATCCCGACAGAATTAATCGACGATGAGTTCGATCCGACCGCCGCCGAAGACAAAAAATCGAGCCAATTAAAAGAACTCAAATTATCCGAAGTTTTTCGCGATGAAGACCAACCACGCCGTGAATTTAGCGAAGAAGCCTTGAATGCATTGGCCGCCTCAATCAAAGAACATGGCGTCCTGCAACCCATCGTTGTCACCAAAGAAGAAGGGAAATACAAGATCGTTGCTGGCGAACGTCGTTGGCGCGCCTCGAAAATTGCCGGTCTCGACAAAATCCCCGCCATCGTCCGCACTCTCGACTCTCAAAATCGCCTCGAACTTTCCATTATCGAAAACGCCCAGCGTGAAGATCTAAACGCCATTGAGCTCGCCACCGCCTACGCCAAGCTTGCCGGCCAATTTAACTTATCCACCAAAGACATCGCCGCCCGTGTCGGCAAGTCCGAAGCCTCCATTCAAGGCACCATGCGTCTCTTGAACCTCCCCGATGAAGTCAAAAAAATCATGGTCAAAGAAAAACTCTCCGAAGGCGTAATGCGCCCGCTAGTCTCTCGCGATGAACAAACCATTAAAAAAGTCCTACCTAAAATCATCGCCGAGGGCTGGACCGCTCGCAAAGTCGAACGCTATTTTACCGAAACCAAGAAAAAATCCAGTTCCGCCGCTATCAAGCGCGCCGAATACATCAAAATCGAAAACAGCCTGTCTGAAAAATATTCCGCCCCGGTCAAAATATCTGGCCGTAGCCTAACTTTTAAATGCCGTTCCGAAGCAGATCTAAAAGCCCTCATCGAAAAACTTAAATAGTTTTCGCTAAAATATCATTTCTGTCATTTTTTTACCCCCAAAAAGAACAGCACAGCCACTAAAACGTCCGAATTTTATCAAACGGGAACAACCTCATCACCACCGGCCCAACCACTCGGCAATAGGGAATTGTCCCTAGCCCATTTCGCGAATCCCACGAATTCGAGCCTTCGCGGTTGTCGCCCGAAACAAATAATTCTCCCTCCGGCACGACTGTGTCTACCTCGCCCGAAGTATATTCTTTCGGTCCATCAGTTTCTGACGTTCGCCACTCGGCATCATACACAAATCCGTCCGGATTTTCGTCATTATAAATCGTCATCACCCCGTCTTTTACTACCACGCGTTCCCCAGGAAACGCCACTACGCGCTTAATAATATAGCGGTCGCTCACATTCGACGGCACGTCGCATGTCATTGGATTTTCCACACCCAGCGCCTGATATTCCGCCACTTTTTCCTTGTCTTCGTTTAGTAGCACAATAATCTGCCCCCGTTCTGGCACATATTCCTGCCCCAAAAAATGTGCCCACGACACCGCCGCCCGATTGACTACGATTCGGTCATCTTGGTGCAGAGTATTCTCCATCGAACTCCCCACCACATTGTACGACTGGTAAATATAGGTGTTCAAAAACAGCGTCCCCAGCACAATCAAAAGAATAAACGACCCCAAACTACACAGGTCCTTTATCAGCGGATGTTTCTGAAAAAAAGTTGGTTGCATACTCTCCATTATAACACCAAATTTTAACTTATTTTAAACAATCTGCTATAATATAAAGATATGGCAGATTATGTTCTAGCAAGAAAATCGCGCAATATTATGAGTACCATGGTGCATGTGTTTCTTAATCTGTTGCTCGGCATCAGCTCGGTTCTCATCACAGTTCTCTCTGGCAGTCCTCTGCTTGGTCTAATTCTAGTTTTTGCCTCCAAATGGCGAGTTTTTGCCGTTCGTGCCCGCTATCTTTGGCTCAATATTAAATCCAACCTAGTCGACATCATTGTCGGCACCAGCGTGGTTCTTTTAACTTACTACACCGGCGCCACTTTTCTGCCTGTAGACTTTCTCTTGATGATTTTCTATTCTGTCTGGCTTATTGTCATTAAACCGCTTTCTTCCGAGCCTGCCACTCTCGCCCAATCTCTCGTTGCTGTCTTTTTTGGTATCTCCGCCTCTGTGTTTATGACTGCCACGCTCGAACCTATTGTTTTGGTTTTACTGGCCTTTCTAATCGGCTACGCCGCCTCTCGCCACGTCCTCTCCCAAACCAACGACAACGACTACACTCTAACTACGCTGGTTTGCGGGCTAGTTTTCGCCGAAATCGCTTGGCTCTGTTTCTCGTGGTCTATTATCTACACCTTTGGCAGCACCGGCATCCGTATTCCCCAACTCGCCATTATTCTGACTATTTTCGCCTTTGTCTATAATTACACTCGTCAGGCTATCGTCAAATACCAAGCCGATTTTCGGTTCAAACACATTCTCGGCCCCGTCATTTTCGGCGCCGTTCTCGTCGCGATTATTGTCCTATTCTTTAGTAATCCAATATTTAATATATAAGGAGGTAAAATGAAAGAAGAAACCGCGCCAACCGCGCAACCAACTTTAACTGAATCGGCTCCAGACAAACCAGTTTCAGCCGAGCCAAAAACTGAGCCCAAAACCGACCCCAAAACCGACCCAGCTCAACCTAAGCAATCCACCAGCGCCAACAAAGCCGCCGTCGCCGTGTCGCTTGTCGCACTAGTTTGTGGCTGTGGCGGGCTAGCCCTCGGTTGGCTCGGCTACGAAAAGGCCTCTACTCCACTCACTCTCCTAAGTTCCGGCGCCGATGGCAACTCTGCCAATTTTGTCGAGGGTTCAATCGCTGATGTCGCCGAAAAAGTCTCCAAATCCGTCGTTTCGATCGTTACCTCGACCAAAACCACCGACTTTTTTGGCAAAAGTTATAGCTCCGCCGCTGCTGGCACGGGCATTATCGTGTCTTCGGACGGGTACATTTTAACTAATAAACACGTCATCAGTGGCGCCAGCACAGTTACGGTGGTCCTAGATGACGGCACCACCTACGAAAACGTCAATATCGTCGCTACCGACCCCCTAAATGACGTCGCATTCTTAAAAATCGAAAATGTTTCCGACCTCACTGCCGCCACTCTTGGTGATTCCAAAACTATCGCCGTCGGCCAACAAGTCATCGCTATCGGTAATGCTCTTGGTGAGTACCAAAACACCGTCACTTCTGGTATCGTCTCTGGCACTGGTCGCTCGGTTATCGCGTCTGACGGCAGTGGCACTACTACCGAAACCCTATCCGACATGATTCAAACCGACGCTGCCATCAATTCCGGCAACTCGGGTGGCCCCTTGGTCAACGCCGCCGGGGAAGTAATCGGCATCAACACTGCCACCTCGACTTCCGCCGAGAATATGGGCTTTGCTATCCCCATCTCTAGCGTCAAAGGCATGCTCGCCCAACTCACTGAAACTGGTTCCGCCAAACGTACCTACCTCGGCGTCTATGTCACCGAAATCACTGCCGAAATCGCCAAAAATTACAATCTGCCAGTTAGCGAAGGCGCCTATATCTATAGTTCGTCAAACTACTCGGCCGTCGTCTCGGGTAGCCCCGCCGCCAAAGCTGGCTTAAGAGATAAAGATATCGTCACCAAGGTCAATGGCGTATCTGTCGGCGCCGCCGGCTCTCTCACTAATCTAATCGGCGAATACAAACCAGGCGACACCGTCCAGCTCACTGTAGTCCGCGACGGTAAAGAAATCGCCGTCAATGTCACCCTCGAAGGTTACTCAGAGTAAAACTTCTCAAAAACCGTCACCAAAGTGGCGGTTTTTGCTGGCTTAAAATTTATCGCTAAAAGAGTTAAACTCGAAAATCAGCCCAAACCCTCGCGTCTCGAGCAGGGAATAACCCCACTTTCTAGCATGAGTAACGATTCTCTCATGCTGGCAGGGGTCCGCCTCTAGCACTAAAAATGGCACTTTTCGCGCGCTAGCCTGCTGAACTAATTTTTTGATCAGTGCTAGCCCGCCGTCCTCTGCATATAGCGCCGTCCTTGGCTCTGCTGACAGTGCCTTTTTATCAATCCATTCCCAATTCTCGTCCACATATGGCAAATTTGCCACCACTACTTCGAACTCACCAGATATATCAGCCATCAAATCCGATCGCAAAAACTCCACTTTCGCGTCCAGTTGCGTCGCATTTTTCCTAGCTACTGCCAGCGCCTTCGCCGAAATATCGCTAGCCACAATTTTCGCCTCTGGCAGTGCCAAAGCCAGAGACACCGCAATACACCCCGACCCCGTCCCGACCTCTAAAATCGTGCATTTTTTCGGCAATTTTGGACGCGCTGGAATCACGCCAGCAAGATAGGCTTTTCCTGCCAAATTCAGCACCGCATCCACCAGCATCTCTGTTTCTGGGCGGGGAATTAGTACCTCGGGCGTAATCAAAAACTCTCGACCATAAAAATTAACCGTACTAACCGCCGTATCCTTTCCAAAGGAAAGTTGCTTTGTCGCCCCTAAATCAACTTTTAAGTTCTCGCTCATGCTTTTTCAGTTCTAGAATGATATCTTCAATATCTCCGTCCATCACTGCTGGAATATTCGATCGCGAATAGTGAATCCGATGATCCGTCACTCGGTCTTGTGGGAAATTGTAGGTCCGAATTTTTTCGCTTCGGTCCCCCGTTCCAATCAACGATTTTCTCGCCTCGCTGGCATTTTTAATCTCTTCTGCCTTTTTCTTTTCCAAAAGTCGCGCCCGCAAGATATTCATCGCCTTAATTCGGTTTTGCTGTTGCGAACGCTCGTCTTGCATCGCTACTACGATCCCAGTTGGCAAATGCGTAATCCGCACCGCCGAATCAGTCGTGTTCACCCCTTGTCCACCATGTCCGCCAGAGCGATAGATGTCAATCCTCAGGTCTTCGGACTTAATCTCTAAATCTTCTTCTGAAGCCTCGGGCAGCACCGCCACCGTCGCGGTCGAAGTATGAATTCTCCCTTGCGACTCCGTCACCGGCACGCGTTGCACCCGATGTACTCCGCCCTCAAACTTCAACTGCCCGTAAGCGTCCTCCCCCGACACTTTGAAAATCACTTCCTTCATTCCGCCCGCCTCGTTCTCATTTTGCGACATCAACTCGACTTTTAGCCCATGCCCCTCGGCATATTTTAGGTACATTCGGCACAGCTCGCCCGCAAACAGGGAAGCTTCGTCGCCGCCTGCCCCTGCTCGAATTTCCACGATCGCCGGCTTATCATCTTCTGGGTCGCGCGGGATTAATAGCTCTTCGAGTCGTGTTTTCATTTCGGCGATTTCGGACTTGAGGCGCACGGCATCGTCTCGTGCCAGCTCTCCTAACTCCGCGTCATTTACTAAGCTCTCCGCCTCTGTTAAGTTCGCCGTAAATTGAACAATTTTTTTGTTCAACTCAATAATTTCTCTCAAAATGTTTGCCCGTTTCGACTTTGCCGCATAATCGCTCGCCGCGTACGCATCCGGCTTTGCCAAAAACTTCTCAATCTCCCCGAGTTCCTCTTCAAATTTTTTTAAATCCATGCTATAATTATATCATACTTATGGGGATTTAGCTCAGCTGGCTAGAGCGTACGATTCACATTCGTAAGGTCACAGGTTCGAGCCCTGTAATCCCCACCAAGTTCACCCCACCAAGGGGTCTTTTTTATTCCCAAAATCACCAAAACCACACTCTCTCGCTCCATTCCAAAAATTTCCAAAATCCCACCAAAAACCACTTGCATTTCCATATTTAGTGTCGTATAC
>CAVHLO010000001.1:0-203022 GCA_963637115.1 bacterium | reverse complement strand
TCGTATACTAGGTATTAGACACTAAATATAGCGTTTATGTCGCTAATAGTACCTAAATACATAAACTATTAAACATTGAAGGAGGTATCAAATGTTTAAGCGTATCGTCAAGCGCGACGGCAAAATCGTCAAATTCGACCCCGAAAAAATCACTGAAGCCATCACCAAGGCTGGTCTCGCCACTGGCGAGTTTAAGGCTGACCGCGCCAAGGCTCTCACCGAAAAAGTCCTAAAACGAGCCGAGGAAAAAATCACCGCCCGCACCCCAAATGTTGAACAAATCCAAGACGTCGTCGAGGAAGTTTTGATGGAATCGAGCTTCAAAAAAACCGCGCGCTCCTATATCCGCTATCGCCAAGAACGCTCGCGCGTGCGCGATGCTAAATCCGACCTCATGATGATCTATCGTACCATTTCTCACGCTGACGCCTCCGAAGATTCCGACGTTAAACGCTCTAACGCCAACGTCGACGGCGACTCTGCCATGGGCAAAATGCTTCAATTCGGCGCCGAAGGCTCCAAAGTTTTTGCGAAAACTCTACTTCTGCGTCCCGATATTGCCGCCGCGCACGACAATGGCGATATCCATATTCACGATCTCGACTTCTACGCCACCGGCACCTTGACTTGTTGCCAGTCCGACCCCTTTGTTTTGTTCGAAAACGGTGGCTTTAACACCGGTCATGGGCATCTACGCACCCCGAAATCCATCGGCTCTTACGCTGCTCTTGCCGCTATCCTCCTCCAAGCCAACCAAAACGAGCAACACGGCGGTCAGTCCATTCCGAATTTCGACTACGCCATGGCGCCAGGCGTCAATAAATCTTTTCGCAAAGCCTTAAAACGCAATCTCGAAAAATACAACGAATTTGCCGACAAAAGCCTTAAACTAGAGGTCAAAGACACCTATGAATTTGGCGACGACAAAAAACTCGAAAAAGACAAATGGCCGAAAAAAGTCATCGAGGTCTCGAACGCCGACGTCGAACGCGAAACTCTCCAAGCCATGGAAGGTTTCATCCATAACTTAAACACTATGCACTCCCGCGCCGGCGCCCAAGTCCCATTTACGAGCATTAATTTCGGCACCGACACCACTCCAGCCGGCCGACTAGTCTCGAAATATTTGCTCCAAGCCACCGAAAACGGTCTCGGCAAAGGCGAAACCCCAATCTTTCCAATCAGCATTTTCAAAGTCAAATCCGGCATCAACTACAACCCAGGCGACCCCAACTACGACCTCTTCCAAAAATCCATGGAAGTCTCCGCCAAGCGCCTATTCCCGAACTTCTGCTTTATCGACGCCCCCTATAACCTAAAATACTACAAACCAGGCGACTACCGCACCGAAATCGCCACCATGGGCTGTCGTACCCGCGTTTTCGCCAGCATTTTCCCCGAATCCGACGGCATCGTTACTGGTCGCGGCAACTTGTCCTTCACTACGGTCAACCTTGTCCGCATCGGCATCAACCACGGCATCTGCACTGGCGAGCGCAAAGAGGCCGATTGGGACGGTTTTTACAAAGAACTCGACGAAAAAATGGACCTAATAAAAGACGAATTGCTCGAACGCTTTGAATTCCAAGCCAACCAGCACGTTCGCAACTTTCCATTTCTCATGGGTCAAGGCAACTGGTTTGGCTCCGAAAAGCTAAAGCCAAACGACACCTTAAGGGAAGTCATTAAACACGGCACCCTTAGCATCGGCTTCATCGGCCTTGCCGAAACTCTGGTCGCCATGACCGGCAAGCACCACGGCGAAGACGAAGACGCACGCGAACTCGGGCTCGATATTATCACTCACATGCGCGAAAAATGCGACAGTTATTCCAAAAAATACAAACTTAACTTCTCGCTCCTTGCCACCCCAGCCGAAGGTATCGCCGGTCGTTTCACCAAAATCGACCGCAAAGAATACGGCGTGATTAAAGGCGTAACCGACCGCGATTTCTACACCAACTCTTTCCATGTGCCAGTTTATTACCCGATTTCCGCTTTTGACAAAATCGACATTGAAGCCCCTTATCACAATCTCTGCAACGCTGGCCACATTACCTATATCGAACTCGACGGCGACCCGTCGCAAAACCTCGCCGCTTTCGAATCCGTCATTCGCAAAATGCATGACGCCGGCATCGGCTACGGCTCCGTCAATCACCCTGTCGATCGCGACCCAGTCTGTGGTTTCTCGGGCGTGATTACTGGCGACCGTTGCCCGCATTGTGGTCGACTCGAGGGCGATCTCCCGTTCGAAAAAGTCAAACTCTGCACGAAAGGGAAATAGATGTCTGCCCAGTTCGATTTAGACAAATACCTACTCGGCAACATTTCCAAACAACTCGAGGTGCCGGACGGCTATATCCGTCTGTCCGGCCCTCTCGAACATGACAACATCGTCAACGGGGACGGTCTCCGCGCTATTATTTGGACGCAAGGCTGCCCGAACCATTGCAAAGGTTGTCAAAATCCCGAAACTTGGGATTACCAAGCTGGTTTTTTAATCAAAATCGACGATATCAAACAGCAGCTTGCCAAGTTCAAAGGTCAAAGCGGTCTTACCTTTTGTGGTGGCGAGCCTTTTATTCAAGCCAAAGCTTGCAAAGAACTCGCCGACTGGGTTCGCGCGGAACTCGGCTGGAATGTTTGGAGCTTCACCGGTTTTAAGCACGAACTGATTAAACAACACGGCGGGGAACCTTGGGAATTTTTAAAATCCCTCGACGCCCTTATCGACGGCCCGTTTGTCCTCGAACAACGCGACTTGTCCTTGCGTTTTCGCGGCTCAAAAAACCAGCGGCTGCTCCATTTAGAACTCGGCACTGGCAAAATCCTCTCAGTCGAATAGTGTCAAAGCCAATATGCGCGCCAAAACCTACACCTGCCACCAAAATCGGTGTTATAATAAACATATGACCCCCAAAACTCAAAAACCGGCAGATTCCGAACGCGTAAAACGCGCGGTTGAAGTTGCCACAAAAGCCCACGAGGATCAATTTCGCAAAACTGGCGAGCCATACATTATTCACCCACTGGCCGTCAAAAAAATCCTCGAAGAATGGGGTATGGATGAAGACACTATTATCGCCGGCATTCTACACGACGTAGTTGAAGACACTGATGTCACTCTTGACGACATCAAAAAAGAATTTGGCGAATCAGTCGCCTTCCTAGTTGACGGCGTGACTAAAATCTCGACCGCTCGCGACGGCATGCGCGATATCGACACCTATCTCCCCACCACCAAAGACAACTTCCTTCGTCTCATGATTGCGCTCGGTGATGACATCCGCGTGCTAATTATTAAACTCGCCGACCGGCTCCATAATTTGCGCACTCTTTCCGCTCTTCCGCCCGAAAAACAGAAAAAAATCGCCAAAGAATCCCTCGAAGTTTTTGCTCCGCTCGCCGACCGTCTCAATATGGGACTTTTGCGCGTCGAAATGTCCGATCTTGCCTTTAAATATGTTGACCCTCGCCGTTTCGAAAAGCTCGAAGACCTAATCAGAAAATACAACAAATCTGCCGAAAAATCACTCGCCAAAGTAATCGACGAAGTCTCCACGGCACTGAAAAAGGAAAAAATCAAATTCACGCTCTCTGGACGAGTTAAATCCGTCTATTCACTGCATAAAAAACTCGCCAAACACAACCAAAATATGGGCGAAGTCTACGACCTGACGGCTTTGCGTGTGGTGGTCGACGATGTGACGACCTGTTATCTCGTTCTTGGTATCATTCATTCACTTTATACTCCGATGGACGGCCGCATTAAGGACTACATCGCCATGCCTAAGCAAAACGGCTACCAATCTCTCCATACTACCGTAATCACAAAAGACAAGCACATTGTTGAATTTCAAATTCGCACCAAAGAGATGCACGAGTACGCCGAACGCGGGCTGGCGGCAAGTTTTTATTACAACGAACAAAAACTAACCGAAAATTACAAACAGGGCAAAATCGAACATCTCCCGACTAACCTCCTCTGGATTACCGAACTTCAAATGACCGCTGCCAAATTGCGCGAAGGGAAGAAAGTCGACCTCAAAAAACTCAAACTCAATCTTTTTGCCGACAAGATTTTTGTTTATACTCCCAAGGGCGACATTATCGACCTCCCCAAAGGCGCTCTCCCGCTCGATTTCGCCTATCGTCTCCATTCCGAAATCGGCGATCATGTCGTTGGTGTCAAAATTAACGGCAAGATGTCCAACTTGAACAAAAAATTAGAACACGGCGATGTGGTCGAAATCCTCACCTCTAAAAACCAGACCCCGAAGCAGTCATGGTTTGATAAAATTATTACTCCCCACGCTCGCCAAAAACTCCGCCATCATTTCAACGCCGCAAGCGACATCACTAAAACTGCCGAATCCTCCCGCCACAAACGCCCCCGCAAAAAGAAAAAATAAATTTTTTATGTTAAGAAAGGAGCAAAAGATGAAATATATAAAACTTAATAATGGCGTAGAAATGCCAATTTTGGGATTTGGAGTTTATCAGATACCTAAAGAAGAAACAAAAAGGTGCGTCTTAGATGCTATTAAAGTAGGATATAGAAGTATCGATACTGCGCAAAGTTATTTTAATGAGGCTGAAGTTGGAGAAGCAATTTCTGAATGTGGAATACCAAGAGAAGAACTATTTATTACAACAAAAGTATGGATTGATAATTATGGTTATGAAAATTGTAAAAAATCAGTAGAAGAATCTTTAAAAAAATTAAGAACTGATTATATTGATTTAGTATTACTTCATCAACCATTTAGTGATTATTATGGAGCATATAGAGCTTTAGAAGATTTATATGAAGAAGGAAAAATTAGAGCAATTGGTGTCTCAAACTTCTATCCAGATAGGCTAAGTGATATATGTTTATTTGATAGAAAAGTAATACCAGCAGTAAACCAAGTAGAAACAAATCCAATAAACGCTCAGTTTAAGGCGCAAGAAAATATGGAAAAATATGGAGTACATATTGAAGCGTGGGCACCATTCGGAGAGGGAAGAAATGGTTTGTTCGAGAATGAAACCTTAGTTAATATTGGTAAAAAATATAATAAGAGTTCAGCTCAAGTAATATTACGCTGGCTTATCCAAAGAGGTGTTATTATCGCTTGTAAATCTACTCATATAGAAAGAATGGAGCAAAACTTTAATGTGTTTGATTTTGAACTTTCAAAAGAAGATATGGAAAATATTAATAAATTAGATACAAGTGATAGTTTGTTTTTTAATCATCAAGACCCAAAAATGGTTGAATGGTTCGATAGCACAGTCAAAGCTCGCAGAGCCAACGAAGACTGCCGCAAAGACCAGAAAAGTTGGTAAGTATTTAAGAACAATTCTTAACAAAAATGGAGCCGATGGCAGGGATCGAACCTGTGACCTGCTCGTTACGAATGAGCTGCTCTACCAACTGAGCTACATCGGCACCATCTTTATTATATCACACTTTTTCTCGCCAGCATACAGAATGTGATATAATTGCATTAAGGAGGATAGAATGACAAAAAATCCAAAAGCGGAAATTATCAAACAAGGAGTCGGCGAGGCTAGTGGCGCGCTGAAACGAAATGCTTGGGGCGCGATTATCGAGTCGCTCGCGACTATTATTCTGGGTATCTTTTTGATTGCCTGGCAGAACGCCGTTGTCCAAGTTATCGGCTACGTTGCCGGCACAATCTTAATTATCAAAGGCGCTTATCAAATTATCAATTACTTTGTCGTCAAGGGTCAGAACAATATCTTTAACAACAACCTACTCGGCGGAGTTATCTCGCTCCTTATTGGCGTCGCCTTCATGTTTATCGGTGAAGAGATTTTTGATGTTTTCCGCATCATTATGGGTATTTGGATGATTTACGAAGCCCTCGTCCGCATGAATACCTCTATCAAACTCCACGCGGTTGGCGTCAAAGCTTGGAGCTACGTGCTTATTTTAGCACTAATGATGCTCATTCTTGGCGTTTTTGTCACTTTCTACCAAGGCGCAGTCGTTACTCTGATTGGCTGGATGATGATTTTGACCGGCGTCATTGGTATTGTTGGCGACGCTATGTTCATTCAATATGTTAACAAGGTCGCAGATTTTGTTACCAAACAAACCAATCAATAACGCATGGGTAACTTCAAAGAAAATTTTCTCAAAATTTTTCACACCGAGCGCAGCTCGTTTGTGTTGATGATCTTTAATTTGCTCTTTTCTATTGCGCTGGCCGTTTTTGCAATGATTAATTTAAATCCTAACGCCTCGGTGGTCAAAATCGGCTACGGCGACATTGGCGGTTATCGCGATGGCTCTTGGGTAGACCTTCTCGCCTTTCCGTTGTTGGCTCTGATTTTTGGCATTCTACATAATTTTCTGACTTTACGCATTTTTGAAAAACGCGGTTCGGGCATGGCTAAGTTCTTTTTACTAATCACTACGATGTTAATTGCGGGGACTTTTCTAGTCCTCATTCGCACTCTCGGGGAGGGCTAGTATGCGCACCCGTCAAAATCTCGAAATCCCACAAGGCAAACGAGCCCCCCTCTATCGCTTTCTCGAAATTCTTCCAGGGGCGATTTCCTATGGTGCAATTATTTTATTGTTCTTGCTCTCTTGGATCGAACCGATGATAGGTGCGATTTATTTATTTATTCTCATCGCCGCCACTCTAGTTAAAGCCGTTGCCGTCGCTTATCGCACGATTCAAGGCTACGAAATTATTAAACGTGCCGGCCGTGTCGACTGGGCAAAACGTCTTAGCGACCTTGAAGCTCCACACGATTCATTTGAACGCTTGCGCGATGATGATAATAATAGCTACCATTTCGTAGAGCATGTCGAAAATCTCAAAATGATGGCAGCTATGGAAAGCGAATACCCTAAGCCTTCCGCAGTTTATCATGTCGTCATTATGACTGCCTATGACGAGGGGCTAGAGACCTTAGGTCCGTCCGTAGAAGCAGTTAAAAACACCACTTTTCCCAATGAACGAATTATTTTTGTCTTAGCTTACGAAGCGCGCGGTGGGGAAGCAATCGAAGCCAACGCCAAAGCGCTCGAAGAAAAATATCAGGGAGTATTCAGAGATTTTCTACTCATTAAACACCCCGCCAACTTGCCAAACGAAGTTGTCGGCAAAGGGCCAAATCTGACCTACGCCGGCGAGCAAGTGGCCAAATACGTCAAAGAACAAAACCTCCCAGTCGAAAACATTATCGTCACTTCTCTAGACAGTGACAACCGCATGGCGCCAAAATACTTAGATTCCGTTGCCTACGAATTTATCACTCACCCCAATCGTCAGCGCCTCAGCTACCAACCAGTCGCCTTGTTCATGAATAATATTTGGGACGCTCCCGCCCCTTCGCGTGTCATCGCCACCTCGAACTCATTCTTTAACGTCATTTCTACCATGCGCCCGCACTCTTTGCGTAATTTCGCCTCACACTCGCAGCCGCTTCAGGCTCTAGAAGCGATGAATTTTTGGAGTAAACGCACTATCGTCGAAGACGGCCACCAATATTGGCGCAGTCTATTCTTTTTTCACGGCGATTACGCGGTTTTGCCAATCCGCATTCCGATTTACCAAGATGCCGTCATTGATGAAACTTTCTGGAAAACCATCAAAGCCCAATTCATTCAGGTTCGGCGTTGGTATTATGGCGCTTCCGACGTTGCCTATGTCGGCGTGCGCCTATTCGCCAAAAAGTCCGACCGCATAGTTCCGTTCTGGCAACTTTTTCCCAAATTTCTTCGCCTTCTCGACGGTCATGTTACTCTAGCTATTCTCGCTCCTATCGTCGCTTTTGGTGGTTGGGTGCCTATGATTATGAACGTCGCATCTCATGAAATGATCGCCTACAGCCTGCCAAACATTGTCGGTGTAGTAGAAACTTTTGCTTCTATCGGGCTTATTGTTTCGGTACTGGTTTCATTCAAAATTCTCCCCGAACGCCCCGCCAAATACAAAAAAGGCAAAAATATCTCCATGGTCATTCAGTGGGTGCTGATGCCGATTACGTCAATTTTATACCAGTCCGTCGCCGCTTTTTATTCCCAAACTCGCCTTATGCTCGGCAAATACATGGAAAAATTCGACGTCACCAAAAAAGTCGTCAAAAGTTAGTTTTTTGAGCATTTTCGGACGTTTCGACATCCATTTTTTAACTCTCCATGTCTTTTCACTGCTCCGAGGGACTTTTATCATTTCGTTTTTGCTTTGAAATGTGGTAAAATATAGGTATGACAGCTAGCGAAAAAAGAATGTATGAAAATGTAGAAAAATGGCGCAGTCTATCCAAGTCCGAACGCCGCTCTATTTCGCGTGCCTCTAATGTCAAACGTGTCGCTAGATCTATGGCTATGGAAGGTGAGCCGGTTTCTGAACTATGGCTGCAGAAGAACGCCCGCTAGAAAGTACCACCCGTACCTTCGATACGACCAAAGGTAAACTTACCTATGCCGAACTTTCCGATTTAATCGCCCCTAAACTTTTACAACTTTTAGACGATATAACGGACGGCAAGCATTTAGATAACACTTTCGATGAAGCACTAATTAAAAGTTTTCATTATCAGATAATTGGCGACATTATGCCGGAAATCGCGGGTAAATGGCGCTCTGTGCCAGTTCAGGTTGGTAACTGGCTTCCGCCCGAACCCTACGAAATCCCAGTTAAAATGCACGAATACGTCGCCAATATGCAGACAAGGCTAGAAAACTCTGATATTTTAGGATTGCAAATTGAAACTCTCGCTTATGCCGAGGGTGAGTTTCTTCATATTCATCCATTCCAAGATTTTAACGGACGTACGATTCGTGCTATTCTTCTTGAACTTCTAATGCGGTTCGATTTACCACTTGTAGAAACCGCTGTGGCTCGCGAAACCGACGACTTTAAGAAATATCAAACCGCTCTCGCCGAATATGACAATGGACGAATTGCCGGCTTAGTGGGTTTTTGGCGAAGCCGTTTTTCTGCGCCTGTATAAAAAGTTTTTTATCTCTTTCGCCCAGTCCCACCCCGAATTTTTAGTGTTCGACAGATGTTTCTCACAGTCTCATCATAACTATCGTAAATTCTTAAATTCGCTCCGAGTACATTTTTTATCTCGGTTTTGATATCCTCCAGTTGTGCGCAGCCCAGCACTACCTCTTCGGGACAAAACTTCCGCTCCTTCGAAAAACAGGTTAGGGTATCACGAATTTCGGACTCTAATAATTCACCATCATCAATTTTGCTCGGCCAACTATCTAAGCATAAAGTTTTTGTTCGGCGCCGTATCCGAAATAAAAAGTTGTGATATTTTATTGTTCGAGCCACCGCCGTGGTAGTCATCACCAGCACGTCGCGTTTAATAAAACTATCCGGCCGTTTCAAATCCAGCCCGACGAATTTCTGTTGCCTATATTTGCGCCTAAAATGTCTTAGACTCGTCATCGCCAGTAGGTGATTTGCCAAAATCACCAAATCGACCTTTCCAATGTACGGTCGCAATGCCTCCTCTGCCACCCTGCGCGCTCGGCGCGGGCTTTTTAGCAGGTCGTCCGCATGGCGCCAGTCGATTACCCTAATAATTTCTAATACCGGCAGGTCTTCTTGTAGCCTGTCAGCGAAAAACTCACCCCCGTATCCCCCATCAAACACCACAACTTTTAGCATTTTTTGCCTCACTCCTTCTTTCTCCTCCATGCCGAAATTGTACCACGTTTTCCGCTGGCTAAAATTTTGAATCTCAAAAAAATGAGACATTTGTCTCATTTTTTACAATTTTACTTCCAATTAACAGGGGTCGAAAAATCCACAAAAAAGTAGCTAAAAAATCACCAAAATCACTAAAACTTTCAAATTCCGCGAAAAAATCCCAAAACTCGCCAGTCTCACGACATCAAAACTCGCTAGCACCCCAGCATTTTTCAAAAAATAACAAAATTTCTCCACCCGAATTATTCGCCGTGTGATATAATATTTCTATGGGTGATTAGCTCAGTTGGCTAGAGCGTCTCGTTTACACCGAGAAGGTCGGGGGTTCGAGCCCCTCATCACCCACCAAATCTTATGCAAGTTGAACTCACACAATTTTACGAACGCCTCGGCGCCATCGCCCTGATTTTGATTTTAGGGTTTTTTCTTGGCAAATTCAAACTCATTAGCCAAAAAACCAATACCGAACTTACCAACTTACTTCTAACCGTATTCATGCCGGCGGCACTGTTCATAGCTTTTCCGTCTACCTATGACGCTTCCTCGGCTAACCTGTTTTTCTCGGGACTTTTGGCTGGCTTTTTAGTCATGCTCATCTTGATCATTGTCGCCAAACTCATCTATCATCCCAAAATATTCAAAGGCGACCTCTCTTACGAATCGCAATTTGCCCTGATTTTCAACAACGCCACTTTCCTTGGCTACCCCATTGTCTCTAGCACCTTTGGCACCGGCGGAATTCTCGCCTACTGTGGCTTTATTATCGCCTTCAATATCGCCCTCTTTTCCTACGGCATTTGGCTATTTGAACGCAAAATCACGCCCAAACTAATCCGCAGCGTGATTTTTAATCCCAATATTCTCGCTGTTTTACTCGGCATGGTGTTATTCTTGCTCAATATTCATCTTCCGAGCTTTATGAGCGACGCTATCGGCTATGTCGGCGCCGCCACCACGCCACTCTCTCTAATTTGCATCGGTTTTATGCTTTCCCAAGCCAATTTACTGCAAGTTTTAAAGAAATGGCAACTTATTTTTGCCGCCGTCATCCAGCTTATTCTAGGTCCCGTCATCGCTTGGGGCGTGCTTTCGCTTCTCGGATTCCCGTCCGAAGTTGTTCAAGTTTGCACCCTGATTCAGGCTCTCCCCACCGCAACTTCACTAGGTCTATTCGCCGTTAAATATGGTGGCAACCCTGCCGAGGCCTCCGAATTTGTCACCGTTTCGACCATCCTCTCAGTCATTACTATGCCTCTCATGATTTTACTATTACTGGGCTAATGTGATATAATAAACTACAGAAAAGGGAAATAATATGAACGATTTAGAAAAAATGCGGCACACTTTGAGCCATGTCCTCGCTGCGGCGGTACAAGAATTATACAAAGATGTTAAATTTGGCATCGGACCAGCAGTCGACAACGGTTTTTACTACGATATCGACTTTGGCGATGTCAAAATTTCTGACGCCGATCTAGCAAAAATCGAGAAAAAAATGCGTGGCATCATTGCACGTAAACTAAGCATGACTCGTCGCGTCGTCGACAAGACCGAAGCTTTAAATTGGGCCCGTGACCACGGACAAACCTACAAAGTCGAGCTTATCGAAGAGCTGCCAGAAAACGACGAAATCTCATTTTACGACCTTGGCGACATCTTCGCCGACCTCTGTAAAGGCCCACACGTCAATGACTTATCCGAAATCGGCGCCTTTAAATTGACTCGAATTGCTGGTGCATACTGGCGAGGCGACGAAAAACGCGAAATGCTCACCCGAATTTACGGCGTTGCTTTTGCTACCGAAGAAGAATTGACCAAATATCTCGAACGCCAAGCCGAAGCCAAAGCTCGCGATCATCGCAAACTTGGCAAGGAACTCGACCTATTCTGTTTTTCGGACTTAGTCGGTGCGGGTTTACCCCTATTTACTCCGCGCGGCACCGAACTTCGCGAACTGATGGCGAATTATTCACTTTCTCTTCGTGGTCGCGAAGGTTTCAAAAAAGTCTGGACTCCGCATATCACCAAAACTGATCTCTACAAAACTTCTGGTCATTATGCCAAGTTTGGCGACGAGTTGTTTATGGTTCATTCACAGGTCAACGGGGAAGAATTCGCTATGAAACCGATGAACTGCCCGCATCACGCCCAAATTTTCGCCTCGCGCCCTCGTACTTATCGCGAAATGCCAGTGCGCTACATGGAGGCGACGACTGACTACCGCGACGAAAAAACTGGCGAACTCGGCGGACTTTCGCGCGTGCGTTCTTTGACCCAAGACGACTCGCACGTTTTCTGTATGAACAGCCAAATCAAAGACGAAGTCAAGCGCCTAGTCGGCATCGTAAAAGAACTCTACACTACGGTCGGTATGCAAAAACTCCGTGCTCGGCTTTCTTATCGCTCCGACGAAGACAAATATCTTGGCGATAAGGCTCTCTGGACTATGGCGCAGGACCAAATCAAACAAGCCGCGATCGACAACGGGCTCGAATATTTCGAGGCCGAGGGCGAAGCTGCCTTCTACGGTCCTAAAATCGACTTTATGGCCGAAGATGCTCTCGGTCGCGAGCATCAACTCGCCACCATCCAGCTCGATTTTGTCCAGCCCGAGCGTTTTGGTCTAGAATTCACGAACTCTAATGGCGAAAAAGAACGCCCAGTCATGATTCATCACGCTACTTTAGGTTCTATCGAACGCTTCTTGTCGGTCTTTATCGAACACACCGGCGGTTGGTTCCCGTTTTGGTGTGCGCCAGAACAGGTCCGCATTATCACTGTAAACGACACGGTTTCTAACTACGTTGCCAAAATCACCGAGATTTTAAACCAAATTATTCTCGAAAAACCGCTGAGACACAATGAGTTGCGCTTTACAATTGACGACTCTACGGATTCGCTAGGGAAGAAAATCAAGCGCGCTACCTCGATGAAAATTCCAGTGCTCCTGATTGTCGGGCCAAAAGATGTCAAATCAGAAATAGTCTCTGTCCGTCTAAAAGACAGCGAAGAAAAAGTAAGCCTCTCGGATCTCGCTGACTTTTTACGGGGACTAAAATGAGTCCCGCCCCAAACAATGTGGGCAAAACCAGTATAGACAACCAATCAGTCGGCAAAAAACAGCCTTTGACGCTCGTGATTTTAGGTCCGACCGGTTCGGGTAAAACTGGCGTGTCGATCGAAATCGCCAAATCTCTCGGCGGAGAAATCATCTCCGCCGATTCGCGTGCTATTTTCAAAGGTATGGACATCGGCACGGCTAAACCAACCACGGTAGAAATGCAAGGCATTCCACATTTCGGCTTAGACCTTGTAAACCCAGGCGAAAGGTTTACTGTTTCCGACTGGAAAACTTATGCCGAGACCAAAATCGCCGAGATTAAAGCGCGTTCGAAATTGCCGATTGTCGTTGGTGGAACTGGACTATATATTGACGCCCTAGTTTATGATTATCATTTCAAAGGTCCGACCGGCCATAAAATTGGCGACATTGAACAAAAAAGTTGTTCAGACAGAACAGGGGTAAAAGGCGATTTTTTGCTAGTTGGCGTCAAAACCGAACCAGAGGTGCTTCGCACCCGTCTAAAACTCCGCATCGATCAAATGTTCTGCGCGGCACTTTTTAGCGAAACCAAGACCCTAGCCGAGCAGTACGATTGGCAAACTCAAGCCATGAAAAGTAATATTTATATCTACGCGCATAAATATTTAACTGGCGAATTGACTTTAGAAGAAGCCAAAGAACAATGTTTTTATGAAGACTGGCATCTGGCAAAGCGTCAAATAACTTGGTTCAAACGTAATCCGGAAATAATTTGGCTCCCACTCGACAAAATTTACTCATTTGTGCTAAAATATATACAAGATGAGCAAAATTGCTAACACCCCCACAGAAAAATTGTTCGGTTCAAAAACCCGAGCAAAACTTCTGCAACTCTTTTTTGAAAATCCCGAAAAAAGTTTTTATGTGCGAGAGATGACTCGCGTCATCGACGAACAAATCAACTCTGTTCGGCGTGAACTTTTAAATCTCGAAAGTATCGGTATCATCAAAAATGAGACATTCGACAATAAAATTTATTACTCAGCCAATACCAAACATCCGTTCACTCGCCCACTTTCCGAAATTTTTTCCAAAAAGAATAGTTCAACCAAACCAGAAGAAATCAAAACCAGCACTTGGGATGAATACATTCGTCCAGTCAAGAGCTACTTAAAAGGTCTAGTGGTCACCAATCGTCTGCCAGGTCAAGACGGCATCGACCTGCTCATTATCGGCAACGATCGCACCAAAAAACTCACCCGCTGGGCAGAAGTTGTCGAGAAAAAACTCGGCAAACCGATTAACTATGCAATTATGTCTGCCGACGACTTCACTTATCGCAAAAACGTCAAGGACCGTTTCATCGCCGAAATTCTAGAAATGGAAATCACCGAAATTATCGACCCAGAGAATATAATTAAACAATAGGAGGAATATGTTCGAAATCGAAAGCAAACACCAAGACGAAATCACTATCGCCACCAAAAAAACCACGATTAAATTCAATATCGCCGAATTCTTTATCGACGCCGGTCTTGCCGTGGGCAAAATCACCGGTCCAGGCGAATTCGAAATTGGCGACGCCAGCATCCGCGGTATCGCGACCGAAAGTGGTAAAACTATCTATGATGTCGAAATCGGTGGTATTCATGTCGGCATTATCGGCGGTATCGAAGAAAATCTCGACGATCTCGTCTCGGATATTCTTTGCACTTCTTCTATCCGCGCCATCCGCGAAATCGAGCCCAAACTAATCGTTTCCATGGGTAACGTCGATGCCATGGTTACCGACTTAAAACTCACTGCCAGAACCGAGAAAAAGCTCAAGGTCAAAAACCTCGACAGTCTCCCAACCACTAAAGAAGTAGTAGTCTTGAACTGATGAATTTTAATTTGCTTAGCACGATTATTGTTCTGATTATTATCCTCGGCTCAGTTATTTTGCATGAGCTAGCGCATGGCGCAGTCGCTTATTTTCTCGGCGATCGTACCGCCAAAGACGCTGGTCGGCTCACTTTAAACCCCTTAAAACATATTGACCCCTATATGTCGATTCTCGTTCCGGTCATTTTATATCTACTAAACGCCCCAGTTTTTGGCGGCGCCAAACCAGTTCCTGTAAATTACCGCAACCTCAAAGGGAAGGAATGGGGCATGGCGCTAGTGGCCTTTGCTGGCCCGTTTACAAATTTTCTGCTCGCTCTGATCGCTTTTCTTATCGGCCACGCCTGTGGTCTTATCGGGTATCAGAATAGCGGACTTTATTATATACCTAGCTCAACCGCATCATTTATTTTCGCCGAAACCGTCATGATTAACCTCGGCTTTATGATTTTTAATCTAATTCCTATTCCGCCACTCGACGGCTCGCGCATTCTCTACGCTATCTCGCCTGACTCTATTCGCGACATCCTTAGCAATCTTGAGCGCTATGGTTTCATCATCGTCTATATTTTAATTTTGTTGTTCGGTCAGGTTTTCTCTAGTTTAATGCTAAACGGTATGGACGCAGTTTTGCAATTCTTTAATTTTTTGGTATAATTAAATTAGCCTCGTCGGCGACATGATTTTCCTGAATAATCATGTTCTAAGGGATTTCGTGGCTCATAGCCGTGGCTATGTCGCATAAGATTTTACCCACCTTGTATATATTACGGGGAAAACAGGCTAGCGAGGCTTTTAGGATTGGTGGGCATGAAACAAAGAATTCGTACAGTAGCTATTGTCAGAAACGAGGACGGCATCCTCGTTCTAAAACGCAGCCGTGGTCGTTCTGAGACCCCGGTTTTTTGGGAATTACCAACTGGTAAAATCAAATTTGGTGAACAGCCCGAAGAATCCATGGTTCGTTCATTGGCCGAGTACACAGGCCTTACTGCAGAATCGCTAAAATTAAAAGATGTGATCACTTTTCTCGCCCCCGAAGGCGCCAGCCAAATCAGCAACCTATATATTGTTTACGAAATCACCATCGACGAAAAAGCTCGCCCCGTCCCCTATGACCGCTACAGCGCCTATAAATTCACCAAAGATTTTAGCAGCCTTAGGCTAGCCGAGACTACCGCCGCCGTCCTCGAAATCGAAAATGGCAAAGCCCCCATCGGACGCGTCTCCGCAAGGGGTGCCGCTAACGGAGTAATTATCAATGTTGACGGCGCCTCGCGTGGCAACCCAGGCCCGTCAGGCATCGGTTATTGCATCCAAGACGGTCATCAAATTGTCGAGCGGGGCGGGGAATTTATTGGTTTTGCTACTTCTCGAGTGGCCGAATATCTCGCCATGAGAAAAGGTATTGAACGCGCGCTAGAACTAAATTACAAAACCGTGCGTTTCGTATCTGATAGTCTCATGGTCATTAATCAGCTTAACGGCATTTTTTCTATCAAAAACCAAGACATTCTGCTTATCTATCACGATATCGAACAAAAAATAAATCAGTTCGATGCCGTTTCTTTTATACATGTCCCCCGTTCCGAAAACACGATCGCCGATTCCGAAGCTAACGCAGCTATCGACAAAATCCTCCAAAAATGATACAATAGTTAAGAGCCTAAAAGACGACCGCTTTATTTAAAGAGGAAAGTCCGGGCAACACAGAGCAGGGTAGTCGCTAACGGCGACCGTCCGTGAGGATAGGGAAAGTACCACAGAAACAATACCGCCCGATTTTCGGGTAAGGGTGAAAAGAGTGAGGTAAGAGCTCACAGCGCGCGGTAGCGATACAGTGCGGAGGCAAACCCTACCTGTTGCAAGGAGTGCTAGACAGCCTGGCTCGGGCATGCACGTTTACCGCTAGAGTGCTATAGCAATGTAGTGCCAAGATAGATGGTCGTCGGCTGTTCTTTGAACAGTCACAGAACCCGGCTTATAGACGGCTCATCAAAAAACCGACCCTAGGTCGGTTTTTTGATACTTAGCCCTACTTTTTAGTAGTTTTTCGATCTTTCGGTGCTTCGATTAACCCCTTCTTCTTCAAAGTTCGGAGCGCAGATGTCGAAACATTGCATTTAATCTTTTGTCCGTTGATGATCAGTGTTCGTTTAGACACATTTGGCTTAAAGACTTTACGGGTGTGTCGTTGTGAGAACGAAACATTATGCCCGTACATTTTGCCTTTTCCAGTGATTTCGCAAGTTGCCATCTTATTTCTCCTTCACCGTATTAACGATTTGTTTAAACGCTTCTGGATTATTTACTGCGAGGTCGGCCAGAATCTTGCGATCCAGCGTAATACCTTTCTTCTTCATGCCCGCAATGAGTTGTGAATAAGAAAGTCCAAGTTCTCGCGAAGCGTTATTGATGCGCGTAATCCAGAGCGACCGCAAATCGCGTTTCTTATTTCGGCGATCTCGGTAGCTATAAGAAAGAGCCTTAATTACGCCTTGTTTGCCGAGTCTATAGCTTCGTCGGCGGTAATGCTGCATACCTTTTGCTCTGGTCAGCATTTTTTTGTGCTTTGCGTGTGCTGCTACGCCTCTTTTGATTCTCATACTAAACTCCTAAAGCCCGCTTAACGTTTTTCTTGATTTTACCATTTACCCCCGCCGCAGTTTTAATATTGCGTTTCCTGGCTTTAGATTTTTTGGCAAGAATATGGTTGCCAAATGCCCGCTCTCGTACCAATTTACCCGAACCGGTAATTTTAATTCGCTTGGCGGTTCCTTTATGCGTCTTCATTTTCGGCATAAAATTTCCTTTCGTTAAATTTGTTATTCATTTAGGCATTTAGCTAGAAATGCCTAAATTTGGGCCGTCTGTAATCTGTTTTTGTAAAAATTACAACAACCATAAGGTGCCATCAGTCGGCCGTGGAAGTAGGAAATTACTTCTTCCGAACCTGAACTGATAAATTTCGCCCACTTAGTTGCGGTTTACCTTCGACTATGGCAGCATCGCCGAGTAATTCGGTGATTTTGTCGAGCAATTGAAAACCAATCTCTTTATGCGCCATTTCGCGCCCCTTAAAGACGATCATAATTTTTACTCGATCGCCATCCTCGAGAAATTCTCGCATCTTGCGGACTTTAATGTTAAGATCGTTTTCGGAAATTTTCAGACCAACCTTCATCTGTTTTAGCTCGGATTGTTTTTCGCGAGCTTTCTTCCGATTTTTGGCCTCTTCCTTCATCTTTTGGTACTGATATTTACCCCAATCGATGATTTTAACGACCGGAGGATTAGCATTGGCGGCAATTTCCACCAAATCCACTCCCTGTTCCTTCGCCAGAAGTTGCGCCTCGCGACTCGACATGATGCCTAGTTGCTCACCGCTAGAACCGATTACGCGAACTTGCTCATAACGAATTTCTCCGTTTAATCTAGTCCGTGATTGCTTTTTGATAGTAGTCCTTTCTTCTCTTGAATTAACCTGAGAGTATTATATCAAATTTTAAAGAAAAAAACAAGACTTTTATCTTCGGCGAAAAGTTAACGCTTCCGCTAAGTGCTCAGGCAAAATTTCGGCAGAGTTCTCGAGGTCGGCAATAGTTTGCGCCACTTTGATAGTCTTAAAATACGCCCGCGCCGAAAGCCCAAGTCGTTCCGATGCGCCGGCTAGCAACTTCTTGGTCTTTTCTGGCAACTTAATTTTTTGAGATATTTCAAAGCTCGACAGGGAACTATTAAACACGCCGTCTCGCCCGTATCTCTCGCGTTGCCGGGCAATTGCCCCAGTAATAGTATTTTTTACAACATCATGTTCACCTCTCCCAGCCGGCATTTCTTTTAATAAATCCGTGTTTTCGACTTTTTCGACCACAACATTCATATCAATTCGATCGAACAACGGTCCAGACAGCTTTTTCTGATAATTCTGGATTTGTGTCTCGGTGCATTTACACTCATGTGTCGGGTCCCCCAGATAGCCACAAGGGCAGGGATTCATAGTTGCTACCAGCATAAAATCTGCCGGATAAACCGTTTTACGATTAGCTCTAGAGATAGCAATTTCATTATCTTCGAGCGGCTGCCGCAGTGCCTCTAGTACTGACCTTGGAAATTCTGGAATTTCATCTAGGAATAGGACTCCTCGGTGCGCTAGAGAAATCTCCCCAGGTCCCGTCGCGCCTCCAATAATCGAAGTCGCCGAAGCCGTATGATGTGGACTCCGAAACGGTCGCTTTGCCACTGCTTCACCCGTAGTTAATCCTGCAATCGAATAAAGTTTCGTAATATCAATCATCTCTTCTGGTGTCAAATCTGGCAATAGGTTTGCCGCCGCCTTGGCTAGCAGGGTTTTGCCAGCCCCAGGTGGTCCCGAAATCAAAATATTATGATGTCCCGCCACGGCAATTGTCATCGCCCGTTTGGCTAACTTTTGCCCACGAACATGGTCGAGAATTTCTCCAGAAACGTCTTTTTTGCCCATTTCTAGCCGTTTTGGCACCGAGTCCGCACTCGGCAAGTCTAATTGCTGTTTTAGCGCCAAATACAGCTCTTTTAGCGTCGTTACTCCATAAATTTTAATGCCCGAAATCAGCGTAGCCTGAGGCAAATTTTTTAGGGGCACATAAATCTCTGTCCGCCCCGCCTTTTTCGCCGCCTCGACGATATTGATAATTCCGCGCACCGGCTTCACCTCGCCGTTTAGCGACAACTCACCGGCAAAAGTTTTACCTCTGATGTCGCTCGCCAGCAGTTGCCCCGACAAAACCAACACCGACAGCGCAATTGCGAGGTCGAGGTACGCCCCGTCTTTCGGTAAATCTGCTGGTGCCAGATTGATAGTTACCTTTTTGTCGGGGAACGAAAAACCCGAATTCACGATTGCGCTCCGCACCCGTTCTTTGGCTTCGTTTACAGTCTTATTTGCCATACCGACGATATTAAAAGCCGGCAGTCCACGGTTCATGTCGCCTTCGACCTCGACCAGTTTTCCCTCAAATCCGTATGGCACAATTGAATATATTTTTGAGATCATGCCCCTTATCTAGCACGGTAGTTTTCAAAAATCAACCCCCCACCTTGATTTGTAGCCAAAAACGCATGGTTTTGCTTGTGGAAAACTTTCAAAAAATGTACAAAAATTGTTCAAAAAATATATTGACACGAGCATTTTTCCGCGATATAATAGGGGTAGCTTCTGAATAAAAAAATTACTCAAGAAGCCAAAAATAAAAATTTAGCCAAAATAACTCCACACTCTACAATAAGACCGGTTTTCCTCGCAGTTACCGGTCTTATTCTATTGTCAAAGAAATATTTTTATGGTAAAATAAAATCAGTTGGGGCTGACAAAGCTTAGACGGGATATTAACAGTTGATGAGGCGTGCCGATTAAATACCGTAAGTATTGAATAAGTGCTAAAAACACGAAAACTGTGCATGTTGCTTACATGCCAGCTTATGCCTAATTAATTCTAGGCTGGTTCGCGTTTAAGATTCCGTAGAACGCGGATTATCATAGTACGGGATTAAGGCCATTAAAATGGCGAGTAATGGCTCGAAAATCCAGCCTGCGCAATTGTCAGTTTCGTTTTCTGCAGCTGGCAATGCTTGCTAAGTCGAAACAGAAAACTATGCACGTAGAATCACGACCATGTGGTATTTCGGACCCGGAGGCAGTATCCGGCAGCTCCACCAAACTCTCAAACTATAGCAAAAATCTATTCGTAATGGCAAATAACGCGCGTCGGCGCTTTTTTGTTGTCGTCGGCACTATTGCTTTTTTGATGCCGTCAGCTGCTGCCATTATTAAAAAATTTATTCTGCATTCTTATCAATATTTGAGCTCAATCTCCGCCCTTTGTTGTAAAAAATACAACAAAAATAGCAAAAATCTGAAACAGGGAAGAAACAGACTGACTGTTGTAAAAAATACATTAAAAATATTGTTCAAACCCATTGCTTTTTTATTTAGTTTATGCTACAATCAAGACAGTCGAGATGACTAAAATAAACACTAAACAAAAAAGGAAAAAGATGCCACGAACCCGGCCAAACACCCAAGCAAAAATCAAATATCGAGCTAGACCGATTTAGCGAGCGAACAGGTAATTTCTAGCCATAAATTACAAATAGGAATTACCTCAAGCTCCGCTAAACAGATATCAAATCTCCGGATATCTAAACAGCGTCGAGCGCGTAGCCAAATCTTTCATTAGCACCTTCTTAAAAAATAAAACAGAATGAAAGGAAACGGTTGCAAGGACAATGCTTCACTAATCGTGAAGCGGTCAAACGGAAAGGCGGAATGAAGCTCTGGTCAATAGTTAGTTTTAAAGCGCCGGATAGCTCTTCCGCCTCTTCCCATAAAATCCTCACACAAAATCAAAAAGGAGACTTGGGGGTTGCCACGGACCATGGTATAATCATAAACATGAAGCAAAAACGCATCATTTATCTCACAAGCGGTATAGGACTCGCAGCCTTGCTCCTTATGCTTTGCTTCACCTCTCCTACGGAAATTGGTCCGCTAGGAGTTTTATTATTTTTTACAACACTCTACGTGTCTTTTTTTGGTATCATGACGCTTTTGCTTCGGGCCTTTAAGCGCCTAGCCTTCAAGCAAGAAATCCTAAAACGCAAGGATTATCTTTATTCTGCGGTTCTCGCTTTTGGGCCAATCATGCTCCTAATGGCGCGCTCGTTTGGGGCAGTTAACCTCTGGACGGGAACGCTAATCATCGCCTTTCTCGCCTTGGCGGAATTTTTAGTCTACAAGCGAATTTAATTCACTAAAAAATCAAAAATATGCTAAAATAAGCATATGGACTATAGTCAGACCTCTATGAATCAGATGGCGGACCCGAATTTCCAGCCTAATCGCCAATTCACCCTAGAAAATCCTGCCCCGGAAGGCTCTAATTTTGAGCTCGATCAATTCAATCTGAACACCAATGAGTGGAATCTCTCAAACCCTGAATCGTCAATGCCTCAACAGCCCGAGCGCACTGAGCGTTTAGGTAGCAGCGCTATCGCTGGCGCCACCCACGAACAGCCCACGGTCCTTGGCCAAATCACTCCCACTTTTCCTCCGGGGTACGAACCAGCCCCTAGTCCTGCCCCTGAAACTGCGCAGGGAGCAGCACAGGAAACAGCCAACCTAGCCACCATTCGCCAAAAACTTCAAACCGACCGCGGGCTTAATTCTGCCGATGTTAAAATTATCGACTCTGTCGTTGCCGATCTCAATAGAAGCGGAGATATCGACAATTTTTATGAGCAAATTCGCGCCGACGCTACAGCTAGCACCGAAGTTAACACGAAAGCAGGGAAACAATAATGTCAACTGGGGTGGTTTTCTTAATTATTATCGTCGCCCTCCTCTTGCTCGGCGCTCTACTTTTTGGGACCCGTATCGGCAAACTCCGCAAGACTAAAAAATACGAAAGTGGTCTCAAGATGAAGGCACTGCTCATCCATCTTCCTCCAACCACCGACGACATCGACTCCGGCTCAAGGGACAAACGCGATGTAACTCTAGAGGCGGTCTCCAAGGCTCAGGTTATGTATTCTATTCTCTCGTCAGTCAAAGCCAAAGATAACCTTAAAACCAAACTCTACGGTCAGCCTCATTTTTCGCTCGAAATCATCGCTAAAGACGGCTTTACTAAATACTACGCCATCGTCCCCGAAAAATACATCGAAACCGTGAAGCAAGCCATCCAATCCGCCTACCCCACTGCCAGATTGGAGGAAAAACGCGAAAGCAATATCTTTCATGGTGGCGGAGGGGCAAATGCTGTAGCGGGCGCCGAATTAACTCTAAACAAAGATTATTATTTGCCCATCGCGACCTACGAAGATACTAAACGCGACGCCCAAATGGCGATACTAAACGCCATGTCGAACGTTGGACCAAACGAAGGTATTGCTGTTCAAATTCTTTTCCGCCCTGCACAAAAAAATTGGTCAGAACAATCCAAAGAATATATTGAAAACATTCAAAAAGGCAAAAAAACTAAAACCGTCGGGGCAGGATTAGGTGAAATTGCCATGGATATTTTAAAAGCCCCTTGGGAAGTCCCCAAAGAGCACGAAAAACGCGAAGAAACCATTATTTCAAATGTCAAACAAGATGAAATCTCCGCTGTGGCCGCTAAAATGCGTTTTCCAGCCTTTGAGACCTTAATTCGGGTGGTAGCCAGCTCTGCCACCAGCGCCCGCTCAGAAGCGCTTTTAGGGGGTATTCTCAGCTCATTCTCGCAATTTAACGCCCCCACCCTGAACGGTTTCAAGGTTAACACCATGAAAGACCCCAAAAAACTCGCCATAGATTACACTTTTCGGGCTTTTCCAGTTCGTACGCGTACCAATATCTTAAACTCTGTCGAACTCGCCTCTATCTTTCATCTACCCGAACAAGACGCCATTCCAAATTCTACCGTCGAACGCCAGCTCACCAAGCAGGTTGACGGCCCCGCCCGTCTCGCTACTGAAGGGGTTTTGCTCGGTACCAACGAATTCCGTGGTGCGAAAAAGGCTATCTATCTCGACGACAACAACCGTCGCCGCCATATGTACGTTATTGGGCAAACTGGTATGGGTAAATCTGTCTTTCTCGAGAATATCGCCTTTCAGGATATGTGCGACGGGCGCGGTTTCGCCTTTATTGACCCCCACGGCGACGCTGTAGAAGCGATTTTAAAGCGTGTTCCCGAGGAACGCATTGACGATGTTATCTATTTTGACCCCTCCGACATTGAACATCCAGTCGGCATGAATATGTTTGAATACACCACCGAAGACCAAAAAGATTTTATCGTCCAAGAGGGAATTAGCATGCTTCAATCTCTCTTCGATCCCAACAACCAAGGCTTTTTCGGTCCACGCGGCCAGCACATGTTTAGAAACGCCGCTCTGCTCCTCATGGCTGACCCCGCTGGCGCCACTTTTATCGATATTCCGCAATGTTTTACCGACCCAGAATTTGTTAAATCAAAGCTAAAATACGTCACCGATAAAGCCGTTTATGATTATTGGACCAAAGAATTCCCTCAATCGCTAAAATCCAGTGAATCTGGGGATGTTATCACTTGGTTTTCGAGCAAATGGGGGCCGTTTATCGCCAATACTATCATGCGAAACACCCTTGGTCAGGTCAAATCCGGCTTTAACATTCGCGAAATCATGGACAATAAAAAGATTTTCCTCGTCAACCTCTCTAAGGGTAAACTCGGCGACATTAACTCTAACCTGCTCGGTATGATTTTTGTTATGAAATTTCAACAAGCTGCCATGTCTCGCCAAGATATCCCCGAACGCGAGCGCAAGGATTTCTGTCTCTATGTGGACGAGTTCCAGAACTTTGCCACCGACAGTTTTGAGTCTATTCTCTCTGAGGCCCGCAAATATCGCTTAAACCTTATCGTCGCCAACCAGTTTATGACTCAGCTCACCGATAAAATCCGCGAGGCCTTGCTCGGTAACGTTGGTACGATCATCTGCGGGCGGGTAGGTGTTACCGACGCCGATCTGATGGTTAAAGCCTTTACTCCGACCTTTACCGCTGAAGACCTGACTAAAACCCCGAATTTTGCTGCCGTCGCTAAGGTAATGATGTTCGATATGCCGTCGGCGCCGTTCACGATTTCCTTGCCGCCTCCGATGGGCGAACCCAACGATGAGTTAATGAATACGCTTAAAATCTACTCCGCCACCAAATTCGCCAAAACTCGCGCCGAGGTTGAGCAGGAAATCAACGATCGCTGGTCTGCATACAAAAAATCGTCTCAACCGCCCGTAAAAGCCCCGAAACAGCCCCGCAAGGCCGAAAGCGGGTTCCTAGACGGCTGGCTAAACAAAAGCGCTTAGGGCTTGAAATTTTGCGTCCTACGGTGTATAATAGATATGTAAAATAAAGATGAGGTATTTTAATGACTGGAAAAGCTGAAGCATATGATTCATCCGAAATTCGCGTCCTCGAGGGGTTAGAGCCGGTGCGCCTTCGCCCAGGGATGTATATCGGTTCTACTGGTTATGACGGCTTGCACCACCTAATCAAAGAAATCGCCGACAACGCTATCGACGAAGCTATTGCCGGATATGCTAATAATGTCAAAATCACTATTTTAAAAGACGGCGGAGTTTGTGTCGACGATAACGGGCGTGGTATCCCTGTTGACATTCACCCGAAAACTGGCAAATCCACTCTCGAAACCGTGCTCACCGTGCTTCACGCTGGTGGTAAATTCGGTGATGGTGGCTACAAGGTCTCCTCTGGCCTACACGGGGTCGGTTCCTCGGTAGTTAATGCACTCTCTACCCACATGGTCGCCGAAGTCTACAGGGAAGGAAAAACCCACCACATCGAATTCGACACCGGCAAACCCACCATGGACCTCAAAATCACCAAAGGCGCGCCTAGGGAACACGGTTCTTCTATCGCTTTTTACCCCGATCCGACTATTTTCAAAGAAACCACCACTTTTGATTTTGGCTGGGTCTCGTCTTACGCTCGCCACCAAGCCTATCTTACTAAGGGAATTTTGATTTCTGTCGCCGACGAACGCACTGGTGAACACGAATCTTTCTATTTTGAAGGTGGCATCAAAAGCTACGTCAAACGTCTCAATAACGGCAAAGAAGTCCTCTCTGACGACATTTTCTACGTTGACCGCCAGATTGACGATACTGGGGTCGAAATCGCTCTCCAATACAACGATAGCTACGCCGAAACCTTAAAACCGTTCGCCAACAACGTTCTTACCCCTGATGGCGGGATGCATGTAGTTGGTTTTCGTACTGGTCTAACTAGAACAGTTAATGATTATGCCCGTAAAAGTGGTCTGCTAAAGGAAAAAGAAGACAACTTAACCGGCGACGACATCAAAGAAGGTCTCACCGCAGTTATTCTGGTTAAACTTCCTAATCCTCAATTCGAAGGGCAGACCAAAAACAAACTCGGCAACCCCGAGGTTCGTGGCATCGTCGACAAAGTCATGACCGAATATTTCGGTTATTATCTCGAGGAAAACCCTGCTATCGCTAAAAAAATCATCTCTAAAGCTACTCTGGCCGCTCGCGCTCGTAAGGCCGCCCGCGCCGCCAGAGATAATGTCATCAGAAAAGGCGCCTTCGAAGGGCTAAATTTGCCGTCGAAGCTCGCCGACTGTTCTTCTCGCAACCGCGAAGATTGTGAGCTATTCATCGTAGAGGGTAATTCCGCAGCCGGTTCCGCCAAAGAGGGGCGCAACCCCCAAATTCAGGCTATTTTACCCCTAAGAGGCAAGGTCCTCAACACCGAACGCGCCCGTCTCGACAAAATGCTCGCCAACCAAGAGCTGGTTTCTCTGATCAAGGGGCTGGGCGTGGGTATCGGCGATCAATTCAACATCGACGGCTTAAGATACGATAAAATCATATTCATGACCGATGCTGATGTTGACGGTCTCCATATTGCCACACTACTTATGACCTTCTTTTTCCGCTATATGCCCCAAGTTATCGAACAAGGTCATGTCTACTTAGCTAAACCGCCTCTGTTCGGACTCATCAAAGGCACCGGTAGCGCCCGTAAAATCGATTATCTCTATGACGAAACCGCCCTAGAGAACAAATTATCCGAAAAAATCGCCGAAAAACGCAAAAACGGCACCAAAATCGACGAAAATCAGGAACGTTTCAAACAAGCCGGCTACACTGCTCAACAGCGGTTCAAAGGTCTCGGCGAAATGGACGCCAAACAACTCTGGGAGACAACCATGGACCCCGAAAATCGAATTTTGGTTCAGGTTCATATCGACGACGCCGAGAAAGCCGATGCTGTATTCACTAAACTAATGGGAGACCAGGTCGATCTCCGTAAAAACTTTATTCAGGCTGGCGCTGCTTCCGTCAATCTTGATGATTTGGATTTCTAAGGAGGAAATATGGACAAAGATGAGAATTTAAACAATCAACTTTACGAAAGCACTGAGCCTCAAAATGAGGCCTCGAGTTCAAGCGACAATAATTCTACCGAGACTGTGGAGAGAGGTATCGAAAAACGTGGTGTCGAAAACACCATGGAAGAATACTTCTTAAAATATTCCATGTCCGTTATTGTCGATCGCGCACTTCCTGATGTTCGTGACGGTTTGAAACCAGTTAACCGCCGTATATTATATACTATGAATAAAAACGGTTGGAAGGCTCCGCACGCCACCGTTAAATCCGCGCGTATCGTTGGTGACGTTATGGGTAAATACCACCCGCACGGCGACTCTTCGATTTACATGGCGATGGTTAACCTCGCTCAGCCATGGAAGATGCGTTATACTCTGATTGAAGGGCAAGGGAACTTCGGGTCAATGGACGGCGACGAACCAGCCGCCTACCGTTATACCGAGGCTCGCATGGATAAAGTCGGCGCCGAACTCTTAACCGACATCGAAAAAGACACCGTCGATTTTCGTGATAACTTTGACGGTACAGAACAAGAACCGGTAGTTTTGCCAGCCGCTTTGCCGAACATTCTCTTGAATGGGCAAATGGGTATCGCTGTAGGTATGGCAACCAACATTCCACCTCATAATCTCGGCGAATTAGTTGATGCCACTGTTGCCCAGATCGACAATCCCGAAATCACCCTTGACGGTCTCATGAAATACGTCAAAGGCCCCGATTTCCCGACCGGCGCCGAAGTCTATGGTGGCGCACCCATGAAACAGGCCTACGCCACTGGCAAAGGCTCGGTTGTCATTCGCGCAGTTGCTAATATTGAGGAACGCACCAAAGGTCGTTACAGTATTGTTATTACCGAAGTTCCATACGGCATGAGCAAAGAAGGCTTCATCGAAAAAGTCCGCGAATTAGTCATGAACAAAAAACTTGATCACATTGCCGACGCCCGTGATGAATCGGCGCGGGGCAAGATCCGCATTGTAGTCGAGCTGAAAAAAGACGCCTTCCCGAAAAAAATCCTGAACCAACTTTACAAAATGACCGGCCTTCAGACTTCTTTCCATTATAATATGTTGGCGCTAGTTGATGGTATCCAACCGCGCATCTTAGGACTAAAAGAAATTTTGGGCGAATTCATCAAGCATCGCCAAAAAGTTGTCCGTCGGCGCACCGAATTTGATCTAAGAAAGGCCAAAGAACGCGCCCATATCCTCGAAGGGCTAAAAATTGCTCTCGACAACATCGATGAAGTCATCAAAGTCATTCGTGCTTCCTACGATGATGCCGATAAACAACTTATGGCACGATTCGGACTTTCCGAGATCCAGGCCAACGCTATTCTCCAGATGCAACTTCGCCGACTTCAAGGACTCGAACGCAGTAAAATCGAAGAAGAATTAAAACAACTTCAAGAACTTATCAAAAAGCTCGAGGCTATTCTCGCCGACGAAAATGAAATTTTGCGCGTCATCAAAGAAGAATTGCTCGCCCTAAAAGAAAAATATGGCGACGAACGACGCTCTAAAATCATTAACCACGAAGCCGATAAATTCTCCGAAGAAGAACTTATTCCCGAAGAAGAAAGTGTAATTCTGCTCACTTCCGAAAACTACATGAAGCGCGTTCCGCAAACCGATTTCAGAAAGCAAAATCGTGGCGGCAAAGGTAAACGTGGCATGACTACCAAAGAAGAAGATGTCATCGCCCAGATTTTGACCGCTAATTCGCACGATTTCCTCCTCTTCTTCACCAACCAAGGCCGTCTGTTCCGAATGAAAGCTTACGAAGTTCCGCAGGCCTCCCTCACCGCTAAAGGTACCGCGGCCGTCAATATGCTCAATATGCATCCCGAGGAAAAAATCACCGCCATCATCAAGCAAGGCGATGCTGGCGCGAATGGCTACCTCTTTATGGCTACCAAAAAGGGAACAATCAAAAAAACCGCTATCAAAGATTTTTATAATGTGCGTTCTAATGGTCTCATCGCAATTAAACTAGCCGACGGCGATGAGCTGAAATGGGTTCAAGAAACCACTGGCGAAAACGACATCGTAGTTAGTACCTCTGCTGGCCAAGCTACTCGCTTCAACGAAAAAGAAGTGCGCGTCATGGGGCGCTCGGCAATGGGTGTTCGGGGTATGCGTCTTCGCCCGAAAGACGAAATCGTCGGCATGGACGTTATTACTGACCCGAAGCAAAAACTACTCGCTGTGTCTGCGAATGGCTACGGCAAGGCGACTCTCGTCGCTAACTTCCCGCCGCATCGTCGAGGCGGCGTCGGTATCAAAGTCGCGACTGTTACCGAAAAAACCGGACCTATCGTGGCGGTACATACTCTTGACCCGCTAGCCAAAGAAGTTATCATGATGTCCACCAAGGGTCAGGCCATTCGTGTTGCTATGAAAGAGATCCCAACGCTCGGTCGCGCCACCCAAGGCGTCCGCATTATGAAAATGAGCGACGGCGATACTGTAGCCTCAATCGGCATCGTTTTGCCAGAAGAGGACGACGAAGAAACTGCCGACATAAAAGACGCTAAAACTGACTAGAAAACATAAGCGACTCGCAAAAAAATACAGAGGTCAAAACGCTCAAGATACGTTTCTCGCGACCTCGGGGTTGCAAATCCTCATATTCTATGCATATACTCCCTCAAACTAACCTGAAAGGAGTATATGAAAAAACCTTTATCTCTATCAATTTTAAGCGTCTGTTGGCTGATCGGTAGTCTAGTCCCGAATTTTGCCTCGGCTACCTCGAGCGAAGAATACTGGACTCTCGAGGAAATGCAAAAATTAAACACTGAGGTTCAAGCCGAAATCAAAACCGCCTGTGCCGACACCGACGATTTTATGTGTGCCGACTCGTATCTTTGGAGCAAGGCCGACAGCGACCCAATCTACCGCGCACTAATGAATTATCGCGCCGAATATCTTATGCTCACGGCGTTTAATCCTGAACGCGAAACGCTCAAATTGTTCTACGACACTCAGTCGATTCCGGCTTGGGAAAGTTCGGACCCAACATTGTCGGATCTTTATATTGCCCAGTTCGAGAAAGGGTATTTTGAAGGTGGTTTCTACATCTTTCTTGAACGCGGTCAGGAGGTCCCAGGTACCAATATTTTGCTAAATAAACGTAAATCTCTTGACGACAGTGATTGGCTGCCTTTCTATACCGAAGTTGAATTCGATGCGCCAGGGCTTTCTGCCGCCAGCAGCATGAGGCCAGAAATACTATTGTTTTATCGCACCGTTTCAAATGTTTCCTACGTGCTACAATTCAATATTCAGAGTTGCTTAACTTCGCCAGACTATCAGCCAGGCATGGAATGTCGCGCCGTTTTCGGTGCTTCGCGGACATTCTATTTGCCGTTTGCCGTAGAAACTGGACCTGAACCTGAGCCCGAGGTTGAAACCGAAGACGAAACTAAAACCGAAACTGAACACGAACCCGAAGAATCCGAAAGCCCAGAGTCTGAGCCGGAAGCCGAACCCGAAACTTCAGAAACAGAACCCGAGCAACCTGTAACCGAGCCTACAACCGAACCAAATACCGAAAAAAGCGATAATTCCAGCGCGTCCGAAATTGCCGAAAATACAGAGGTAGAGCGCGCCAGCACGAACCAGCCGGTTCTGGCTGCCAGCACCACGACCACTAACGCTACGGACGAGACCGGTGCAAATGACGCGACCGCCACTCCACTTCACGCGAACAACACCGCCGACCTTCCGCAACTCGGCGGCAATTGCGAGCGGGGAAGCACATTCCCATGGTGGTTTATCATCTTGGTGGTCGCCTGCGACGCCGTAATCATGTGGTTTTTCTGGCCAAAACGCGAAAAAACTCCAAAAATCACAAAAAAGTCTTAAAAACCTGTTGACAACTCTCGCGGCTTTTGATAAAATAAAAACAGTCTGAAGCTGCGAGAGTTATTTTACCAGTCTTTGGAAATAGTTTAACAATTTAGTTGTGCAATTAATCATCGTCAGTTTTACTTTATGAGTTGAACAAACTTATACTTTAATGGAGAGTTTGATCCTGGCTCAGGATGAATGCTGGCGGCGTGCCTAATACATGCAAGTCGAGCGGTAACAGGGGATTCCACCGTTTCCTTGACACACCTAGCGCATAATTCGTAGGTTGTTGACTTCGAGGGAACAGTGGAATTCTGCTGACGAGCGGCGGACGGCTGAGTAACGCGTGGGAACGGACCCCAAACTGAGGGATAACGCACCGAAAGGTGTGCTAATACCGCATGTGATCTTCGGATTAAAGTCTTCGGACGGTTTGGGACTGGCCTGCGTACGATTAGATAGTTGGCGGGGTAAGAGCCCACCAAGTCGACGATCGTTAGATGGTTTGAGAAGATGATCATCCAGACTGGGACTGAGACACGGCCCAGACTCCTACGGGAGGCAGCAGTAGGGAATCTTTCACAATGGGCGAAAGCCTGATGGAGCAACGCCGCGTGCAGGATGACGGCCTTCGGGTTGTAAACTGCTTTTATAAGCGAGAAATATGATGGTAACTTATGAATAAGGACCGGCTAACTACGTGCCAGCAGCCGCGGTCATACGTAGGGTCCAAGCATTATCCGGATTGACTGGGTGTAAAGAGTTGCGTAGGTGGTTTATTAAGTAGATAGTGAAATCTGGTGGCTCAACCATTCAGACTATTATCTAAACTGGTAGACTCGAGAATGTTAGGGGTAGCTGGAATTTCTAGTGTAGGAGTGAAATCCGTAGATATTAGAAAGAACACCGATAGCGTAGGCAGGCTACTGGGACATTTCTGACACTAAGGCACGAAAGCGTGGGGAGCAAACGGGATTAGATACCCCGGTAGTCCACGCTGTAAACGATGGATACTAGCAGTTTCGGGTATCGACCCCTGGAGTTGCGAAGCTAACGCGTTAAGTATCCCACCTGTGTAGTACGATCGCAAGATTAAAACATAAAGGAATTGACGGGGACCCGCACAAGCGGTGGAGCGTGATCTTTAATTCGATGGTAAACGATAAACCTTACCAAGGCTTGACATCCGAGGAAGGCTCTCGAAAGAGAACTGTGCCTTCGGGAACCTCGAGACAGGTGATGCATGGCCGTCGTCAGCTCGTGTCGTGAGATGTTTGGTTAAGTCCATCAACGAGCGCAACCCTTGCAACCAGTTGTATTTTTCTGGTAGGACTGCCCCGGTAACGGGGAGGAAGGAGGGGATGATGTCAGGTCAGTATTTCCCTTACGCCTTGGGCTAGAATCGCGCTACAATGGCCGGTACAATGCGAAGCGAAGCAGCGATGTGAAGCAAATCGCACCAAAGCCGGTCCCAGTTCGGATAAGAGGCTGAAACTCGCCTCTTTGAAGTCGGAATCGCTAGTAATCGCAGATCAGCATGTTGCGGTGAATACGTTCCCGGGTCTTGTACACACCGCCCGTCAAACCATGAGAGTCGTGAGCACCCGAAGTCCGCTTCGGCGGCCTAAGGTGAGCAAGATGATTGGGGTTAAGTCGTAACAAGGCATCCGTACGAGAACGTGTGGATGGATTACCTCCTTTCTTGAGAAGGAATTGATGCGCTTGTTTTCATAAAAACAAGTAGCTAGGTCGGTTACGGTTGTGTTAAAAAGCTTATAATACAACATTTCTGTAAAAAGACGTAACATTTAAGCTAAATTAACTGTCGATGAATTGCACAACTAAATTGTTAACAACAAAAACTGCCCGAAACGGCAGTTTTTTGATATAATAAACAAAAAGGAGACATTACTATATGCCCAAAAACAAAAACAACAAAAATTACATTCCCGGCACTAACCCCGCCTGGGGCTACGAAGTGCCGGACGGCTACACTAACTCCATGGTCGATAAAACAGGTCGAGTCGTCGACACGGGCTGGAATTTTGATGAAAAGGACGATAGCTGGAGTGGGGAATTGACCGATGAAGAACGGGCTACTCTTGAATCCTTTAAAGATATCGCAAAGGATTGCCCATTCGACCCCGAAGTCGCGAGAGAACTTGCCAAGCAGGCCGACGAGCGCAACGCTCGCAAAGACTAAGAGCCTTAGCGAGGAAGCTTAGCCATTTTAAATCCAGAGAGTTTAGCGACCCTCAGAAGTCTTCGTGTGATATAATATTTAACATGGAAGACTCCCGCAATCTAGTTGATGAATACAAAGGTCTAACCAACGAACAAGTTTTTGATGCTCTGAGCAAAACGCGCACACCACTCGAAATCGCCATCGAGAATCTCGAGCATGATTTTAATATCGGTTCAATCGTTCGCACCGCAAATTCTTTTAATGTCCGAAAAGTTCATATCATCGGCAAGAAAAAATACAACCGTCGTGGCGCCATGTGTACCGATAAATATCTCGAAATCATCCATCACCCCACTCTCGAAGATTTTTTCCAGAGTCAACAAGGGCGGGAGCTGGTAGCCATCGAAAACAATATCGAACACACGAAACCTTTGCACGACAAAAAATTCGCGCCAAATACTACGCTGATTTTTGGTTCAGAAGGAAACGGCCTTTCCGCGGAACTTTTAGAAAAAGTCCACGACTGCCGATTTATCGAAAGCTTCGGCTCGACTCGCTCGGTCAATGTCGGGGTCGCCGCCGGCATCGCCATGTACGAATATACGCGCCAAATCGTTTTAAATCCTTTACTTTTTTCGTCTTTTTTGGTAAAATAACATAACAAGGGGCAATAGCTCAGCTGATTAGAGCGCTGCCTTTGCAAGGCAGAGGTCCTGGGTTTGAATCCCAGTTGCTCCACCATCGTTCCTTACATCTTGGGGATATAGCTCAGCTGGTTAGAGCGCGTCACTGATAATGACGAGGTCTGTGGTTCAAGTCCACATATCCCCACCATACAGAGCATTAAAAACACCCGTCAGGGTGTTTTTTTGTAGGACCTAAAAAAAGAAAGCCGCCTGTCTCCAAGCGGTTTTCTTTAGGTCATACATTAGATTAAACAGCCTCGCAGTTGATACTGTTTAAACTACCTCTATTTTATCTCACCATATGCATATTGTCAACACCCTTTTTCCACAATTTGTGCAAAACTCATACAAAAAGTGTTCGGGAAAAATAAAAATATTAAAACATATTTTTTAGAATTAGCATATTGACAAAACGAAAGCAGTATGCTATAATTGAGGCATAACAATATTTTTGGTGGGCAGAATAGGAGTAATAATGGCAGGTACTAAAGCAGGCGGTATGAAGGCTGCTGCTACCAATAAAGCAAAATACGGTAAAGAGTTTTACGCTCAAATCGGCAAAAAAGGTGGCCAAAATGGTCACACTGGCGGATTTGCCGCTAATCCGGAGCTGGCTCGTATCGCTGGCGCTAAAGGCGGACGCATTTCGCGCCGTGGACCAGCGAAAAAAGCGTAAAACGCATAAAACGTTATCTATCGTATAAAACCAAAGAACGCACCGACTAGGTGCGTTTTTTTGATAAGTTAGCCTAGATTTTCGCATCTAGGACAATGAAAAGCCCCCTCCGGCGTCTGATAGCGCGTCAGTCCACACCGCGGGCAACGCGATTTTTGATGCACCCAGTCCCGATAGGTGTCTAGCTCCGCCTCCGCCAGCTCATCACTAAATTCTACCCCATATTTCGCGGCTAATTCACGCGCTTTTTCCCACGCTGCCATCTCCATCTTTAGACGCTCAATGTGCATCTTAAAATCTCGATGCCCGAGCACCGCGTGCCCCAGTTCGTGTAGCAACAATAACTTCCAAGCATTTTCTTCGCCTAGCTCATCGAACGATTCTACCACAATCGTCCTAGGTGGCCGAAAAGTAAATTTCCGTCCCGCAACAAACTTAAAATCTGGAAAATCTGCCTTTAGGCGCTCTAAAAACTCTTCCGTCTTGGCCGCCCCGGCACTAACGCCCTTCTCAAAAGAACAGGGAATCATTTATTTTCTTGCTCTCGTAGTTTTTGCTTTGCTAAAAGATAACAACCATAAATGACTGACTCGGTCGGACGCTTTGGACGGCGATATTTAACATTAGGGAATTCGGGTAAATATTTTACATATAATTTAAAAATCTTCCCAAGGGGTCCGCCTAGCACGATATTATCCGGTCGGCATTCCGAAATTACATCTCCTAACCCCAGCGCTATGCGCTCCGCTACGTCTTGCATAACAACTTTTTTTCGCAGACTAGTTGCTTGATCGATATGATAAAACTTCTCCAGCGCGCTCGCGGCTGCAATATCCTCCCATTCCGCAATTTTGCCGTTGAACCAATATTTTTTATGTCCCGGTTCAAAATCATTAGACTGGGGCAAAATCCGGTTTCGTTCAACTATTCCGCCTCCAATTCCCGTCGAAAAAGTCAAAAATACGGTCCGCCCAGCTAGGCGGTAGCCCTCAAACAATGCCCCAAGATTACCATCATTTTCAAGCCAAACTGGACAATTGAACAAATTTTTTATAGGGGACAAAACGTCAAAATCGCCCCATTCACGATTCCCGAGTCGGACTGTATAATTTTTTTGTACAACTCCAGGAACCGCCACCACTACTGCCAAAATCTTTCGTTTTTGGAAATTGCCCAGCACGCCCAAAAGGTCGCGAGAAAAAGTCTTATCACCTTGTGCTGTTTTGAATTTTACACGCTTAAGAATTCGTCCTCGTCGAGAAAAAAGCGCCACTAAAGTTTTGGTTCCTCCAATATCAATTCCAAGATACATATCTTGATTATATCATAGAAATTTGTTATAATAGAACGAGTTTTCGATGATCTCTTAAGAGATCCGAAAGGAAGGAATAAATTTAATCATGGCAACAGCCAAAAAATATACTATGGACGAGCTTCTGGCCGAAAACACCGAAGCCGCCAAAAAAATCACCACCGGTGATACTGTTAAGGGTACGGTTTTATCGGTTAAAAAACACGAGATTCTCGTGGATCTCGGAGCACAAGGCATCGGCCTAGTCCCGCGACGCGAAGTTTCGTTTGCCCGTACACTAGAGATCGGTAGCGAAGTTTCTGCTTCGGTTGTCGATGCCGAAATGAAAGACGGTTATGTCTTACTTTCGCTCCGCAAAGCAGTTAAAGACAAAGGTTGGGATGAAATCCAAGCCAAACTCGACAACAGTGAAATCGTCGAGGTTACTCCGTCTGATGCTAATCGTGGCGGCCTACTCGTCGAATACGAAGGCATCCGGGGTTTTATGCCAGTTTCGCAACTTTCAGCCGAGCATTACCCTCGAGTTGGTAGCGCTGACAAAGACGAAATTTTGCAACGCCTAAACTCTCTAGTCGGCAAGCCAATCAAGGCTCGCATCCTAGACGCCAACAAGAAAGAAAACAAGTTAATCTTCTCTGAAAAAGAGGCTATCAAAGATGGTCTAGCGGAACGTTTCTCAAAACTGAACGTCGGCGACACGATTAAAGGCGTCGTAACAGGCGTAGTCGATTTTGGTGTGTTTGTTAACGTCGATGGTATTGAGGGGCTGATTCATATTTCCGAGATTTCTTGGGAACGAGTCAATAACCCGTCCGACTACGTCAAAGTCGGCGATAATATCGAAGCCAAAATTATTGCTATCGACAAAGAACGTCTCTCGCTTTCGATGAAGCAACTCGTCGAGGATCCGTGGATTTCCGAAGTCGAAGGCTTGAAAAAAGGCTCGAAAGTCGAAGGTACTATCACTCGGATTACTCCGTTTGGCGCTTTTGTCCAAATCAGTCCAGCCGTAGAAGCTCTGGTGCATGTTTCGGAGCTTGGTGAAGGTTCAGATGTAAATCCCGAAAAGATTTTCACCTTGAACGAGCGCAAAAGCTTCAAGGTGCTCGACATCGACAAAGAGGGACGCAAAATCTCTTTATCAATCACTAAATAGTGTCAAAATCACTAGAGAGCGCCAAGATAGCGCTAAAAAGCAGATAAAAATAGCCCCAAGGGGCTATTTTTATGGTATAATTAAGCTTATGAAAAAGAAAACTACCCCAGAAAAACCGTGGTACGACTACTACGAGAGCGAAGGCTTGCCGACCGAACTTGATTTCCCTGATTGTTCGATGGTAGATATGGTGATGCAATCTGCCGAGAAATGGCCTGATAATACTGCTTATGTCTATTACGGTCACAAAGTGTCCTACAAAAATTTCGTTAAAAAAATCGAAAAGGCCGCTCGCGCCCTAAAAAACTATGGAGTCAAAGAAGGCGACCGCGTAACCATCTGTATGCCCAACACTCCAGAGGGGATCACTATGGTTTACGCCGTAAACATGGTTGGCGCAATCTGCAATATGGTCCACCCTTTGTCCAGTGAAAAAGAGCTCGAATACTATATTAAAATCGCCGATTCGAAATACGTACTCGTCATCGACGCGGTATTTGATAAAATTTACAAGCTTCGCGACATTGCTCAGCTCGAGCGCATTATTGTGGTTCGCCCCTCGGACGGTCTCGGTTTCCTCAAGAAAAAACTCTATTCCGCGGTCCACGTCAAAAAGGTCCGTTTGCCTGCCAATGATAGTCGGGTAGTCTTGTGGGAAGACTTTATCGCTAACAGCTTTTTCTATCAGGGAAATTACCACGAAGAGCGGGGCGGGGAAGACCCAGCGGTAATTATGTATTCTGGTGGCACCACTGGCGCGCCGAAGGCTGTGATGCTTTCCAACCTCAACATTAACGCCGAGTCCATCTGCGACGGCACCGTCATTCGCCAGATCGTCCCAGGCGCAACCGTACTTTCAATTTTGCCCCTATTCCACTGTTTTGGTCTCGGAGTTTGTATTCACACACCGCTCTGTCGGGGTATGGGTTGTATCTTGATTCCGGCTTTTTCGCATAAACAATTCGCTGAAATCATCAAGAAAAACGAACCGAATTTCATCGTTGGTGTCCCAACTCTGTTTGAAGCCCTAGTTAATACTAAGCTCAAACCAGACGACCTCGCCTCTGTTACTGCGGTAATTTGTGGCGGCGACGCTCTGACTCAAACTCTGCGCGACAAAGTCAACGAATTTCTCGCCGAACACGGTTCCAAGGCTAAAATTCGCGTCGGCTACGGCCTGACCGAAGGCTCTGGCGCCGTCTGTCTCTCCCCTGAAGAATCATTCAAAGACGGTATTATTGGCGCGCCATTGCCAGGCACAGACTTCAAAATTGTCAAAAACGACACTTTCAAAGCACTTCCGGCCGGCGAAAGTGGGGAAATTTGTATTTCTGGTCCGCTAGTAATGATGGGGTATCTTGGCGACGACGCCGAAACCGCCCAGACTCTCCGCGTCCACGACGACGGTAAACTCTGGCTTCACACTGGCGACATTGGCTATCTTGGCGAAGACGGGCTGATTTATTTCGCTCAGCGTCTAAAACGCATCATCATCTCGAGTGGCTACAACATCTATCCCACCCATCTCGAGTCCATCATTAATTCTCACGAAGGCGTCCTCACCTCAACCGTCATCGGCATTGACCACCCCTATAAAGGTCAGGTCCCGAAAGCATTCGTGGTTTTAAAAACCGGCTACAAAGCCAGCAAAAAGGTCGAGCGCGAAATCCGCGGTCTGCTCGAGCGCAACGTTCCGATCTACGCTCTCCCTGTTGCCTACGAATTTCGCGACAAATTACCTCAAACCAAGGTCGGCAAAGTCGCTTTCCGCGAACTAGAAAAAGAAGAACGCGCCAAAAATAGCTAAATTATCGCCACCGATTATAGTTTAGCCTCACCAGCATGCGTAATTTTAACGATTTTTCTCTCAAAAACCGATTTTTTCGCCAGCAGGGAAAGTACTCTTTTAGCATTTTGCGCGCTCGCGAAAACCCGACTCGCCCTTCGTAAAAAGCCCCAAAATCCTTTGCTGAGTCGATCAGCAGATTCCAGATAAAAAACCACTCCAATTCGTCATGAAATTCCTCCGTCGCCGATATTTTTCGTGGCGCCTGCGCAAATCGCCGATACAACCCCTCAAGCGCCGGAAAAATATCAAAAATCTGCGGATTAAATTCAGTTTTGTGTAGCACCGACCCCGCATTTTGATAGTAAAAATACAATGGCTTATCTGCGCTCGCAAAATGGTCAGTAAACAGAATCAGGGAAGAAATCAGTTCCATATCTTCATGAATTATCCCCTCCCGAAACGAAAACCCGCATTTTTCCCACCATGCTCTCCGAATTAAAAACTGCCACGGCCCCGCCCCATAACGCACAAATCTACTCTTGAAATCAGGTTTGTCTTCTCGTACCGCCGAAAGATAATCTCGGTGATCATCGGCATAAATCCGCTCTGCGCCCATCATCACCAAATCCGCCTTAGCCCCCTCCGCTTTATCGATCAGCAGCGAAATACTATCGGAGGAAATCTCGTCATCTGCATCGATAAACCAGATATATTTTCCGCGCGCCTTTAAAACTCCAAGGTTTCGCGTCGCACTCGACCCTGTTTTCTCACACGAGAAAACCTTAAAATACAGGTTGACGCCAGCCTTTTTCAAGTTCATTGCCTCTTTTTGCCACTTATCTGCCACTAGGAGCGTTTTATCCCCCGAACCGTTATCTATGACCAGTATTTCTGAAACTATGCTTGTAGCGCCCGCGAGACCCCGAGCATCCCCAACAAAATCCACGACATCTCTAGGACTGCCCTTTGAAGCCCTAGAAACGGCTTCAAAAACCGATTTTAGGCACCTGTCCAAATATTTTTCCGCATTAAAAGCCGGAATTATAACCGAAAGGTCTATTTTACGCTCGTCATCCATGATATAATCATACCATGTTTATAAAAATCCTTATCGTTTTTCTTATTTCCATGGTGCCATTAATTGAGCTCCGTGGCGCTATCCCTGTCGCTGTTGCCATGAATCTCGGTTTGCCTGAATGGCTTATTCTTCTCGTGGCTATTATCGGTAACATCGTCCCCGTACCATTCATCTATCTGTTTGCGCGCAAAATTCTCGAATGGGGAAGCAAATGCAAGTTCAAAACTTTCCAAAAATTCTGCAATTTTTGCCTCAAAAGAGGTCAAAAAGGCGGCGAAAAGTTATTAAAAAACACTCGTGGCGGCGTGTTTTGGGCATTATTCGTATTTGTTGCTATTCCTCTCCCAGGCACGGGCGCTTGGACTGGCGCCTTAGCTGCCAGTATTTTGAATCTTGACTTCAAAAAAGCCGTGCTCGCTATTTCTGCCGGCGTCGCTGTCGCAGGGCTTATTATGCTTCTTGCCTCCCTCGGCCTTTTTAACGGCCTCCTCGGTATCTAAGTTCTGCTAGTAAAAAGTCTAAAACATGCAAATGGCCGCCCAAAGGGCGACCATAAGACAAAGATGGTAAATGAGTTATTCGCAAACATTTGGAAATGTTCCCGTATCTATGACGTCGATATCGTAAAACCACTCAAACACAAGAATTCGCGCCAACAACTGAGCGATTTTGCGCTTATGATAACTGTCATAGAGTTGCAAGATTGGTAGTGCAATAATTATTGCAACCATTGCGCCTGCAAGCAGTCCGGCTATAGCCATCAACACCGCTACCAGTATGCTATGGTTTCCTCCCCGCCAAATCAAAACAGGGAGCAAAATCGTTCCACTAAGTTCCAAAAGCCCAAGTAGGACAAAGGTCCAGGTCAAAAGTGCACATTCGCCGTCATCTGTTAACTTTCGGTGCAATTCACTTAGCATTTTAGTCTCAGCAAACGCTGCTGGATCGCCGAGCCTCCGCCATTTATGCCTCCAGCCAGTCCTGCTCGGGTTTAACAAGTCGTCCTGAGCCTTGACCGAGATTTTGTCGAGCCACTGTTGCTCTTTTGGTGTTACGGAACACTCTCCAAACTTCAGATATTGATAATATCTGACCCCCAGTTCTTCGTAATAACATTCCACACTTACCCCTCCTTCCCATGTAAAGTACAATTTGTGTCCTAAGCACTACTTAATTATAACAGATAATCTAATTTTTTTCAAGATATAGCCAGACTCGCACCGTAGGTCCGATGTCTTGGAATATGACGGAGGGCTGATTGAACAAGTAAATTATCGTTTATGCGAAAAACATGTTATTATAAATATAATGAATTTCCGTGCACATTGGGTTTAGTTTTTCATTTAGACTAATGCTAAAGCAACACTAGAAGATATTGATAAAATTTCCGAACGAAGTCCAGAAACGGAAATTATTCAATGGATATTAAAAAATAAGGAGTAAAATATGAAACTATATCTTGCGTCATACGCTATGGTTACTATGGAAAAAATTTTAAGAAACGAAGGCGGTGATTTTTCTGGGAAAAAGGCAGTTTTTATTCCTACCGCTGGCGATCCGTATGACAACAAAGATTTTGTAGAGGCGGATAAAAACGCCCTTGAAAAATACGGTTTAAACGTTGCTAGTGTGGATATAAAAAATAAAGATGAGGATGAAATTCGAAAAGCACTTAATGAGGCGGATATTGTTTTAGCTGCTGGCGGAGATACATTTTATCTGATGGAAAAAATAATAGAAAGTGGGACCGATAAAGTCATTAAAGAATTTTTGAAAAAAGGTGGTATTTACATAGGCTCTAGCGCTAGTTCTATCGTTTGTTGTCCAACTATTGAGGGTGCAGAAGAATTTGACGACCCAAGTCTCGCGCCAAATTTAAAAGCTTTTGATGGCATGAGTATATTCAACGGCGTTATTATCCCGCATACTCATAAGGAAAAATATTTTGAGCGCGTTAAAAGGGCCACTAAAAAATTAGAGGCTAAAGGATATAAGGTATACCCATTAACGGATAATGATGTGTTATTCTTTAACGGGAAAACGAGCGAGGTTCTATAAAAAAGCCCCCGTAATTTTGGGGGCTTAGGTTTTTAACGATTGTATAAATAATCGTCTTTCGATACGTATTTGGCGAATCGGAACTAAAAATGGATTTGTCATCCAGTGAAAACTTTTGCGCGGAATGGACGAAGCTTCTTGTTCATCCGTTATTGCCTGAAGCAGGTTTCGCCTTTTAACGGCTCGCGTAAGTAGATCTTGAGGCGTTGCATCGTTATTAGCGACAATGTAGGTTCTTGGCAAGTCGAAAAATAAATTTTCGCCATGCAGTGCATAGTCACCAGATAGTAATAGCGGGTTGAGGACGTCACAGACGATCCTTTTGATGGTGTAGACCTTGTCGCTATTGACAAAAATCATATCAACTTCGCAATCACTAACGCTATATGGAATATTTGAGCTATCGTCAAGATTAGACGTAAGTGAATCTGAGATTTTCTTTCGTCTGATTGAAATTTCTCTATTCAATAGTTCAATCCCTGCAGGATCTCCCGTCTCGAAAATAGTAGAATCGAGTTTTAGTATCGGGAAGTTATCAAAGTTCGTAAATGCCAGTCGAATTGCATTCTTCAATATGACGTCAATATCTAAAAATTTAAAACCATTTTGAATAGCAAGCAGCGGGCTAAAACGAACAGGTGAATAAAAACCGACTGAAGGTCTCGAAAAAAACATATGATCATCTCCTTTTTCTAAAGTTCGAGAATTCTATAGATTCTAACATTTATATTATAACACGGAATAGGTCTTTTGCCAAATTGATTAGAGTCGGCTATCGCTTAGTCTGTGAGAAGGCGACAAAAAATATAGTCCTTTTGGCGGATGCTTCAATGACAAAACAGGAATTACTTGATGTGTTGAGTGAGTTTTATACGCTGGAAAAACAAGCCCAATACGGAGTTGTTGGTATTCGTTTGCGAATATTGTAATAAAAGGAAAGGCACCCCGAAAGGGGGCTTTTGTGTCGGTAGTTGATGCTAGTCCGATGTCTCGCTTTTTGACATTTTTTCACAAAAAAATGGCTCCCCCGGCCAGACTCGAACTGGCAACCTCGAAGTTAACAGCTTCTTGCTCCACCATTGAGCTACAGGGGAATAACCAAATTTTTTCGTCGCACCAAGGTGCGGCATATCTCTATTATAGCATATTTTTTCAAAATGTGATAAAATTAAAGAAGTTATATCATTTTTTAGCACAGAAAGGGGCTTTTCGTGGAAGAAAAAACTATACAAATCGCTGGTTCTATTACTGTTGACGAACTTTCGCAGGCGCTCGGCCTTTCTGTGACCGAACTTATCGGTACGCTATTCAAAAACGGCATTGTAGCAACAATTAATCAGCGCTTGGATTTTGAAACCGCGAGCATTATTATCGACGAACTGGGGCTTAAAAACGTCAAACTCGAACGCAAGAATACTTCGACTAAAACTTCCAATTTGCATCGTGAACTTTCTGACCATGCCACCGAACGTCCGCCAGTTGTAGCCGTTATGGGCCATGTTGACCACGGCAAAACCACCCTGCTAGATACCTTGCTCCATAAAAAGACCGTCGACAGCGAAGCCGGCGGCATCACTCAGCACATTTCCGCCTATCAGCTAAATCATAACGGCCGACTAATTACTTTCCTCGATACCCCAGGGCACGAAGCTTTCGCTGCTATTCGCCAGCACGGCGCAATGTTGACCGACATTGTAGTTATCGTGGTAGCTGCCGATGACGGCGTCAAGCCACAAACTATCGAGGCAATCAATTTCGCTAAGACTGCCAACGCCAAAATCATTGTCGCTATCAACAAAATCGACCGCGAGGGCGCCGATATCGATCGCACCAAAGCCGACCTCTCACAGCACGGTCTCCAACCCGAAGAATGGGGTGGCGACATCACTATGGTCCCGATTTCCGCCAAACTTGGTCAAAATCTCGACCAACTCCTCGACATGATTCTTTTGACTGCTGATATCGAAGAGCTCAAAGCCGACACCGACATTCCGTCCGAAGGTCTCGTCATCGAGTCCCACATGGAAACTGGCAAAGGTTCGGTCGTTAACCTGCTCATTACTGGCGGGGAACTAAAAACTGGCGAATTTATCGTCGCTGGCTCCACTTATGGCAAAGTCCGCACTATGCTTGATTGGCGAGGTCGCCCCAAGGGTAAAGCCACGCCATCTACGCCTGTTACAGTTACTGGTTTTAAAGAACTGCCAAATTTCGGCGATCGTTTCATCGAAGTTAAAGACGAAAAAACTGCTCGCAAAATGGCACTTTTGAACGCTCAGGCCGCTGCCGATGAATCCGCCTCTGCTAATGTTACCTCTACCGACTTGCTCCGCATGATGAACGTCGCAGATAATTCCAAGGTATTCAATGCAATCGTCAAAGGCGACGTGCTTGGCTCGGTCACCTCTGTGGTAGATAGCCTGAAACTGATTGACACCAACGGCGAAATTACTCTAAACATCGTCCATACCGGCGTCGGCGACATCAACGAAAACGACATTTACATGGCGGCCGGTGGCAATACTGTGATTTATGGTTTCAATGTCAACGTCCCGATTAACATTTCCAAAATGGCCGCCCGCGACGGCGTCCCAGTGCGAATTTACAGGGTAATTTATGAGTTGATCGACGATGTTAAACACGAAATGGAACAACTCTTAGACGCCGAAATTATCGAAGAAGACAAGGGCGAAATGAAAGTTCTCGGCGTTTTCCGCACCGAAAGAACCAGTATCATCGCTGGCGGGGAAGTTCTAAAGGGCGATGTCCGCGCCGATTATCTGGCACGCGTCGTTCGCAACAAAGAATATCTTGGCGAAGTCAAAGTCGTCAGTGTCCAAAAAGAAAAAATGGCCACCGACAACCTCGTTGCTGGCGAAACTGGCGGTCTCGCTCTCTCGACCGAGCATAAACTCGAACTCCAAATCGGCGACCGTCTCAAATTCTTTACCCGCGAAGCCAAAGCCAAAAAGCTTTAACCACAAACTTTTTATGTTATAATAAAAACATGAATTTTGACGAAAAGTTTTTACAAGAAATGGGGCTTTCGGCGATGCCGGAGGACGAAAAGCAAAAATTTTTGGATTACATTCAAGAGGAACTCGAAGTTCGCATCGGCGAACGCATCTCGCGTGGTCTAACCGAAACGCAACTTAGTGAATTTGACCAAATTACCGACCAAGTCGAAGTCAGAAAATGGCTCGAACAAAACCGCCCGGACTATCGCGAAATCGTCACCCGTACTATCGAAGAAATGAAATCTGAAATTCGCACCAACCGCGCCCGCCTCGTCGGCGCATAGAGAAGTCTTACTTTTGGTACCCGTTCACAAAACTTTTCGCATCCATCACCTTGCGCCCTTCGGGTTGCAATCTATCAATCGCCAAATTTTGCCCGTCAGCACACGTCAAAACCAAGACCGCCGTCTCACCCACCTCTGCTATATGCGCCTCATGAATGATGCAGGAAATGCCAAAAAACGTATATTTCGCTTTCGGGAAGCCAGCAAAAGCCACAATTTTTCGCAAAGTTTTTTCTGCCGTCTCTGTTTCTGGCGTAAGCCACGACATCGTTTTATCTAATTTTCCGCAAAAAGTCGCCTGCGTGTCATCTTGAGGCAAAGGTTTAGGCAGTTTTTTCAGATGTTCCACTACCCACTTCGCCCCTGTTTCCGCGAGCATTGTATAAATCGCCTTTTTCGGCGGTATTAGCCCCGAAATTAGCTCCGTCTCCGTCTCCTGCGCGATTTCCGCCCCCGTTAAAGTCGTCTGAAAATAAATCGGTCCCGCATCCATCGCTTTTACGAGTTTCATTACCGACACCGAAAATTCAGTCGCCCCGTCTAGAACCGCGCTCTCAATCGGCGACGCCCCCCGGTATTCTGGCAACAGGGAAGGGTGAATATTCAAAATCCCCTCTGGCTCAAACGCTTCTAGAACTGCGCTCGGAATCAGCACTCCAAACGACGCCAGTACCCCAATTGCCGCTGGATTTTCGCGTTTTAACTCCACCGCCCGCTCTAAATCTCCCCGCTCGCGGGCATGAAAAATCACTTGGCACTCTCGCTCCAAGACTGCTAATGCTTTTTCCGCGAGTAAACCATTCCCGAAGAAAATTATCTCGGTCATGCTTCGCCCCATAGCTCCGTGTTCTCCTGAATTTCACTCTCAAAATCTACCGGCAACAGCTCGCCCCTGTCGTCCATCCGATAGAACGCCTCTTTGTCGTTTTTGATATGATCAATAAATAAAATCCCATCCAGATGGTCAATCTCGTGCAGAAGTGTCCGCGCCAGCTCCCCTGTTGCCTTAATTCGCACCTCTGTCCCGTCTTCGAGCTTTGCTTTCACTCTGACCTTTGTCGCTCGCGGCACTTTACCATAAATCGCTGGCACCGACAAACACCCCTCAAAATCGCGCACGATTTTTCCGTCCGCCCGAATTACTTCTGGGTTAATCAGCGCCGTAAAAGTCGCCTTTTTCTTGTCTTCCATGTCGTCGCGAATAATGATAATCCGTTTATTCACCCCGATTTGTGGCGCCGCCATCGCTGCCGACAGCTCGAACGGATGTTCCTTTTCCCAATCCAGCGACAATTTCCGCATATTTTCAATCACCTGCAAAATTTCTTCGTCAATGACGCGCACTTTTTCACTCGGCTCCCGCAGTCTCGGGTCAGGGGTAGTAATAATTTTCATATCTTAATTATACCACAAATTCCTCTATAATAAACTCGGCGGGTCTAGAGTTATCTTAAAGTTCTTATCCAAATCCGCACAAACCTCTAATAGCCGCGCCCTTGACCGCGAGCGTACCACCAGTTGCCAAGTATACCCCCGCGCCGTCCGCTCATGGAACGCCGGCTGGGGCGGGGAAACATACAGTTGTTGGTCCAAACCTAATTTCCGCGCCAGTTCTCGCACTTTTCGCACCACCAACGCCTCTGTTTTCATTGTAATTTCCAGTTTCGTCACGAATCGAAACGGCGGAAACCCAGCTTTCTGCCGTCGTTGAATTTCATATTGGTAAAACCCAGCATAATCTCCCTCTGACGCAAATTTTAACACGGGGTGTTCTGGCCGAAAAGTTTGAATCAGTACCTCCGCCGTCTCTAAATGCCCCCGTCCAACTCGTCCCATCACTTGGGTCAAAAGTTGAAAAGTCCGCTCTTCCGCCGAAAAATCCGGCAGAGACATACCCGCATCTGCCTGCACTACCCCTACCGTCGCGAGTTTTGGTAAATCTAGCCCCTTAGCCACCACCTGTGTTCCAATCAAGATATCTACTTTGCCCTCTCGCACCTCTGTAAACATTGCCTCTAGTCCCTCGCCTTTTTTATTGTCTGCATCAAATCGTTGAATTCGCGCTTTCGGGAACAGTTTTTTAAGCTCCGTTTCGAGCAATTTTGTCCCAAACCCCTTATGTATAAGCTCTGGATGCCCACATTTCGGGCAGCTAGTCGGCACATTTCTCTCAAAACCACAAGTATGACATCTTAAAACATAATTATCTGTATGTAGCGTCAGCGGCAGAAAACAGTTCGGACACAGTAATTCCTCGCCACAATTTTCACAAATCGTCAGTGGCGCCGACCCCCGTCGGTTATGAAAAATCAGCGTCTGTTGCCCCTGTTCCAAATTTTTCTGAATTTTTTCCAGCAAAGCATTACAGAAATACCGATTTTTCCGAAAATTATCGCGATTTTTGAAATCGACAATTTTGACTTCTGCCGTCCGCGCCTCGGTCTTGGCTTTCTGCACCAACTCCACCACCGACCCCTGTCTAAGCGCCAAATAATAATCATCAATACTCGGCGTCGCTGACCCTAGGACGCAGTCAATTTTTAACTCCCGTGCCAAAAAACTCGCCACCCGCACCGCGGAATATTTCGGTACATTCTCTTGATAATAGCTCGTCTCGTGTTCCTCGTCGATTACGATTAGTCCCAGATTTGCCAGTGGTGCAAATAGCGCCGATCGCGGCCCAATCACGATTTTTGGCCCCTTACAGGACAGTAGGGAATCAAAAATCAGGTGTCGCTCCGCTTCAGTCTGTTTGGAGTGAATTAAGACCACGTTTTCACCAAAAACTTGCCGAAAAACTTGCACCAGTTGCCCAGTTAGCGCAATTTCTGGCACTAAAACGATAGTCGACTTTTGCCGTTTAAACGCGTCTAGCGCCATTCTAAGGTAGATGTTCGTTTTACCACTACCGGTAACGCCAAACAACAGTTTCGTCGCGCTACGAGCCTGCTGGAGGCCTTTTAGGGCATTTTTTTGGGCAGTATTCAATAAAATTTCGCTCTCAACATCCCGAGCGGGTGACGCCGAGGAAACAGATGGCAGGATCCGCTCGGTACTATTCCCGAACATTTGTTCGGTTTTTGCCTTGCGTCTCTGTTTTTCGACCCCATTAGGCAAAATCAACGAAACCCCCTCTCCCTCCGCGGTTAGATAATACTCATGTAAAAACCTTACCACCGCCAACAAATGTCGCGGCAACGGCTGCGAATACAAAATTTTTGCAATCGGTTTAGTCTTAAAATTTGGTTGAACAACTTTTTTTACTACCACGCCCGGCACCATTCGCTGCCCGAGTGGCACCAAGACCACCTGTCCAGGCACCAGGGAAGCAGACTCGCTGGCGTAAGTTAGTCTCCCGACCTTTCCTTCCGGTATCACCTCGTAATACATATATCTATTATACACTATTTGTATTGTTGTAAAAAATACCCCAAATTGCCAATTCCGTGCTATAATAGAGATAGATAAGTGAGGTAATATGCTAGACGTTTTCATTACATCTCGGGTGCGCCGCAAAATCATCGTTGTTTTTGCCAAATATCCTGATTTCAAAACCCATGTTCGCGGGTTGGCGAAATTAATCAAAGAGGACCCAGGCAACATCCAGAGGGAACTAAACCGCATGGTGGACGGCAAATTTCTTATCGCCACCAAAAAAGGCAAAACCAAAATCTACCAAACCAACAAACAATTTCCGATTTTAAAGGAACTCCAGAGCATCGTCATCAAAAGCCAAAAAAAGAACAAACCCAGCAAAACTATTGGCTAATCACTAAATAACAGGGAAACAAAATGAACAAAATTTTTACTCAGCTCCTCAAAAAACGTGGTTTCACTCCAGATTTTTTGGAACCTAAGTACGAAGACTTGACCGACCCATTTGAACTTCCCGACATGGCAAAAGCCGTAGCTCGCATTAAAACTGCTACCAAAAACTCCGAAAAAATCCTCATTTACGGCGATTATGACGCGGACGGCGTGACGGCTAGCACCGTCATGGAACAAGCCCTAAAATTCGCAGGCATCAAACCTGAAAATATCAATATCATGCTCCCCGATCGCTTCGCCGACGGCTACGGCATGAGTCCGCGCCTGATTAGTCGCGCCAAAGACACTAATACTACTCTTGTCATCACCGTGGACTGCGGCTCGCGCAATCATGCTATTGTTGAGGAACTGAACACCTTAAATATCGATAGTATCATCACCGATCATCACGAGACCGAGGACACTCTTCCTAACGCCATAGCCATTCTGAACCCCAAACGGCGCGATCTCCCCTGTGAAAAACTAAACAATTTGGCCGGTGTTGGCGTAGCTTTTAAACTCGCCGAAGCCCTCGTCGAAGAAGGCCTAATCAAAAATGGCTTAGAAAAATGGCTTCTTGACCTCGTTTTAATCGGTACAATTTGCGACAGTATGAGCCTAACTGGCGAAAACCGCATTCTGTGCTTCTATGGGCTAAAAGTTTTAGCCAAAACTCGCCGTCCGGGGCTACTGGAAATCTGTAAAAAATCTAGGGTCAAAGAATTTAATTCCGAAACTGTCGGTTTTCGCATCGGCCCCCGTTTGAACGCTGCTGGTCGTTTAGAAACTGCCGAAATTGCCCTTAATCTCTTGCGCACCAGCTCTCCAGCAAAGGCTGCAAATCTCGCCAAAAAAGTCGAAGAACTAAATTCCGAACGCAAAAAGTCCCAAGAGCAAGCCATGCGAGACATCGCCGAGCGGGGTATTCGCGAAGAAGAGCCCGTTATCATCGAAACTGGTCCTTGGCACGAAGGCATAGTCGGCATCGTGGCTGGGCGTCTAGTCGAAAAATATCGCAAGCCCGCCTTTGTTCTGACCGAAACTTCAAACGACATTTATAAGGGGTCGGGGCGGAGTTTCGGCGATTTTAACCTTGCCGAAGCGTTGAATTATGCTAAAGACGCGATTATCAGCGGTGGCGGCCACGCTGGCGCAGCTGGAGTCAAAGTGGCTAGCAACCAGCTTTACGCTTTTCGCGAAAAAATCAATGCCTATTACGATAGCCTAGACCTTAAAAATCAGAATCAATACCTTAAATACACCCCAGATTTAACCCTCGACAACTTCGACGACGTCGATCTCGATCTAATTTCCGACCTTAACATGCTCGAACCCTTCGGACAAGGGAACGAGGAGCCGATTTTTCTCTTAAACGACTTCAAAATCAACCAAGTTACCCTAATGGGCGCCGAGAAAAACCATCTGCGTATCGATTTTGTCGACAAAAAAGGCCAAACTCTGAAAGCTATCGCCTTTTTTGCCCCCGAAAGCTGGCTCAAACTCACTCCCGACGACCATATTTCGGTCATGGTTAACCTCTCTAAAAACGACTTCAACGGCGTCCAAACCGTTCAAGCTCGCATTATCGACCTCTCTGTGTTATAATATAGCCATGAAAAAAGTTATTTTAAAGGCTAAATTAAAGAGCCGAGACGGTTTCGAGGACAAACTTTCCGAAATCGACTTAGATTTTTCCTCGATTTATTGGCAACATGACCGTGTCTATGTACCCAAAAATTATCAACCACACGCCAATTTCCCACGCCTCGTGATGCGCACCGAAATCAAGGCCGTCGACAAGCCTGCCAAATACTATTTTATCTTGAAACGCCACATCGAAGATTCGGGTGTCGATATTGTCGAGACTACCGAGGTCAAGGATTACGAAAAACTAGTTAACATCATTCTCCAACTCGGTTTCAAGCTTAGCAAAGAAGTTTCTCGCCGCCGTCAGACTCTCATTATGGGCGAGGGCACAAAAATCCACCTCGACAAAATTGACACTCTCTCCGGATACTACGCCAAAATCGAGTCCGAACTCGGCCCCAATGACTCAGTCGCCGAAGCTAGAACCGACCTCGAAAGGACTTTTGAGACCCTTGGTGAAACCAACTTCGCCGCGAGCGCCTATTTTGAATTATAGACTACCCTCTCGGCGGTTCGCCATCTGGCTCGCCGAGTAATTTTTTGGACTTAATTTCGTATCTGCGCCCATTTACTGGCGACACATAGTAATCTTCGTTCAATAAATTTACAAACATGGTCAAATCTTTGTCATCCATAATGATAATCGACCCGTCATCGTCTGTCATCAGCTCCAGCTGCATTTCGTCCGCATAATCCAGTAATTTCTCCTGAGGCATTTCCTCGGCGATATCCATCGCTTGTACCTTTTTCAAAATCGGCTTTTTATCCGCGAGCAAAGCATCTAGCGTCAGCCCTTCCGCAAACGATAACTTATATTTCTCGCATAATTCCTTAGCTTTTGCCTCGGCAATTACCTGTGATTTGTAATCATATTGGAATAAATTCTCAAATTTTGCCTGATTAAACACCACAATCGTCTTGTCCACAATCGCCACTTGGTTATCTTCTGGCATTTTTAGTGCGATTTCCGCCGAAAATGGCTCAAAACTCTCGCCATTAATCTCCCAAGAGGTCGCTCCTTTTAGCGCCGATGACGCTGGCAACAACTTAGCGATGTAAAAAGTCTTTGTCCCGTCCTCGCCCCCAGGGTAGGTAAACTTCGCAATAATCCCCTTCACCTTCTTAAAATCGTATTCGTTTTCCGAAAAATAGTCGATATCTTTATATTCGTTTTCGATCAGATGAATCAAAGTCTCCGCCCGCCCAACCTTCGACAGGGAAGTTTTGTAAATCACTTTCTCTTCACCGTCCGCTTTTTCGTATTCACGGCATTCTAGCCCTTTTTCCGCCTCCTCGTTTACGAAATTCACGGCTTCCTGCATAAACATTGCCTTCACCGCCCCCGTTAGCTTGTCTGAATATTTAATCTTAAACGGTGTGTAATTTTTGTTAAACAAAAACAGCTCTGCCGAAACGTTATTTTTTACCTCATCAATCTCGTTCGCCCAGAGAAACACATCAAATTCTTCCATTTTTACCTCTCCTATTATTTGCTAATTATACCACATAAAATTTCAAGTCATACACTAAAAAACAAATAAAATGCCCCCAAATAAGCGTTTCAAGCAATCAAAAATGCCTTTTGAGGACCGTAAGCTTGGCCGAGCGGCCTTGAGCGTGTCCGAAAAAGGCATTTTTGTTGCTTTTCAGCAGCTGTTCGGTTTTTATAACATTTTTTCGGCAATTTTCAACGCGCTTTGTTCGGAAAAATAACAGGGAAGTTTTCCACAATTGTTGAAAACTAAAAAGTGCAAAAAAGTCCAAAAAAGCTCTTGCTAAAATTCAAAAAATATCATAAACTAATGTTAAGCGAATAAAACAATAAAAACGCGAAACAAACAGCACCTTAAAAAAGTTTGAGACCGACCAACTAGGAGCTTTGGCGCGCATTAAAACTCAAGCGAGATGCGAAACCAAAATCGCGCGCACCTTCCTCAAAACACACCTCCCAATAAAACTCTATGGTCTATCACACAATAAGTCTCTCAACGGCTACGATCACGCATCGTGGTGGCTCTATTGTGCTAAACAAAAAAATAAAGCAAACACAAACCCGCCTCAGTTTCTAGTTGAACGGTCTCAAACGAACAAAACAGTGTATAATATACACATGGAGAAACTACATATCCCAGTGTTATTATCAGAAGTCCTAGCGGGCTTAAATCCGACCTACGGCGAAAGTTATCTTGACTTGACCGCAGGTTACGGTGGCCACGCTAGCGAAATTTTGGCTGTGACACAGAATTATAAAGATTCTTGTCTGGTCGATCGCGACGAATTTGCTATTGAGTATTTAAAACAGCATTTTCCGTCCGAAATTGACCTAAAACATACGGATTTTTATAGTGCAGTGCTACAACTTTTCGAGTGTGGAACGACTTTTGATTTAATTCTTGCGGATTTTGGAGTTTCTTCTCCGCAACTAGACATGGCTGAGCGTGGCTTTTCGTTTAGAAACGACGCCCCGTTAGACATGCGGATGGATCGCAGGCAAGCTAGAACTGCCGCCGACATCATTAATAAGGCTAGCGAACGGGAATTAACCGAAATTTTCACCAATTTCGGCGAAGAAACCCCCGGCCGCGCCAAGATGTTAGCGCGCGAAATCGTGCATCATCGCCCGCTTAACACCACGAGGGAACTAGCAGATTTAATCAAATCCAAATCTCGCTACTCTCATATCCACCCCGCCACCAAGGTCTTCCAAGCGGTCCGCATCGCAGTTAACGACGAGCTCGGCGAAATCGAAAAGACTTTGCCTCTGCTCCCGCAACTACTAAACAAAGGCGGTCGCCTCGGAATTATCACCTTCCACAGTCTAGAAGATCGATTAGTCAAAGACTACTTCAAAGCGGCTACCAGCCTCGGCGAAGAATCTCCCTTGGAGCTAATCGCAAAAAAGCCTATCGTTGCGGAGAGTGAGGAGTTAGTTATCAACCCGCGTTCGCGCAGCGCAAAATTGCGCCTCGCTCGGAAGCGGAATTGATAAAAATAAAAACATAATACAAAAAGGAGGCAATATGCCAAAACAAATCGTAGTTGCGAACAAATCCCGCAAGCAAATCGTGAAAGTTCACTTCCGCTAGGGAGTTTGGCAGAGCGTTACGTTCGAGACCGTTTGCGACAGACGTCGAGCAAAAGAGCGACCGAGCCCCGTAACGACGGGCGCGAGGGAGCGAGTCGAGAACGTAATGCTCGCCAAACAACATAGAGGCGCGAGCGAGAAGGCTCGAGAATGCAATGTTCGGTAGCCTCATGCAATGCTCGCCAAACAAGATAACACATATATGGGCTGAAAAAGCCTACCAACAAGAGTTTTCACAGAGAGTGTGAAGTGTATGACCTTCCCGGAACGACCCCGATTAGTCACTTATAGCTCTGCTAATCGGTGGTCTCCGGACTAAGTTAAAAAAAATAAAAACAAACAACCAGCGAGGAAAAATAAACAATGTTCAATCAAACTTATACCACTCGGCGTAGTGCCACGATTACCACGAGCTTCGCGCGCAATCACAACACCGTTCGCCATACCCGCCGCAGCCTCGGCTCAATCTCTCAAATCGTCATCGTCGGCATGCTGACCTTGGTTTTTGGTCTAATTTACGTTGCCGAAGGCACCAAAGCTACCAGTTTTGACTACGAATTATCTGCTGTTGAATCCGAAATCACTGAAATGACCGCCGAAAAAGAAGATTTGGCAGTCGAGAAAGCGCGCCTGACCTCTGTTGCCGCCGCCAAAACTAGCACCGTTGCGGCCGCCATGGAAGACGCCACGGTATCTGGCTATGCCACGGAATAATCCATCCACCACCCCTGTAGAACAATCGCATCGACGACTGAAATTTTTGTATACCATCGTTTTAGTAGCGCTAGGAATTATTCTGGTGCGACTTTTTTTCATCCAAATCGTGGAACACGATTTTTGGATTGCCAAAGCCGATGATCAACACACTCTGCTCGAGACTATCACTGCTAAACGGGGCGAAATCTATATGATGGACCATGGCGAAGCTGTCCCCGTAGTTTTAAACCAAACCACTTACCAAATCGTCATCGACCCCACTATCACCAAAAAAGAAGACATCGAAACTGTTGTCCAAAATTACGTCAAAGATTACACCGTCGTTAATCTCGACGAAGTTTATAAGATCGAGGGGCTACGTTATTCCGTGGTTGCCAAAAACGTCCCTCGCACTATCGCTGAACAAATCGCCGATTCTGGCATTTCTGCCATTTGGCTCAAAAAAACTAACCAGCGCGTCTACCCCGAAGGCACCCTTGCCTCGGGACTGCTCGGGTTCGTGAACGCCGACGGTCTCGGTCAATACGGTGTCGAAGGTTCGCTCAATAAACAACTCGCCGGTAAAGACGGTCTAGTTAAATCCACCGCCGACGTTAACAAAGTCGCTCTCAGCATCGGCGACGACAATGTCAAAATCCCAGCCGAGGACGGCGACAATATCGTTCTCTCAATCGATCGCGGGCTCGAGCAAGGCGTCGAAGAACTGGCTGCTCAAGCTATCGAACAAACCGCCGCCACCAACGCTAGCGTCTTAATCATGGACCCAAACAACGGGGAAGTGCTGGCCATGGCCAATCTCCCCAATTACGACCCCGCAAACTACGGCAATGTTGTCGACGCCTCGGCCTACACCAACTACACCACCGAAGTTCCCTACGAGCCGGCTTCTATTTGCAAAACTTTTACTTTCTCTGCCGCCCTAAACGAAAATGTCATGACTGCCGACACAACCTATTTTAACGAACACTACACCATTGTGGACGGCTGGAAAATCCAAAACGCCGAGCAACGCAGTTCGCTTTACGGCACGCTGACTATGAAAAAAGCTCTCTATTGGTCACTTAATACCGGCTCCATTCAAGCTCTGCGTCTTCTCGGTGGCAGCGAAACCGAAATCACCCAACAAGGTCGCGAAAAACTTTACGATTATTATCACAACAAATTCCGCCTCGGCCAAGCCACGGGCATCGAACTCATCGAAGCTGTGGGTTACATCGAAGATCCGAACGAAGGTTGGGGACGCAATTCCACTTATGCCAACATGACTTTTGGTCAGAACCTCGGCATCACCATGATCCAGACCGCCACCGCCTTTTCTGCGGTCGTAAACGGCGGTTATTGGCGCACCCCGACCGTAGTCAAAGGCACCCTCGAGAACGGCAAAATCACCCATTCCAGCGCGTCCGAAATTGCCGAAAAAACAGGGGTAGAGCGAGTCGAAACCAAAATCCTCTCCGACGAAACTTCCGCCTCCATGCGCGACATGCTCATCTATAACCGCAACTACAAAGCCAAATACGGTATCGACCGCGCCGGTTACGCCATTGGTGGCAAATCCGGCACTGCCCAAGTTGTGGTCGACGGTGCCTACGACGACACTTTCGCTAATCTTGTCGGCTCTTATGTTGGCTTTGTTGGCCCAAATGGGGAGTTGCCAAAATACGTAATAATGGTTAAAATGTGGGGAGAGGGTCAAGGCGTTGGCTCGGGTGACGCTATGGACCTCTTCGATAAGCTGTCTAACTACTTAATCGATTATCTAAAAATTAAACCAGGAGCATAAAACATGATCACAATTGGCGATGAAATCTTTCACGGACTTCTACTTGCCCTTGCGGGATTCCTCTTTTCGATGGCTTTGACCCCGTTCTACACCCACTTTGCCTACAAATATAAGTTTTGGAAACAACAAAAAACCACTACGGTTGACGGCAAAGATTTGCCGATTATGCGCAAATTGCACGCCCACAAATTTAAGCATGTTTTCCCGACCATGGCAGGGCTCATCGGCGTAGTTTCCGTTACTATGGTGACTTGGATTTTTAATCTGGACCGCGGGCAGACTTGGTTGCCGCTTGTGGGCTTTCTCGGCGGCGCTTTGGTAGGTGTCATTGACGACGTTATCAATATTTTCGGCTCTGGTCGCGGAGCGGCTGGGCTCAGAGGTCCAACGAAATTTTTCCTGATCACTGTAGTGGGGCTAGCTCTCGGCTGGTTTTTCGCCGTCAAACTGGGCTGGACTGCAATTTTAGTTCCGTTTCTTGGTGATTTCGAAGTCGGCGTAGTCGGTATGATTTTGATTTTCGCCTTTGCCGTGGTCGCCACATCAAACGCCGTCAATATTTCCGACGGTCTAGACGGCCTCTCTGGCGGCCTCGCCATGATGGCTTACGGCGCCTATGGCGTTATTGCACTATTTCAGGGCAACATCATGCTTTTTGGGTTCTGCCTCACGGTCGTCGGCTGGCTTTTAAGTTATGTTTGGTTCAATGTTCCGCCTGCTCGGTTTATGATGGGCGACACTGGCTCGTTCGCGCTCGGCGCTGGGCTAGGGGTGGTCTCGATGATGACTGATTCCTTCCTACTTTTGCCGATCATCGGCTTGCCATTTGTGATTGAGGCCGGCTCCAGTTTACTCCAGCTCTTTTGGAAAAAAGTTTTTCACAAAAAAATCTTTATTTCTGCGCCTTTGCATCATCATCTTGAGGCTATCGGTTGGGGCGAGGCCAAAATCGTCATGCGGTTTTGGATTGTTGCGGGCGTTTGTGCTATTGTGGGCATTTTTCTAGCCGCCACAGGGGGCGCTATCTAGATGTCCGTTCGTAAACATAAATCCGATCTCGTGATTTTATTTGCGACTTTGGTGCTTATGGCGATTGGGTTAATTGTAATTTACGCCATCGGTCCGATGCGTGCCAATGTTTTAAACAGCACTTACGGCACCAATTACGATTCCAATTTCTTCTTTTTCGGGCAACTGCGCTCGGTCGGGCTTTCTCTGGTGGCTTTTTTCGTGGCTTTTAAATGTCTTCCCGCCAAATATCTCAAAAAATACGCCAAAATTATCATGATTGTAGCCTTGGCTCTGCAGGGCTTTCTCTGGATTCTCGCTCTGGCGCAATCTGATTTAGCCAAATGCGAACTCGGCGAATGTCGGTGGTTCAATTTGGGCTTCGCCAGTTTTCAACCCGCCGAATTCTTAAAACTCGCCATGGTTATTTATCTTGCCGATTTTCTTACCAGGAAAAGGGAAGCAGGCACGGTCGGCAGTCTTAGGGAATTTTGGCTACCTCTTGCCGTGATTTGTGGACTGGCGCTCTTTTTCGTAGTTATCGCACAAGGCGACCTCGGTTCTGGAGTTTCGCTGATCGCTATTATTCTCGGCATGCTCCTAATTTCCGGTGTCCCGACCAAACAATTTCTCATCTTGCTAGCCCTCATCATCGGTAGCGTTGGTTTGCTCGCCACTACTGGTCATCGCGCCGAACGGGTAGATGCTTGGCTCACCACTTTAACAGGGGGCGAAAGTTCCGATTCCACCTACCATGTCGAAAACGCCATGCTCGCTATCGGCGTCGGTGGTTTTTTCGGTGTTGGCATCGGTAACTCCGTCCAAGCCACCGGCTACCTTCCTGAATCTATCAACGACTCTGTTTTTGCTATCATGGGCGAAACTTTTGGCTTTGTTGGGTTGTGTATCATTATTGCGATTTTTGCCGCTTTGCTTTTGCGCATGCTCGGTGTCGCCAGTCACACCCCTGATACCGAAAACCGTCTCCTCGTAGTCGGCGTGTTCTCGTGGGTCTCCGTCCAGACCATCGTTAACATCATGGCTATGACCTCGCTCGTGCCAGTTACAGGGGTTACTCTCCCGCTCCTCTCTTATGGTGGTACCAGTATGATTTTTGTCGCTTTTGCTTTAGGTCTAGTTTTGCAACTTTCGTGTTATACTAGTAGAGAGGTTAATGTAAAAAATGAAAATATTAGTAGTCGGGGGCGGCTCGGGGGGACACATTACACCAGCCGTCGCCGTAGTTCGTGAAATCTTGAAAGAAAAACCCCGCGCCGAGGTCGAATTTTGGACCGACCCCAAATATTACAAAAACGTCACCAAACTCACCACTGAAATTGGCGTCGCTTGGGGCGAAGAAGCTCGCCGTCGCAAAACCACCTACATTCGCGTGCGTCGTTTGCCAGCTGGCAAATTCCATCGCTATGCTAACTGGCACTTCAAAGATTACTTTATTCATCTCGATATCACCTTAAAAGACCTGATTTTTGGCAATATTTGCGGATTTTTGGGCTTTATTACGGGCTTAATCACCAGTTTCTGGCGCCTTTGCCCCCGTCGCAACCGCCCCAATGTGATTTTCTTAAAAGGCGGCTACGTCTGTTTGCCGGTTGGCTTAGTTGCTCGTCTATTTAAAATCCCCTATGTTATTCACGAATCTGACGCTGTTGCGGGTCTGGCTAACCGTATTTTGATGAAAAAAGCCCGTAAAGTCGCCTTCGGCACCCCTATCCCCGAAGAGACGCAGGCAAATCACCCCAATTACGTTTGGACTGGCATTCCTGTCGGGCCGGAATTTCGCGCCGTGACCCCCGCTCGCCAAGTCTCTCTAAAACGCGCCTTTTCATTTAATCCTGAACGCCCCCTAGTCGTCATTACTGGCGGTTCACAGGGCTCGGAAAACTTAAACGAAGCCACGCGGGCGATTTTGCCAGAACTCCTTAAATTCACCTCTGTCGGCTTAGTCGCTGGTCGCAAGCATTACGAAGACATGATCGACCTTAAAAAATACGAAAATTGGGAAAAAACCGCACTAGAGTCCAATTTTCGCCTCTGGGAGTTTAATACTACCATGAACGAACTTATGGGCGCGGCCGATGTGGTGGTTTCTCGTGCAGGCGCGACCACTATTGCCGAAATGGCAGCCCTAAAAAAGGCCGTCATTCTGGTGCCTTTTGAACGCTTACCAGGTGGACATCAGCAAAAAAATGCCGAACGCTTAAAAAATGCCAAAGCCGTCGTAGTAGTAAACGACGCTGACATGGTCGCCGACCCGACCAAATTACTCGAAGAAATTCGCCACCTAGTCCGCTCACCGCGCCTGTGTGCCGATATGGCCGATCGCCTTCACGGTGAAGCCCGTGCCGACGCAGCGAAACGTCTCGCCGAAATTATTCTCGGGGAAGCTTAGCATGGGCTTTGGCAAAAAATCCTCTAAAAACTCCCCAAAAATCGCTCCCGAGCCGTCCAAACCGCCCGAACTGGCTCGTCGGCGCGAAAATCGCAATTCCACCTTCAAAATGGGACGTACTATCGGCGAAAAACGCGAAAAGCTCGAAACCAAAAACGAACGCAACGCCGCCAGAAAACAGGACAAAAAACGCCAAGCCCGCCGTCTATTTTTTACCATTTTCGGCTTTGTCGCCTTGGTTGCGTTGTTGGTTTTTCTCGCCTTTTTCTTTGTCGGCAGCGGCGAGCCCACCCCTATTACTATCACCGAAAACATCACTTCTACCGAACCGACTATCGAAATTATCGACGAAGACGCCACGGCCGGAGGCAAAATCACTAATCGCATGAAGGCTTATATCGCTCGCGCCGAGCAAGATTTTCGCGACCTCGGCTACACCCCCGTAAAAGCTGTCATTCCGACCGGCTCCGTCCGCGAAATCGACTTTTATCTTGAGAACTACTCCGGCTTCATCAAAACTACCGTCGATCGCGATACTGCAGTCTCGGTCGAGGACGCCGACCGAATGCTTCGTTATCTGGTAGGACAGGGAACAACCGAATTTACTTATATCGACGTCCGCCTCTCAGGCAAAGCCTACTGGAAATAATAGCGAGCTTAGAAACTGTTCGGTTTTTGTTCTATTACCCTCCGTGTTTACTGTTCGGTTTTTGTTCGGGGAAAGAAAAGAAGGGTTTTAAGAAGTAGGGAATTTACCCCGTCTCCGTGCTGGGGCAAGGGAAAAAGCAAAAATAGGGAAACAAAATGGGGAAAAAGTCAAATTGGAAAAACCGCCCGCAAAAATCCACGATTTAGAGCATTTTGCCAAGCCCAAGGGGCCCAGGCGCGGAACGTTTCGCAAGCCTAAGAAAAATCCGAGGAGTTTAGTCAAGGCGAGTACGGGATAGTCCCCGGCGCAGCCCTGATTAAACGACGAGGATTTTTCCTAGCGCGCTAGCGAAAAAGTTCTGTGCCTGAGCTCCTTGGGACTCCGCGCGCTATTCACACATGAGCCCCTGAGCCCCCTGAAGCTCTACGTATCGGCCATGTTATACCGACGGTTAAGAACACCGCGACCCAGTCGAGAAATAGTCGCCACGCCAATTCCCCTGCCAGCTACACATTTACCGAGGCTAGCCACGTAAACTTAATCGTCTTTTGAATCTACCCGCAATGTCGTAAAATATGTATTGTGCGACATTAAACCTAACCAAAATTGCCGACCAAGTTATCATCCAAAATCCCATCAAAAATCCCATCCCCCCACCAAAATGCTCGCTCCAGACCAAAATGATCTCTCGTTCTGGCCACAAAATCCGTTTTTGCCAAATTTGTTTCAGACTAGTGCCGAATAGTCAAGAACCCATCCACCGAATTATCCTTGGCGGCGTAATTCTCAGGGTCTTTTACGGGCTGTTTCAGGGGTAGGGCAGTATGAGACGGGCGAATTTCCACGGTTGATTTTTCCTGATATTCCACCTCTGGACGGACAGGGGAAGAAGAGCTAGCAGGAGCAATGGGGGTAACAGGGGTGGCAACAGAAGTAGCATTCTTTCCCTGTTTTTTCTTTGGGGCTTTTTTCTTGGCGGCTTTTCCGGCCTTTTTCGTGGTATTTTTGGCCGTAGAACCCACGTAGACGACCGTAGGAGCCTCGCCAGCCTTAGACTCGACTAACTTCGCCAAATCTTTAAGTCCGGGGCTCTCACGGCCTTCTACGGCGTTAGGGCTTATGTTTTGGCGCCGAAATTCGGCCTGAGGTGTCTCCTCAATCACTAATTTCGGCTCCTGCCGTCCAGAATCGGCTAATTCCCTCTTATATTTCTCTGATTGCTCAATTGTCTCGCGAATTTCCCGTTCTACCTCTAGCCGCGGCCTAGCAAAATATTCTCGCGAGTGCGCCACAATCGCGTCAAAATTATCCATTGGCGAAGAGGGAAGCGACAGAGTAGTGGCCGAAAATGCTGGCACCTTTTCCCCGCCGATGATCATCGAAATCACAAAATGGCGGTTATTGAGCTGAATGATGTCGCCCTCGCTAAAAGTCGGCTCAAATTGTTTAACTAACACCGGTGCGTCCTCTGGCGAGACTCGGAACGAAATCGTCGTCCCGACGTTGCCAAATACCGCATCGCGCACATTGTCGGTCATCTGGGCAACATATTGGTTTGCCACGGTCAAATTTAGCCCATATTTTCGCGCCTCCGACAAAATCACCGCAAACGAGTCCGTCGCAAAGTTCTGAAACTCATCCACATAAAGATAAAATGGCCGTCGGTCTGCCACATTCGGAATATCAGACCGACTCATCGCGGCGAGTTGTACCTTAGTTACGATAAACGCCCCGAGAATGGCCGCATTATCCTCGCCAATTAGTCCCTTAGACAGATTTACCACCAAAATCTTGCCTTCATCCATGATTTTCCGAATATCGAACGACGATTTCGGCTGCCCAATGATATTGCGAATAATCGGATTCGCCGTGAATGCCCCGACCTTGTTTAGTACCGGCGCAATGGACTCATTTACCTGTTTTTCATTCCACTGTCCAAATTCATGTTTCCAGAATTGCAAAACCGTTACGTCCTGACAATAATCCAGCGTTTCTTTACGAAAATCCTTATCTGTTAACAATCTGGAAATATCCAGCAAAGTCGCCTCTGGGCGATCCAACAAAGCCAGCAAAGTATAACGCAGAATATGCTCGAGCCTCGGCCCCCAAGAATCGCCAAACATCCGTTTTAACACCCCAATCACTTCCGAACAAACGTTCGGTTTTTTGGCAGGATCAGTCACCTCCAAGGGATTAAACGCCACCGGAAAAGCCGTGTCCGCAGGATTAAAATATACCACGTCTTTAATTCGCGATTCTGGTACGAAACGCAAGTTGTCAATTGCAAAATCGCCATGCGGGTCTACAATACAATATCCTTGATTGTAAAAAATATCCGAGAGTGCCAAAAGTTCCAGCAGTCCGCTCTTCCCCGCCCCCGTCTGCCCAATTACATAGACATGGCGCGAGCGGTCTCGCCTGAGCAACCCAAACTGGTGGTTGATCCCCCGAAAGTTAGTCAGCCCGAACGCCGAGATGTCCTTGTCGTGCTCGGCTACCCCAGTAATTACCGGTAATTTTGCCGGCGGTTCCGCGGTTTTTGAGGTCGCCCAGACGATATTTGGCGTTTCTACCGAGGTATGTGGCAAATGATAAACCGAGGCCAGCTCCGAAATATTCAGAATAAACCCACGGTTAGTAAACTGACGCATTTTATAGGCATCGAGATCAGCAGAGTTAAAAGTCCCACCCAGTTGCCGAAACCCGTTCAAATTAGTAGAATTGTACTGCTTGAACGTCCCTACTAGCGCTTGCATATTTAATTTGGCGTCAGTCTGGTCTTTGCCCAGATAAACTAGCCGAATTTTGACCTCGTAGCCGAGCTTGGTGGCTTTTTCCTCGGCTTTGGCGATTTGAGTCTTGGCACGCTCAGAAAGTTCCACTTTTGTTTCTGACCCCGTGCCACCAGCTGGCGGCCTGAATAGCGCCCCTAGCACCTCTACTACCCAAGTCCAGTCGATACCAATGCCGTTAAATAGCGATTTTCGTCCCGATTTTAGCCGTTTTATCCATCTATCAGTGGTATTTTTGTGCCAATCATCTGGAATTGGGCGCGTCAAAATCTGAATCCACATTTCTTCCGAATTCTCGGCGTTTAATTTTGCCAGCGTCCCCGTAATCCCCGCTAGTGGATCCACCTCGAACGTGTCAAAAGTCTTAATCGGTAGGGCTTCGTTTTCGGTCAAAGTCAACTCGCTCATATAAGTTACAGGATATTCCCCACGCTTATCTGCGTAATCCTCGTTCATCTTATAAATCTGCACCGTCGGGTACTGTGCATAAATCTGTCCCTCGACAAAACTTTGCAAAATCTTTGGCACCCAAACATAAAACCGAATTTGCCCTGCCGTAGAGACGATTTCAAATGACAGATGCTCCTGTACCCCGCCCGAATTCTTGAGCTCTTGTCGGTCGCGCAAAATACCATGTAGAGAAGCGAATAATTGCTCCGCCGCCAGCTCTTTTTTGTCGTTTTCGCGCGGAATTTCGAGCATCAGTAGCACCGAATCCACGTTTAGCACTTTTAAATTGTTTAGTTTGCGGTAATTTCGATAAGTCAAAAACGCCAGCACCCCCACCACTGGAATCCAAAATATCGGCATTAAAATAAAATGTATGACGCTTTCCATAAACTCATTATATCATAAAATCTCAGTGTGCCAGTAAGCTCGATTTTTTTAAATGGCCTCTTCCCTACCCCCCAAGTCGCCCCTAGGCCAAAGTATAGGAATTTTTATCGACTTTTTTGAAAAAATCCTTGTTTTGGAGATTAAGTAGAATGGTAGTTTCTTTGACTTTGCGTACTTTTAGCACTTGTTTGACGATTTCTTCTCGTGTCAGAGGCTCGCCGGCCTTTTCGAGCACCGACTTAATGATTTCGGAGATAGTTCCCTTCTTGTAGCCCCAGGTCGAGAGTGCATAAATTCCCCGCCCAATCAGTACAAACCGCGAATCTTTGATCAACTCGTTATGAATTGCCTGAACAGTAACATTTTTACGCTTAAAATTGGACTCTTTGATCTCTTTAGCAATATCCGAAAAATGCATCGGCTCCTTTTTTGCCTCCAAAATCACAAAAATCTTGTCGCGGATGTTTTTCGGGTTCACGGACGGCCATTTGGCTAGTCCCCACATTCCGTTTAAAGAGGCGAGTAGCTTAGAGATTGACGCCACGGCTTTTATATGGCTAGGATGCTCATAATTTAGCTTTTCGTCAAGTTCATCTAACGAAATCGGCTTTTTATTCTCGCGTACTACTTTGACGATTTCGTCTACTCGTTCGCGAATTTTCTTACTGTCGCCATATTCAGCAATTCCCACCGCGACGTTATAGCGGTCGTTTTCCTCGACGATAGCCAAATTCTTTGAAAAAGTCGCAATAAAATAGATGCCGGCCTTCTCAGGCGCGGTAGTTTCTCGGCCGTAAATCTTATCCGCGAGGTCGTTCAGTTTGGCAACCCGTCCAGTTTCGGTCAAATTGCGGATTAAGATTTTCTCGGCGGCAGCGAGTTCCGGAATTTGCCCCTCTTCAGCGCAAATCTGTAGTCGAATCAAAATCGCCTTTTCAAGTTGTCGTACCCGTTCCCGAGTGATCGATAGCATTTCGCCAATCTGTTCAAGAGTCTCTTTGTTGCCTTTAAGTCCAAACCTGCGGGAAATAATCTCCTTCTCGCGTTCCTGTTCAATAATTTTTAAACTGCCCGAGATTGCATTTTTGAGGATTTCCGCATTTTGGTCCATCGAGACGCTCCTTATTCCACCCCAGTTAATATTATCAATTCATACTATAATATCATAGATTATCATGAATGTCAACTACGAAATTATTGTTTTCTAACTACTATTGTATCACATTTTTTACAAAGTTCGAAAAAAATTATACAGTTTTGCTTTTGCTTTTTCCTCTTGTTCCCCGCCGCGTCGTTTTGGGCTTATTTTTGAGCATTTCGAGCGCCATTTCCAATGTAATTGTCTTTGGATCGGTTTCTTTTGGGATTTTAACGTTATTGCGCCGCCCCGGACCCTTAACGTACGGCCCATACGCCCCATTAATAATTTGCACCTCGCCAAAATCCGCAATCATCGAGTCAATTTTTTTCTGATACAGAGGCAAAGCCTCCTCGAGCGTTACCGTATAAGGGTCAAAATCCTTCATGGGGATATTGTATTTTCCGCCTTTCAAATACGGACCGAACGGCCCATTCGCCGCGATGAGCTCCGCCCCGTCTGGGGCTTTACCTAGTGACCGAGGCAGAGCCGGCAGTGCTAGTTGCCCGAGCGCCTGTTCGAGGCTTACGGTTTTGACGGACTTACGCTTCGGTAGTGGCGCAAAACGCGGTTTCTCCCCTGTTTCTTTCTCGTTATCACCCAGCTGAATAAATCCGCCCGTTTTGCCTACCTTGGCATAAACCGGCTTGCCGGTCGCGGGGTCATGCCCGAGCAGGCGCGCGTTGTTATAGCGTTCTACTCCGTTAGCCGCCAGCACGGTATCATGAAACGGACCGTAAAAATCGCGAAGCATCTTTACCCGCTCCAACTTTGCGTCCGCCACTAGATCTAAGTCTTTTTCAATATTCGCCGTAAATTTGTAATCTACGATATTTTTGAAATTTTCCGTCAAAAATCCTGCCACTAATTCCCCAGTCGGCGTCGGTACCAGCCGACCTTTGTTCGCGCCAAATTTTTCTTTGACTACCGCACGTTCTACCTCTGTTTCCGCATTAACGTCGCCCACAACATTTGCATTCGTCGCTCCGATCTTAATCGTCGTTTTTGCCACTTTTGCATTTGCCATCTGCGTTGCCACCGTCCGCGCCCAAATCAGCTGATAGAGCCGTTTTTCGTAATCATTTTTCCCTACATTTACCTTGGTTATGTCGGTCGGGCGAATTGCCTCGTGCGCCTCTTGGGCGTTCGCGTCCTTGGTTTTAAATGTGCGCACTTTGAGATAATTCTTGCCAAAATGTTGTTCGATATACCCCGCAATCGCCGCCACCGCCTGCGATGACAAGTTTAATGAGTCGGTTCGGTGATAAGTAATCAAACCCGCCTGATACAGCCCCTGTGCCGCGCTCATCGTTGTTCGCGATGAAAATCCGAGTTTGGCGTTGGCCTCAATCTGGAGCGCCGCCGTCGTAAACGGTACCGGATTGGCTTTGGCACCCTCTTTTTCCTCTACTTCTAGCACCACAAATTGGTCGCGCGCTAATTTTTCGAGCAACTCTCGTGCCGATTTTTCATCAGTTGGTGCATCGCCTTCTAGCGTCGCCAACAATTCTTTGATCCCCTCTTCTTCGGTATTTCCGGTCCGAAATTCCACCACTTCTCGTTCCGTCCCTTCGGATTCACCTTTCTCGACATATCCCCGCGCCTGAATAGCCGTCATAATTGACGCGTAGGTCGACGGTCGCCCAATCCCCAGCTCCTCCAGCTTTTTAACTAACGACCCTTCGGTGTATCTAGCAGGCGGTTTGGCAAAATTTTGCTTCGCGACCAGCCCCTCGAGCTTAACTAAATCTTGAGGTGCCACTTTCGGCAGTTCCAAGTCTTTACTTTTGCCATAAACCTTCAAAAACCCGTCAAATACCACCACTTCCCCCTTAGCTACAAATACCGCTTCGGGATTTTTCAGCGCCCCAGTTTGCTGTCCTGTTGCTAAAAATTTTCCGCTAACCTTAAAATCCGATTTTGATTCAAATTTCTCGATACTTTTTTCGCGTTCAACAATTAATCTTAGCGCTGGACTCTGCACTCGTCCCGCCGACACCGCCCCAGGCACCTTGCGCCGCACGATATCCGACAGGTCGTACCCCACCAGCATATCTAGCGTCTGGCGCGCTTGTTGGCTCGCCACCATATCCATATCTACCGTCCGCGGATTTTTGATCGCGTTTTCTAGTGCTGGCTTAGTGATTTCGTGAAAAGTAATTCGCGCTGTGTCTTTCGGTAAGTGCAAAACCTCGCACAGATGCCACGAAATCGACTCTCCTTCGCGGTCCTCATCGGTCGCGAGCCAAATCCGCTCCGCGTCTTTGGCTGCCTTTTTTAACTCCGAGATAATCTGTTTATGTCCGGGGTCAATCTCGTAAGTCACTTCAAAAGTCGCCTTGTCGACCTTGGTGTCTTTGCGGATGTGTCCAACCGACGCCAGTACCCGAAAATCCGCCCCGAGATATTTCTCGATCGTCTTTGCCTTTGCTGGGCTCTCCACAATCACTAAATTTTTCGCCATATATATAATCATACCACACCCGTCAAGCATAACCACAAAAAACCAGATTTTTCCCACAAAAAAGCCTCAGGTAAGGGTGGGCATCACCTGAGGCTATTTTGGCCCTCTAACGCTTCTCACTATACCGGGAGAGACCCCGGAAGCGCGACCCACCTCACACAAATTGGGGCCCGCCGGTTAGAGGGATTGCTAAGCCTTCGAAAGATTCCTTTCAAAGTGGAGGTAATACTTATAAGACTTAAAACCGTAAAGAAATTTTAAGCCCGAAAGGGTTTCAAAAGCTCGCAATTTCTGCTATACTAGAAGTAGTATAGCTGAAATTATAACTTATTTAGGTGCGGTGTGGCACACTTTTTGTGTACCAACTGTCCTAATTATAGCACGGGAGAAATAAAATGTCAACACTTTTTTCACACTTTTTTACAAAAATCAACCAAATATCACCCCTAGAGACAAATTTTACAGAGGTGTTAAATGGTATTGCGCTTAAGCCTAAAACATTGTATTTTCGTGGCAAAATGCCAGAAAATGTGGTCAAGTCTGGCAAATCCGTCCGTCCTCTGACGGTGGCAATTGTCGGCTCGCGTCATAACACACTCTACGGCGAGGAAATCGCGCGAGACCTTAGCTTTCGTCTTGCCAAGAAAAGGGTTATTATTGTCTCTGGTCTAGCTTTTGGCATTGACAGTATTGGTCATCGGGGTTGCCTTGACGCTGGCGGGACAACAGTGGCGGTACTCGGCAATCCGATCGATAAAATTCAGCCGAGTAATCACACTGCGCTCGCAGCGGAAATTGTCGCGCATGGCGGCGCAATTATTTCTGAATATCCGCCGACAAATTCTAAAGAGCCTCTGGCCCCAGGGGAGTTCTTAAACGAACGCGGTCAGAGAAAAATATGCTTCAAAAGTTCTTTTCTCTACCGCAATCGGCTAATTTCGGCGCTGTCGGATATCGTAGTGGTAGTGGAGGCTGGCGAGCGGTCAGGCTCTCTAAATACTGCGACGCACGCTCTAGCTCAGGGCAAAACTGTATTCGCCGTTCCCGGCAATATCACTAGCCCCTATTCTCAGGGGTGCAATAAACTGCTCCAGCAGGGGGCGCTAGTCTATACTGGCCCCGATGATGTTTTACGCGAGTTGTTCCCTGCTGATTTTTTGAAAAAATCGACCAAGCGCCAGTCCCTAGTCGGCGACACCGACCTCGAAACGACCATCTTAAGCGCCATCGCTAAAGGGCTGCGCTCGGGCGAAGAAATCATGCGCGCCAATAATCTTCCGCCCGAACTTTTTAACCAAACCATCACTGTACTCGAAATCAAAGGTCGAGTACGCGCCCTGGGTCTTAATAATTGGGCCCTAGCCTAGAATGGTCAACTGATAGTCTGAAACCGAGCAAGCTAAAATTAGCACCTAACTATCTCGTCAATTTTGTCGCTCGCCTCTTTCAAAATCCCCGGCAAGCGCACTTTTTCTGTCATCGTAAATTTAGACAATACAAAATCCACATCTCCGATTTTGGCTCTCAATTCGTCGTCCCCTGTTCCGACTCGTAGGCGTGGGAAATTCTCGGTCCCAATTTCGGCAGTAATGGATTTTAGCCCGTTATTCCCGCCCGCTGAGCCGTGTGCGCGATAGCGCAAGGTCCCGAATTCCAGGTTAAAATCATCACAAACCACTAATATTTCCGTTGCTGGGATTTTGTAAAATTTCATAAATTCTCGCACCGCTTTGCCACTTAAATTGTAGTAATCTTGAGGTTTGATAAACAAAATGTCGTCTCTGCGCCCAAAAATCGCCCCGTAGCGCGGTTTTACCCCCCAACTAAGGTGGTTAAGCTTAAAATAAAAATCTAGCGTGAGAAAGCCCGTATTGTGGCGCGTCCAATTGTATTTTGCCTCTGGATTGCCCAGTCCAACTACTAATTTCATACGAAAATTATACCATAAAAATACCCCGTCCGCAAACGGGAATGGAAAAATCCAATTCCCGTTATTTAGGACAGGGTAGAAGGGGGGTACCTTGGGTTAAAATACTAACTTTCGCTTGGCCGAGCAGTGTTGGCTGCTAGCAAAGCTTGCCTTGCGGCTACAAATTCAACCAGTGGATGGCGAATGATTTCGTCCTCGGTAAAACAAACTTGCGCTATTATCGGAATATCATAAAGCAATTGCGACGCATAAACTAGACCATTGTTGTTTTGGTCCAGATAGGCCGAATGGATTTGACGAATGTCGCCAGTGATGACGATTTTGCCGTCTTGTCCGATACGCTTGATCAAAGTGTCTGCCTGCTTTGCATTTTGATCTTGGAATTCATCATAAATCGCTAGCCCGTGGGCAAAATCCCGTCCGTGCGCGTGTTCAATCGGCACATTGGAAAACCAATTGTTCCAAATCAAATCTACGCGGTCGCGCAACTTTTCTTTAAGTGAACGCTTGTCTGGACGGTTGTCCGCACATTCATCACCTCTTTCGAGATAGGCCTCATATCGAGATGATCGACGGCTGTGTCCGTTACTATTACCGTTTTTCTCACTCGCTTTCTTGCTTTTACCTCTGGTCTCAGCTCCAAATTTCTGGAGTAAAACTAACTCTTTATTTAGCTGACTGTCGTTGTCTAGCAAATAATTGCGAATCGCGTTTTTTAGCGGCTGTACCGCCGGATCCATTTTTTCGTCCAAATCACCAGGCAATGCGCCCAGCAAACTATGATTTTCGCACGGCACTGCAATTACCTCTATAAAATCGCCTTTTTTACAAGCTTCATAGCCGTAGATGGTCGACATATAGGTTTTGCCGCAGCCCGCCGGTCCAGAACAAATCACTGCCGAGATATTTGGATCCATCAGTGCTTCGGCGTAAATCGCCTGCCCTGCATTCTTGAGTTTTAGCGGGAAATTTGGCGCAAAGCGCAGACGCAAAATCGCGTCTTCCCCAGCGTCATACCGTCCGATATGCTCGAAAAATCTGGTGTTTCTCGGGTTAAAATCGTATGGATAATCCGCTCCGTCCTCAAGTTCCATGACAATGAACTCATTGGCTACGAGCTTGCGCTCGTTTGGCATCGCTTGCTCGAACTGTTCTCGTGAAATTCTCTGTAGATTGTAGAATTTAAGAAACAATTCTTTCGATACGGTTACATTTCTCCGTCCAGTGTAAGGGTCGGGATATTTATATCCGTATCGCTCGGTTCTTAAGCCTCGTTCGCGTGCCCGAATGGCCAGTCCTTTATCATTAGTCAGCAGAATTACGTTCTCAGACCTAAGATTCAACACTGCTGCAGTTGGCGCAGTGCCGTCGATCGGCAGTCCAGCCTCCAACATCGTCGCCGAAAGTGCAGTCAAGATAATTTGGCCATCCATATCGGTATCGGATGGATGATAAGGCAAAGCCTCGGTAAAATTCTTGTGTACTGGCAACACCGACAGAGTTTGATTCCCTGCCGGAAGTTCGATGGCAGCGTTTAAACTATAAACTTCTTCCATAGTGTGTTGGCTATCCACAACCAGTTTATGAATTCGACTTAATGCCTGCCGAGCCGCTTTTCCGCGTTCACTTTTTTCCTTTTTGAAATTGGAAAGCTCCCGCACCACCACTGTTGGGATGATGAGATGCGCCTCCGAAAGATCGGCAGTCGCCTCTTCGAGCTTTGCCTGCATCCCGTCGGGTGACGGAATGATGTCAATATAATCGATTAATACGTTGGTATCGATTACGTAAGACAATTTGCGTTTGTCCATAGAATGGCCCCCTTCCTGTTAAGATACTCCCCCTATGGGGTAAGTATAACATAAAAAGGACTCCAAAGAAAGAGCTTACCCTTTAATTATATCTGGTCTTTGTCGTCGTTGCGGAATGAAAACATAATCGGTGTCCCTACGAACGGATATTTTTCGCGAATTTTGCGCTCCAAAAACCGTTTCCACGACCAGTGAAGTAGTTCTAAATTATGCCCATGCACCACAAACCACGGCGGGCAAGTATCAGTCTGGACGATATATTTTGGCTTTGGACGGGTATTTTTTAGCCCTGCCGGTGTGTGCGAGATAATTGCTTCATTCAAAATTTTGTTCAGCTCCGAGGTTTTAATCTCGAGGTGGCGATTTTCGTCGATTTCTAGTGCTAGCTCAAACAATTGGGTGACATTTTTGCCCGTTTCGGCGCTCGTGAGCAGGACCGGCGCGTAAGGCAAAAAGTTGAAATCGTATTCTAAATCGTCTAAAATTCCGTCAATGTCCTTGGGTTGGCGCGTTTCGAGCTCAAGTTTGCGCCCATCTTCGGTCAATCGCTCGTTCTGTTCGGCTTTTTGGTCCTCAAATTCATCTAAGCGCGCCTGAATTAGGTCGGTTTTAGTGACGACCACAATAATCCCCTTCCCTGCCTCGATAATCTGTCCAGCGAGGGTTTGATCGAGTTTAGCGTGTGGCTCGGTACCATCGACTAACAAGGCGCAAATATCCGCCTCTTCGATCGCTGCCAAAGTTCGAATCGCGCTGAATTTTTCAATACCCACTTCGCGCTTCCCTGGGCGACGCAACCCCGCCGTGTCCAAAATCTCTAGCTCTCGTCCCTTGAATTTCACGTTCACGCGGTTAATATCGCGCGTTGTGCCTTGGCGGCTCGAGACGATCGCCTGTTGTTTTTTGCCGAGGGTGTTAAACAAACTGGATTTACCCACATTGGGACGTCCGATCAGAGCGATTTTCAACGGTGATTGAGAGGATGCTTTTTTCGGGTCGGGTTCCTCGCGTCCGTGTTTGCGAAGCTCGGACCCTTCTCCTCGGTAGCAGTCTCCGGATTCCTTCGAAAAACATTCCTTCAACTGTTGTTTCAACTGGGTAACTCCCTGCCCAGTCGTTGCCGAGACATAAAAAGTCCGTTCTGGCGCAATGCCGAGCGCTCGGAAATTCTCGATCGGCAAAGATTCTCCTAAGTCGCATTTGTTTAGCACCAAATAAACCGGCTTTTTTGACCGGAGCGCGTCTTTTGCGATTTTAGCGTCGCGGTGGTCAAAATATTTTGCCGAATCTAGCGTCACCAAAATCACATCTGCACTCTCGATCGCGTCCAAAATTTGGTCCTGAATCGAAGCTTCAAAATCATCCGACGGGTCTTTTAACCCTGCCGTATCAATCAAAATGAACCGGTCATCGATTTTAGCCACGACATTATCGCGCGTCGTCCCTGCCTCGCGTGCCACGATGGCAATATTTTTGCGCGCCATTCGATTTAGAATGCTCGATTTCCCGGCATTTGTCTGACCAATTAACGCTACTATCGGTAACTTACTCATATCTATATATTATAACATAAAATCTCTAAAAATGGTAGCCCTATTCCGTATTTGTTTAAAATCAGACAAAAATTCAAACAAGACAACAAAAAAGAGCCAAACTTTGACTCTGATTCACAACTGGTGATCTCGGCGGGATTCGAACCCGCGATTGCCTGGATGAGAACCAGGAGTCCTGGACCGCTAGACGACGAGACCAGTCTTAAAACAAGTTGCGCACCCAAGGGGGGTTAGGTGCGCAATCTCATTATAGCACGATGCTGCAGAAAAAGTCAAGGATTTTTTGACAAAATTCTGCCAGCTCGCGGTATTTTAATAATTCACCGAACCATAATTCGGTACCGCAGTTACAAAAGTCTGCCCAGGAGCGAGTTTAATCTCTTCGCCATTTTCATCTAGGAACTGAATTTGCTCACTGGCGCTATTCTTTTTCCAGGTCCCGTGTTTTACCAACCCATTTTGGAAAATATATGCCTCGCCCGAACCTGTCGTAGTGATTGCCTCGTGGTAGTTGTCGCTGGCGCGCGATTCCTGGACCACCATCGCCACGACCACGGCAGGTGATAATTGGGTCAAATTACACGCGTCCTCGGGATTTTTTTCACCTAAATCCTCTGCTGGGCATTGGTAAACTTCGTGCGCCGTCCCACTCGCGAAGCTACGGCGGTAAGTATTCGTGTTTATATCGTAATCGTATTTTACATTAAAATTAGCATAACCACCGAGGCTTAGCGAAATTGCAGAAACTTTTGGCGTTGTAGTGGAAGTATCTTGCGCAGTTGGCTTGGTGATAACTAACTTTTCCGTCACCGTTTCATTGACTTGTTCTTCTTTTGATTCTTCTGGAGTTAACCTCGCAAAACCTTTGATATTGGATTTGTTATTGTTGGCGCTTTTAAGATAAGAGGCTGTCGTAAATAAATTGTTCCACAACCGATTACGATAAGTCCCGCGATACATATAGGTGTAATTTTCGCTTAAATCTTTATATCCACCACTTGCCACTGCCGCCAAGGCATCTGCCGAACCGCCAGCGTGCACAATCGTGCAGTCAAACGGCGTGTCCCACTCGAGATAATAAATTCTTAGCGACCGAATCGGACCAATCACCGAAGAAGTGGGATTTTGGAAAATCGCCGCAAAGCGTGTAATTCCTGCCTCGGCAATTGCCTCAAATACGACTCCGGCCTCGGCTAATCCCGCCTGCGGCCGAGCGCCGTCCATGCCATTTGGGATTTGCACACAATAAGTCGGGTCGTTCACGGACGCTCCGTCCGCTAACGCTTCGCCAGTTAAGGCGCTATAGGCTGTGGTGGTGGTTTCCTTGGTGGGCAGTTCTGGATAACTAATGGTCGCCGCCTCGGTTTTTACCCCTAGTAGCGCCACCAAAAGGCAGGTTAACCCCGCCGCAAAGCTTATTCCGCCCAGAATTTTGCAGATTAGCCATTTTTTTGTCGTTTTTTCGTCCATGCGTGCTCCACTTTTAATATTGTAGCTTCATTATAACCGAAAACATAAGTTTTTTCCACAGTTTTATTATTTATAACGGTTTACAAAACTTTGCGCTCATGCTATGATAGAAGCATAAAGGTTATACATATAAAAATGAGAAATAGATTTTCACAACAAAAGTCTACACGCCCGAAATTCTTATGCTATAATAGTATTATGCTTAAGACAAAAACGAAGGTCAAGATCTGTTTTGTGGGCATTTTGTCTGTCGCTGCTGGTATTCATGCTAGCTCAATTGTAGCAACTCAGGCGGCGGATAAAGAGACCACTTTCAACGTCAATGTCGTTGAAAGCCTTTCTGTTTCTATCTCGACCCCGCGCAATGGTTCCTCTGGCTCGATGGGGACTTTCCTGCGCAATACTGTTAATTTGTCGGTGACTTCTAATAACGCGAACGGCTTTACCGCGTCGATGTATGCAACAAACACGAATTTGACCAATTCATCTGTCGGCAATTCCGAAACTATCCCGACTATGACCACGACCACGACTCGCGGTAATTTTGGGGTTGGACAAATTAATCACTGGGGTTTCTCGCTCGACGATACCGCTACTGGTTCTGCAGATAGTACCTATTCCCCAATTCAGACTAGCACTAATCCGACTCAACTTCTCTCTACTACTACTGTTGGTAGTGGCTCAACGAGTGTTTATTTCGGCACCCAAACCAACGCCGCGCAAACTGCTGGTACTTATACTGGCTCGGTAATTATTGCGGTAGTCAGTGGCACGATTGACGATGATAACCCAGTAGTCCCAGACAACCCAGCTACACCCGACGATACTACTGACGGTAATGCTACCTATGACAGTAATACTAACCGCACCGTCTATTCCAAGACCGAAACTACTGATGATGCCACTAAGACTACCACCGAGGTTAGCGATGGCAATACTACTGATGCCTACGATAATCCAAAAGGCGTAGTCGAGCATACTTCAGCTAGCATCGCTACCGGCACTTCTCTAGCTACTGGGCTTGCAGTCGCCTCGGCAGTTGCCGCTACCTCGAGCATCTTCTTCTTTATCCTCGCTCGTCGCAAAAAAGACGATGATGACGAAGACGAAGAAGAAAATTCCTAAAAATATGGTATAATATATATCATGAAAGTTGTTACTAGATTTGCGCCCAGCCCAACTGGCTACATTCACATCGGCAATGTCCGCTCTGCAATTTATCCATATTTACTCGCGAGACAAACTGGAGGGCGGTTTGTGCTCCGCATCGAAGATACTGACCGCGCCCGTTTCGTCGAAGGGGCCACGGAGCTGATCGAAGACACTTTGAGCTGGCTTGGATTAGAATGGGACGAAGGCCCTATTGTCGGCGGCGACCATGGACCTTATTATCAAAGTGAGCGCCAAGAGATTTATCACCAATGGGCGCAAAAGTTAATTGATTCTGGGCGCGCTTATGCCGACCCGACCACCCCTGAGCAAATTGAAGCATACCGTAAAGAATGCAATGACAATAAACAGCCGTTTCTATATCGTAATTACCGTCCCGAACATACGCCAGAATGGCAAGTCGGTATCCCGCTGAGATTTAAGGCCGAGCCTCGGGAATACACTTGGCACGACGAGGTTATGGGCGATCTCCACGCTGGTCCAGAGGTACAAGACGACATTATCCTAATCAAAAAAGACGGTCTCCCGACCTATAACTTTGCGCATATTGTAGACGACGCCGAAATGGGCATTACTCATGTCATGCGTGGAGTGGAATATCTCTCAAGCACGCCGAATTATCTAGCGTTATACGATGCGCTAGGGTTAGCGCGTCCGAAGTTTGTTTCCCTGCCTCATATTCTTGCCCCAGGTGGCAACAAAAAACTCGGCAAGCGCGACGGCGCCAAATCGGTCTCTGAATATCGCGCGGACGGCGTCTTGCCAGAAGCGATGTTAAATTATTTGGCTTGCCTAGGCTGGAATGACGGCACAGAACAAGAAATCTATACCAAAGCCGAATTAATCAAGAATTTTTCGCTAGACCGCATTCAGAATTCTGGCGCGCGTTACGACGAGACCAAATTATTATGGATGAACGGACAATGGCTCCGGCGAATTTTTGACGAGCAAGGCGTAGACGCGCTGTTTGCACGCACAGCGGAATTTTGGCCAGAAACCGCCAAAACTTATGACGAAACTTACCAAAAACAAGTACTGGCGATTATCTACGACCGTCTCAAAACTCTTTCAGATCTAAAAACTATGACCGAATATTTCTTTGCTGACCCCAAAATCGACCTAGATACGCTCGAAAACAATAAATTTTTAAAAAAAATGTCCGAATCCGAACTCGAAACTCTTTTGAAACAATCCATTGCCAGACTTTCCGAAGTCGCAGATTGGACGGCAGAGAATTTGCAAAATGTTTTGAACGAACTTCTCATCGAAACTGGCAAAAAACCGGCCGAGCTTTTTAGCCTTATCCGTATTGCCCTCAGCTTTGCGCCGTTTAGTCCTGCGCTTAACCTGACTATGTCGGTGTTAGGCCGCGAAACATCGCTGGCACGACTAAATGCCGTAGCCCGCGCTATCTAGAGACTTGTCGCGATTGATCGGATTTGTTTGTTGGTCAAAACGCCACTATCGGCAGTAATTTTATAGACAATTCCGCCATTCACCCAGGCGGCATTGCTACCACTAATATAAATACTTAGCCCCTGTTCGCGTACCAAGGAATAATTTTCGCCGTATTCGGATTTGACAAAGTTCGAAACCAATGCATTTGTATCCCACGATGATTTCTCTTCGGTCAAAGTAAAGCTCGTCCCCGCGGTAGAATTATAAAAATCAATATCGATTCTGCCGTCTTCTGAAGTGATGCTCGACACGCTATAGTCGCGCGGAATATAATTCGGGTAGGTCGGGTCTATCCCCGTCTGCATGGCCGCCACTTTCAAAGACACATCCGGCATATTTAAATTTACGAAATAGACAATTGCAAACACCGCCGTCGCCGCACAAGACATTGCCAGCAGTACTCGCCCCACACCAAAGTGCATTACGCTGGATTTTTTCTTTTTATTGCGCGCTTTCGGCTCTTCGGCTGCGGTTTTCACTTTTTCTGCTTGCGCTAGGGCTTTTTTGATCGCTTGATCCTTTAGTTCTTTGGCCGAAATCCCAGAAACTGTCGTCGCCGAGCCTGAAATCTTTGACGAGTTCATTTCTTTGCGCGCTTGCATGCGGGCATTGGCGGATTGTTGCATCGGATGAATCGTCGCGGCGGTCATCGGTCCGTCTTGCGCTTTTACTGTTGGTGCCACCATTGGCGAATTAAAATGTTGGACTTTGGAGCTTCGTGCAATCTCGCTGATTTTTTCGGTTTTCGGACTGCGCCGAACCATTACATCTGTAGACTTAGTCGGTCGCTTAGTGTACTTTCGGTTCAGAGTCGTCGAAGTCTGCACCTTGCGGTGAGTTGACTGCGTCGTGCGTTTATTTCCAGATGTTTGCATAATACCTCGCTTATTCTTATAATAATCATACCTTTTTTTGTAAAAAAACACAAGGGTTAATTTTTTGTTCAAAATATGTTATAATAAAGTCAACCTATGAATAGCGAACAATTAAAGCGCAAACAAAGCTTTAAAGTAATTATTTCTGAGTTTATTATGGTAATGACCGTAATTATTATGGTGATTATTTTGGCTTTTGTGGTCTCGGGCTACTGGCTGAATTCCGATTTCAAAGTAGAACGCCAAGGAATGATTCAGGTTTCATCAATTCCGACCGGCGCCGACCTTAGCATTGACGGCGAATCGTCTTGGATGCAACGCACCAATACTTCCAAAATCGTCTCTAGCGGCGAGCATACTATCGTAGTTTCTAAGGATGGTTATGATAGCTGGACTAAAACAGTGAACGTAACAGAGGGGCTACTGTACCGTTTGCAATATCCGCGCTTATTTTGGCAAAATCGCACCCCCGAGACGATTCTCGACACCAAGGATTTTAACTTCGCCACAGTTTCGCCCGCTCGCGACAAAATGCTCCTTGCTAGCGATACCACCGAGTGGCAAATTATTAATTTGAAAGACGACAAAATAACCCCCAAGAAAATTGACATTTCTCAGGTATTTTCGGGAATCAGTATTGCCGATGATGCCGAAACTGGGCTGTTTTCGGACGAAATCTTGGACGCGAATTGGGATAGCGATGGCAACCATATTTTGTTTAAGGTTAGCCACGCTGGCGCGCCCGAATGGGTCCTGCTAGATGTCGAAAATGTCAAAAACAGCGTCAATCTTTCGCGCGATTTTGCGGCTACTTTTTCGACGATTGAGATTTTAGATAATTCAGCCTCGAATCTCGTAGCCATTCAAGACGGCAATTTACGCAAAATCAACGTCTCCAGCCGAGCAATTTCCGCCGTGCTAGTGAGTAATATTCAGAGTTTTGACCATTTTGAAGACGAAATTGTCTTTTCGGCAGTAAAATCTGCCTCAAACTCTGCCTCGAATTCAGAGCAAAACCCCGAACAAGAGTATTTAATCGGCGTACTTAATCTCAACAACAAAGACACTACTAGCCTTACCGCGACTTCTGCACCTGCCAAAGTCGCGATTTCGAAGTTTTATGACGAAAAATATATCACCGTGCTCGAAGATACTAAGCTAAAACTCTATAAAAAGGCCAATTTTGAGCTAGTCAAAGAATTCACTCTGAGCTTTGCTCCGCAAAACGTCAAAGTTGGAAACGATGGCGAATTTATCACGCTTTCCGCTGGTACTCAGTTGGCGACTTTTGATTTTGAGGCGTTTTCGGTGCGCGAATGGTCGCTCGAAAATGAGAATTTTGGTTGGCTAGACAATAATATGCTTTACAATGTGGCCAGTGGCGAGCTAATAATTTATGATTTTGACGGTCTTAACCGTCGCACACTCGCCAAAAATGTCTCCAGCCAGTTCCCCACGACTATTTCCGATGATAAATGGCTGTATTATTTTTCAGACGGTGCGCTAATTCGTGAAAAAATCGTAGAATAATCAATTAATTAATTCCCTGTCAAGAAGTTCCAAATTCCTTCAAAGAAAGATGGCTCATTGGACGGCATAGCCTCGCTAGTGTTCTCGTCCACAGTGGGCAAGCTTTCCGACTTGTCCGCCCCGTCCCAGTCGGGCGAAATCTGCTCCGCCGTTACCAGCAACCGATAACGCGACGTCCCGAGCGGTGTACAAGTCACCAACGTCAAAATCGGCTTTTCGGTCGCTACCACCAGTGCCGCCACATTGCTAGGCTCCACCACCTCTTTTTTGGTTACCTGATAAGTATAACGCACAGAATTATAATTGATATAAATCAAGTCCCCATCTTCGAGCCGTTCCAACCCCGAAAAAATGTATTTATAAGGATTTGAACTATAAACATCGCCTGCCGAATGCCCCGTAATCACGGTGTTACCGATTTCTCCAGGATAAGCGCTCGCCCCTGTAATGCGATAATGTGCTACGCCGTTATTCATCGCCGACATCACCTCGGAAAGTTGAATCCCAAAATGTACCGGCACATCAACATTCAATTTCGGAATAATTAGCCGCGGGTCCGCTGAAACTTCCGTGCTAACCGTCGGGTCCACTGCGTCAATGCTGGACGCCGGAGCATTCCCAGGCGAAACATAAGCCATAATCGGCGCAAAAATCAAACGATTATATTGCAAAAACAAAATCAAAAGAACTACTGCCAGCCCCGCCAAAATTGGGATTATCTTGCGATGGCGACGAGTTTTTTTGGCGTTTTCGGTAGCTTTTTTGCGAATTTTTTGCCTTAGCCCAGTCTGAATTTCTTGCGTATTGCGAGAATTTTTCAAAATTTCATCTTCTTCGGCCTGTTCGCGCGCCTGTTTTAATTTTTCCGTCTCGATGTAGGTCCGCGCCGCCTTGGAGTAATATTCGCTATAATATTTTTGATAATAATCTTGCCATGCCGAATGGTATTTTTTCCAAGATTCGGAATTGATTTTGGTAGCGATTGGCTCGTCCTTTAAATGCCCGTCGCTTGCGGCGGCGTTTTTCTCGCGCGCCTCTTGCTCGGCTTTTCTCGCCGACGACGCATAAGCCGCCAAGACTTTTTTCCGCGCCAGCGCAGCCGCGGCTTGCCTTTGTAAGTCGCTCGCAGATTGCCCACCGTTTTCTGAATCCATAGCTAAATTATAGCATAATTATTCAAGATATGGTATAATAAGATTAATCGGCGATTATTAACGGCCGAAGCGGGCGAGTGGCGGAACTGGTAGACGCGCTAGACTCAAAATCTTGTGATCTTCGGATCGTGAGGGTTCAAGTCCCTCCTCGCCCACCAGAATTCAAACTTGCAACAAAAATCCCCGCGAGCTCCGCAGGGACTTTTTGTTAAGACTGAGACTATTTATCCCAATCAAGCCCCTCGCCATAATGACCATAGCGAGCGGTTTGCTCGTAAATCGGGCGTTTTAGGTCCAAAAACTCGATAATTCCGTTCGGAGGAAAAGAGACTATCCGGCAATTTCTGCTTCAATGATCTCATCGGCTTGATGTCTCGATAATCTTTCGCCACTCTATTTCTCGCTCCTCATCAGTAGCATTATTTGGGTAAATCATTTCTTTCTCCCTAATATCTTTTTAATTCTGTTAAGTAAACCCTTGGGCTGGTCTTGTTCTCTTAAGTATTGCTCTCGTGAACCAACTAAATCTCTAAATTGTTCACCAAAACAAAAGGCTTCAATTTCTATTAATTGATCGTGGTACTTTTGAAAATCTTCTTCGGTTTCCGTATTTTTTATTTTAACATGAGCACCTCTGTTTTTACATTTTATTAGGGCAAAATAACAGGGGTGTGATATAATGGAGATATGTTTAGAAAGAAACGCGTTCTAAAAGTGGAAGGTAATGAAATTTCTGTCAAGAAATTTGACGGAGAAGATTATATTTCGTTAACAGATATGCTACGGAGTAAAGATGGTGTGTTTTTCGTAAAAAGTTGGCTACGCAATAGGAATACTGTGGAGTTTCTAGGTATCTGGGAGTCAATGAATAATCCAAATTTTAATTGGAACGAATTCGACCTAATTAAAAAACAGGCCGGCCTAAATAATTTCAATATAAGCGTAAAAGAATGGGTCGAGAAAACTAATGCTATTGGCTTACGTGCTATTGCCGGTAGATACGGTGGTACATACGCGCACAAAGATATTGCTTTCGAGTTTGGTACTTGGATTAGTCCAGCATTTAAATTATTCCTTATTAAAGATTACGAACGGCTAAAAGAAATCGAAACTAATCAATACCAGTTGGAATGGGACGTGCGACGTGTTCTAGCTAGTTCTACTTATATTGCACACACCGACGCCGTTAAAGACAAAATTATACCCAAAGTTTTGCCGTGGCAAGCTAAATACCAGTATGCAGATGAGGCAGATATTCTAAACCTTGCTATATTCGGTACAACGGCGGCAGATTGGCGAAAAGATAATCCGGAGCGAGCCAAACGCAAGGAAAACTTACGGGATTCAGCGAGCATTATTGATCTACTGATTTTGGAGGAATTACAACTAGAGAATGCAGAGCTTATCAGAAAAGGCATAGACAAGGAAAGTAGATTTAATCGTTTGCGAGATTTAGCAGTTTCCAAGCGGACTGCTCTAGAAAAAGTTGACCCTATTAAGGGGCTAAAGAGGCTTGATGACACAACGTATCTTGGCGATGGGAAAAAGAACAAATAATTTAAGTGTGCTCATTTTTGAGAGACTTTCCCGCAAAAAGAAAAAAGCAAAGAAAAAATAAACATTAAAGGATGCAAGGGCTGGTCGCTTACTTTGTGGTAAGCCGCGACCAGTTATTGCTCATTGCTCCAGTGTATCGTTATACAAGTTCAAATCTATCCATCTTGCAAACATCAGAATATTATTTGTCCCAATCAAACCCCTCGCCATAATGACCGTAGCGGGCGGTTTGTTCGTAAATTGGGCGTTTTAGATCCAGAAATTCAATAATTCCGTTCGGAGTAAGATCGTAACCCGTGATTTCTTCCGGTTGACCATCAATAATCACCGTTTTTTCCAGAGGCTCAGCATAGCCAATCGCATAAGCCAGTCGCACCAAAACTTCGTGCGCGCCGCGGTTCCGCAAATAATCTACCGCAATGCGCCGCGCCATATAAGCCGCCGAACGATCAACTTTGGACGGGTCTTTGCCCGAATAACAACCACCGCCAATCGCCACGCGCGGGCCGTAATTATCAACAATCAATTTTCGTCCCGTCAGACCCGTGTCGGCATCGAAACCACCCTGATTCCAGTCTCCTGCCGGATTTAAATGTAGCTCGAGTTTGCCGGATAAATCATTTTCCGCAATGAATTCGCGCACCAACTTCTCTAGTTCCGCCTGCGAAGCGTTTTGAAAACTCGCCACGATCGAATCAATTGAACCGTCTGGCGCAATTGTCACTTGCGTCTTGCCGTCAAACGGAAACTTTGCAAAGATATATTGATTTAAACGCCGAGATAGTACCACTTCCCGCGGCAGTAGCTCTGGCGTTTCGTCGCACGCAAAACCAATCATAATTCCCTGGTCGCCCGCCCCGCCAGTGTCGACGCCCTGCGCAATTTCTGGTGATTGTTTTACAATTTTGGTATGAACCTCAACGTCCCCAGCAATTCGCTTGACGATTGCCGGAATATCGATATTTTCAGCCGAAGAAGTAATCTCGCCGGTCACAAACACTACGCCGTGTCCGCCACAAGTTTCCGCTGCTACCCGCGCATTCGGGTCTTCTCTCAAATACGCGTCCAAAATCGCATCGCTGATTTGGTCGCAAAGTTTGTCTGGGTGTTTTGGAGAAACGCTCTCCGCAGTTCGATAGAACATATCTTTCCTTTCTGGTCGGATTTACCACCTTGGCACAGCTAGGTTGGCAGGAAGTCATCAGGCCGTTCCCTCGTTCCTTCTTGATATTATTACTTCATTATACTATTTTTTCGCTTTTTTGCTAGCCTTTTTTCGGGCCTCGCTCCGCGCGATTTTATCCTCAAGCTTTTGTGAACGGTTATGTATTCCGTAAATCATGCTTGTCGTCCCTACGATGAGCATATAAGCCCCGAAAAAGCGCACGAACATCGTCACTTCAAAACTCCCCGCATTCAAAATCACCACCCCGATTACGCACCCCATTACCCCTGTAATCATCCGGATAAAACGGTCTGTCGCATCTTCCGCGGACAAAAATCCGTGGAAAATATCTACAATTCCCGACAAAATCGTGTAAATCGAAATCACGAGCAGGCTATTTACTAGGCTATCTTTTGCAAGAAAAAGTAGTACCAGCGCCGCCACTACATCAATCACCGCATCTACAATCGAATTGAACCAATCGTGCTGTTTGGTTGAACTATACAGCGCCCCCACCGCGTCCACGATTCCCATAAACAGCAAGAACATACTCATCACGGCGATAATTTCGTTAACCGCACTCGCGCCACTAAACAGCACTAGCCCGCCAAATATGATTGCGATTACTCCGCGCACCAAAAACATTAGCCAGTGTTTATCAATAAATTTACGATTGATTTTTGCCATGAGAATTCCTTAAATTACTTATTCTTATTATATCACACGTGGCGCACTTTTTTGCGCACGTTCTCAACCAATTTTGTAATCTGATACTTGGCTGGGTGCAAAATCAAATCATGCGCTGGCGTATATTTCAATTCTTCACAACCAAACGAACGCTTAAACTCGCTCACACCATAAAAACGGTGCGATTTTTCGTCCAAACCGACAATTCCCCAGAGATTATACCGAATACAACCGCGCTTTCTCGCCTCTTCCATCGCCGCGAGATGCAAAAGTGGCGCCGCCGAATATTTGGTTCCGAGCGTCGACGATACGCCGTAATGATAGCTCGCCTCTGGACCATAAAAAATCATAAAATTCTGCGCCAGAGTTTCACCGTCTTTTTTTGCGGTGTAAATTACTACTTCCCCGTTTTTTCGGAACGCCTCGAACTGCTTAGTTAAAAAATCACTCGAAAAAGCCACGTATTTTTGCCTTTCGGCATGTAATTTTTCGAGTCGGCAAAATTCTTTAATTGCTTTGTCATCGGTCTCCGCAACGATTTCAATCTCATTTTGTCGGGCTTTTCTGAGTTTTCGCCGAAAACCCTGAGACGCCCCAGTTATAATCTCTTCCTCGGACTTGTTTAAATCCAAAATCCCCGCATATTCCACCGATAAATACATCGGTGCCGGTCTCAGCCCTTGTTTTGACAAAAGCCTCAAAATATTTTGCGACATTGGCTCTTGCGGGCGCACCCTGACAAACACACAGTTATGGGCCTTGCCTTGCTCACGGATATCAGAAAACACTTGAGAGACGATTTTCTCGTCCGCGAAGTCCATGAGCGGCCCACCAGCGATGGCTAAATATGTTCCCCGTTTCGCCGTTTCTACTACTCCAGCGTAAGCCGCGACGATTTTCCCCTGTTTATTCGTTGCAATCCGTCGTACCACCTCTTTTCCTCGCGCTAGGTGAAATTCATAAAAATCCCATGATTGCAAAAAGTTTGCCTCGGGGCGATTTTTGACAAAATTGTCCCAAATTTCAGAATCCAAGGCATCTTGAATAGAGATAACTTCATCAAACTCATCGGATTTAAGCGGTTTGCTCATAAATGCCTCCTTTTCTTGCGGATTTTTTCAACAACCAAGTCTTTTAAATAACCTACTTTCGAGATAATCAAGTCGTGCGCAGCGACATATTCAATCGTTTCGCCACCAAATCCAGTCTTGAATGTCGTCACCCCAGCATACCGATGATTTGGCTGGTTTTTGGGCGCAATTCCCCAGAGATTAAACCGTTCCACGCCGTCTTTTTTCAGATCACATATTGCCTGCCAGAGCAACGCGTATGCCCCCGGTAATTTCCGGTTCAAATCTGTCGAGGCAGCCTCATAATAATCCCCTTCTCGTCCATTTTTGATAATCATCCCATACGCCACCGGCTCGTTTTCGGCAGTTTTTGCCGTATAAATCCAAATATTTTCGCCAAAAGCTTCGCGCTCAGCAAGCAGTACCTCGAGCGACGGCGGAATAAACCCTTGCCGTTTTGCAGTTTCGGCTTGGACACGGTGAAATTCACGAAAAATCGCTTCAGAATTGTCGCGTGAGACCCTAATTCCTAATTTTCCTGCTCGGCGCACTTCGTAGCGCGTCTGTCGGCGCATATTCGCAAGCAGTTCCGCCTCTGTTGGCGCTAAATCGATAATCACCGTATGCTCTGCCGCCAGATGCATTGGCGCTTTTTTTAGCCCCAAATCCGTCAAAATCCGAGTATTTTTCTCAGTAGCAATCAGTTGCGGCCGAATGCGCACAAACACGCATTTTTCCGCTCGTGCCGTTTCGGCAATTTTTCGCACCGCCTCCGTGCGCATTGCATCGTCATTCCAATCTATCAACGGCCCACATGGGATTTCCAGATATCGCCCTCGCCGAGCATCTCGCACAATCATTAAGGCGCGTCCAGAATTACCGCTTTTCCCCTGTAAATCAAGGGTTATCACCTTGTCTCCGAGCAGTTCGTTCATGTGTCCGTATTCTGGCGACTGCAAAAAATTCGCTTCGGGGTATTTCGCCACGATTTCCTGCCAGTTTTTTGTCTCTGCTTTTTTCTCCGCGCTCATTTCCCCACTCCTTTAATTTTATATTTTTCTACGATTTTTCGTGCTGGCGCGAGGTCCTTCTTTGTATAGTAATTCGGAAAATTCACAATATGCTGAGCTACGAACACTGCCTCGGGGCAATTCTCCTCTGGAAAATGTGCTTTCCTGTAATAGCGCGCTGGCGACACCGGCTTTTCGTACCAAAAACCATCAAAATAAAACCCAGCCTCGCGCAATTCCCGCAACACCCTATCGCGATTTTCTACTAGGCAAAAATCCCGAATTGGCACCTTATCGGACAATCTTTTAAGCTGTTTTAGTGCCAATTTGGCCTCAAACTTGCTGATTTTGCGCTCTAAATCTAGCCGATTGTCTGCCGATTTTTCTACCCAATGGATTTTAACCAGTCCTCGCATTAGCACCCCCCCGAGATGAATCGCGGTTAGTCCTCGGCAAATCGCGCCAAACAGCGGATAAAATCGCGCGCGCAGATGGTCAGATAATTTTGGCAATTTGAGAGGCGCCCCAGTCGTCTTTTTGCAGGGGTCGCGCAAAATCACTGCTCCCCCCGAAACTGTATCGATTGCCTTGTCTTTGCCAAACGATAACGCTGTCGCCATCCCGACCGTCCCCATTTCGCGCCCGTCCGTATATTTTCGCCCTGCCGCGTGCGCCAAATCCTCAATCAAAATCAAATCATGTTTCTTGGCGAATTTCTCGATCGCCACAATATCTACCGGATTACCGAGCGAATTTTGGATAATTATTCCCCGCGCCCCGTCTACTACTTTCTCTAGTGTCTTGACATTAAAATTCAAATCTTCGCGCGAAATATCAGCAAACACAGGGATGAGCCCCGCTTTTTTAACTGCCTCCACCACCGCATAACAAGTAAAACCATTCACGACAACCTTGTCGCCTCGGTCAAAATAAGCTTTCAGTGCGAGACACAGCGCCGAGCGCCCATTCTTACATAAAATCGCCTCCCCTTTTTGTGGGGTTGCTCCGTACTTTTTCTCTAAAAAGCTCACTAATGCTACGCGATCCCGCTCTCGCCCGATACTAAAGGTATGCTCGAGTCGTGCTTTTCTCGAGAATCCGGCCGCCAGCCCCAAAAAATACCGTTTTTTGGGTGCCAAAATCACTTTTTCATCCTTTCTACAAGCGTCGCCAGTGCCCGCGCCAGTTCTTCTGGACTCGAAATATACGGCGCATGCGTCCAGTTGGCGTAAAACTTTAACTCTGCGTTCGGTAATTTTTCATACATCGCCGTCGCCTGCCTCGGCGGGGTAGTAGTGTCTTTTTTGCCCCAGAGAATAAAGGTTTTGGTTTCGACCTTCGCAAAATCTAGATTTTTATCCGATTCGATCATATTCGCCAGCGTTTTTTTCATATTTTCCGGTGCGCGCGAATAATCTGTCGTCCCTGTCGCTCGGTGAAAAGCTTTGTTGATAATTTTCACTTTTTTGAACGGTTTACCGAGTTTGGCTATCTTTTCAACTACTTTTTTCTTCAGAGTCGGCTCATAAATCCCCGCCGCATCCAGCAAAATCAAATATTTCAACTTGTCTGGCTTCGCGGCGCAAAGGTTAAGCAAAATCCGCCCTCCGTTGGAATGCCCTAGCGCGACGGCTCCGTCCGGAATTTCTTGGTCTACCCATTTGACGTAGTCCTCAATCGTAAATTCTTTTTTTGACTCCTCGGTTAGCCCCGGTACTTTTAACATTTTTACGCTAATTCCCCGTTGACGAAGTAATTCGATCGTGGTCTTCCACGGCTCCACCGTATAAGTCCAACCATGTACAATATACAGGTCTGCCATTATTTGCCTCCTTTCACGAGTCTAGCCCCCAATTTTTACGTCGCATTACCGCCGCTTTTTCGCGCCGACAGAGTAATTTGCTGTCGTCGGGGTTGGCTAGCAATTTTTCAATAATCCATTCTAGATATTGGCTCCCCTTAAAAATCAAAGTTTCGCCACCTTTCAAATTTTTTTCCAAATATTCCAAAGCTTTTCTGGGGTCCAAAGTCGCTACCGCTGAAACTCCCAGCGCTTTTAGCTCAGGCGCGGTGTATTGTTTGGTTCGGCGTCCCACTAACACTACTTTTTTGGGCTCCACTTCGGCAATCAATTTTGCCAATTTGCGGTGTTCAGTTTCGGCTAGCGACCCCTGATCGACAATGTCGCCAATCACCAGCCATTTGCTCTCCGCGTGCATCCGTTTTGCCATGTCTAGAATCGACATCATCGAAATCATGTGCGCATTATAACTGCTATCTACGATATGTGTGCCTTTAATTCCCTTAAAATATGAACTCCGCCCCGGCGCTACTGCCATATTTGAAAAATCTGGATTGAATTTTAACTTTAGATAGCGCATCAAATCCTGCAATACGAACAGGTTAAACGCTAGGTCCCTTGGCTCGGGTCGGTCAAAATGAAAAGTCGTGTCGCCATAGGTAAAATCGGTCGAATCGGGAAAAACCACATATTTTTTCATTTCAGTTTTCTTAATCGGTACTACTTTAGCCTTAATTCCCTCAGTTGCCGAAATCATCAGCTTTGAATCCGCATCAATATACACTCGTTTCGAGGTATTTTTCGGCAAATTCGCAAATTCTGTCGTGATTGCCTCGGATAAGTCCTTAAACTTTCCCTCGGCTACTACTTTTTCGAATTGTACCGCGTGCGACAGCCCAATCGATACCCAAATCGTCACCTCTGGCTTCAGCCACTCCGCCAAAAACTCTGCCTCGTGTGGTCGTTCGCCGTCAATCTCAACTACATAGAATTTTTGCGGAAAAGTTTTGAACCACGATTTCACCGGTGCCACCAAAATTAGCCACAACCATCGCCATTTCGACCCTCGCACCCCGCTAATCCCGAGCAAATCAAACGACACTCCAAACGCCGAGTTCGCGTCATGCGAATAATGTGCCTTGTCGCCCATCTCAAACTCAACCATATTTAGCATCGTGGTCTTGCCTGCCGACCCTGTCACCGCGATTACTCGCGGCTGCCACCGCTTAAGCACCCGATTTGCAAAATATTTAAAATATCGCGCCACCGTAAAATAAAACCGTTTTTTCAGACTAGCTACACTCATACCCTTTTATTATATCATTTTATCAATAAAAATTGAAACGGAGTTTAGGTCCGTTTCAATTCTAAAGTTAATGCTGAAGTTACATGCGAATTTCGGCATCTACGCCAGCCGGCAACGATAAGTTTTGCAGGCTCTCGATTGTCTTGGGCGTCGCGTTTGCGATGTCAATCAAGCGCTTGTGGACTTTCATTTCGAAGGCTTCACCGCCAGTTTTGTAAACATGTGGCGATTTAACCACGGTAAAAGTCGAACGCTTGGTTGGCAACGGAATTGGTCCCGAGACCGAAGCTCCCGTACGAATTGCCGTGTCGACAATTTGGCGTGCGCTCTGATCAATCACGCGATGATCATAAGCTTTAAGTCGGATGCGAATTTTAAGCCCCGCATCTTTTTTGGTTTCTGTCATGTATTCCTTCCTCTCTGATAACCTCTCTAGACTGGAGTTGTTCAGAGTAGATAATTAATAATATCTGTCCTTCCATTATAGCACACATCTTACAAAAAGTCAACCCCCGAGTGTCTCGGGGGTTTGAAAATGTGCTAGTTACTAAAAGATTACTCCATCGACTCGCGGTCGAAACAGGTCGGCCTAATCTCGCGCGGGAGATAAGAACTAATCTGTTGCGAGGCCGAGACTTCGAACGTTCCGTCCGCGTTTTTATGTACCGAAACGATACAATTTTCCACGCCGACGAATCCGTAAATGGTGTCGCCAGAAATGTTGGAACGCATAATACAATTGTTTCTAGCGTCAATCTGAAAATCCACCGAGAGAATTTGCCTTGCCGTTTTAATATCCTCGGCCAGCTCTTTCACTCGTTGGCTCTCACTCAGTTTAACGATAGCTACAATTGGGTGAATTTGCCCATTCACTTCCACCACATTGGCAATTACCGCGGTTTCATAGAAACCGGTAGCGTGTAATTTGAAGCCCTCGGCCGCATAGAACAAACTTTTCAGGCAGTCCGTCCGGTCGATAGTGCCTCCGCCAATGTTGGCGTTTTTATGATTGGGCGTTTTCTCTTTTACCACGTCGTACATTGCGCTCAGCGTTCCGCAGTCGTGCCACTCAAAGTTCCCTGCCGTGACATAAACATTCGGGAACATCTTGAGAAAACGGTCAGTAGTCAGCTCCCATGTCTGCCCCTCTTTCCGACTAGCGTCTCGCTTAGCGATGATTGTGTCAGGGTCGATCACATTGAGCAGTGTCGATGCTTTCCAGACATTGATGCCAGTATTGACTGCCGAACTTGCATTGCGCATCAGTCTGTCTGCTAAACGTTCCTCTGGTTTCTCGATGAAATCTTTCATCTTGCGGAAACCAGTCTTGGTCTTTTCGCTGGGATTAAATACCACATGTCCACAACCTTTGGCGGTTACGAGATCCGTGATCTTTACTCCCACTACGGCGACGTCGCCTTTTTCCGCGATGTTCAAGCTCTCCTGAATCGAGTTTTTGAACTCCTCGTCCTCAACCACAAACTGGTCAGACGGAGTATTGATAATCACTGCACGATAATCCAGTTTATGGATAGTATCGGCGGCCTTTACCATTACTCCAGGGTAGCCCCAACTCTCAGATTCTTTAAAGATGTTTTGGCTTAAAACCCCGAGGGAGCGCACTTGCTCCTTCGCTAGCCTTGCTTGATTTTCGTTCGTTGTTATTACCACAACGTGCTCCGGCTGGACTCCAAGGTCCAAGAATCGCCGGATGGTTGCTTGAACGAATTTCTGCGACCGGGTTAAGTCGCAAAACTGCTTGGGACATCCTTCGTGGGAAATCGGAAACAACCTTGTCCCCTTCCCACCTGCAATAACCGCTAACCATACGTGTCTCATTTCCATCTTTCATCATAACTCCTTTCGTGAAATGTACCATAGATACTTAAGGGGAATAAAAAAATCCCCGAATAACCTATACTCTCTAATTATAGCACAGATTGCAGAAAAAGTCAATATCGCTTCGGGAATCGGGGCTGTTTTGGGGAGAAAAGGCAGTTTTTGCTAAAAATGCCCCTAGGTTTCACTAAAAAACGAGCCAGATTGCTCTGGCTCGTTTCTGAATCGGTAGGTAGGTTATTTGATAACCTTGGTGATAACACCAGAACCAACCGTCTTGCCACCTTCGCGGATAGCGAAGCGGTCTTGGTCGTTCATCGCCACTGGTGCGAGCAATTTAACCTTGAAGGTTACCTGATCGCCAGGCATGACGATTTCTTTGTCCGCCGGAAGCTCAACTTCGCCAGTTACGTCCGTAGTACGGAAGTAGAATTGCGGTTTGTAGCCCTTGGAGAACGGAGTGTGGCGGCCGCCTTCCTCTTTCTTCAAGATATAAACTTGTGCTTCAAACTCGGTGTGCGGAGTGATTGAACCAGGTTTAGCAATCACCTGACCACGTTCGATTTGATCACGCTCGATACCACGGAGCAAAAGCCCTGCGTTATCGCCAGCTTGACCTTGGTCGAGAGTCTTGTGGAAGGCCTCGATACCAGTCACGACCGACTTTTGAGTGTCGCGCAGACCTACGATTTCAACTTCGTCGTTTAGCTTCACTACACCTTGTTCGATACGACCGGTTGCTACGGTTCCACGGCCTTTGATCGAGAAGACATCTTCTACTGGCATTAGGAACGGTTTGTCGAGGTCGTGCTCAGGAATATCGAAGTATTCGTCCATCGCGGTTACGAGTTCCATGATAGCGTCTTCGTTTTCTTTGTCGCCTTCGAGCGCCTTGGTGGCTGAACCCTTGATGATCGGGGCGTTGTCGCCGTCGAAACCATATTTGTTCAAGAGATCACGCACATCCATCTCGACGAGCTCGACGAGTTCAGGATCTGCAAGGTCCATCTTGTTAAGGAATACAATGATCTTTGGCACATTCACTTGGTGCGCGAGTAGCACGTGTTCCCGAGTTTGTGGCAAAGGACCATCGTTCGCTGCTACAACGAGGATTGCCCCGTCGACCTGTGCAGCACCGGTAATCATGTTCTTGATGTAATCCGCGTGCCCCGGCATATCAACGTGCGCATAATGGCGTTTCTCGGATTCATATTCCTGATGCGAGGTCGCGATGGTAATACCACGAGCCTTTTCCTCAGGTGCGTTATCGATTTGATCATAAGCCACTGGCTTATTTACGTCGGACGGGAGGCGCTTTGCTAGCACGCTCGTGATCGCCGCGGTTAAAGTAGTCTTACCATGATCGACGTGACCCATGGTACCCACATTGATATGTGGTTTGGAACGGTCAAAATTTGCCATTCAATCTCCTTTTTTATTAATTATGTTTGGAGCGCTAATAAAAACCAGCTCCAAAACTCTACATTATTATTTTAGACTATTTCCCCCCAATTGTAAAGAGGTTATTTTGAATTTCTCTTTTCAATAATGTCTTGCGCTACGTTCGGTGGTACTTCCTCGTAAGCAAAGAGTTCCATTGAAGAAGCAGCCCGCCCCTGAGTCATACCTCGCAAATCGCCAGTATAACCAAACAAGTTGGCTAGCGGACAAAACGCCTTAATCAGCTTAGCACCACCATTCAAATCTTCCATTTCGTCAATTCGGCCACGGCGCGAGTTAATATCGCCAATCACGTCGCCCATGAATTCCTCTGGCGTAGTGATTTCTAGCTTCATCACTGGCTCGAGCAGAACCGGATTGGCTTTCTTGATACCTTCGCGCGTCGCGAGTGCGCCCGCCAGCGTAAAGGCGAGCTCCGAAGAGTCAACATCGTGATACGAACCATCGTATAGCGTAGCTTTGACATCGACCACTGGATAGCCAGCGATTACGCCGCCCGCCAAAGTGTCTTCGACACCTTTCTGAACTGGCTTGCGGTATTCTTGCGGAACCACGCCACCTTTGATTTGGTCGATAAATTCGAAACCTTTGCCCGGTTCGTTCGGTTCAAACTTAATCCAGACATCGCCATACTGACCACGACCACCAGACTGTTTGATGTGTTTACCTTGTGCTTCAGCCGTGCCTCGAATAGTTTCACGGTAAGCCACTTGTGGCGCACCGGTGTTTGCCTCAACATTATGTTCGCGTTTTAGCCGGTCGATAATAATTTCGAGATGCAACTCGCCCATCCCCGAAATAATGGTTTGCCCAGTTTCCTCGTCGGTATGAACTCGGAAAGTCGGATCTTCTTCAGCCATTTTCGAGAGACCAATACCCATTTTTTCTTGGTCAGCCTTGGTTTTGGGCTCCACGGCGATAGATACTGGTGGGTCTGGGAATTCGATGGACTCTAGCAAAATTGGCTTAGCTGGCGAACAAAGTGTCGTCCCAGTGGTACAGTTCTTTAACCCTACCACTGCGGCAATATCGCCCGCGCCGATTTCGCTAATATCTTTGCGATCGTTGGCATGCATCCGCACTAGTCGCCCAATACGTTCCTTGTCGCCAGTCGAAGCGTTTAGTACCGTGTCGCCAGATTTGAGTTTACCAGCATAGACGCGAATAAAGATCAACTTCCCCACGAACGGGTCGGTCGCAATCTTGAACGCTAGCGCCGTCAAAGGCTCAGAGTTGTCGGCTTTGCGCACGATTTGGTCACCAGTTTTTGGATCGGTACCGACTGTTTGCCCTTGATCGCGGTCCAGAGGACTCGGCAAGTAATCAGTCATCAGGTCTAGGACTTTCTCAACAATCACACCACGACCATCGCCACCAGTCACAAGGAAGAAATCACCGTCAAGTACGCGTTTTCGCAGTGCCGCCTTGAGTTCTGGAATGGTAATCGCCTCTTCGCCTTCGTTGAAATACTTATCCATCAAGGCTTCATCAGCTTGCACCGCTTCTTCGACTAACATCGAGCGAGCATTTTTGGCTTTTTCGAGCATATCTGCTGGGATTTCGCCTACGGTCAGCTCGTGGTCAGCGTAATCTTTGTAGGTGTACGCTTTCATGTCGATCAAATCGACCACGCCACAAATGTCTTTTTCAAACCCGATTGGCAGATGAATCGCAACTGCGTTTTTTGATAGACGCTTGTGGATCGAATCTAGCGATTTGTAGAAATCGCCACCGATTTGGTTAATCTTGTTCACAAAACAGATGCGTGGCACGCCGTATTTGGTTGCTTGACGCCACACAGTTTCGGATTGCGCCTCGACACCCATTTTGCCGTCGAACACCACCACCGCGCCATCCAGCACGCGCAACGAACGCTCAACTTCCGCGGTAAAATCGATATGCCCAGGGGTGTCGATGATGTTAATTTGATGATTTTTCCAATACACCGTCACCGCCGCCGAAGTAATCGTAATTCCGCGTTCCTTTTCCTGTTCCATCCAGTCGGTATCCGCACCGCCGGTTCCGCCCTTTACTAGGTCGATTTTATGTTTCAACCCCGTCCGATACAAAATCGCTTCCGAGGTCGTCGTCTTGCCTGCGTCAATATGAGCAATAATCCCAATATTGCGTAGCATGCTTAAATCCTTGATTTCAGTAGCCATATGCTCCTTTATATTATTATTAGTTCTTTTCGTAGCTCCACGCTCAAAAAAGACGTATTTCTGTCTCCAATTTTACCACGACCCCCTAGTTTTAGCAAGAATAAAATCTATTATCTCCTAATTATAGCACAGATTACCCAAAAAGTCAAGTTTTGCTCCAAGTTCGCCTATGGAAATCTCTCCGATAAAAAAGTGACCGAAAATCTAATTTCTGAAAATATCGTACATGAACTTTGTCATGCGGCTCGCTGGGGCAAGAATAATGAATGGACGAAATCTCTCTTTGACGGGTTAATTTTTGAGGGGATCGCTTGTGTGTTTGAAGCTGAATTTGTAAAAGATAAGTCTGAGAAAACTTTATTTATCAAAACTATCCTTGAACGGTCCGATAAAGAAAACGAAGAAATTCTAGCAGAGGTGCACGATAAATTAGATTCTAATGAATATGATTACGACAAAATATTATTCAATGGTGACAATAAATTACCACGTTGGTCCGGCTATTCGCTTGGGTATTATTTAGTAAAGAAATATCTCGAAAAAACTGACAAGAAAATCGAAGACGCTTTCGCTGACAAATATGCCGACTATAGGATTGTCTTATAAATGAAAAAGACCGAGAACAAAGCCTCGGGCCAAGGACGAAGGTTTGGCATGTGTGGGACCAAACAATTTTGCATTCTTATGTTTAGTGCGAATGGACGATAATATGGCGATAAAAATTAATGACCGCCGCCACCGCCACAGGAGGTTCCGCCGCTGCCTCCGTTATAATTACCACCATATGACAACAAAACAGCCCGTCGCGCTCCAGAGGAGCCACACATATGCGGCAAACTGAGATGTTTTGCCAACATATCCTGCCGACGTGCCGACTATAATGCTATAAAAAAGAGCCATCCTGTCCTGGGAACAAAACCCGGCGGGTGGTTCTCCTTGTTAAGAGATGCCATAAAGATGGCGAATATGGTATAATTGAGAAATGAATAACTCTCGAGGAAAAGTTATCGTTCCGGCGAATGTTAACCCTTGGCCGCACGAACAACGTGTTGCTAAGATTCTTGCTCTTGCTGGCCATGCCGTTGAATTTATCCCCGAATCCACTGCGAAAACTGCCGACATATTACTTGACGGAATTGAATTCGAAATAAAATCTCCAAAATCCGGTAACGCAAACTCTCTTGAACATATTTTAAAGAAAGCCGTTAAACAGTCTTACAATATCATCGTCGATACCTCGAGAATGAAAAACGTCAGAGACGATAATACGCGAAGATTCCTAGTCAATCAGGTTCGCATCAGGAAACAGATTAAAAAACTAATGATGATCACAAAACAAGGTCAAATTATTGACATTTCTGCCCTTGTTTGATATAATGAAAATATCGAAGCACTCGCACGGCGCCGAAGGTACCTACCGCGAGGGCTTCTTTTTTTGTCGCGATAGAATAATTGTGCCATAATGAAACCATAAAATCAGCCCTCCGCGTGGTTCTGCTACGTGTAACAACCGGGCTGATTTTTGTGCTAATATGATATAATTACTCTTATGAATAAGGTAAACATATTACTTCCGACTTCATTGAATTCGCTATTAACGAAGAAAAAGCGACCGAGAATTTGATTTCCGAAATGGTAGCCCATGAACTTTGTCACGCCGCTCGCTGGGGATTTTTAATCCCCTAAGGCCTCGGCATACCCAGAGTATCCCCATTCGTATACTTTGGGATGCTGGAAATACAAAGTACGGTAATATTTATCGCCCACTGGTTCATGAGTATCCACATTATAATCTTGGCACCAAAATCTAGCTGCCACCTCATGATCTTGGGAAAGTCCATAACTTTCAAGCCCGCAAGCTCGGTTTTATTCTTCAGAAAATATCAAACTCTAGGCTAGTTTCTGGCGTAAAATTTCTTGGACGCTGGACGGGTTTGCCTTGCCTCTAGATTCTTTCATCACTTGCCCCACTAAAAATCCCAGCACCTTTTCCGAGCCAGCCCGAAAATCTGCTTGTGCCTGCTGGGTTTCCGGCTTTGCTAGCACCGCGTCCACGATTTTTTCGAGCGCCCCAAGGTCGTTCTCTTGAATTAGTCCCAGTTCTTTTGCAATTTGTTTTACGCCTCGCGACTTCATCTGTGGATCAAACAAGCGCAAAAACACCTCTTTTGTAGCGGTTGAACTTAGTTCCTGTTTCGCGTTCATTTCTGCCAAAGTATTCAAATCCTCGGCGCTCGGCAAATCGTTTAAATATTCCGCCGACTTCTCTTCCGCCAGCAGAACCGAGGTGAACAGATTAGCAATCAGGGATATGGCTGGGCGCGCTTCATCGAGGACCGTAGGCTTGGCCGAGCGGCCTTGAGCGTGTCCGAGATGAAGTGCGCCAGCCATCTCTGCCTTTTGCGACCCGTCCCCCGAAAGCACCTGCTCTGATTGCGAAGACGCGCCAGCCATCTCTGCCAACTTCCCCATCAGTTCTGGATAATCGAGTAAAATTTCCAAAATATCATCCGCAATCACTTCGCGAAATTCTCGCCGATAATCCGCCGGCATCAACGGAAAACCAGCCAACTGCTCGTCGATGAACCCATGAGACAAATTCAGCGGCGGCAAATCTGGCTCCGGCATATAGCGATAATCCTTTGCCTCTTCTTTTGAGCGCTGTCCTGTGGTCTTGCCTGTGGCGTCATTCCAACCGCGCGTCTCTTGCACTACTTTTTCGCCTGCCTCAAGTAGTTTCGTTTGTCTGGCAATTTCATATTCTACTGCTCGCTCCACCGAACGGAACGAATTCAGATTTTTTACTTCCGCCCGTGTACCGAGCTCCGACGCGTCCTCTGGCGCCAGCGAAACATTCACGTCAAACCGCATGTTGCCGTTATATAGATCCCCGTAGGTCACTTGCACATAGCGCATCAATCGCCACAATTCTTTACAATAATCGTGCGCGTCTTTCGCCGAATGGATATCGGGCATCGAAACAATTTCAATTAACGGCGTATCTACGCGGTTTAAATCCACCAGCGAATAAGTCGCAAAATGAGTTAACTTCCCTGCGTCGCCTTCGAGATGGGCATGTTCAATGCGGATTTTCGTCCCCGACGGCAGTTCAACATAGCCTTCGCCGATAATCGGGTGATAAAATTGAGTGATCTGGTAGCCCTTGGGCGAGTCTGGGTAAAAATAGTGCTTGCGATCAAACCGTGACTCCGCGTTAATTTTGCAATTCATTGCTCGCCCTGCCCGCACTGCAAATTTTACCGCCTCGCCATTTAGCCGTGGCAACATCCCCGGCAGAGCGTAATCGACTGGCGACACGCACGAATTCGGTTCTTTCCCCCGTGCGTCGTTGTCGACTTCGGAAAATAATTTAGTCTTGGTTGATAACTGAACGTGGCATTCGATGCCGATAGTTGGTAAATATTTCATTAAATTGCTCCTAAATCTTTTAGTGCTTGTTTATAGATCTCTATGGCGTTCAATGCTTGCTTGTAGCCCACCTCAAAACCCGCCTCGTGTGCAATCGCATTTCGCAGTTTATGTGCGCGCCACACGCTGTTTAGATTACTAAACTTATCACCTCGCCGTTTCAGCCGGTCGCCCATGGTTTTACCGGGTACCCCCATTTCGATTAGCGCCTTGTCTAATAATTTGTCTGCCTCGATAATCGTGGTCGTCCAAGTAGCAGGCGACTCTTTGCGGAGCTTGTTCTCGATCGCCAAAAAATCGGTTTGATATTTTTCGCGATTAAATACATAGCCTCGTTTACCCGTGAGTAAAATCGCCACAAAGATAAACACCGCCACGATCAGCACCGCAAGAATAAAAATTACTACACTGCTATCCATCAGCACTCACCTCTGTTAAACTTGACTTTTTCGGCAATCTGTGATATAATGGAAATATTAGACATTTTCTTGTAATTCCTTGCTAAATTCAATCAATTGCTTGTCGCTTCGTCTCGGGCCAATCAACTGTAGACCGATCGGCAGGCCCGTTTTAGTCTCCCCAGCTGGAACCGCTAGTCCCGGCACACCTGCGAGATTAAGTGGCACGCTCATCACATCCTCGAGATACATTGCTACTGGGTCGTTGACTTTTTCGCCAAGTTTAAATGCTGGATTAGGCGACACTGGGGTCAAAATGAAGTCGCACTGCTCAAAGGCTTTTTGATATTCTTTGATAATCAGCGTCCGCGCTTTGGCTGCCTTTAGGAAATAAGCGTCGTAAAATCCGCTCGACAGCACAAAATTTCCAATCATAATTCGGCGTTTGTTTTCTGGCATAAAGCCCTCGGACCGCGTTTCGGAATATAATTTATCTAAATTCTCTGATTTTTCCGATCGGAAACCATAGCGCACGCCGTCATGTCGCGACAGGTTCGACGCCACTTCCGCCGGCACAATGATATAATATGCTGCCAAGGCATATTTTAAGGCCGGCATCGACAGCTCGACAATTTCGTAACCTTTAGATTTTAACAATTCGCACTTCTTTTTGAGCGCCTCCCGAATCTCTGCGTCCACCGAGTCGTTGTCGAAGTCCTTGATAATCCCAATCCGCTTGCTTCCGACGGGCCCTGCCGAGTATCCTTGAGTGTGTTCAGGGCAAGGCGCTTCAAATTCCTTATCATAATAATCGTCCAGCGTCGTTAAATCTTTCGGGTCTTTGCCACTCGAAATCGACATCAAAAGATCCATATCTTCTGGCGTTTTAGTGAAAAAGCCAATACAATCTGTCGACGACGCCATTGCCACCACACCATAGCGCGAATTACACCCATAGGTCGGCTTCAAGCCGTAAACGCCATTGAACGAAGCCGGCTGTCGAATCGAGCCGCCAGTGTCCGTTCCTGTCGCGAATTCTACAATATCTAGCGCCACCGCCACTGCCGAGCCGCCAGATGACCCACCTGCCACGCGTTCGCGGTCGTGCGAATTCAGCGTCGGCCCAAAATACGAATTTTCAGTTGAAGAACCGTGCGCAAAAGCGTCCAAATTGGTCCGCCCAATCATAATTGCCCCCTCTGTCTCAAGCCGTTCCACTGTTGTTGCGGTAATTGGCGAAGTAAAACCTTCCAAAATATGCGCCGAGGCCGTAGTTTCGCCCTCGGGAGAAAGAAAATTATCTTTCAACGCATACGGCACACCCGCGAGTCGCCCTACTGTTTCCCCGTTAGCAATTCGGCGGTCGATTTCGCGCGCCTTTTCTAGCGCTTTTTCAGCATTCAAAAACGTAAAAATATGGTAATCTTCAAATTTTTTTGCTTTTTCTAGCGCGTCTTTAACTAAACTTTCGGCTGTGATTTCTTTTGTTGCGATTTTCATTATAACACCTTCGGGACTTTAATTTGATGTTCTTTTTCTTCGGCCGTCAAGGCGAGAAGTTCTTCGCGTGTCGCGTCTTGTTCTAAAATCTCGTCCGGCCGCCATACATTTTCCATTTCAAACACCTGATAGGTCGGCTCTACGTTCTCGGTGTCTAGCTCGTCCAACTGGGAAATATATTTAATAATATCGCCAAGGTCGTGTTCCAAACTCTCTGCTTCCTGTTCGGAAACCGAAAAATTTGACAAACTCGCCAAATGCAAAATATCCTCGCGTTTAATCTCCATATCTTTAATTATAGCACTTTATTTGACGTTGCGGAATAAAATTTTCTTGATAAATTTCAAAATCGGCTTAGCCTCGCGCAGATCCAAGAAATAACTGGCTATCAAATAGGCCGCCAGCGAGGTTGCCGAAATCAGCAAGAACTTCGGAATTGTAATTACTAGCGAACTGTCGGTCGCCATCAGGGGCACGAACTTTGTCATCGAGAACGCCACGCATCCTGTCACCAAAGTCGCGATCAACATTCTCGTCATCGCTCGCCAAAACTCCCGATTAAATAAATCTCCATCCGAACGTTTTTGTAAAATTCCGAGCAAAATCACCATTTCTAGTACCGCGCCAATAGATTGCGCTACGCCTAGCCCGTCTACGCCCCAATCTAGAATTGTAAACACAATCATTAGTCCAATCGTCAACCCAATCGCCCCGACCGATACCCAGAACGGGGTCTTAGTATCTTGACAAGCATAAAAACCGCGCGAAGCAATATGAAATACCGATTTAGCAAAAATCGCAATACATAATGTCCCTAGCACCGACGCAATTGTACCGTTGCTATTATTATTCCCAATATTGGAAATAAAACTCGTAACGTATCCCCGCCCGAAAAACGCGATCACCGAAATCGGCAAGGCAATCCAAATAATCATGCGTAGCGCTTGCCGAAAGGTCTGATAAAATTCTTTTTTGTCGCCCGAGCCTAGTTCTTCGGTTAGTTTGGGAAAATAGGCTGTCGAAATCGCCACCCCAATCAGGCTCACTGGCACGGTGTGGAGAGTGGTGGCTTGGTCGAACGACCGCACCGCCCCGGCGCCCATACGCGACGACAAATTAGTCGAAACTAGCGAATTAACATAATCAATCCCTTGATCTAGCGATCTCGCCGGCAAAAGTTTCAGAATCGACCGAAAACCTTGATTTTTCCAGCTAATCTTGAAATTATAATCCATACCAAGCCCAAATAGCCCAATCAGCGACACAATTAACTGCATCACCGCGCCGAGAATTACCCCAATTGCCACCCCCATGATTCCGCCTTCGAACAGCTGTACACCAAAGAGATTAATTCCGCCCGTAAAACAAGTGAGCCCAATGATAATTCCGACATTATAAATCGCCGGCGCAAAGGCGTAGAAAATAAACCTTCCCACTGCTTGCTGAATCGAGGTTAGCACTGTCGCGATCGAAAACAAAAACGGATTTATTGCAATCACCCGCGTCATATTGATCGCGAGTACCATTCCGCTCTCGTCTAGCCCCGGCGAAACAACATAGCGAATTAACGGGTCGGCAAAAATCATGATCAGTATTGACGCCACTAACGTCAAAATCGCCAGCAAATTGAGTAGCGATGTCGAAAGCTCCCATGCAGATTTTTTGTTCCCTGCCATGAGGCGCTGGTTAAAGACCGGAATAAACGACACTGATAGTGCGCCTGAAGTTAAAATGAAAAACATAAAGTCAGGAATAGTGAATGCCGCGGTATAGGCATCAATCCCTGTCGGATAAGTGCCGAGATAATAAGAATTGAGCAATCGGTCCCGAAACAGCCCCAGCAGTGCCGAAACCAAAGTCGACGAAGCTAACAAAATCGCCGCCGATTTCACCGACAATTTCGCCTGCGCGAGCGTAACTACCGACTTAAACTTAAACTTCCGCATATATTTATAATACCACACAAAAAACTTTATGTTTTTGATTTTTTATGTATAATATAAACATATGGTTAAGAAAAAATCCGAGGTGATTTTTCCGTCTAAGTCCAAAAAGACCAAGGCGCCAAAATCCACTAAAACTGCGAAAGCGAAAAAAAATCTCAATCTATACTCTAGCTTGGCGTACAATTATCGTGCCAAAAAAGAGACCAATTCTCGACGACGCGCCGAAGAACTGGCAAAATTGCCTAAAGAGCCAGTTAAGCGGTTCTTTGCGAGGCTTCATCCGAAGCGCGTGTTTCGGTGGTGGTTTTCTTGGCGTGGTCAAAAAGCAATTTTGAAGTTCTTTGCAGCCTGTTTCTTGATTGGCATCATTTTTATCGGTGGACTATTTCTGTATTACAAAAAAGATTTGGACGAAATCCGCCTCGACGAGATGTCAATTTCCGAAACCGTAAACACCTATCTCGACCGCAATGGCGAAGTTTTATGGAAAGATACTGGCGACGAGGATTATCGGCTAGTGGTAAGTTCCGACGAAATCCCCGATATGATGTATAAGGCGACTATCGCGATTGAGGACAAGAACTTTTATAATCATATCGGCGTAGATTTTGTAGCCTTAATTCGGGCGACATTCTCAACCTTATCTGGGCAAGGCGTTCAAGGTGGCTCCACCCTGACCCAACAGTTAATCAAGCAGGTCTATTTTTCCGATGAGGCTGCTAGCGAAAACCGTGGGGGCTTATCGCGCAAGATCAAAGAGCTGATTCTGGCTATCGAACTAGAAAAAATGTATTCCAAAGACCAAATTATTACCATGTATCTCAACCAGTCGCCTTATGGTGGACGGCGCAACGGGGTGGAGTCGGCGGCACAAACTTACTTCGGCAAGCACGCCAAGGATTTGACTTTGGCTGAGTGCGCGTTGCTCGCGGCTATCCCGAATAACCCAGCTATCCTGAATCCATACAACTCATACGGCAACGAAATGTTGATTACGCGCCAACATAAAGTTTTAGACGATATGGTCTCGATGGGCTTTATCACCGACCAAGAAGCGACCGAGGCCAAAGAAGTGGCCATTCTGGACACAATCAAGCCCGAATCGAGCCAATACGCCAACATGCTAGCGCCCCATTTCGTGCTAGAAGTCAAAAAACAGCTCGAAGAAAAATACGGAATCCAGACCATGCGGGCAGGTGGCTGGACTATCACCACTACTTTGGATTACCGCGCGCAGAAAATTGCCGAAGACGCTGTCGCTGTCGGTACCACGCACATGTATAAAAACAATAGTGATAACTTAGCCTTAGTTTCGGTCGATGTTGAGACTTCGCAGGTCATTGCTATGGTCGGGTCGGCGGATTTCACCAATGCAACTTATGGCGAGTTGAACGTTACGACCGATTCTCTTATTGAACCAGGCTCCTCGATTAAGCCAATTTTGGACTACACGCCACTGTTTATGCAACGCGAAGGCGTAAATTACGGTCCGGGTAGTATTCTAAAAGACGAAAATATCGATAAATTATATTGCGCAGGTTATACTGGTGCCTGTTCAATGTCTAACGCTACGGGGCGCTTTTACGGGGATGTTACAATTCGGTTCTCGTTAGGACACTCGTTAAATATCGCCGCTGTTAAAGCGCTATACATTAATGGCATTGACAACTCGCTCGAAATCGCACACGCGCTAGGCGATCAAAGTTATTGTGCCGACCGCACTGGCTATGGGCTGTCTATTGCCATCGGCTCGGGTTGTGGCGTCAAAATGGTTGAGCACGCCAACGCCTATGCTTCAATTGCGCGTGGTGGCTCGTATAAAGATTTAGCCTACGTGCTAGAAGTCAAGAACTCGGCGGGCGATGTGGTCGAATCTTGGACTGATTCCCCGGCTACTTCTGTAGTCGACGAACAAGTTGCCTACATGATTTCGAGCATCTTAAGCGACCGTTCGGCGCGCTGGTTTAACAACGAAGGCTTTGTAGTTCCAAATGTCTGGACTGCCACCAAGACCGGTACCACCACCACTACTAATTCTGCCGTCACCAAAGACTCCTTGATCGAAAGTTATTCTACCGCCGTCTCGACTTTTGTCTGGAATGGTAACCACGACGGCGCGGGGCTAACCTCTAACACTAACGATGTAGTGCGTTATACTGTTGGCACCTACATGGAGCGCGTTCATAAAGAAGTTTACGAACCCGACGGCCGATGGAGTTATGGCGACGAGCCGACTCGTCCGTCTGGCATTCAGACTTTGACTGTGAACGGCAAAACCGATATTTGGCCGAGCTGGTATAACTCTAAAACTTCAGGTGTTTCAAAAGAAACCCTAGTATTTAACCGCTATAACCACTTGCTAGCCGCGGCCTGTACGCCAGAAGAATACAAGATCGAAGTCGAAGTTACCAAAACTATCGATCCGCTCACCGGTAATGCTGTTTATAGCGTGCCAGAGCCATATAATCGCGAGCAAAACGATACTTGCGATTTTGAACCGCCCCGAGTTTCCCTTTCGACTAGCGACTGTAAGCTCAGCGCCAAAATCGCCAAAGGTACCTACGACCTTGCCAGCGCCACGCTGTATATTAACGGCGTCGAAAAAGGTGGCGTCTCGCTCTCAGGCGGCGCAATCTATACGCTTACTGGTTCAGAAACGTCAGCCAAACTAGTAATCGCTGACTCTTCTGGCTACTCCGCTACCGGCGAAATCACCATCTCAGGCATCAGCTCCTGTAAAAAATCTACCGAACCAGACGAAGAATAACCCCGCAGCTAAACAGAAGCCCAGAAAGCAACTAATTGCCCACACGTAAATACATTTGCTTATCGTGTGGGTAATTTTTATCAACTTATGCTCGGCGTTTATTATCTTTGGCGATTTTGGCGAAGATAATTCGCCCAGACGGAGTTTCGTGAAATCGCTCGAACTCAATATTTAGCGTCTGACCGATTTTGTTGGCGGCTCTAGTCACTACGACCATGGTGCCGTCCGTCAAATGTCCGACCCCCTGCCCTCGGTTGGACCCCTTTTCGGTAATCTTTATCTCCATTTTTGCGCCAGGTAAAAATTCAGTTCGCACCGCTAGCGCCAATTCGTTAATATTTAAGGTTTCAATTTTTTCTGCTTCCGCGACCTTAATCAGATTAAAATCCAGCGTCAAAATTGTCCCGCGGTTTTCTTTGGCGAATTTTAATAGCTCCTCATCGACTTTTTTGCGTCCCTCCCCGTCGTCTAGAATTTCAGTATTGATATTGACGACGCGCTCTAGTTCAGATACTGCTTCGATCCCTGCTCGTGCCCGCAAGCGCTTTTCTGAATCTTTGCCGTCCGCGAGTAGTTGTAGTTCTCGTAGGACGCTTTTTAGCACAATGATATCACCATCTAAAAACCCCGACCGCGCGACATTTAAAATTCGTCCGTCGATTAGCGCCGAAGTATCGATATAAATTTTTCGCTTGCCAGTATTATATAACGGCTTAAGTCGTTTGACCGTCAAAAAACTGGTTTCCGCGAGAATTAGTAAAGTAATAATCAAAATAAACAGTTCCATAGTATATTATTTTAACATAAACACTCTATTTTATCAAGTCTTCGTCGTGATTTATCGCCCGCCAGTGATTTTGCGCCAAAATCGCCTCGTATTTGTTTGCCAAATCGCCTCGGTTGATCACTTTTGCCACATCAATCGCGAGATCATACCGCGATGCAGCATTTCGGCGGAGCATCTCGAACGGCGTCGTGGTCGAACCTTCTTCATTAAAACCGTGTACTCGCAGCCGTCGGCGGTCGGTATAATTTTCCAAAATAGTCTCCAAAGTCTCTGGATAACCGTGAAAATTAGCAATAATCGGTCGATTCGTAGTAAATAATTCTGCAAATTTTTCCAGCGTCAGTTTATTATCCATCATTCCAATCGCGCGATAAGATAGCGCATTGATGCCTACAAATCTAAAACGCAGGCTCGGCAAATCCTGTTTCAAAATTTTGATTGCTTCCAGAGCTTCGTGGGTAACAATGTCTCCCGCGGCAGTGAATACGAAATCAGGGTTAGAGCCAGAGGCGAATCCATAGACCGAAGCCCCGCCATTGTCAAATTGGAACTTGGCGTGATGCGAATCGATATAGCGAGGCAGTTCGTTCTTATTGAATGTTGTCAAATTTACAACATTCCGCGAATTGAGCATAAAATGAAACGCTTCTTCGGCTGCCACATCATCGACAGGAAACAAGCAGTTCGCAAGATTTGACGGCACCGACAAAAGTGTCGAAATCAGCGCTGGCGATTGATGCGTGAAACCGTTATGGTCTTGACGCCAACAAGTCGAAGTCGACAATAAATTCACCGCCGGCAAAGGCTGGCGCCACCTAACGGCTTTCGCTTGCTTAATGAATTTCATTTGTTGTAAAAGTTGCGCCGAAATAATCGGAAAAAACGCTTCGTAACTACCCATCATCGCTTGTTCTCCATTCGCAAGATGCCCAGTCATAGTCGAAAACAACACGTTTTCTGACAACATTTCGATAATTCTTCCCTCCGGCGCCTCTGGCAAGTCCCAATTTTCGCGCACCAAATCGCCCCATGCCCGTTTTTCGACCGTGAAAATCTCGTCAAACCGATTTGAAGTCGTTTCGTCCGGCGAGAAGAAATAGAAATGCGGGTCTTTTTTGAATTGCTCGGTCAAAAGTTCGCCGATTTTCTTGGCTGGCGAAAATTTTTCCGCCCCGGGATTTTCTACGCGCTCAATCATCTTAAAGCTCCTCTTTTGTGGCTATCTATATAACTAATCATATTAAAATTCCTTTTTCCCGACCAAATAATTCTTCGAAACGGTAAGATCTAAGCCATTTTTCGAGCTCTCTAAGCTCTTTTTCGTCGGTTTTGGGGTTTTTGAGCGGAATTTGGTGCGCTTCGTGATGGCGATTTGGTCCGCCGTAGCCTTTTTCGGTTTTCAAAATATAAAATGGCGTCGTCGCTTCCCCGCGCGACGCAGACGCGCCATGAGCCCCCGTTAAGGCGGCATTAATTGCCTGCGAATTGTCGTTTAAGATATTCTGAAACTCCTCCGTATCTTCTCCTTCAATTTCAAAAGGTGTAAACCCGAACCCACGTACGAGTTCATTTAATTCTCGTTCCGACTTGCGCGCATAAAGCGACGGCGCCGAAATTTTATAACCGTTGAGATGCAAAATCGGTAGTATTGTGCCATTGTTTGGACTAATTAATAAATTACGCAGATTAAGAGATGTCAAAGCCGTTGCCGTCTCGAGCTCGCCATCACCGACTAGAACCGCAACCGTTTTTTCTGGATGTCCGAGAGCTAAGCCATAAGCGTTCGCCAACGCATAGCCAAGTTCTCCGCCTTCGGTAATTACGAGCGGCGTGAGCGGACTGGCGTGGCTCGGAAATCCATCCGGCCAAGAAAACTGCCGGCAAAGATATTCTAGCCCTTCTCGGTCTCGTTTTGCGCGGACGTCAACCTTTTCTAACTCCCCGTCTAGCCATAAATTCGCTTGGAGCGCCGGAAAACCGTGTCCAGGACCGAGGATAAAACTAAAATTGCTATCTTTCGCAAAATGATTTTTCAAATTCGCATAAGCCACATTAATTCCGTGGCAAGTTCCCCAATGCCCCAAAAGGCGCGGTTTAATATCATCAAAACTCAACTCTCGTTCCAGCAAAAAATTATCTTGTAAAAACAACTGTGCCACGCACAAATAATCGCATAGCCGCACTCGTCTCTGAATGCTCTCTACCGACCGAAAATCAACTTGCCCACTCATCCTAACCCTATTATACCATAAACTTTTTGGCTTAGAACTGTTTTTCTGAGTTTACCCCCAAGCTACAACATAACTAGAAAGAAGAATCAAGCTTACTGTGAAAACCTATTTCCCCGCCACAAACGCCTTAATCTTTTCAATTTCATCACGAAGCAAAGCTGCTTTCTCAAATTCCAGATTCGCCGCCGCGAGTTGCATTTCCGAAGACAAAGATTTAATGAGCGTCGGCAATTCGTCTTTTGGCACGCGTCGAATATCAAGCTTGTTTTCTTTCTGTTTTTCGGGGATAATTGCACGTAGCCCTGCCGAAATCTCTTTTTTCACTGAATGCGGCACAATATTATGCTCGAAATTGTATTGTTTTTGGATTTCGCGCCGCCGATTGGTCTCCGAAATCGCTTTTTCCATACTTTCGGTCACAAAATTCGCATACATAATTACTTTACCCTCCTCGTGTCTGGCTGCGCGTCCAATAGTTTGCACCAAAGCGGATTCGCTTCGCAGGAACCCTTCTTTGTCCGCGTCCAAAATTGCCACCAGCGACACTTCTGGCAAATCCAGTCCCTCGCGCAGCAGATTAATCCCGACGAGAACATCATAAACTCCTGCGCGCAAATCTCTTAAAATATCACCCCGTTCCAGCGTGTCGATATCCGAATGAATATACGCCGTTTTGACTCCGCGTTCTTTCAAATGATCCGTCAAATCTTCCGCCATCCGTTTCGTCAAAGTCGTAATTAGAGTTCGTTGTCCTTTTGCGATTCTTCGGTCGATTTCTTCCATTAAATCATCAATCTGCCCGTCGCTGCTGCGCACTTCAATCTCCGGGTCCAGCAACCCAGTTGGGCGAATAATCTGCTCCGCTGGTGTCGGCGAATGTTCGAGTTCATACGCCCCCGGCGTTGCGGAAACATAAATCGCCTGATTGATTTTTCCCTGAAACTCACCATAAGTCAGCGGCCGGTTATCTAGCGCCGACGGCAACCGAAAACCAAAATCCACCAGTGTCGTTTTGCGCGCGTGGTCGCCATTATACATGCCGCGCACCTGTGGCAAAGTCATATGCGACTCATCGACAATCAAAAGCCAATCTTTCGGGAAAAAGTCAAGCAGAGTCGCTGGCGGGTCGCCCGCTTTGCGCCCGTCGAGATGCCGTGAATAATTTTCGATCCCTTTCACAAACCCAGTTTCTTTTAACATTTCCAGATCGTATTTTGTACGCTGACTCAGCCGCTGCGCTTCGAGATATTTTTCATGTTTTTCAAAATATTTCAACCGCTCTTCAAATTCCGCTCGAATGGCCACGAGTGCTTTTTCGAGTTGATTTTTTGGCGTGGCATAATGCGTATTCGGAAAAATGTGTAAGTTTTTTGGTTTTTCGCGCACTTCAAAAGTCAGCGGGTCGACAATTTTAATCTCTTCCAAAGTGTCGAATCCGAATTCAAACCGATACGCATATTCCCCGTTCGCCGGATACAAATCAATCGTGTCGCCCATCACTCGAAAATTCCCCCGTTCGAACGCTAGGTCGTTGCGGTGATACTGCATCGAAACTAAATGTCGAATAAAATCCAGTTGCGACACGGCGTCGCCAATTTTAATCTCGAGCGACATCGCAAGATAATTTGCCGGCGAACCAATCCCATAGATACACGATACTGACGAAACCACAATCACGTCGTTCCGCGTTAGCAGCGCTTCGGTCGCACCATGTCTCAAGCGGTCGATTTCGTCATTAATCGCCGAATCTTTTTCGATATAAGTATCAGTCGAAGCGATATAAGCCTCCGGCTGGTAATAATCAAAATACGATACAAAATAATGCACCTCATTCTCGGGAAAAAACTCCCGAAATTCGGCATAGAGTTGCGCTGCAAGAGTTTTGTTATGCGCCAGAATTAAAGTCGGTCGTTGTGTATTTTGAATAATGTTCGCCATGGTGAAAGTTTTTCCCGATCCTGTCACCCCGAGCAAAGTCTGTTCTTTTCGGCCCGCCAAAATCCCGTCCGTCAGCGTTTTAATCGCTGCCGGCTGGTCGCCCATCGGCTGAAATTTGGAAACTAATTTGAACTTATTCACTTATTTATTATATCACGCTATAATAAAATACATGAAATATCAAGTTGTCGTCAAACCGGGTAGTTCGCAGGAAAAAGTAGTTGAAACTGGCGAACGTGAACTGACGGTTTTTCTGCGCGCGAAACCACATGATGGCGAGGCGAATTCCGCACTTTTGAAAGTCCTTGCAGGGTATTTGAATGTTCCGAAAACTAGCCTCAAAATCACCCGTGGCCAAAAATCCCGCCACAAAGAAATTGAATTCTAATAACCGATTTGTAGAATCGCATAGCGAAACCAGCAATTAAAACCAGAAATCGTAGATTATTCTTCCGATTGTCGGCGAATAGTCGGAAACGGCACTGCTTCCCTTCCCGGCACGCCTTCGAGCAGCCAAAAATTCCGTTCCGAATTGCCCCAACCACAAGCTGGCGGCATGCCATACTCTAGCATCTCGACAAAATCACGGTCTAGCATCTGCGCCTCTTCGTCGCCGGCATCGCGCGCTGCTTGTTGTTCTTCGAAACGCTCAAGCTGATCCAAAGGGTCGTTGAGTTCCGAAAAACCATTTCCCATCTCAGTTCCCGCAATAATCGGGTGGAACCGTTCCGTCACCAACGGATTTTCCGCCGATTTCTTCGCGAGCGGCGACAAGTTTAAAGGCTCTTCAATTAGCCAATACGGCCCAGCCGAAGTTTTACGAATTAATTTCCAAACGTGGTCAATCAGCCTCGCTTCCGACACATCAAAATTTGTTTCTACGCCATGTTCTTTCAAAATTCTCACCAGTTGCTCGCGATCCGGTTTGAATACGTCGACATCAAACTTTTCTTTCAATAAATCTGCATATTTGATACGTGGCCATTCGCAATCTAGGTCAATTTCAAACCCGCCGACGTTGAATTTCAGCGTTCCCCACGTCTCCATCGCCACATATTTAATCATTTCCTCGTAAAACTTCATGCCATCTTCGTAATTTTCATATGCCGCATAAGCCTCGAACGCGATATGTTCTGGTAAGTGCTCATCGTCGACGCCTTCATTTCGGAACCGCGCGCCAATGTCGTAAACTTTTTCAAACCCACCGCCGAGTAACCGCTTCAACGGCAATTCGTGCGAAATCCGCAGATAAAAATCCTCGTCCAGCGCATTCATATGCGTCACAAACGGCGTCGCGTCCGCTCCACCTGTGGTGTGCTCAAGGATCGGGATATTAATTTCGATAAATCCGTGTTTGTTCATAAAATCACGCGTCGCTTGCCAAAATTTCGATCTGCGCACCAACCGCTCGCGCACTTCCAGATTAACATTCATATCCACATAACGCCGCCGATAGCGCTCTTCTTTGTTCGTGAATTTTTCTGGCAATGGCCGCAGAGTTTTAGTAAGCAGTCGCACCGAATTTGCAAACACCGAAATTTCACCAGTCTGCGACTTGTCGACAATTCCGCGCGCCTCAATAAAATCGCCCACGTCGAGCAGTTTAATTTCTTTCACGCCAAACTCACCTTCGCGCACTTCGCCAGCTTTCATAAAAATCTGCACTTCACCAAAATAATCGCGCACTTTAACAAATGCCAATTTTCCAAACGACCGAATCGCCACGATTCGCCCCGCAATCACCACTTCTTGCCCCTGTTTTTCGTCAAAATGGTCGATTATTTCCGAAATTTTAGTGTTGCGAAAACTTTTCGCCGGATACGGATCAATGCCCTTCGCCCGCACCTCTTCTAATTTTCGCAATCTTTCATTTCTGTAATCATCTAAAATCATACTGTTATTATAACATAAAAACGGAGATTTTTCTAAACTTGCCTAGATAAAGATAAAAAGCTCTTTCCATTTGTCATAAGAAGGCTGAAAATTTTAAAAGCTTTATTTAATTTCTAAAACTTTAACTTTCTTTCCGTTAAATTCAAAATCTTCACCAGCGCTTTTACCTAGCAAAGCCTTGCCGATCGGCGATTCGTTTGAGATTTTACCTTCTAGTGGATTTGCCTCGGTCGGCCCGACCAAGGTATATTCTACCTTTTTGCCGCCGAAATCTAGCACCACGGTCGCACCAAGTGCTACTTTGTCTTTTTTACCACCTCGGATAACCTTAGCATTTTTCAAAAGCTCTTGAATTTCCAAAATTCGGCTTTCCGCCATTTTTTGCTCGTTGCGCGCCGAAGAATATTCCTCGTTTTCCGACAAATCGCCAAACGATCGCGCTGTTGCAATCTTCTCGGCAATCACTGGGCGCTCAGCAATAAGGGCCTCTAGCTCTTGTTCTAATTCTTTTTTCCCCTCTGCGGTTAAAGCCACGCTTTTTTTAATCATAATCAAAACTCCATTTAAACTTACTCTAGTTTATAAAAAAACTACTTTAAAGTCAAGCCTAAATTTCAGACAATTTGACTAGTTTGGTTTCGCCACTCTGACGGTTGCTTACCTCGGCGCTATCGTCGGCTAAGGTTTTGTCTGAGAATACAATTCGCGTCGGCAAACCAATCAAATCTGCATCCGCAAATTTCTCGCCCGCCCGCTTGTCGCGGTCATCAAACAGCGTCTCACTCTCGTGTGCGGCGTAAAATTCCTCCGCCGCTTTAATGCCCTGCTCGCCAATCCCAATCACATGGTACTTAAACGGCGCTACCGTTTCCGGCCAGACTAGCCCCTTTTCGTCGGCAAATTTTTCCGCAATCACCCCCATAAGGCGTGATACGCCAATCCCATAGCATCCCATATACACCACTTTTTGTTCGTTATTCTCGTCTGCGAATTTCAGATCTAACGGTTCGGTATATTTAAATTTCAATTTAAAGATATTTCCCACTTCTGCCGCCGTAGTTTCTTTGAAATTCTCCGCTTTTTCGTTGAAATCACCCAAAACCTCCGGCGTAAACACTTCTTTATTGAAAACTAGCGACTTATCCGCGTTATAATACACCGTATCTTCACCTACCGGTAGTAGAGTTTGGTACTCGTGTGAGAATTTAGCAAAAATCCCTCCACTCGCAAAAGTTTTATAAGTACAATCTCCTAGCCCCACGCGTTCAAAAATCCGCGCATAAGCCCCCTCGACTTGCTCATAAAATCGGTCTAAATCCTCTTCCGAAGTATGGAAACTATACAAATCTTTCATCATAAATTCTCGCCCACGCAAAATCCCCGACTTTGCCCGTAGCTCGTTTCGGAATTTATTTTGGAACTGATATGTAGCTTGGGGCAGATCCTTATAGCTGGTCACATATTTGCGGAGCAAATTCACCATCGGTTCTTCGTGTGTTGGCGCAAGCCCTAGTAGTCCACCCCCAGCCAGCTCGGTTTTGAACCAAATGTCTACCTCTGCGTCCGAAAAACGCCCAGTTTTCTCCCAAAGTTCCGGATTCTGTAGCGCCGACATAAAAACCTCTTCGCAGCCGAGCTTATTCAGCTCCTCGCGGATGATATTTTTCAAATTCTCTAGAACTCTTAGCCCCAGTGGTAAATAATCATATACCCCCGCCATCTCTTTATGAATATAGCCCGCCCGAGTAAGTAGCGCGCCGTTTTTCGCCGTCTCATCTTTTGGCGCCTCGCGCAAAGTCTTGACAAAAGTTTTCGATAATCTCATAGAATGATTATATCACATTCCGACCACATATAACAGATAAAACGCCAGCCCGTTTTTGAGCATATGTAGCACAATCCCAGAATAAACCGTCCCCGTGATTTCTCTTAGTCCACACATTGCAACCGACATTGCAAACACATTCACGCCCACGTTCCATTGCCTATGCATAATCCCAAAAGCCAGCGAGGTTAGCACTATCGCAATTGTCATCCCTAGCCAGTTAGCTGTTTTGTCTGATAAATTTTTGCGCAATTTACCATACAGCCACCCCCGAAAAATAATCTCTTCCGCAATCGGTGCAATCACCACCAGAGCCAGAAACGCCAAAATTCGGTCGCTATTAGCCGACAAAATATTAAATCCTACATCTTGAGCCTCTTCAGCATTAAACCACGGAAACAGCGAAAACACCGTCGTAAGCCCCACGGCAAGGAGCAAATATGCCACAAACCCCACTGGCGCCAGTCCGAGATCCGTCCAAGTCGGCAGTCCAGTTAGTCCCAATTCTTTACGACTAGGAACTTGCGCCAAAATCGGCTTCTTAAGACGCTTATTCCTACGCCGCATTACGAGATTGTACAGCCGTGGCGACAAGAAAATCAGAATCACCACTGCCAGAGAATACGCCGCCGCCATAAACACCGCCGTCCAGACCGGCTCGTTTAACATCTCGACAGCGGAATCGTAATTCCCCATTATCGCCATCATTATCCGTATCATCACTATACCAACGACAATTTGCGTCACAGTCACTACTATCATTGCCCAGAGTGCCAATCCGAGCAGCTTCGCCGCTAGCTTCCACCCCTGTTTTTTCGGCAATTTTGGACGCGCCTCCGTCGCTACTTTTTTCATTTTAACCTCCATTGGTAATTTTAATAATATCTAGAATTGTTACTAAGAAAATCAGTGCGAGTAACGCCATCATCGCTCGCGCCACGATTTTTTCCTCTACTTCTTTGGTTAATTTTTTCTTGCGTAGTCTATAGATTGCAATTAGTAGCCACCGCCCGCCGTCTAATGCTGGGATAGGCAACACGTTCATACAGGCTAACGAAACACTGATCAGTGCCGCAAGAAAGGCCAAACTTCTCGGCCCCGCCGCCGTAAAGGCTGGAAACAGTTGCCCTACAATCCCTACTGGACCGGACACTGAGTCGCCTACAGCCGAAATCGCCTCTTGCCCGCTCTCGCGCACGCTTGCGTCTCCACTAAATTGTCTAGCCACTCCCGAGACTAGGTCCCAAAGCATCGTCCCGACTCCCTTAAAAGTCTCGCCGGTCAGTTGCGTGGTTAGCCCCACCCCAACAATCGGCGCTGACCAAGTCGCATAGGTTAGAGTTTGCGTCGAGGTCATGGTAATTCCCAGTAGATATTCGGCGTCGCTAGTATTCAAAATCACCGTCGTTTCTTCGTCATCGTTTAGCGTATATACGACCTCTTCCCCTGCGTGCTGGCGGTTATAGTCATTAATCTCACTTGCTCGCCAAACTTCCTGTCCGTCAATCGCGGTAATATAATCCCCTTCCATAAACCCTGCCCGCTCGGCTGGCGAGTTTTCCGCAACATAACTCACCTGCACTGGCGTGGCCTCGGTTCTAGCGTCCGCCGCGATCGTAAATTGACCGTCCAAAAATTCCGGCATCCCCGTCCAAGCCAAAATCGTAAAAATCACAATCGCCACCAGCCAGTTCATCGCCACGCCCGCGAACAAAATCTTGGTTTTAGCCCAAAAACTAGCCGCTCCAAAAGTCCCTTTACGCGTGTCGGCGTCGGATTCTCCGTCCATCTGGCAAAAACCGCCAATCGGCAGCCAGTTCAGGCTAAAAATCAGCCCTTCTTGCGGTGTTTTCCAATCTTTTTTGGGTAGTCTTCGCCATTTTTTCGTTTTTGGGTCTTTGACCCAGGCGATCGCCCGTGGCGGAAAGCAAATTCCAAATTCCAGAACCTTCACGCCGTTTCGGCGCGCCGCCATAAAATGTCCGAATTCGTGTAGAGTAACCAGCGTCATCAGCACAAGCAACCCCACAACCACACCTATAAAAATATCCATAACCTTATTATACCATTATTTTCCAAAACGGCGGTTGCGTTTTTCGTATTCGGCAATGATTTCGCTAATATCCGCCGGCGTCATCTCTGGGAAATATTTTTTAATAAACATCAGTTCTGCATAGGCCGCCCGCCAGAGCATAAATCCCGAAATGCGCTCTTCTCCCGAAGTTCGCACCACCATATCTACCGCCGGAATTTCTGGATGATAAAGGTGCTTACGAATTGTTTCGGGCGTAATTTTGCCTTCGACCTCGCTTGCAATTGTTGCCGCGTCGGCGATTTCTTGTTCTCCGCCGTAGTTAAAGCAAAACCCCACCGTGATTCCGTCGCACTCGGCTGTCATTTTCTCGGCTTTTTCAATTGTGCTGGCGAGCTTAACCGGCACTCGCCCGTCTTTTGCGCCGAGGACCAACAGACGCCCATTTTTTTCAAGCATCTTTTTTGCGAGGCGCATAATGTGCTTGTCTGCCAGCTTCATCAGGTACGAAACTTCCGCCTCGCTTCGCCCCCAGTTTTCCGTCGAGAACACGAAAAAACTCACATAAGGGATTTTTTGCGTCATCGCCTCCCCGATTAATTCTTCAATCACCTCGAGCCCCCGTTTATGCCCTTCCAAGGTTGAAAGTCCCCGCTCTTTCGCCCAACGACGATTGCCGTCGGCAATAATCCCTAAATGTTGCAGTTTTTTCTCTGTATTCATTGACTTTTTCTCCAAAGTATGATATAATAGAATTATATCTTCATGATTTCGTCGGATTTATTTTTAAATTCAGCGTCGATCTTATTACTAAATTCCTTAGTCAACTCGTCAATTTCTTTCTCAGCGCGTTTTTTGATATCCTCGCTCATTTCGTCGGCAATCTTAATGGCCTTGCGCGCATCTTCTCGCACATTGCGCAGTGCCACCTTTGCCTCCTCGACTTTCCCTGCCGCATTCTTTACGATCTCCTTGCGTCGCTCTTCGGTCAAAGCCGGAATCGGCACCCGAATTACTCGCCCGTCATCTGCTGGATTGAGTCCTAGTGCTTGATCGGCACGCACGGCGTTCGAGATAGCCGCGATATTCGACGGGTCAAAGGGCGTGATTATTAACATTGTCGCGTCCGCTGCAGTAACATTGGCGACTTGATTTAACGGCATTACTTGCCCATAAACCTCGATTTTTATCCCCGACAGCATATCTGGATGCGCTCGTCCTGTCCGTAATTTCTTGAGTTCATTTTTGAACCGCTCCATGGTAGCTTCCATTTTTTTGCGGTCTTCTTTGGTATCAAACATATACACTCCTTTTTAGCTACTCTCATTATAACAAAAAACTAGCCTCTAGGCTAGTTTTTGTGCTTATTTAGTTTCCGTTTCGGTCAGCTTTTCGGCCTTTTTCTCGGCTTCTTTGGCTAATTTCTTAGCTTTATTCTCGAGCGCGGCTTTCATCTTGGCTGCTTTTTCGGCCCGTGCCTTAAAGCGATCCACTCGACCTTCCGTATCGATAATCTTCTCTTCGCCAGTGAAGAATGGATGTGAAGCCGAGGAAATTTGCACCTTGACCAACGGATATTCGTTGCCGTCTTCCCATTTGATAGTCTCGTCGCTTTTGGCAGTGGACTTAGTCAAAAAGGAGAACCCAGCCGCTTCGTCGGAAAACACGACGTCGCGATAATCTTTAGGATGTAACTCTTTTTTACTCATAATTGCCCCTAATTATACCAAACTTTTTCTAAAAAGTAAACCCGTATAGCTCAAAACTCCATATATTTAGGTATTTTATTGTTTACTTCTGTTCACAATTGTTGCACCGATTATGATTCCACCGCTAATGAATATCAACGTGCCGCACAAAATTGTCCCAATTATGTTACTAGTCTTTAATGAAGTTGAATTGGTTGGATTCGTAGCCAGACCAGTTTCGGGAGCTTTGATAGCGGTCTCCGTGTCATCAGTTTTGGTCGTCGAAGACTCTTCCGATTCTTCAGGTTCGGTGGCTGGCGTTGGTATCATGCTTTCAGACACAGAAATTCGCATAAACTTATTTTTGCTGGTTCCGTAGTCACTTACAAAACCGTCGATGTTCTCACCATTTAGAGTTATATTTTCGCTAGCCATCTCATCTTCAAACTCCCAACCCTGATCTGCCTTCACTCTAACGGAATATTTATATGATGAATCTTTTTTAAAGGTACTGAATTTGCCCATCGTTTCAATGTAATAACTGTCATTAGAAACCCAGAAGGCGAAAGTGCCGTCGGTATTCTGTTCTTCCCACCTCTCGTATAAAATTGTATAATGTGCGTCGTCTGGGACTTTGGCGGTTGCGCTAGGTTCATCTCCAATAGAATAAGACAAAATTACATCATTCACGGCAACACTATCTATGATACCAGCAAAAACCTCTTTATTTTTATACATAGTAAGAGTGAGTTGTTTTGAATCCTCGCTCACTAATTCTTTATCAATGACGCCAATGAGATCACCAGTGCCATTGATATAGATGCCGCCGCCGAAAAAAGTAGTATCTTCCCATTTCGGGAATTTATAACCATCTTTCGCAGTTAGTATGATTTGATAAGTGTAATATTTAGTTTCATCAGGAATTTTATTGTCGCTTTCGGGTGTGATTCCGCTCTCTGGCGTCTCATTTGACGGATACCAATATTGGCTAGTGATCGTGTAATTGCTATTTTCAGGGATTGTCGCGAAAGTTAGGGCTTCGTCTTTCACGGGAGTTGTAAGATCATTGATGTAGACCGCATCGATATCGTCGGCGTCGGCACCGGCAAATACCGAAACCGGCATAAACGACAACGTTATAAATGGTATCACCAAAGTCGTCAGCGCCCGAAGTTTGATAGAATTTATTTTGGTTAATTTTTTATTACTTTTCATAATTATTTTTATTGAACCCTTTCGGGGTCTAACCTCCTCTCTCATATCACTATTATACTACTCTCGTCGTAATTATGCTATAGGTTTATAATCCTCGAGGTCTTTACTTTTTTCGCCATCTGTGATATAATGAAATTATATATTAATTTAACGAAACAACTTCTGGGAGGTTTCCTGACCGTTTACGGAGATAAGCGGTAGATTTCTGGAAGTGAAGAGAAAGGAAATATCGTGGCAACAACTGTCGATATGAAAGCTCTGCTCGAAGCTGGTGCTCATTTTGGGCACAAGACGAGCCGTTGGCACCCAAAAATGGCGCCATATATCCATTCTAAACGGAGTGGTATCCACATTATCAACCTTGAAAAAACCGTAGCCGGCCTAGAAACTGCTCTGCCGAAACTTACGGAAATCGCCAAATCTGGCAAAAAAATCCTCTTTGTCGGCACTAAAAAGCAACTCAAAGAAGTAGTTAAAACAGCTGCTGAATCGGTAGATATGCCGTATGTTACTGAGCGTTGGGTCGGCGGAACTTTAACCAATGTCGAGACCGTCAATCGCCAAATCAAAAAGCTGAAAGACTTGGAGCGCAAAATGGCCTCGGGCGAGCTGGAAAACCGCTACTCGAAGCTCGAAGTGCAACGTTTCCAAGAGGAAATTGACCTCCTAAACGAGCGCTACGGTGGCATCAAAGATTTGACCGAACAACCAGCAGCGATTTTCGTGATTGACGCAAACGAGGAAAAGAATGCGATCAAAGAAGCGAATATCTTGAATATTCCAGTCTTTGCTATGGTCGACACCAATGTTGATCCGACCGCGATCGACTACGTCATCCCCGCAAACGACGATTCTATCAAGGCTACTACATTAATTCTCGATTATGTCGTGGCAGCAATTAAAGCAGGCAAAAACTAGGAGGCAAAATGGCAAAAGCTGAAATTACAATTGAGCAAATCAAAAAATTAAAAGAACTGTCTGGCGTCGGTTTGACCGATGCCAAAAAAGCCTTGGTCGAAGCCGAAGGCGATTTCGACAAAGCTCTCGACGCTATGCGCAAAAAAGGTCTGACCAAGGCCGAGAAGCGCGGCGATCGCGAAACTCGCGAAGGCTTAGTCGATGCTTATATTCACGACGGCCGACTTGGTGCCATCGTCGAAGTCAACTGCGAAACTTCTTTCGTGGCAAAAACCGACGAATTCAAAACTCTGGCGCACCAAATCGCTATGCAAATTGCTTCGATGAATCCGCTTTATGTTAGCGAGGAAGACATTCCAGAGGAAGCGCGAGCTGCCAAGATGAAAGAACTCGAGGCTAATTTCCACGGCCCAGAGAACATGAAAGCACAAATTCTAGAAGGTCAAATCAAAAAAGCTTTTGCGGACAAGGTTCTGATGAACCAGCCTTACATTTTGGACGATTCCAAAACCGTAGCAGAATTCATCAAAGAAGCCATTGCTCGCACTGGCGAGAATATTACTATTCGTCAATTCAAACGCATTGAACTCGGCGTTACTGAATAGATACTGTGCAAAAATCGGGCACCCTCGCAGTGGCGCCCGATTTTTTGTAGAGCATTTGATTTTTAGACACTCTGGGCTGGCCTTGGTATTTTTAGGCTGTTCTTGCCCAGATTTTTAACAATGTTTTTAACGACGTTTCTTAGTAGTTTTCTTTTCGCGCTTGTTTGTGAGTAGCATAATCCCTGCAATCGCAATCATGCTAAAAATCACAATTCCCGTAATCAGATAATCTGTTTTTGAAATATCCACGCCCGCAAACAGCCCGCCAGTATCTGGCACTGGGACTTCTTCGGGTCCTGCGTAGGTAATCGTGAATTGGTAAGGTTGGTAAATGATATTTCCTTCCCCGTCGTAGGTCGTAACGATAATAGTGTAAGTTCCTTCCGGCAAATCGGCGTCGCTAAAACTAATCGTAGTGCTAGTAGCCGGCGGATAAATCGTAGTTGCATCTAGTCCCTCGATCGGGTTGCCATTTTCGTCGCGTATCTCGATAACAATTTTTTGGACGTCGGTATTTTCTGGGTCATAATCCAAATCTACCTTTACGTCATGCTCGGCGTCCTCGGTTGCCGTCGCTTTAACTGGGAGATACGAAAAATGGGTTATTTTCTCGTCGTAGACCTCATTCAGTCCCTCGCCCCGCACAGTTAGCGTATAATCCCCATAGCCATAATACGCCAAATCCGTGCCGAATGTCTCTGTTCCCGGCTCAAAGTCCGGATTTAAATCTTTAATAATATACGTATATTCTACCCCAGCGTTGTTCGTATAATGTAATGACGCCACGACGGTATTAGAATCTTCATAATCAAAACCAATTTCTTGGTTCGGATAGACAAATTCTGTCCCGTCCGCCGGCGAAATCATAATGATTTCTGGCGTATTATCTACCACGCGCACCGTAATCGTATCGGTAACACTGGTAGTAGCTTGGGTATTTGGCGTCGGCATCAGTGCAGCCACTACCGTTACTACCGCAACGATGGCTAGCCCCAAAAAGCCAACTACTTTTTTGTGTTTTCTTTTCATGCTCTACACTCTCTTTTTTATGTTTTATGTTTGTTTCGGTTTTGTAAAGAGTTTTTATGTCGCTCGGTTAAATCGCAAGCCGAGAACGACGCTCTTTACGCTTCCTTACACCCATTATAATCAAAACGATTATGATTGTCAAGACAATTATGGCAATAATTATAGCGGCTGGCGGAATTAAGAAGAAAACCTGTTCAATTGTCTCCTTGCTTTCTCCGGCGGTCACCGTCCAAGTCACTTTATAAATCCCGAAGCTCGGAGCTTCTGCCCATTCGTCTTCGACTACGCGTTCAGACTCTGGAATTACCGACGGTGTGCTTGTGCTTTCGGGAGTTTCATACGAACTAAAGCCAATAATCGGCTCAACTTTGAGCTTTCCATAGGCAAAAAAGTCTACGTTTCCGGTATTCTTTACTTTGGCAGACGCTTTGAATATATTACCATTGCTAGTTCCGGCATTGTTTTCGGTCGTGGTCTCGGTGTCCGCGCCTTGCGAAATTTTCATCTCCCGAATTTCTGCCGAAACATTAGTCTCGCCCTCGGATGAATGTCCGTAAATAAGCATTCCTGCGCTAGCCTCGGCTTGAATTCCGCCGCCCGTACTACCCGAAACGGTCTGCACAAACAATACCGCATATTGTCCGCCGGCTGGAATGTTGCTCGGAGTCGTGATTTTGTATTCGATTTCTAACGTTTCGCCTTTAGGGATTTGGAAATACGGATTCTCAACATAATTCCCGTTCGTGTCCTTTATCGTGATCCAGCGCGAAATTTGTGTGTAATTATTCTCTTGGTTAAAGCCTAGCTGGTATAAATCCGTCTCGCTAGAATAAACATAAGAATACGGCGACGCATGCACCTCGACCCTAATATCATCGGAGCCGTCATTGGTGACTTTTAAAGTACCGTCATAAGTTGTTTCGGATTTCAAAATCAAGGTTCGGCTCACTGGTGTTAAAGTTAAGCTTGTAAGCGGTGTTTCTTCTTCGCCTTCAGCCTGTACATTTTGGCTAGACAGCGCAAAGCCAAATACCGCCAATAACCCCGCCAAACAAACACTAACTATTTTTCTCATTTACCTCCTTGTTTGTTTAATTATAGCATGACAAGTTCAAAAATGCTATAATTATATTAATTATGGTGTATTTAGATTATGCGGCGACGACGCCGATATTGCCGGAAGTGCTAGAAGCGATGATTCGGGCGGAAAAAGAGTTTTTTGCCAACGCTTCGGCCTTGCATACGCCGGGGCATCGCGCCAAAAACGCCATTGAACACGCGCGCAAATTGCTGGCAGAGGCAGTTGGTGCGGACCCAGCGGAAATTATTTTTACTTCTGGCGCCAGCGAGTCCAATAATACTGTTATCCATACTTTCGCGGGGCACGAAATTGAAACTTCCCCGCTCGAACATCATTCGATCATTGAGCCAGCCCGACAATTTTCTGGCCAGAAAACCCCGAAACTATATTCGTACATGCTGGCAAATAATGAAACGGGTGAAATTCTAGGTCTTAGCAAAATCATAGAGCAGGCCCACGCCGAAAATGCCTTTGTTCACTCCGACCTAACGCAGGTGCTGGGTAAAATCCCGCTAAATGCGCACGAACTCGGACTAGATTATGCCACCTTTAGTGCGCATAAAATCGGCGGACCGGCTGGCGTGGGGGCGTTGTTTGTCCGCACTGGCGCGCCGTTTTCGCCCCTGATAGTTGGCGGAAATCAAGAACATGGGCGCCGTGGCGGTACTTATAATACTGTCGGCATTGCGGGGTTTGGCAAGGCCCTAGAAATTATGCTCGAACAACAAACTTGGCAAAAATACGACCATGAAATACGTGAACTTCGCGACGACCTAGCTCGGCGGCTGCTCGCTGAAATTCCGGGTTGTAGCTTAAACACTGATATTCGGCCAAGTAAATCTTTGCCAAATATCTTGAATGCGTCCTTTCAGGCAGCCGAAGGTGAGTCAATTCAGCTCTATCTTGACGCTAAAGGCATCATCGTTTCTACTGGTTCGGCCTGTGCTGCGGGCGATGCCAAACCGAGCCACGTTTTAATGGCGAAAACTGGCGACGCCGAAGTGGCTCATTCTTCAATTCGGTTCTCGTTCGGACTCGGGAATACTAGAGCGGACATCGAAGAAGTGATGCGCGTTTTGCCACCAATTATTAATCGCTTACAACAAATCAGCACTATTAACACGGAGGAAAAATAATGGAAAACGAAGATTGGATTTATTCGGAAACCGTCAAAGAACATTTTCTAAACCCGCGCAATTTTTTGATGGGTGACGAAAGTAAGTTTGATTACGACGCAGTCGGGTTGGTTGGCAACCCAATTTGTGGTGACCAAATGAAAATGTATATCAAAGTTCAAAACGACCGGATTGTAGATTTGCGCTGGAAAACTTACGGTTGCGCTTCGGCTATCGCCTCGACTTCGGCCCTGTCCGAACTCGCTAAGGGTAAAACTTTGGACGAGGCCTTAAATATCACTGCTGAAGACATCGACGATTTTCTCGGCAACTTGCCAAAACACAAATTCCACTGCTCTGTCCTCGGCCACGAAGCTCTCGCCGACGCTATTCAAAATTACAGGACTTGGTGCGCGCGACTGGACTTGAACCAGCACAGCCGTTAATGTGGCCACTACCACCTCAAGGTAGCGTGTCTACCAATTCCACCACGCGCGCTTACAATTATTATAACACAAAATTTGGGTTTAGGGAGTTTTATTTTTAGTAGTTTTGTCTACCGCCCAATCCGCCACGTCGCCAAAACGGTCAATCGCCGTAACTAGACGCAGGTCATTGCTAAATGTACGCACATTACGATTGTAAAAATAGGTCAAATTTGGACGATATAACCCAATTGCCGGCACGTCATTTGCCCAATATTCCAAAAAAGTCTGATATTTTTTGGCGCGCAGTTCGCTATTCACCGTATTTTGCGCCCCGAGCAACAAATCATCTACTAGCGAGTTGCGGTAATTTGACAAATTTAGCCCCGCCCCAGAAACCTGCGACGAGTGATAATACGGCAACAAATCCGGCTCGGCTCCAAGCTCAATCTCGTAAATCAAAATATCATAACTGCGTTGCGCGACGACGTTATTAATAAATTCCTGATTTTCGTTATATACCGAAACATTCACCTCGAACCCCAGCGCCTCCAAATCGTCCGCTACTGCCTGAGTTACCTCCGGCAAAAAGTCGGTATCGACAGTAGCAATGTCTAGATGTATTTTTTCGCCACCGCTAAGCTCCGCGATTTTGGCCTTGGCAGTCTCGAAATCTTGCGCCGGCAAAGTTGGGTAACTATTAATTTCAATTTGCGAGCTCAGCAAAGGAAAATCCAAAGCTTCGGTATCTTTGGCTTCCGCCCGCGCTTTTTCAAGATTAATTCCCTGCCGAATTGCTCGGCGCAGTTCTTTGGAGCTGACCGTTTTGCGTGTGGTATTAAAGAACATGAACGCGCCCGTATTTAGCCCTGCGCTACGCTGATTAAACTGCCCATTATTCACTTTAGCGATATCTGCACCCGAAAGTTCTGCCGTTGCAGTCACCAACCCCGCATTGACCGCATTTACAATTTCATCCTTGCTAGCATAAGTATGCACCGCAAAAGTATCCAGCATCACCCGCCCTGCATAATACTCATTATTCGCTGACAGATAGAACACTTTTTCGCCACTTCCGTTATTCTGCAAGGCATTAAAAGTAAATGCCCCCGAAGTTACTGGCGCGTTCGAAAAACTATGTTCAATCAGGTTTTGCGGTTCCACCTCGCCGAGAATATGCTGCGGCACAATCGGGAAATTCAGCGCCGACATAAAATCCGCATACGGTGACGCCAAAGTAAAAACAATTTCCCCGTTTTCATTTTCGGACACCTTGACATTTGTTAAATTTGTGTCATATATCGTGTTTGCGATCGGATTTTTCAACAACTCCGCCGTAAATAGCACATCCGCATTAGTAATCGGCTCCCCGTCCGACCATTTTAGCCCGTCGCGTAATTTCAAGGTCCATTCGCGTCCATCTGCCGACGATCGCACTGTCTCCGCGAGCTCGGCTTTGATGTGCCCCGACCTATCCACCGCCGTCAGAGTTGCAAACATTAATTTACTCAGTACTTTTTCACTGTTAGTCGTGGCAAATAGCGGGTTCATCGAATTAACATCGCCGATTGTCGCCTCAGTATAGGTTCCGCCAGTTGTGTAAACGTCTTCCGCGTACGAATCACCAAACCAAAAAGCCTGCGTCAAAGCCAGCATGATTAACGCACTTACCAGCAGGCACCATTCCAAAATCAAAAGTCGCACATTGCGTACATTTATCAGTCGGTCGATAAAATTTCGCCGAATTCGTTCGCTACTTTTGGTGCCAACCTCCACCGCTGCCCGCGAAAATTTGCGAATGATTTTTTGCCCACTCTTTTTTAAAGATTTTGCCATTTTATACAGGGATAATTAATAGTCCTAGAATTGATACCACGAACACTACCGTCGTAACAATCGTCGTGACAAATAATGATTTTTCTAGACCCCGCCGTGTCGTATATAATTCGCTAGAACTTCCCGAGCCGGCCCCAAGCGTCGCTCCACGTTGTTGCAACAAAATCAACAAAATCGTCAGAATTGCCGAAATGAAAACTACTACTTCAAAGAAATTTCCTACATTCATAATAACTCCTACGTCTATTTTAGCATGTTTTTTCGCTGGAGTAAAGAATGATAAGTGATCGCAAAACGGTGCGCTTCTTCATCGACGCGCGCGATTAAACGGCCGACATGGGAGCTAGGCGCCAAATCCATCACGCATAAACTTTGCGTCTCATTTTCTGTCTCATAGGTTGCTTCGCTTAGCCGAGAGGCGGTGGGTTTTTGGGGAAACACGAGTTTAACCTTGGCATTTCGACCATGGTCGCCCGATTTGTCGCGCCCAATAATCGGAATATTCAGCGGCTGGAGTAGCGGCAAAAGCGCCCGCACTTGCCCTTCTCCGCCATCTACGATAATTAAGTCCGGGAAGTCCCACTCCGAGTGTTTTAGTCGTCTCGTCAGCACTTCTTGCAAACTTTTCAAATCGTCATTTTTAGAACTTTTTACCTTAAACTTTCGATATTCACTCCGCGTTGCCGCCCCGTTGATAAACACCACCATGCTCCCGACCGTATTTTCACCAGATTGGTGCGAGATATCGTATCCCTCAATTCGCCGCGGCGGTTTTGCCAGCCCAAGCAGGTCTTGGAGTTGTTTCAAAGCCTGATCCGAAGAAATATCCAAAAATTCCTTATCCGAAAACACAATTTTTTTGCGTAGTTCTTTTAGTCCCCGAATTTGGTCGCGCGCTTCCGCCGCTAACTCGTAATTCCCTGCCGCCGACTCTTTTGCCATGGTTTTTTCGAGTTCCCGAATTAGCTCTTCGCGCCCCCCTTCAAGGCAACGAATTAATTTTCGCAAATTTCGTTTATAATCTTTTGCCGAACATTTGCCAATTTCAATTCCGGGAGTTAACCCGAGGTCCGTATCGAGGGTTTTTTTGCCAGTATAAGGCCTAACATAATACGGAAAAATTCGCCTGAGCGTCCGTACCGCTTTTTCGACCGCCGCCTTGCCGTAAAACGGCCCAATATAAGTCGCGCCGTCATCAATGGGATTGCGCGTAAATGTCACATGCGGCACCTCTGACTTCATGTCGATCCGCACATACGACACCGTTTTGTCGTCGCGGAGCAGAATATTCCACTTCGGCATATAGCGTTTGATCATTTCTGATTCCAGAAACAACGCGTCCATCTCGGTCTCGACCGTAATCCAATCGGTGTCTACAATTTCGCGCACTAGCGCCTGAGTTTTGATATCCTTTTTTGAATTTTGGAAATATTGACGCACCCGATTTTTCAGCACTGCCGCCTTGCCGACATAGATAATTTCCCCGAGCGAGTTTTTATGAAAATAAACCCCCGGAGTAGTCGGGAGTTTATTTAGTTTTTGTTTTAAGACCTCGTTCATATTCTAATTATAGCACAGATTGCGCCAAAAGTCAAGTTTGTCTCTGTTCTAGAGATCACCCCGTTCCTCAATCAGATTGAATTCCTCGGTCTGACCAAATATTTCTGACCAGAGCGTCGAAAAATCTTTGTATTCACTCGGCTCCGAAATATTGACATTATCAGGATAACTAAAGCGGATATCGACCCTTACATTTGTATCATCGGCGGTTGTTTCCGTATAAAATCTGGTGAAATTATAATCCTTATCGATCTCGACATAAAATTCCGGCATCATCTCCACGATATTTTTCGCAATTTCAGCCCCAGAATCTATCTGGTCGGCCGACATCGCTAGACAACTGGAGTAATTTTTCATCGCCGTAGTGATGATCGAATTATCTAGGAAGCTGGCGAGATTATTTTGGTCAAGCGTAATTAAATAAATCGGGTCTTTTTCGCTCGTCACTTTCAAATTCTCGGTCGTCGAACCGATAAACGGAGTGCGATTATATGCCCCAATCAGGCTATTGCTGTTATTGGCAAATTCCATAACAAAGTTCGCGGTACAGGTCGGCACGCTATTCTCGCCAAGTCCCAGCACCGTTCCGAGGCTATCGGTTGGGATACGAATCCACTCCCCATCTACCACCTCAAACATGCTACTGATTTCGGGCGCGGTCATTTCGGCTAGTAGGTTAGTAAACCCGTTAAGTTTCAAATATAAATCCCCGTCGGCTGCGTAAACTTCGCTCGCGCTAAGAGAATAACTACGCCCCGTGATCGTATTCAGGTTAATCTTCGCACTCATTGCATTGATGGTCGAACTCAGCACAAGTTCGCCTTGCAAAGAAATTTGCGCGTCAGTGATGAAAGCGGAATCGTCTGTTGCCGTGAGGTTAATTGTTCCGTCCACCGCCGTGTTGGTCGGGGCTTTTCCGGAAATCAGGCGCCCAAAAGCTTGCGCTACCACGTCGCCACGATCGAGATTGGCGATGATCAGAGCCGCTGCCACTCCGCAACCCAGTGCCAAGATCAGACAGATAATAGCGTTAATTACCAGTTTGGATTTTTTCTTGACAGGCTTTTTTGGGGCCTCTTTGACTGCCTGCTCCATGGGGCGATTCAGTGGGTCGTAGCTCGTGTCTGTTGGTACCCCGTTCAAATCTGTTACCACGCCCATTGGTTGTGCTGGCGTCGGCTGTGTCGTTGTTGGCTGCACTGACACTGCCGGCTGCACCGGCGTCGGCTGTGTCATTGTCGGCTGCACCGGCACCATTGGCTCCGATGGATTGGCGTCCAGCGCTAAATTGGGGTTCAACGGGTTCGGTGTCCCCGTCCCCATCGGACCAGTTTTTTGTTCCATAAATACTCCTTTATTATTTTCTGCTTATGTTTATTATATCATGGTATAATAAAGTTTATGGATAATTCGATAATTAGCAATATCAAGGCCAGGCAAGTTTTGGATTCTAGGGGTAATCCGACGGTCGAGGCGGAAGTTTGGCTCGAAAATGGCGGGTTTGGACGGGCGATTGTGCCCTCTGGGGCTTCTACGGGCGCTGGAGAGGCGTTGGAGCTTCGAGACGGCGATAAGAGCCGTTTTGGTGGTAAAGGGGTTCTCAAGGCCGTTTGGAACGTCAATTCTTCTATTTCGGACGTTTTAGTAGGCAATACTTCCGAACCAAGCACCGTAGACAAGTTAATGCTAGAGCTAGACGGCACCAAAAACAAGTCTAATCTCGGCGCCAACGCGATTTTGGCGGTTTCTTTGGCGAATGCTAAGGCCAACGCCAAGGCTAACCGGATGCCGTTTTATCAATATATCGCTGAGCTCGCTGGTACGACCGAGGAAATGTCGATTCCGATGCCAATGATGAATGTGATGAACGGGGGCGCGCATGCTTCGTGGTCAACCGATTTTCAAGAATACATGATTATTCCTCGTTCTGCCGAAAACATTGCCGAGGCGGTACGTTTTGGGGCGGAAATTTTCCATGCTCTCAAAAATGTGCTATCCGAACGCGGTTATCAGACCACCGTGGGCGACGAGGGCGGTTATGCTCCGCGGGTGCATGACGGCAATAACGAGCCTCTAGAGTGCATTCGGCTAGCAGTCGAACGCGCAGGCTACAAACTCGGCGACGATATTGCTATCGCGATGGATATTGCCGCGAGTGAATTCTACGACACCGACCATTATGTGTTGAAAACCAACGGCGATTGGAAATCGGCGGACGACTTGATGAATTGGTACGGTTGGATTATCAATAATTATCCAGTAATTTCGATTGAAGACGGCTTGGCAGAAAACGATTGGGCAAATTGGCAAAAAATGACCGCCCGTTTTGGTTCTAGAATCCAGCTCGTGGGCGATGATTTGTTTGTCACCAATGTCGAACTCTTGCAAAAAGGCATCGATATGGGTGCCGCCAACGCAATTTTGATCAAACCCAACCAAATCGGTACTCTGTCCGAGACTATCGACGCCGTGCTGACCGCAAAACGCGCTGGCTACAAAACCGTCATGTCGCACCGCTCGGGTGAAACCGAAGATGTCTCGATTGCACACCTCGCCGTCGGACTCGGCACCGGTCAAATCAAAACCGGCTCGCTTTCTCGCTCAGAACGCATTGCCAAATACAACGAACTCATCCGCATCGCCGAAACCAACCCGAGACTAAGACTAGATAGCTAGAGAAAAACCACTTTCCTAAGTATGCTGGAAAGTGGTTTTTTGATTCTTAAACGCCTCGCTACTCTTTCCCTAGCGCTCGCGCCTCTTTAAACCCGTCATAGAAATTTTCTGAGATTTTTGGGTGCCCGATTTTATTGGCGGCTTTGACTACCTCAGTTACGTCATTTGTGATTGTAAAAATTTTAGTATCTCGACTGCTAATTAACTTTAAATTCAACATTTTTTGAATAACTTTTTCAAAACTTTTCCAATAATCTTTGCCAATTAAAAACACAGGCATTTTAGGCATTTTAGCTTCTTGCATTAAGCACAAAATTTCCGAAATTTCGTCCATCGTGCCAAATCCACCAGGGAAAAAGGCGAATACTTTTGACGCCATTGCTAGCGACACCTTGCGCGCAAAGAAATATTCAAAAGTCAGGCAATCTGTTAGATACGGATTAGGAAATTGTTCATGCGCCAGAGTGATATTTAACCCAATTGAACGCCCACCAATTTCGTAAGCACCATGGTTCGCCGCTTCCATAATCCCCGGACCGCCCCCAGTTACGACTGCATGCCCATTTTCGGCTAGCAGTCCGCCGAGTTTATAGGCTAATTTGCAATATTTGCTATCTTGTGGTAGCCTCGCCGAGCCAAATACCGTTACTCCTTGCGGAAAAGTGCGCAGGGTCCGCAGTCCGTTCGTTAAATCTTTAGCGTAAGCATTAGCCCGCTCTAAATCTTCGATGGTTAATTTTTTGAGTAAGTCATCTTGTAGCATATTGCTCCTTATATTTTTTGAATTGGCATTGGGTGTAGTTTTTCGCGTCCGGTCAGGGCCCCTTTGTTTGCGCCAAGTTTCGAGATTACAGAGGTCGAATTGGCAGAGGCAAAGACCAAGGCGTCTTTGAACTTCTTGCCAGCTGCGATTGAGGCTAAAAATCCTGCCCCGAACGCGTCGCCTGCCCCTGTTGCGTCTTTAATCTTTTGGTCCTCATAAATTCCAAACCGATAGGTCTCCTCGCCGTTGCTGGCAATTCCTCCCATCGCCCCATCTGTAATAATTACTGTCCCGACGTAGCTTTTTAGCCGATACAACAGTTCTGCTAGAGTTGTCCCCGGCACAATTTTTGCAGCTTCAGACTTATTTACAATCAAAACTTCAACATATTTTAACAACTGAATCAACTCTGGTGCCCGCTCTAACTCCATAACCCCAGGATTAAACATAATTTTGGTACCAATTTCTCTTGCTTTTTTGCCGAATCTGGCAAAAGTCTCCAAATCTCCGCGCAAAGTTGCTGAGTACAACCAATCTGGCGAAATTAAATCCAAATCCGTTTCTGAAAAATTGCCAAACTGCTCGCTCGCTCCCCGACAGGTCAGGATTGTGCGTTCGCCAGATTTTGAATCGAGTAGTATTACCGAGCTCCCCGTGGTTTTGCGCTCCAAAAAATTCACATAACTATCATCAATTCCCTCGCGTGCCAGAGTTTTGATGATAGCATTCCCGGCTGGGTCGTGCCCCAAATTACCCATGAAAATCGTCTCGTGGCCATACCTTGCAAAAGTAATTGCAGTGTTTATGCCACCCCCGCCCACTTCATAAGAAATTTTGTCAATATCAACTTTTGACCCCACCAAAACTTTGCCAAAAATCGCCGTCTCACCAATCGTGGTTGCGACTAGGTCGTCGTGGTCAATCAAATAAATATCCTGCAAACCTGCGCCGAGCGATAATATCCGTGCCATTACAATACTACCCCACTTTTGTCAATTTCTGCCACCAAAGCCTCGAATGTCGCGGCTGGATTTTCGGCTTGCGAAATCGCCGCGCCCACATTAATCACGTCCAGGTCCGCATGCGCCAACGCCCGTACATTGGTTTTGTTCGCCCCACCGTCCCAGCCGATCTCTACTTCTGGTTTCATACCCCGAATCAGTTGGATTTTTTCCATTTGCATCAAATCGGCAGGGTTGCCCTGAATCCCTAGTTGCCCTGCAAAAATCAGCACATGGTCTGCCGCGTCGATATATTGTCGGACATCTCCAGGGTAGGTCGATGGTAAAAGCGCCACGCCAGTTTTAATTCCAGCCCCTTTTAAGGCCTGAAAAGATGGCAGTAGATCCTCGTCTGCTTCGGCATGCAAAATACATAGCGACGGCCCGAGTTTCAGTATCGTGTCTAGATATTCAGACGGTCTTTTGGCCATCAAATGTAGGTCTGCCTCCCAGTTTTTCGGCCACCAAATATTTGTAATATCCAGTGTCTGCGTCGGCGCAAACACCCCGTCCGTCACGTCAATCTGCACTCGGCGTGTAAACACATTGATTCGCTCGATTTGTGTCCTGAAATCTTGCTTATTATCGGTCAAAATTGCCGGCACAATCGAAACTTCCCTAATCATAATCTTCCCTTTCGTCTAAACGATTTATCCGTCGCACTCGTCGCTCTAAACTTTCAAATTTAGTCTCGAGGAACGTGCTTACAATTTCTTGCATTTTGGGCTCATCTATAAAATGCGCCGAAAGACATAGAACATTTGCGTCGTCATGCTCTCGCGCCAGTTTTGCCGATTCAGTTGAGTCGCAATTGGCTGCCCGCACGCCTTTAAAGCGATTGGCCTGCATGGTGACGCCGTGGGCTGAGTCACAAATCAGTACTCCAAAAGTCTCATGCTCGCGCCGCACTGCTCGTGCTACCGCTATGGCTGGGTCGTTAAAATCATCACCTTCGTGATAACTATACGCCCCGACGTCCATTACTTCGTAATTTTTAGTTGCCAAAAACTTTAGTAAAGCTTTCTTTTTTTCAAATCCGCGATAATCCGCCCCGACGAAAATTCGCATTATGCCCCTTTCCCAAAATCGACCGCGAGCTCTACTAATCGGTTCGAATACCCCCATTCATTGTCGTACCACGCCACGATTTTAATCATATTTCCACCCACAACATCGATCAATGGCAAGTCTACAATACAAGAATGCGGGTCGCCGATAAAATCCGACGAGACCAATTCTTCGTCCGTTATACCGATAATCCCCTGATAATACGGTTCCTTGGCGGCTTTTTTGAATAAGTTTTGTAATTCCTCTTTGGTGATATCGCGCCTTACAATCGCCGTGATATCCGAGAGTGAGACTACTGGGGTCGGCACGCGCACGGATAAACCATTAAACTTGCCCTTCAGACTCGGAATGGTGAGCGCCGCCGCTTTCGAAGCTCCCGTCGAGGTCGGCACAATGTTCTCCGCCGCCGAACGCGCTTCGCGCAGATCTTTTGCCGGCGCATCGAGAATTCTCTGCGAGCCGGTGTATGAATGCACGGTCGTCATCATTGCTTTTTCAATCCCAATCTCGTCTTCCAAAACTTTCATTATTGGCGCGATACAGTTCGTCGTGCAAGACGCATTCGAGATAATCACATCTCCGTCTTCGACCACATCTTCATTTACGCCCAGTACTACGGTTTTTGCACCTTCACCCTTTGCCGGCGCCGAAATCACCACTTTTTTCGCTCCAGCTTTAATATGCGCCCGCGCGTCCTTTGGATTAGTGAAAAATCCAGTCGATTCAATCACTACATCCACGCCGAGTTCACCCCAAGGCAATTTTGCCGGATCTTTTTCCGCAAACACTGGAATTTCGCGTGTATTAACCATAATCGCATTCTCTTTTGCGACGACTTTTTTATCATAAGTGCCATACGAAGAGTCGTATTTTAAGAGGTGTGCCAAGGTTTTCGCATCGGTAATATCATTTATCGCCACCACCTGCGTGTCGTGTCGTTCCAGCAAAATCTTTAGCGCATTTCGCCCAATTCGCCCGAAGCCGTTAATCGCTACTTTTACCATTTTTACCTCCTAAAATATACTTAAGCTCATTATAACACACTTTATGCTAAAAGCACAAGCAACAAAAAACACCCGTCTGGGTGTTTTTTTGATATTTTCGGATTTTTATCGCGCAAAATGTGCAAATGCACGGTTCGCTTCCGCCATGCGGTGGCAATCTTCCTTCTTCTTGAAGGCCGCGCCTTGCTCATTGTAAGCGTCGACAATCTCCAGCTCGAGCCGTTTCGCATATGGCATCCCACTGCGCGCTCGGGCGGATTGAACCAGCCACGAAAAGGCAAAGTGCAATTGTCGGTGCCCCGAAATTGGGAACGGGATTTGGTAGTTTGCGCCACCAACCCGCCGACTTTTTACTTCAAAATCCGGCGAAACGTTCGCAATCGCTTTTTCTAGAACTTCGACTGGATTTTCCGAATCCAATTTTTTCGCTGCACCCTCAATCGCAGCATAAACCGCACGCTCCGCAACTTGTTTCTTTCCATCTAACATTGATTTATTAATTAATCTTTGTACCAAAATCGATTGATATTTTCGATCTGGATTGACTTTACGCACCAAAGATTTAGTAGTTTTCCGTGGCATTACTTACCCTCCTTTTTCGCCCCATATTTCGAACGACCTTGTTTGCGACCTTGTACGCCTTGCAGATCCAAAGCTCCGCGCACGATGTGATAACGCACACCCGGCAAATCCGGAACCCGTCCACCACGTACCAGCACGACCGCGTGTTCCTGCAAATTATGACCTTCGCCCCCGATATAGGCCCAAACTTCCTGACCATTGGTCAAACGCACACGCGCGACCTTGCGCATCGCCGAGTTTGGTTTCTTTGGCGTTTTGGTTGTTACTTTGATACAAACCCCGCGCTTTAACGGCGAAGCTTTCTCGTAGCGTTTGGTTTTCAGGGTATTCACAATCGAACCGAGCGCCGGAGATTTCGACTTTTTCGCTGCCTTTTTGCGTGGTTTGCGAATCAACTGATTGATAGTTGGCATCTAATCCTCTTCCCTATTATATTTAATGATACGCTATATCTAGCGTCCTAGGCGGCGAAACTACCCCTTAAAACACCATATCTAGCGTTTATTTGTCAGCTCGCTTACAGCAATTCGCGAACTAACCGAAACTCTTCCTTCTATTATATCACACTTAACCTAAAAAGTCTAGTTTTATTTCTCGTTTGCTCGAGTCAAGAAATCTAGCGTTTTCTCGATAATCATGCGGTTTTTGATGTCCATTTTGACATTCGGGTCCTTGAGATTTTTGAGAGCCTCGGGTGATTTTTTGTAGACGTCTTTTAGCTCCGCGATTTTCGCCGCCACTTCTTCGTCGGTAGCGGTGATTTTTTCTTGCACTGCCAAAGTTTGCAAAATCAGCGACGCTTTCACGCGGGTTTCGGCTAGTTCGCGTGCCTCAGCTTCCCATTTTTTCGGGTCTTTGCCGTTAGCTTTCAAAAAATCATCAAGCTCCATTCCGCTAGCTGCCGCATTCCGCGAAATATCCTCGCGGATTGATTTCATCTGGTCGTCAATCAAAATTTCCGGCGCCGACACGGTCGATTTTTTAATCAAGGCTTTCAGCAGTTCGTCTTTGAAACCCTCCATAATCCGGTACTCATTCTGCGCTTGTAAATTTTTCTTGATATCTGCTTTTAATTCATCTAAAGTTTTGAACGGACCGCATTTTTCTGCCATTTTGTCGTCAATTTTTGCTTTCGTCACCTCGTTAATCTGCTTGACTAGCACTTCAAACACGACTTTCGCCCCCGCCAAATCTTTTACGCCATAATCTTTCGGGAAAGTCAGTTCTAAATCGAATTTATCTCCGACTTCATGCCCGACGATCCCGTCTTCGAACCCAGGAATGAACGTCCCCGATCCGAGTGCTAGGTTATAATCCTTTGCCGAGCCGCCATCAAAAGCCACGCCGTCTTTTTTGCCCACAAAATCAATCACTGCCTCATCGCCAAGCTTCGCCGCTCGCTTAACTACCTTTTTCTCGGCAAAAGAATTAGCAAGATTATCTAGGACTTCTTGAATATCTTTATCGGTAATTTTGTGTTCTGGTTTTTTTACGCCCAGTTTTTTGTAGTCGCCGAGCTTGATTTCTGGCACGATGTCCGCTGTCGCGGTATATTCTGCTGATTCGTTCGGCACGTATTTTGTCACATTCACATTCGGGATCACTAGTGGCGCTTTTGACTCCTTCTGGAACGCCTCAATTACGGTCGCGCGCACCGCGAGATCAATCGCCGTAGCGTTAATGTCGTTTTCTGGAATAAACTTTTCTGCGACCTCTGCTGGCACTTTACCCTTACGGAACCCCTCAACCTTTACCTCTTTGGCAAGATTTTCAACTGCTTTTTTGCGCGCAACTTTCAAATCCTCCGCGTCCAAAGTTACCGTAATTTCTACCCGAGTATCGGAAATTTTCTTTGCTTTAGTTTTCATCTATAACTCCTATTTCTTACATTATAACATAATTTTAGGCTGATTAACATCCCTAAAGTGGGTCAAGGTGAATTTTGAGTCCGCTCCGAGCTTGACATTTGGGTTCATAATGTTGTTGGGGTCAAAAATTTGTTTGATTTTAGTATAAAGCATTCTTTCGGCCTCGTTGATTTCGTTCTCTGCTACTACGGCCTTTATCCGTCCTTCTGGAGTTCCGCCAGTGATTTTGCCACCTTGCCGGTCGATCACATACGCGCCCGCCCTGAGAAAAGTCGTGGCTTTTTTGCGGTAATCCTCTGCCTCGAGGTCGAATTTTGGCCGTAAACTATAAATTCCGGTTGCGAACGAACCAAACAATGCCAAATCTAGCGATAATTTGTCTTCCAAAATCGCCAAATCCTGCAAAAAACTCGCCAAATTATAATACGGCAGGTAAAAATCCGTCAAAATCGGCACCCGTTCGCCATTTTTTACATAACTTAGATAATTCACGAGTGAATTTTCAAACTCGTTCAAGGTGGTTTGCGTTTCGGGAGCCTCGAACACAAATTTCGCAGAACGAGGCATTTTTTCTCTTAAAAGCTGGATTTTTTTAAGTTGCCAACTCGCTCGCTCGGCAAAACTAGCATACACTACAAATCCGTCTTCGAGTTTCCGAATTACTCCGTCCAAATTTTTGCCGGTTTCTCGCGCCTCGCGCACGATTTTCAGGCCATAAACATCTAGTTTTTCTGGGCCGAAGGTTTTTATTTCGCGCATATAGTTAATCGCGTCGCCAATTTCCCGAAAAGTCGCGATCACCCGCTGTGGCTTCTCTTTCATCGGCGCAGCTTTCAAAATCACTTCGGTAATAATCCCCAAAGTTCCCTGCGCGCCAAAAAACAATGGCATCAAATCGGTTGTGTCTTTTTCTTGCACGTCGGCAATTCCGGGGTAGCCCGCCAAGACAAACTTATTCGCTGGAATACCATAAATCAAATCGTGTTTATCGTGCAAAATCTTCGCAATTTTTCGATAAATTGCGCCCTCGCTAGTTTTCTCGGCAGCTTTTTTGGCAACGGTGTACTTTTTGAGTCGTTCCGTCTGCAAACAATCCCCATTCGCTAGAGCCACTTCAATTCTCTGGACAAAATTCTCAATTCCGCCATATTTTCCTGCGTAGCTATCAGCGGTATTGTTTGCAATCAGCCCGCCAATGGTCTCGTTCTCGTGCCCGTCAATCGGAATCGTTAGTCCCGACACTGACAGCGCAGTATTGAGTTCTTTCAAAGTGATCCCCGCCTGTACATGCACCAGCCTCTCTCGTGGGTCGATCTCGAGCAGATTATTCATCTTTTCCATCGAGACAATAACGCCATTAGTGATGGCCGCCCCAGTTTTGTCATGCCCCGTGCCACGCGCAGTGATCGCGACGGGGATATCTTTAGTCGCTAATTGGTCAAAAAATCGGAGCAGTTTTTTGATATCATCGGTAGATTCCGGAAACGCCACAAACTTCGGTTTAATTTTCAGTGCTGAACCGTCCGTAGCATAGACTTCTAGAATTTCGGGGTTGTCAAAAACATTCCCCACCATCAACTGATTCAAGTACTTCGCAATCTTCCCCATACTGTTTATCATTATAGATTACAATCTCTGGTGCCCGGGACAGGACTTGAACCTGCACGCCGTGAGGCATATGCTCCTAAGGCATACGTGTCTACCAATTCCACCACCCGGGCTTTAAACTATTATATCATACTATAAGAAAAACTGGGCATTTTCTAGTGCCCAGTTTTGGTTGTTTTTATGCTCTGAACCGACTTTTTAGGCTTCGTTTTTGGCCATTTTACGCGAATATAGATACATGACCAGTGTCCCTGCGATTAGCGCAACCGGCAATAAATCCTCTGGTCCCGTACTTGGCAAGTCCGAGTTAGTTTCGGCGCTCACTCCGCTGGTGGTCGTTGAATTATTTGTGGACGTTGTGCTGTTGGTTGAAAGATTACCTAACCCAGCACTCTCTGTTGTGCTAGCTTCGGCTTTGGTCTCGTCGGCCTGTTCGTCAGTTGAAATCTCGTTTTTCGTGGTTTTGTCCTCGGTGTTTGCCACCTGTTCCTCTGTTTGGCTGGTCGTTGCCGGCTCAGCTACGCTAACATTGCTCCGCGTAGATTTTTTCGTTGCCACCACGATAATCGCCACAATCAAAACTAAAATGATTGCCACCGCAATTGTCGCCACTGCAATAATCTTCCGGCGCTCCTTTTTGTCCTCTTGATAATACATAAAAACTCCTTATCTTTCCATTATAGCACACATTCGGAGTTTTGTCAATTTTATTGCCAGTATCACGATAGCAATAAAACTAGGCGAAATTTCTTCCAAATAAATCCCTAGCGTTTTCTGTTGTCGCGTGCGCGACTTCTTCTCGCGAAATTTCTAATTTTTGCGCCAACCAATCGGCGATATCGGCGACAAATGCCGGTTCGTTCGTGCTGCCACGGTGCGGCACGGGTGCAAGAAACGGCGCATCGGTCTCGAGTAAAGTTCGTTCTAGCGGTGGCGTTGGCAAAGTTGTATACGTCGCCAACCCATTCACACCAACATAAAACTCCGTTTCTGTCAAAATACGGCGCAGGACTTTTTTACTATCCGTAAATGAGTGCACCACTCCGCGTGCTGTCGGAAAATTCGCCACCACCGGAAAGAAGTCCGCGAACGCCTCGCGTACATGAAACGACACCGGCAAATCATGGTCGGTTGCGAGCTGCAACATCTCCTCAAATAGTCGAATTTGTGCCTCGCGGTCATAGCCCTCGTAATGATAATCCAGTCCGACTTCGCCGATGGCGATTGGAGGAATGGCTACGTTGTGTTCGGCGCAGGGCGTAAGCGCTTCGCCCCGAGATGCATTCTCCGGATGAATGCCATAAGTCCAAAACACATTTTCGTGTTTTTCGGCAAATTCTTTTGCCGCTAAGGAGTCTGTGTGCGACGTCCCGATACAAATAATTTTTTTCACTCCAGCGTCAGTGGCTCGCTTAAGACATGCCTCGGCCTCTTCCTCCGAGAAAAACTCCCGATCGTGCAAATGACAGTGGGTATCGACAAGAGGCAACGAGATACTAGGCACGATTTTCGCGCTTCCGTTTAATCGGATCGAGCTGACGCTTGCGCAGACGCAAGGACTTTGGCGTTATTTCGAGCAATTCATCGTCTAACAAAAAGTCCAGACATTGTTCTAGCGACAACTGCGTGTATGGCGTCAACTGAATCGCTCCGTCCGAAGCGTGCGTGCGCATATTCGTCAGTTGTTTTTCGCGACAGACATTGATATCTAGATCGTCCTTTTTGTTTGACAGCCCCACAATCATGCCTTGATACACCGGCACCTGCGGCGGAATGTACAAAATTCCTCGTGCCTGCGCATTATCTAGCGCATAAGCCGTCGAAGTGCCACTTTCCGACGCAATCAACGCGCCGTTTCGCTCCGGTTTATACTTCCCCTCCACTGGTCGATATCCACTCGGTAGGCTCGACATTAGTGCTGTCCCTTTCGTCGCCGTCAACAGATTATTGCGTAGTCCAATTAGCGCCGCCGTCGAAATCTCGTACGCAAACCGCGTCGCACCACTCGAAGTTAACTCCTGTGATTTTAGGTCGGCTTTGCGAATACCAAGTTCTTGCGAAACCGCCCCGACAAACTCCGACTCGACTTCAATCGTCAGGTTTTCAATTGGCTCCTGTCGCACCCCGTCAATTTCTTTGTAAACTACTTCCGGTCGCCCCGCCTCGAGTTCGTAGCCCTCGCGTCGCATCGTTTCAATCAACACCGAAAGATGCAACTCTCCTCGCCCAGAAACTTTATAGCCCAGTCCGTCTGGCGTGATTTTTAGTGCGATATTCGTTTCCAGCTCTTTTTCTAGTCGTTCTGCGATTTGTCGCGAAGTCGTAAATTCGCCCTCCCGCCCCTTAAGCGGCGAAGTGTTCGGTCCGATGTAAATCGACAGCGTCGGCGCTTCGAGTTTAATCGTCGGCAGAGCCTCGGGATTATCCCCAGTTGCAATCGTATCACCAATGTTCGCTTCCGCGACCCCTGTCAGCGCTACGATATCTCCCGCGATCGCCTCCGACACCTCCTCTTTTCCGAGGCCTTTGTAGACGAAAATCTTATCGATTTTCCCAGAACGCACGGAAAGCCCCTTACTAAGTATCTTGACGCTTTGCCCCTTCTTAAGTTTCCCTCGGAAAATCTTCCCAATGCAATATTTCCCTAGGTAATTATCCGACGCCAGCGCTGCTACAAGCAGTTGCGCCGACTCGGCCGTCTCGTCTACGGACGGCGCCGGAATATCATTAATAATGGACTCAAAAATCACATGTAAATCGTTGTCTAGATCCGTTGTCTTCCCCGCCCGCCCTTCACGCGCAATAGCATAATAGACCGGATAAAACAGCTGTGATTCATCGGTCGCAAGCTCCAAAAACAGACTCTCAATCTCGCTCTTTACTTCCTCAATTCGCGCCGCTGGCTTGTCGATTTTATTAATAATCACCACCGGCTTCAAATTTAGCTCCAAAGCCTTTTGTAACACAAACTTCGTCTGTGGCATCGGCCCTTCCTGCGCATCTACAATCAGTAGTACCCCGTCCGCCATGTTCAAGGTTCGCTCTACCTCACCCGAAAAGTCCGCGTGCCCCGGCGTATCAATAATGTTAATTTTGTAGCCGTCATAATAAACACAGGTCTGCTTCGCCGTAATTGTAATTCCGCGCTCATGCTCCTGATCCATCGAATCCATAATCAGCGTTTGCGACATCTCGGCCTGATTATCGCGAAAAGTGTGCGACTGTTTTAACAGCCCGTCCACCAGAGTAGTTTTTCCGTGATCAACGTGCGCAATAATCGCCACGTTGCGAATGTTATTTTTATTCAAAGTCATAACGATAATTTTATCATATTTCGTCGGATTAGTCTAGAGTAAAACTTGACTTTTTAGGTAATCTGTGATATAATGAAAAGATATTGCCATTAAAGGGCTAAAACTTGAAAAAATCGTGCTATAATTAAAAAAATTGGAGATTTTTATGGACCAAAAACAGCGCGAGTGGGACGAATATTTTATGAGCATCGCCAAAGTGGTGGCGACCAAGTCTAAAGACCCGTCGTCTAAAATGGGTTGCGTGATTGTCGACGCTAAAAAACGGGTAGTTTCTATGGGCTACAACGGCATGCTTCAGAGCGCGGACGAATCCAAAATGACCTTATCCGAACGCCCGATGAAATATTATTTTGCCATTCATTCCGAAATGAATGCCCTGATTTTTGCTCGTCAAGATTTGACTGGTTGCACTATCTATAATCGCGTGGCAACTTGCGAAAATTGTTTAAAATATTGCCTGCAGGCTGGTATCAAACGTTTTGTCTATAACGAACTGCGGGTTAAATCTCATTCTTCCGATCCTAAAAAATCCATGACCAACGTCGAGACCGACGAGGCGGTCATTCGCTTGCTCGCTTCTATGCCCGAAGTCGAAACTCTAAATCTCACCAATGGCAAAACCTACATCGAAGATATCCTTGACTCTTACGCCAAGGATTCTCCGGAATATGCGCGCCTAGCTAAGTGGTGCTAGCGCTTAATTTCGTTCTTCGTAGCGATAAATATGCTATGTCTATCGGGCGCTAATTTTGTGCTAGTCTTTGCGCCCGCAACCTTTGCACTTGCAGCCAAATCTCCAAATCATAATGCAAATCGCAATTGCCGAAATAATCACGCTCCCAGCCACAATTCCTGCCGCCGTCATCGGCACCAGCCATTCGTTCTCGGAAGTCGTGCTAGTCAACGCCATTTCCTCTGGTCGTTCTCCGCCCATCGGTCCACCGCCCATTTCTACTTCCGTCTCATCTCCCTCTTCCGGCTTCTCTGGTGGAGTGTTAGTTAACATTTCTGTCTCCGTGGTATCGGTGGTGTTTGTGGTTTCTTCCATATTGCTCCTTTAATTATTTATATTTTTATTATAGCCTATTATGTTTAAAATATGCTTAATTCACCATTCAATTTCTGGAAGTTGTACTTTTCTTAAAAACTCATTGCATTGCGAAAACGGGCGACTGCCAAAAAAACCGTGATATGCCGATAGTGGCGACGGGTGCGCCGACTCAATTACCAGATGTTTCTGTTCGTCAATCAGCGCTTTTTTCTTGCGCGCGTCCTGTCCCCACAGAATAAACACCAGATGCTCACGGTTGACGTTTAGATATTTCAAAACTTCCGTGGTAAAAAACTCCCACCCCCTGCCGGCGTGCGATTTGGGCTGGTGCGCCTCGACCGTCAGTACGGTATTTAAAAGTAGCACGCCTTGATTTTGCCAATGTCTCAGGCTTCCGCTTTTATCGTGGCATTGCCCTATATCACTTTCGATTTCTTTATAGATATTCTTGAGTGACGGCGGCACGGGTTGACCACTCGGCACCGAAAAGGCCAGCCCCTCAGCCGCTCCGGGGGTATGGTACGGGTCTTGCCCCAAAATCACCACTTTGATTTGATTAAAATCAGTCGTAAAAGCCGAAAACACCAGTTGTTTCGGCGGAAAAATTGTTTTCGTGGCATAAGCTTGGCGCAAGAACTCAGCTAGCTCCTTAAAATACGGCTTCTCAAATTCGGAATTCAAAAACGGTTGCCAGCTCTCATGCATGATATAATAATTATAACACTGATTGGAGAATAATATGTATATCGTCATCGAGGGTCAAGACGGCACCGGCAAATCCACGCAAGCCAAATTACTAAAAGAATATTTCGAGACTAAGGGGCGCGAAGTAATTATGCTGGAAGAACCAGACGGCGACCTGCCTCAGGCGCACGATTTGCACGACATGATTTTGACTCGGGGCTATTCGCTCGAACCACTAACTAATGTCTTACTATTTACCGCCGCGCGAGTGGAACTTTGGAAAAAACTAGCTGAGCCAGTTTTAAAACGAGGCGGAATTGTGATCTCGGCGCGCAACTATTGGTCCACTTTGGCCTACCAAGCCTACGGCGAGGGCGTTTCTCGGCACAAAATCATTCGCCTGACCAAAGATTTATTGCCTGAAAAATATTTTACGCCCGATTTTGGTTTTATTTTGGTGGTTTCGGATGCAGAGCGCTTAAAACGGCAAACTGGTCGGGGCAAGACTATCGAAACTTTTGAAGCTAAAAACGATGATTTTCAGCATCGCGTCAATGCCGCCTACCCTAAAATCGCGAGAGAGTTTAACCTAAATTTGATTGACGCTTCTCGTGGTATTGACGAAATCTTTGCCGAAATCAAACAAATCTTAAGCTTTCGCATCGGCGAATTGTGAATTGTGTAGTTCGGCAAAGAACCCGCCGAGTTTCAGTAGTTCGTCATAAGTTCCCTGCTCGACAATGTTCCCGTCGCGCATCACCAAAATCAAATCCGAATTACGAATGGTAGACAATCGGTGTGCGATTACAAACGACGTCCGCCCCGAAGTTAGCTTCTCGAACGAATCCTGAATCAGTTGTTCTGTGCGCGTATCTACATTCGACGTCGCCTCGTCCAAAATCATCATCGGCGGATTTTTGATCATCGCCCGCGCAATAGTAATTAACTGCTTTTCGCCTGCTGAAACATTGTCCGAATCCTCGCTAATCACGGTTTTATATCCTTTCGGCAGAGCTTCGATAATATGTTGGACATTGCTCGCTTTCGCCGCTTTTTTGATTTCGTCTAGACTCGCATGCTGTTGTCCATAACGCAAATTATCTTCAATTGTGCCACTAAACAACCAAGTGTCCTGTAGCACCATGCCGAACATTCCGCGTACTTCACTCCGTTTCATCTCGGTAGTCGGGGTGCCGTCAATAGTGATGTATCCAGAAGTCGGATCATAAAATCGCATTAGTAGATTAATCAAAGTAGTCTTGCCGGCGCCCGTCGGACCCACAATCGCTACCTTCATTCCCGGCTTTACTTCAACCGAAAAATCGCGAATCACTGGCGTTTCGGGATTGTAGCCAAAATTAACATGATGAAATTCAACTTGTCCTTGCACTTTTTGGATTTTTTCTGCCAAATTTTTATCTGAAGGTTCTTCCGGCTCGTCTAGGAAATTAAAAATCCGTTCACTCGCCGCTAGTAAGGACTGAATAGTCGAAGTTGTCGACGCAATTTCCGTAATCGGACGATGGAATCTCGAAACGTATTGCAAGAAGGCCTGAATATTGCCAATATTAATACTGCCATCAATCACAAACAACCCACCGAGAATACATACCGCCACATAGCCGAGATTGGTAAAAATCCCTGTTACCGGATAGGATAACGCTGAGAAAATTTGGGCTTTTGCGGTTGCGGTGGTTAATTTTTCGTTGGTCTGTTCAAAATCATCGATCGAAGCCTCCTCGTGCGAGTTGGATTTTACAATTACTTGTCCCGCGTAATTTTCCTCAATTTTGCCGTTTAATACTCCGAGTAAAGTGCGTTGTTCGCGGAAATATTTTTGCGCGGATTTCATGATAATTCCCACCACTACAATTGAAAGTGGCACCACCACAAACGACACGATTGAAAGTGGCACGCTGATGAGCAGCATCATTACCATTACGCCGATTAGTGTCGTTAAACTCAGCGACACGTCCGCGATTTCTTGCGACATCGAAGTCGCCAGCACGTCCACATCGTTGGTCATGCGCGACAAAGTGTCGCCGTGTTTGTGCTTGTCGAAGTATGCAATCGGCAGACGGGAAATCTTGTTGATTATTTTGAGCCGCAAATCTTGGGTATATTTTGCCGTGGTGACTGCTAATATATAGGCCTGCGCATAATTCAATGCTGCTGAAATCAAAAACAGTACAATCGCGAGCACTGCTTTCTGCCCAATCGCCCCAAAATCGATTTCTGGATAAGTATCTACCGCGATATTAGTCATATCGCCGAGAATTTTAGGCACAAATAGCCCAATTACCGCCGAACCAATTGCGAGCAGAATTGAAACAATGAGCCTCAGCCGATATTTTTTAATCGAGCCAAGAAAATCTCGCCATGCTTTCTTGCCATTTTTGGCTTTTTCCCCACTTCCGCTATGCTCCATATTTGCCTTTCTCCGCTAATTTTAGTTCTTGCTTGAATTCTTGTTCCGACATTTGGGATTCTACAATCGAACGATAAATCGGGCAGTCGCGCACCAGCTCCAAATGTCTGCCTCGCCCGACCACCTTGCCTTTGTCGAGCACTACAATCTGGTCGGCATTACGAATGGTACTAATTCTCTGCGCCACAATCAAAATCACGGAATCTTGCACCACCGCACTGAGAGCTTCGCGTAGTTTTGCGTCAGTTTTCATATCTAGCGCCGAAAAGGCATCATCAAACACATAAATGTCTGGTTTTTTACAAATTGCCCGCGCAATCGATAACCGTTGTTTCTGCCCGCCCGACACATTTGTACCCCCTTGTGAAATTTTGGTTTGATAACCATTTGGGAATTTGGAAATGAAAGTGTCTGCCTGTGCGATTTTAGCGGCCGCTTTGATTTCTTTTTCGGTAGCTTCTGGCGCGCCAAATTTGATATTTGACGCAATCGTCCCTGCAAACAAAATTCCCTTTTGCGGCACTAGCCCAATCCGTTTCATCAAATCCTCTTTGCTATAGTTTTTGATTGGCAATTCATCAATCAAAATCTCCCCACCAGTCGCTTCATAAAATCTCGGCACTAAATTCACTAAAGTAGACTTACCCGAACCAGTCGAACCGATAAATGCCACCGTCTCACCTGCCTCTGCGCGGAATGAAATATCCGAAAGCACCTTTTCTGCCGCTTCGGGGTAGCTAAAATCAACATGTTTAAATTCTACCACGGCGTGCTTACTTGGCGTACCTTTAGTTTTCTTGACCCAATGAATTTTTTCTGGCGTTTTCAAAACTTGGTTTATTCGCTCCGCTGACACGCTAGCCCGTGGCAACATAATAAATAGCATCGACATCATCAAAAACGACATCATCACATGCGACACATATTGCGCAAAGGCCGACATGTTCCCGAGATATGCAAAATCTGTGGTAAGCAGCGAAATCCCGAACCACGTACAAAGCAAAGTCGTGCCGTTAAAAATCACATTCACTAACGGATTTTCTAATTCCATCAACTTATCTACAAAAATAATCAATCGTGTCATTTCATCATTCGCGCGTGCGAACTTTTTGCGCTCCAATTTTTCGTTATTAAACGCCCGAATAACTCGGAGACCGGTCAGATTTTCGCGAGTTAAGAGTGTGATTTTGTCGATCAACTTTTGGAACAATTTAAATTTCGGCATCACGGCAGACAGAATCACTACCATCGATAGGATAATCGCCCCGACCCCCACCGCAATAATCCAGGTCATGTCCGGCGCAGTTTGAAATGCCATCACTAGCCCAATAATGCAAAAAAGTGGCGCTCTTAACATCATCGACAGAATCATCGTCACGGCTTGTTGAACTTGCGAAATATCATTCGTGGTACGTGTAATCAAACTCGCCGTCGAAAAATCTTTCATATCAATCAGATTAAAATTCAGGACTTTTTGAAACACTGCCGAGCGCAAGTCTCGTGAAAAGAAAGCCCCGACTTTCGCCGAAAAATAGCTCGACAAAAACGCCGCCACTGCCGACAGCGCCGTCATGCCAACCATTTGCCAGCCAGTCTGCCAAATAAAATCAATATTTCCGGGAACAATCCCCTCATTAATAATCTCCGCCATTAAAAGCGGTAGTTGCAGGGTGGTATAAACTTGCAGTCCAGTCGCCACGAGCAAAAGCAGGATTTGCCACCAATACGGCTTTAAAAATTTCATTAGTTTAAGCATAAAATGTCATATTATTGTAGCACCTTTTTTATTTTTTGGCTAGTCTTTTTTCGCTATGCATTTTTAGATAAATCGCCGGCCCCATCAAAATATAAATATAATACGAGAATAATCGCCACACGAGCATTGCCCAGAATACATAACCACTAGACAACCCTGAAAAAACTAGGAAAAAAGTTCCTTCCGCTGCGCCAGAATTTCCGGGTGTCGGCACAAAATACACCGCCGCCGTCACTGCAATCGTCGTCGCAAGGCAAACCATAAAATTCACTTCCCCACCAAATGCTGTGAGTACAAAAAATGGAATGACCGCAGTTAGCAGATTAAACACCACCGACAGTAAAATCGTCAGCAAGAGTAGTCCTCGAGTTTTCAAAATATTTTTCATGCAGCCTGCATATTCGTTTACGCCTTTTTTAACTTTGGCGATGGTTGCAGTTTTGTTTTTCACGAGGTGCAGTTTAGCGCAAAACCTAACCCCGAGCGAAATTAGTTCCGAAGTAGTTTTGGGCAAAAAAGTCGCAATCAGCACCGCTATTGGCCAAAAAGCATAAAATAATAACCCGAGGCACGCCGTTGCGGTCAAAGTCGAGTTGTTGATTAAAAATCCGCATCCAAAAATCGCGATCACGGCGATAATCAAAAACCCGAGTTGGTTCGAAATCATACCCACAATCGGAATCGTGGTGGCCATACCCGCCGACAGTTTGCCGTTCTTGTGCATATAATAAATCTGAAACGGTTGCCCACCAATTGCCGCCGGCGTGATATTGTCGTAATATTTGCCGAGTAGTACCGTGCGCCGCGCAATTTTCCAATCATTGCGATTCTTGCGCGTCCCGCTGGTGTGCCGCATCATTAAAACGTATTTATAAATCTCCGCAACGATACCAACCAAGAAGCACAGCGCCGCCGGAATTAATAGCCAAAAGTTGAACTTAACTTTGGCAAGTTCTTCTGCCGAATCCGAACTGCCGAATTCTGATACCGCCGTCATCGCAATCACCGCCACATTAATTAGCACAAATACCAAAATCAGTAGTGGCTTGCGTTTGGATTTCTTGGGCGCAAAACTGTCAGGTGCAATATCGGAAGTTGCTTTTTTCATTTGATCTATTGTTCCTGCGCCGCCCTCAAATTTGGATATTCGTCAAGCAAAACTCGGATACACCCCGCAATTGGAATGGCAATAATTGCCCCCGCGAGCCCCAAGGTGTAAGTCCCGATCACGATAGCAATCAAAATCACCACGGCCCTTAAGTTCAACGCGTCGCCCTGGATTTTTGGCGAAATCAAGTTGTTTTCAATCTGTGCGTAGATAATATAAATCACCGCAAACGCCGCCGCCGCTACTGGACTAGAGAAAAACAGTAGTACAGTTACTGACGTCCCGCCAATAAATTGCCCAAACATCGGGATCATATAGAAGATCATTGTAATCATCCCCATTGGTAGCGCTAAACTTGGCGAAAAGTTCAGTACCAGAGACAACACGAACACAATGATCGTCGTCGCCAGCCCGTCTAACATCGCCACGAGCATTTGCCGAGAAACATAGGTCGAAATTACTCCAGCCATTCGGCTTAGTGTTCGACGCACCACCTTGATTGTTTTGTGATTTCCGCGTTTGTCGTCTAATCGTTCCCACATATTATTAATCATCTCCGGTCCTTCTAGTAAGAACAATAGTGTTAGCACCAGCACCATCACGATTTTCATCGTTACATCTGCTATATTGCTCACGCTAGTCACTAAGTTATTCCCTAGTATGCCTAACAAATTATCCGATACATTGCTCACCGCCTTAGAAATTTCGCCTTGCAAATCCGCAATACCTAGCGACTGCCCGAAATTATTAATTCCGCTCCAGCCGCCAAAAGTAGTTTCAAAAGTTTCTGGAAAATTCTGCACAAAACGCGCAGTTTCATTTACAATCACCGGCCCGACAACAATCAAAATCGCACCGATTACCGCTACTACAATCAAATACGCAAAAATCGCCGAGATATTGCGGTGTTTTTTGTCTTCGCCAAACATTTTAGCAAATAATCCGTCTACTTTGCGCACTAAAGGTCGTAGTGCTAACGCCAAGAAAATCGACGCGCCCACGATAATCAACCCAGTCAGTGCTTTAAACAACAAAAAACCTACTACCACTACCCCAATCGGCACCAACCAAAACTTAATAAAAGTCATCAAATCCGTTTCAATTCGCTTCGACATAAACCTCCTTATGTTTTGATTATATCATATCAATGATAATATCGTGCAAGAAAATCGGTTTTATAGTCAGAAAAAGTATCATTAAGCAAACTTTCGCGAATTTTACCCACGGTTCTGACCACAAAATGTTCGTTGTGGATGCTCGCCAGTACCTTGGCGGTGATTTCGTCAGTTTTAAATAAATGGTGCAGATACGCCCTGTTGTAATTTTTACAACATTCGCAATCACATTCCAGCATCAGTGGCGAAAAATCAGCTTTAAAACGCGCGTTTTTAATGTTAATCCGCCCATCCAAAGTATAAAGCGAGCCATTGCGCGCCATGCGCGTTGGTGCTACGCAGTCAAAAGTGTCGCAACCAAACTCTGCGCCGATAAACAAATCCCGTGGCTCTTGTCCCATGCCGAGCAGGTGTCGCGGTTTGTTCTCCGGTAGAATCGGGCACACGGTTTTTAACATTTCATCCATGCCATTCGCAGTAAACACTCCACCGATGCCGAACCCATCTACTGGTTGCGCCGCGCAAAACTTGGCCGATTCTGCGCGCAAATCCAGAAAAGTTCCGCCCTGCACCACGGCATATAAATACTGTTCGGTGCCAGTTTTTTCTGCGTCCAATTTTTGATGCTCAGCTACGCAACGCGTTAACCAAGCGTGCGTTCGTGTCATCGCGTTTTGCATGTCCGCATATTTTTCCGACTTTGCTAGCTGGTCAAACGCCATATGGATATCTGCGCCAATTTTCCATTGTGCTCTCATCGAACTTTCTGGCGTCATCTCCAACTTATCGCCGTTAATATGCGATTTGAATCGTGCCCCCTGCTCAGAAATTTTCACATCTGGCAATGAAAAAATCTGAAATCCACCTGAGTCAGTAAAAGTCGGGCCGTGCCAAGCGCTAAATTTCGCCAGCCCGCCCGCCGCGTGAATTAAATCCACCCCCGGCGCCAAGATTAAATGATAGGTATTCGCCAGAATTGCCTGCGAACCAAGTTCGCGCATTTCTTGCATCGTTAATGCCTTTACGGTCGCGCGCGTCGCCGCGCCGACAAAAGCCGGAGTTTTGATTTCGCCGTGCGGAGTATGAATTGTCCCGACTCGTGCCAGCCCCACTGATTTTTTAATCTCAAATTTTAACATATCAACATTGAATCTCCATAACTTAAGAAATTGTATTTTTCATCAATTGCATGTTCATAGGCCTGTTTCAAATTTTCCCACCCCGCAAACGCGCTTGCGAGCATCAGAACTGTTGATTTTGGCGCATGATAATTCGTAATCAACGCATCCACAATTTTAAATTCAAACCCAGGATAGATAAAAATATCATCCTCGCCTTCCGTTTTGCCGGTGCGTGCATAATATTCCAGCGTTCGCGCCACGGTCGTTCCGAGTGCTACCACGCGCGAGGCGTTTTTAATCGCGTCTAAAGTTTCCACCGGAATTGAAAACCATTCTGAATGCATTTTATGCCCTTCCACTTCCTCCGTTCGAATCGGCAAAAAAGTTCCCAGTCCAACATGTAGAGTCAAATAACAAATCTGCACCCCTTTTTTTCGCAAACGTTCTAACAAATCATCAGTCATATTTAGCGACGCCGTTGGAGCGGCCGCCGAACCCATGTTTTTCGCCCAAACGGTTTGGTACCGTTTTTTGTCGTCGTCGGTCGCATCGCGATGCAGATATGGCGGCAGTGGTACGGTGCCGTATTTTTCTGCCAGCTCGCTCAGCTCAGTTGCGCTTTCTACTTCTGCAATCCCTCCATCCAAAACTTGCTTAATCGTGATTTTTGCGTCTGCGACCGTCAAAGTATCGCCGTCGTGTAATTTTCCGCGATACATTACGCGTTGTGGTTCATTGCCGTGTTTTTCTAGCACCACTAGTTCGCGTTTTCGCCCGTCTGGCAGTTCACAAAATAGTCGCGACTGCATCACTCGCGTGTCGTTCAAAATCAGCACATCTCCCGCCTGCAAAAAATCGTCTAAATTTCGGTACCACGAATCCTGAATTTCGCCAGTTTTGCGGTTTAAAACCAGCAATCGGCTCGTCCCGCGTTTCTCGGGTGGAAATTTCGCAATTCGCTCCTCTGGCAAATCATAATTAAAATCAGATACTAGCATTTTTTAAATCCCTTTCAATTTGTTTTTGGTAGCGCTCTTCCTCGGAAAAAATACAACCACAATATTTCTGCATATATAACCCCGCCTCGCGCGCCTTTTGTTGTCCTTCGCGAAATCCGACCCGAAAATCGCGATACAAAAATTCTACACCGTATTCTTTCGCTAACATTTCGGCAATGCGTTTTAACTCTTCATGTTTTTGATACGGCGAAACCAGCAAAGTCGTCGTAAAGGCGTCAAAACCATGTTCGGCGGCATACTGCGCTGTTTTTGAGAGCCGTTTTGGATAACAATAATTTACGCACCGATTCGCAATATCATTTACCGCGTTTCTACAAAACTCATCTAGACCATAATCTTCCGCAAAAATCGCCTCCACATCAACCGTCTTTGCATACTCTCTTAAACAATCTCGCCGCGTTTTATATTCAATATACGGGTGAATATTTGGATTATACCAAAAAACCGTCGGCTCGATTCCTTCGGCGCGCAAACTATCAATACAATAAACGCTACACGGCGCACAACAAGTATGCATCAACAACTTCATCATTATATTATACTATAAAAGCTTGAACTTTACAAATCTAGATATCCCCACACCGAACCGTCCGCCGTATCTTTAACGCTGATTCCCCGCTCGGCAAGTAGCTCGCGCAGGCGGTCGGCTTCTGCCCAGTCTTTGCGGTTCCTTGCTACTTCGCGTTCAAAAATCAGTTGTCTGGTCTCATTATTGATATCAGGGCTATCCTCAACCAACTTTAAACCAAATAACTCATCAACTTTTTGCCAATCGGCAAGGCTTAGTTTGGATTCGTCAATCACTGCAAATGCTTCGGGCGAATTCAGGTTATTATTCACCGCAACTAGCACTTTATCAAAGGTGTCATCGTTTATAGTGTTATTTTCGCCGTCTGTTTTTTGCTGCGTCGTCTCGCTTAAATTGTTCTCGGCATTAGTGTCTTGCTGATAGCATTCCGCAATCCGATTTCGCCAATGAAACCTCCTTGCCTTGGCTGCCGCGAGTGATTCAAAAGTGAAATTTCGTTCCCCACGAAAATGCCCCATCAGCACCCACATTTTAAAGTCCATCGGCGAATAACCCTGCTCCGCTAAGTCGTCCAAGGTATAAATATTGCCGAGTGATTTAGAGACTTTTTCGCCGTCAACCGTAATAAAATTGCAATGTAGCCAATATCGTGCCAATTCTCGCCCAGTCATCGCAAAAGTCTGGGCGATTTCGTTGGTATGATGTACTGGAATGTGATCAATTCCGCCCGCATGAATATCAATCGGCTCGCCGAGTTCTTTGTGAATAATTGTAGAACATTCCAAATGCCACCCAGGATACCCAGGTCGCCCGAGATATTCCCACCGCATGGCGTGTTTTTCGCCCGGCTGGATAAACTTCCACACCGCAAAATCCGAAGCATTTCGTTTTTCATTCGAAAAACCCACTCGCGCCCCGGCTTTCAGCCCCTCTAAATTAAGTTTTGCAAATTTTGCATAATCTTTAAATTTCGCCGTGTCAAAATAAATCCCGTCCGTCGTCTCGTAAGTAAACCCGCCCGCCGTCATTTTGTCTACCGCTCGCATATCGTCTTCAACATAGTCCGTCGCATGTGCCAGCACATCCGGCTCGGTCAAATTCAGCGCTCGGAAATTTCGCAAAAAATCATCGCCATAAAACTTTGCCACCTCGAACACGCTTTTGCCTTCGCGCGCCGCGCCCTTTTCCATTTTGTCCTCACCCTCATCTTCGTCTGAGGTCAAATGCCCCACATCTGTAAAATTCAGCACCCGACGCACTGTCATGCCATTCGCTTTCAAAGTCCGAATGAGTAAATCCCAATAAATATAGGCCGCATAATTACCGATATGCTGAAAACCATAAACCGTTGGCCCGCAAGTGTAGATTTTCACCACGTCTCCGAGTGGCGTAAAAGTTTCTAGCTTACGACTGGCGGTGTTATAAAGTTTAAGCATGTAAAATTTTCTCCAAAGTTTTTTCAATTTCGAGATATTTATCGCGGGTCACGCCGTGCCGACCGTGAGTTTTAATTGCGCTGATTAACGGATTTTTAGTCAAAAGTTCTGGTACATTATAAGAGGCAATAATTTGGTCCTCGTTGCCATAAATCAAAGTCGTGGGCACTTTAGTTTTTGCTAATGTATCATAATTATCTCGATCAAGCACTATTTTTGCCATTGAATTTTGAAACGCTTTTTCGGTCAAAATGTTTGGATTGGTCGCGCTCAAGATTTTTTCAAACGTCTTTACGCCAATTTCAAAAGCTGGATTCTTAAAATCATCCGCGGTATAAATTGGCGGTGAAACCAAAATCAAATCCGCTACTTCTGGCGAATATTTTTTGGCATAACGCGTTACGATTAAAGTCCCCATCGAATGTCCAATCAGCACTAGTGGCGTAGACAAATTTAAGCTAGTCAATGAATTATGCAGGGCAGTAAGTTGTTCATCGTAGTCATAGTTTAATTCATCACTAGTATAAGATTTTCCTGAACCCAGCAGATCAAAAGTAATAAACCGCACCTCGCGCATTTTTTCGGACTCGCCCAAATATTTCAGCGCATGATTAAACGACGACGACTCTGCCGCGATGCCATGAATTAATACGACCGTCAGCTTTGGAGTTTTGCTTTGGCAAAAATCATTAGTTTTCGTGAGTTCCATCTAAAATCTCCGGTAAAATTTTAATTAAATCGTTCGCTACTTCCTCGTAGTTCGTGTCATAAGTGCGAAAACCTGCCGCCATCGGATGCCCACCCCCACCAAAATACCCAGCTACCTTATCCGCGACGGGCGCATCGGCACTGCAACGAATTTTTCCCGTCACTTTGCCGTCAGGGTAGGTTTTAATGGCCACCGCTACGCGCACTCCCTCGACTAATCGTAATTCTTCCAAAATCAGCACATTCGGATTGTACTCGTCCGAATATTCGCGGATATCTTCCCACGGAATGTGTACAGTGGCCAGCATTCCATCAAGTGCATATTCAACTCGATGAATTAAATCGGCCTTGTAATCCAAAATCCGCGGCGATTTTTTCATAAATTCACGCCGTTTTTCTTCTAGATCCGAAATCACTGCGCCGAGACGAGTTAGCCCCGCTGCAATTTCAAAGGTTTCCGCAGTAACACTGGCGCTAGTTAGCCCCAAAGTATCCGATAATAACCCTTGCAAAATCGCTTCGGCCGCTGGCTTCGGGATTTTTAATCCATTCGCCTGAGCGGCCCTATAAATCACTTCCGTACAGGACGGTCGCGTTTCAATTATCGCCTCATGCGGAAAATCCAAATCGTCGGGCGTTTCGTGGTGGTCGATTACTAACACCGGCGCAGAGTAAAGTCGATTTTTAATTGCCGCGTCGTCTAACAATTTCGACAAGAGCACTGTTGCTGCCGTATCGACAATAATATAACCATCCGCTCGAAAATCAAATTCATTCGAAACTCGCGACCAATCACTAAAATAATGTAAATATTTAGGAATGTCTACTGGGCAATATAGCGAAACTTCTTTATCGGCGAGCAAATAATCCAGCGCCACCGCGCTTCCTAGCGAGTCGCCGTCGGGGTTTTCGGCTTGAATAACAGCGATTTTTTGTTTTCCAGCTAAAAATTGGCTTAAAATTTCGTACATATGTTCTATTATATCACAAGCATATGTTATAATAAACGCATGAACTTTTTTCGAGCAGACAAAAAATTTGAGCGTTTCGAGGACGTAACTCCAGAGATTTTGCAACAACATCATGTCGAACTGTTGTTGTGCGATTTAGACAACACCCTAAGGCTTCATTCCGAAAAAGAGCCTACCGATGAACTAATCGCATGGATCAAAGCCTGCAAAAAAGCCGGCATTAAACTTACGGTAATTTCTAATAACGGTCGCAAAAAAATGATGCAGAAGTTTTGCGAACCAATCGAGGTTGAATGTGTATGGTGGGCCAAAAAACCACTCAGCACTAAGCTCACCGAAGCCGTGCAAAATCACAATGTCGCCCCCGAGCATACCGTGATGCTGGGTGATAGATGGGCTACGGATGTACTGGCGGCACGGTTTGCTGGAGTGCGTGCTTGGCAAGTCCAGCCCAGAAAGAAAATCGTATGACGGTTTCAGAACAAAAACATGTAGCCAATTCGTCTCGCAACAATAATTCTCTGACCGGCCCAACCTATCTAACGATTGCGCGAATGATTTTGTCGGTCTTGTTTATGATTTTTGCTTTGCTCCCAGACACTTGGTGCCGAATTCTGGCGCTAATAATTTTTATTATTGCTTCAATCACCGACCTTGTCGACGGCAAATGGGCGCGCAGCAAAAAAATCGTTACCGATCTCGGCGCTTTCCTCGATCCGCTTGCCGACAAAATGCTAACTGGGCTCGCTTTCTTGGTGCTAGTTTATCTAAATGTCGTGCCGATTTGGGTGTTTGCGATTATTCTGGTTCGTGATTTTGCGGTGGACGGCATGCGCATGATGGCAGCCAGAAATGGCAAAACCATTGCTGCTTCGATTTACGGCAAGTGGAAAACCACTTTTCAGATGACTGCTTTGTCGATTATTTTGCTTAATTTGACCACAAATCTTGATTTTTTTGCTATTCTTGGTAATATTTTCCTTTACCTTTCGCTAGCCCTCACGATTTTTTCTGGTGCTGATTATCTTATTAAGGGCTACCGCGAAGTTATCAAATAATACTCTCATCAAAAACTCCCGCGCCAAATCAAACCGTTTTTTAGAAACCGTAGAAATATTAAACAAACAATATAATTATTGAAAGCACCGAAGTCGTAAAGGCGGTCGAATCAATTCGGTCGAGAAATCCGCCATGCCCCTCTGAACCACCGACTAACATTTCTAATTTTTCAAACACCGGATCCTTAATTAAAATCTCGTTCGAATCTTTCACTTTGAATTTGCGTTTTAGGAAACTTTCAAACAAGTCGCCCGCGAGCGCCAACGGTCCACAAAGCAAAAACATCCAATCCGTAGCGAAACTTCCGCGCGTCGCCATCAAAATCGCCACTGCACCGATTGCAATAAGTAGACCCAAAATCGTTCCCTCCCAAGTTTTATTTTTGGAAACTTGTGGGAACGGCCGAGATTTTTTGAAGATTTTCCCGCCGCACAACTTGCCCGACAAATATGCAAAAATATCATATCCAGGCACGCCCAAAATCACATACCAAAAGTGCGCCACGTCCGTTTGCGCCACGAAAATTGTGCTATAGATCAAAAATCCCAACTCAACAATCGCCAAAATCACATTTTCAAACTCTTTTTTGCGCCGGAAAAAACTAAATAATTCTACTGCCGCTACTAAGGCGAAAATTCCATAGAGAATTTTGAATGGCACCCCATCAAAAGTTAACAGTGAGATAAGCGCTACGATGAACATTCCCGCCCCGACAGTCATCCTAACTTGAAAGTTTCTGTCCATGTGTAAATTATATCATATTATGATAAAATAATAATATGCCTTTAGATTTTATTTATCACAAGATTAAAAACACTTTGCGCAAAATCGACATTAAACTCGAGGGCGCCAAATATAAATATATCGAAAAAATGCCCAAAGACATCGAATATTTCGACGGCGGACTTTACGATGCCATCTATGAAGCGAGTTGCAAATACCCCTTAAATACAGCAATTAAGTATTTTGATACGGAAATTTCTTATCGCGACATGATTAAAAAAATTAACAAAGTCGCCGCCGCCCTGAAGGCTATCGGCGCCGAAAAGGGCGAGCGGATCACCGTTTGTATGCCTAACACCCCCGAAGCAGTCTATATGTTTTATGCAATTAACGAAATTGGCGCTGTTGCCAACATGGTGCATCCGCTCTCGAGCGAAAAAGAAATTGAAAATTATCTCACTAAGGCCCATTCCAAAATCATGCTCTGCATCGATATCTCTTACCCCAAAGTCGAAGCAATTATCAAAAACACCGATCTCGAACAGGTAATCGTGGTTTCCCCGTCGCGATCGATGGACATGCTTGTGCGCGCAATCTACAAGATTACCAAAGGGCGCAAAAATCACATCAAAAAATCGCAGCACGTGATTACGTGGGATCGGTTCCTGATGCGCGCTAGTCGATTTGTGGGTAACCCCCATGCTCGCGTCAATTCAACCGACGACGCCGTGATTATGTATTCTGGCGGCACCACTGGTCGCCCGAAGGGTATTATTCTATCAAACTTGAATTTTAACGCCCAAGCGCTCGGCGCCAAATATCTCGTTCCCGAGTTGTTTAAGACCGACTATGCGTTTATGTCCTTTTTGCCGAACTTTCACGCTTTTGGGCTCGGGTGTTGTATTCATATGCCCCTGTATTTTGGCGCAACTATCGTATTAATTCCACAATTTAGTGCCAAAAAGTTCAAAACTTACATTAAAAAATACAAAATCAATGTTCTAGTCGGCGTGCCAACGGTGTTCGAATACATGACCAAAATCAAATTTGGCAAAACGGAGCTGAAAAATGTCAAATATGTAGTTTCTGGCGGCGACACGGTCAGTCTAACTAGCAAGGAAAACATTAACGATTTTTTGCGGGCGCACGGTTCCAAAGCAGTTATCGAAAACGGCTACGGGCTAACCGAAGCCTCGGGCGGTTTCATATTCTCTCCGCGTTCTATCGCCGAAGAAGCCGATTCGATTGGTTATCCTATCCCCGACAATGAAGTATTAATCTTGGATCTAAAAACCGGACAACCTGTACCTCTCGGCGAAGACGGCGAAATTGTAGTTCGTGGACTTTCGGTGATGAAAGGATACCTAGACGCCCCCGAAGATACTGCCGCTGCCTTTACCAAGGTCGGCACCAAAAAATATCTCCGCACTGGCGACATTGGCTATCTCGACGAGCGCGGTGTTGTTCATTTTCGTTCGCGCCTAAAACGCATGATTGTCTCGAACGGCTATAATATTTACCCCGCCAACATCGAGGATATTACTCTAAAATGTAAGTTAGTGTCTAGTTGCGCCGTGGTTGGGCACGAGGATAAGTTGCGGGGCGAGAAAGTGGTAGTTTTTGTTGTAGCGAAACCAGATGCGTCCGAGCGGGCTATTCGCAAAGAACTCGCCAATATTTACCGCAAAAACTTAGCCAAGTATGAAATTCCGCGCGAAATTAAATTCATCGCCGAATTGCCCAAAACCAAAATGGCAAAAGTCGATTTCCGCACCTTAGAAAAGATGTAAAACTAGATTTTTTGCCCTAAAAAGCCCGCTAGCACCTAAACTGGCGGGCTTAATTTTGCGACTTTATAGCTGGGTGCGGTTTTCGAGCGCCGCACTCAAAGTAATTTGGTCGGCATAAGACAAATCTACCCCGAGAGGCAACCCTCGCGCTAGCCGGGTGAGTTTTAAATTCGGATTCTGCTCGTGGAGCATTTTTTCAAGCAGTAGTGCGGTCGACTCCCCCTCTACCGACGGATTAGTAGCAATAATCACTTCTTTGACATTGTCGTTGTTGACGCGTTTTATCAATTCGCCAATATGAAGTTGCTCTGGCGTAATACCGTCAATCGGCGATATCGCTCCGCCTAGCACATGGTAAGTTCCCTTAAAATTATGTGTTTGTTCGATCGCATAAATATCTAGTGGCTCTTCTACAACTAAGACCGTCGTCTTGTCGCGCATCGTATCGGCATAAAACGGCGAAACTTCGTCACCAGCGTCAATCAGCGCGAAAGTCACGGGGCAGGACTTCAGCCCAGCATGTAAACCAGAGATTGCCTCAGCAATATTTTCTGCAATTTTAGGGTTCGAACGAAACAAAAAGTAGGCATATCGCTCTGCTGTTCGGGGTCCTACTCCGGGTAGTCGCCCCAACGCCTCAATTACCTCAGCTAACGCTTGCGGCAACATAGCTACATCCCAGCGCCAAATCCGCCGAGACCCAACCCGCCCATCAGTGGTTTCATTTTGTCTGTTGCGATTTCTTGCGCCTTTGCAAAACCGTCGCGCATACAGTTTTCAATCCAACGTTCCAGTTCGTGAATATCGTCTAGATCTACTTTTTCGGGGTCAATTTTTACCTTTTTAACTTTTAGTTCCCCGTTAATTTGTACTACTACCGCGCCGTCGCCTGCTTCAACTTCTACGATTTCGTTTTTGAGCTCTTTTTGTGCTTTGCGCAACTGATTAACTAATTTCATTTGGTCCATTGCTTGACCCATCTTACTCTCCTTCTTTCTCGGTATGTTGATATATGTATATTATATCAGAATTTTCACGCATCGGCGATGTAATAATTTGTTTTAGCTGATAATTCTCGGGTACAGTGTCGGGCTTGTTTAAAAACGCTAGCTCGGCGACACTTGTGTCTGTCTGACTGACCACCGAAATTTCGGTTGAGGCCTCGAGAATTTTGTAAAAGTCATAATTTTTATTTACTACCAAGGTTCCGCTGTTCATTTTTTTCTGCACTACTTCTAGCTCGTAGCTAAATTCGTCTGTAATATTAGGATTATAGTGGTAGCCGTAAATATATTGCAAAAGTCCAGGAATTAAAATAATCGCAAACAATAGCCCCAGCGGAAAAATCGCCGAAATTCTAGCATAAGGATTCTCGGGAAACAGCCCGTACCATTTTTCGAGCAGGTATTTCAGCCCGTGGGCCACCAAAATCGACAGTGGCAAAATAAAGAAAATCACCGCACTTTGGCTAAAGCCAGTAATCACTAAGCAAAAAACTAGCAAAATCGTAGCAATCGAATTGCGCGATGCAAAAAATCCCTTAGTGGTCGAACATAGTCCAATCAATGCCAGCGCAAAAATCGGCAAGCTAATTAGCGGCGACAAAAATACGCTTTCTACGGTGTTGTGCCACGAGAAGACCGGCGCTAGCCCCGCCGTAATATTATTAAAGAAGTTGTCGCCTGCGAAGTTCCCGCCAGTAAGTAGCTCCTGAATCGTCTCGGGGTGATTATGAATTGCTACCCCAAACAGCACTAGCCCAGCTAGTATAAATCCGCCAATCGCAATCAGAACCAATTTCGGCAAATTTTTGATAATATAGCGCAAGTGTGGCTGGCAAAGCACAAAAATTATACAAAAAATCGCAAAATAAATCATAAATGGCGTAAAAACTGATAATAGAAGCGCAGTCGCAAACAAAAAACTATACATTGGCTTGGGGCGTTTTTCGCCTTGGATTTTTGAACCCAGCCAAAGCAACAGCGTTGGCCAAAATACTAGCATAATCAGCGGCGTGCCTGAGCCAGCGAGAAACAAAAATGGCGTCGACAAAATGATCAAGCACGACGCAAGCAAAGATACATTGTTTTTAAACCACCGCCCAAGGAGAAGCACCATCAGTAATCCCAGAAACAGCCCGATAATAATACTCGGCAACTTAATCGTATATGGGGCGAGTCCAAATAGTGTAATCGAGACTTTTTGTAATAGCCGATACGGCAAATCCACCAAATCGCCGTTTAGAACCCGCTCGGCAGTTAGATAATATGACCCCGTCGCAGAATTTATCTCTGTTTCCGACAGTCCAGTTTGCGCAATTGCTGGCATCAAAAACAGCAAAGTCACAAAAGCCAAGCTCAGCAACACATAACCAACCACAAACCGATGCTTGTATAAAAAAAGCTTAGAAATAATGATTTTCTTCACTCTTTAATTATACATTTATTCATGAGTTTTATCAAGCGACATAAACCGCGACTTCTCGCCGTCAAAGAATAACTCAATCACGCCAATTGCCCCGTGACGGTGTTTACGAATCAAAAGTTCAGTCACATTAGTGTCCTCTTCCTCCGGTTTTTTGTAATAATCCGGTCGGTGCAAGAACATTACGAGGTCTGCGTCCTGCTCGATAGAACCTGATTCCCGTAGGTCCGACAACACTGGCCGTGGATCGTCTCGCCCAGTTACGTTACGCGAAAGCTGAGCCAGCGCCACCACCGGAATTTCCAGTTCCCGTGCCAGCACTTTTAACCCACGCGAGATTTCCGTCACTTCCTGCACGCGGTTGCCGGCATAACGGTCTGAGCCCGCCATTAACTGCAAATAGTCCACAATCACCACGCTAATTCCGTGGTCGTGCATGGCGCGACGTGCCTTATTTCTAAGTTCTGCAATCGTCATCGAGCTCGTATCGTCAATATAAATTGGCAATTCATCAATATCGCCCAGCGCGTCGCCAATGCGCGAAAACTCCTCGTCCGATAAATTCCCCGTCCGCATTCGCCAGTTGTCTACATCGGCGATATCTGAAATCATGCGGTCTACAATTTCGTTTGCCGCCATCTCCATTGAGAAAAACAGCACGCCTTTTTTGTTGATATTGGCAATGTTATAGGCTAGGTTTTGCGCAAAAGTAGTTTTACCCATGGCCGGACGCGCACCAATAATCACAAGATCACCTTTTTGCAAGCCCGCAGTTTTCTTATCTAAATCCGTAAAGCCAGTTTTCAACCCCCGTAGCGCGCCTTTATTGCGTTGTAATTCTGCAATTCGCTCAAGTGCGTCGGCTAGCAATTGGTCCATTGCTACATAATCACTTTTAACGATTTTGTCTGAAACTTCAAACAACTCTTTTTCGGCCTCTCCTACCAAATCATCGACATTAACATCTTCGGCATAGGCCTTGTTTGCAATATTGTTTCCAGCTTTGATTAACCTCCGTCGCGTCGAAGCTTTCTCGATAATTTCCGCATAAGCTTTGGCGTGCGCCGCGGCTGGCACAAAGTTCGAAAGTTCAGTCAGATACGGTGCGCCACCGATTTCTTTGAGTTTTTTCTGCGTTTTTAATTCTGCAGTCAAAGTCAAAAGGTCAATTGGCTTGTGTTGATCGTATAGGCTCGACATAGCCTGAAAAATAATCTGATGCCGAACTTCGTAAAAATCATCCGGTCTTAAAACCGTCAAAATCTCCGCCATCGCGTCATCTGCGAGCATCATCGCGCCGAGTAATGATTTCTCCGCCTCCACATCCTGTGGCGGAATCCTCCCGGCCTCAGAACGGGTCGTATCCTCCATTGTCGTTTAGTACCTCTCCTCCCATTATAGCAGAAATTTTTGTAATCATCGCGTCTTTTTTTGCCGAAACGGGATGCTCGCCGACTCCACGAATTTCCACTTTTAGTCCTGCAGCTTCCGTAATCAAAATATTTTTATTATTTTCGCCCGACAAAATTTTTTCATGGACCGAAGTCCGCGGAAAAATTTTTAACACGGTGCCAGCTATCTCATATTCGCACCGTTCTAGTTGTGCGCTAATGGCATCATTTTTTTCTCGTACTCTTTCTTTGAATTCATTCCAATCAAAATTTGAATTGATGCTAGAAACAACTTCTGGGGTTTGTTCAGGCTTAGGGACGCTCTCAGGTTTTTTATCCTCGCTAGGTTTTTTGATGTTTTCGGCTTTTTGTATTGGTTCTGGGTCTCGGTTGGATGGCTCTGGAGTTTTAGCCGTGCTACCCTGTGCCACTTTTTTTATATCTTGCCCGGCCTTTCTCTCAGGCGCAATTTCTTGTGCTCCGGCTTTGGCATTGGTGGCTAGGGCAACTAATAACTTCGCCTCCGCAAACGGTTCCTTGACTTCGGGCAACTTGCTAAGCAAGGGTAAAAATTCCGCCCGCGGTCGTTCCAGAATCATTTCAATCATTTTTTCTGCCAAAACTTCTGATTTTACGCCGCTAGAAAGTAAATTCTTGAGTGTTTCTGCTATTAAATTTATATCACCAGACGAATATTTTTCTAGGAGTTCGGCGAGTTTTTCGTCTTCCGGCAACCCCATCGCCGAGATCAGTAGCTCCTTGGTAATTCCCTGCTCAGACAAGGTCGAAGCTTGGTCGAGTAGACTTAACGAATCCCGAAACGACCCCCCGCCTTTTTTGGCAATAATCCCTAGTGCCGCGTCGTCGATTTTGATTTTTTCTTTCGTACAGACTTCGCGCAAATACTCCAACATGGTTTTACTGTCGGCGAGTCTAAAAGTATAAGTCTGCGCTCGCGATGTAATCGTTACCGGCACTTTATAGGCATCGGTCGTCGCCATAATAAAAATCACATGTTCTGGCGGTTCCTCCAAAGTCTTCAGCAGCGCGTTAAACGCTTCCTTAGTTAGCATATGTACTTCGTCGATAATGTAGACCTTGTATTTACCCTGGGTCGGCGCAATCAAAACTTTTTCTCGCAATTCGCGAATATTTTCAATTCCTCGGTTGCTTGCCCCGTCAATTTCAATAATATCTATATAATCGTCTTCCAACTTATATTCAAAACCATTTACGGCGTGCGCCAAAATCCGCGCCACACTAGTTTTTCCGCATCCTCGTGGACCGATAAATAAATACGCGTGCGAGACTTTGCCTTGTTTGAGTGCCGCCGCCAAGGCATTTGTCACCTGCTCCTGTCCCACCACGTCCTCTAACTTTAGCGGCCGATATCGTCTATATAAATTCAACATCTTACTCTCCATTATAACACGCTACCCCAAAATAATCGCAAAAGCAAAGCCAAGGTTACTAAGAATTATAGCGCCGCTTTTACTGCCGCCCAAGTGGCATCGGCATTGTCTGCCGGAATCGCTACTGAGACCTGTGCGCCTTCGCGTAAATGGAAATAGGTTACCGAAGCGTATAGAATCTGATACTCGCGCCCCGCTACTTCTACAAAGTATTTGTCGTCGTGATGAACCAAAGTTCCAATAACATCTTTTCTTTCGACCGGTCCGATTTGCTTGTACAAAAACTTGCCGTTTTCGGTAATGGTCAGCTTCATGATATCGCCTTCGACTAGCTTCGATTTTGACGCATAGTTTGCCGGTACGGGATAATTTTTGCCGTCCGGTCCGATCATAATTTGCCCGTCAAAAACTCCCTCGATAATTTTGCCTTCAGGCCCCGAGACCACCGTATCGCGTGGCGCCGTAATGGCTTCGCCGTCGCCCAAAATGGAGATCAACAACTCTTTCGCCGCTGCGACATTCGTCTCCGCCTCCGAAAGAAGGCTTCTGAGTCTTTTTATTTGTTTTTCTGGTATTTCAGACATCACCTCGCATCCTGTCTAAACATAGTATTATTATTATAATATACCCCCACGCCTATAAAGTCAAGTAGAAAAACTAAGAGTTTTCCACCATAAAAACAGTGGTTATTTGCAAAATGTTGTAATTTTTACATTTTCCACAAACCGGTGTGGCGCACCCCGTCATAAATCATGGTCGGGATACCTTTTACTTTAATCTGATTTTCGACGATTTCGCGATTTTTTTGCATTTTAGCAGTGGTTTCCTCTGACATCGCCGCCTCGCCTATTTTTGTCCGCTCAGCCGAATGTACGCCCGCTTCTTTCAGCCAATCGTTAATTGCTGTTACCGCCTCCTCGCGCGAAAAATCTTCATTCATCAAATCCTGATACGAAATCTCGTCCTCATTCTTATCATAAAACACGTGCTCCAAAATCGTTATGCCCAGTCCCGCCCGGTACGCATCCGCGGCCAGTATATAGCGCACCAAAATCTCCGAATTCTTAAATTTATACTCATCGTCCGCGCCCTGAATCGCAAATGGCACAATCCTCAAAGTATAATTTGCCGAAAAATTCGCTGTTTTTTGCGCGCGGTACGATTTGGCGCACACGATACACCCAGGGTCCAAAATTTCTACTGCCACGGGCTTTTTAGTGTTATCACTATCATTGTCGCCGGTATCGTCGCTCTCGCTAGCATCGTTGTCGCCGACCGAGATATAACTAAAATCATAATCCTCAGCCTTGTACTCACGAAACTTATCCGGAATTGCCTCAAAAATCTCGCCCCACTCCGTAAGCCAGCGCCCAATACCTTCGAAAAACCCATCTGGTTCGCTTTCGTCAATTGAGCAGACTTCTGCTCCTAGCGCACAAGATTCAGCCTTGGTTACATTACAGGTCCCGAGTACCGCCAGCGCCAGCAAAGATTTAATCGCCGTCAGTACCGCCCAAACAAACACCACCACGATCACTACCGCCAAAATCTCAATCAACACCGACAGTGGTCTCAGCCACTTGGGATGCCGGATAATCACCCGCGACAAAAGAGTATTTTTAACATCGTCTTTAAATCCAGTTTCACATTTTTGCAGGCGCACTTTTTTACCGAGACACCCCGCCGATTTTTTAAGTAATTTCAGATACGCTTTGCCGACCTTGGGGCGAAAAATCGAAATCGCCGCCACAAACACCCCAACGATCGCCAAAATAATAAACGCCGCAATACACACCATAATATAAACATTTTACCACAAGCGGTGCAAAAAACAACTATTTTAGCAATTTCGACAGTGTTTTCTCGACTTTTTCGATATCTTCTGCCCGGTTATGTAGCCCTAGCGAGAACCGCACCAGTGGTGGCAGCCCCAAAACATGGTCCAAATAATAATGCGCACAAAAATATCCCGTCCGCGCCATAACATTTTCCCGCGACAACGCCGCCCCAAGCAAATGCGAATCCACTCCCTCGACATAAAACGACATCGTCGGGTTCGGCTCGGCATTGATCAAATGCACCTTGGCGGAGCTGTTTAGAAAATTAAACAATTCCGTATAATTTTCGGCAAAATTCCGCCAATCTTTTTTCGGCGCTTTCTCTAGCCACTTTAGCCCAGCCCCAAACCCTACGATTTCGCCCCAAGCTTGCAGGCCCGATTCAAACCGCGTATAACGATGCTCCTTATTCTCTGCTGAAAGCTGAAACTCGTCCATGAATACGTCATCCACCATTCCTCCACCCAGCCACTGTGGCTCCAAAACATCCAGTAAATCATCTCGCCACACGATTACCCCGAGCGACGGTCCATACATCTTGTGTGCCGAAGTCAAAATCGCGTCCGCCTCTACTCCGCGCAAAATCTCCGCCGAGTGCGCCAGCGTCTGTGCCGCATCAATTAGTACTATCCCGCCTGCCTTGTGTACCGTTTTAACTAATTCCCCTATGTTTAGTAGCTTTCGCCCGTCAAAATTCGACGCGCTATTTACTACCACTACCGCTTGCTCAAAATCATAGTCCGCTAGTGCTATCGAGCCGTCCGCATTCCGCTTCATCACTTCTCGCGGAATCTGATGCTTCCTAGCAAACGCCATAGACGTAAGAAATGGCGAATTATGCTCAATCTCGCTAGTCATAATTTTTCGAAATCGCTTTGGCTTAATTTGCGACAGCACCAAATTTATCCCATAAGTCGTATTTAGCGTGAATGAAGTATTATACTTTCGCTTCGGCAACTTCAAGAACTTCAACATTTCGTCCCGCGCTGCCTCGACTTTCTCGTCTGTCTCGACCCCCCACTTGTATTTTACTCGCTCGCCGCAAGAATTATGAGTCGTGTAATAAGTATTTATCTCCTCAATCACCGCCCGCGGGCGCAAACTCTGGCACGCCGAGTCGAGATAAACCTCCCCCGCTCCCAAATAGTCAAAATCATTCATATTTTCAATTATACAACAAAAAACATCAAAATTCTGCCGATTATCGGCCCGAAAATACCAAAAAACCCCTCTCGTAAAATTAATCCGAGAGGGTCTTAAGTTTAACTTAGCTAACCGCAAAATATATATTACGCGAGTTCGACTGTCGCACCAGCTTCTTCGAGCGCTTTTTTCATCGCTTCGGCTTCGTCTTTGGCGACTTTTTCTTTCACCGTTGCCGGCGCGCCATCGACAATAGCTTTCGCTTCGCCTAGACCCAGTCCAGTCGCTTCTTTCACAGCCTTGATCACTGCAATCTTCTGCGCACCAGCGTCTTTCAAGACGACGTCGTATTCGCTTTTGCCTTCATCTCCCCCAGCTTCACCCCCTGCCGCCACTGCAGCTACTGCCACAGCTGGCTCAATTCCGTACTCATCTTTGAGCAAGGTTTTCAATTCATTGACCTCAAGCACGGTCATATTGACCAACTCTTCGGCCAACTTTTTAATATCAGTTGCCATAAAATCTCCTTAATTTATAATTATTGGTTGCTTTCGGCATGCTTTTCCAAACCGGAAACAATGCCATTGACGCCAGAAAGTAGCGTGTCGATAACCTGAGCGATAAGCTCGTTCTTGGTCGGCAAATTACCGAGAGTATTGACTTCTTCGCTGGAAAGATTTTCACCTTCGCCATTGAAACCGCCAACTAGCTCCATTTTGGTGTGCGTTTTGGCAAATTTCGCCAAAACTTTTGCCGCATCAAAGTCCTCGTCCGTCCCCATTGCGTAGAGCAATTGACCCGTCAAACCGTCAGTTTCGGTGTTTTTGAAAGCTGCAATTTCTTTCATCGCTACTTTCACCAAGCGGTTCTTGACGACCTTGATTTTTACATTCGCCTCGCGCGCTAATTTCCTAAGCTCCTGCAATTCTGCCACGGTCAAGCCTTCGTATTTGGCATATACGACCATTTTCGAATCGTCTAGCAGCTCGGTTAGTTCAGCAACCAATGTGTTCTTTTTATTCTTTGAAATTGCCATAAAAAGTTCCTTTGGTTTTAGTTAATATTCGGTTAGCTAGTTGTTAAATAACGTCACCAAATATCTAAGATTTTCCTCGGTGGCATGATTAAGAATGACTTCCGCCACTGTCTTTGGTAACTCTTTCCATTATATCACAGATTGTTCCAAAAATCAAGACATTCGTTTGGTGGTCAAGAATTGGAAAATCGCCCCCACTGCCATAATTCCGAGTAGCAACGGCCAATAATAAATCTCAGCTGCAAGCTCCGGCACCAACCCCAAAATCGCAATCGCCATCGCGTATCCCCCAGCCCCAGCCGTAACCAAAATCGTCGCGGGTTTCATCAGCATGACCGCCACTCCGGCAAGCAGTACCCCGATTACTGCTGCGATTGCGATGGTCGACATCTCTGTCCCGAACGCCTGCATTGCTACCAAAATCGTCAGCGCAAAACAAATTCCGCCCACGCAGAGCTTCTCAATCGAAAACCCGAGCAGAGCCAGCAGCAGCCCGCCGGCTAGCGGAACCAGCATTTGATATAATTCGGTTGCCATAATTTCTGGCCACATTTGGGTTAATGTTGGCATTAAATATTGCGTTCCGCAGTAGCCTAGCAAAAACCAAATGATAAAAAAGGCAATTTTTTTCAACCGATAACCAAATAGCGCTACCGCTAGCCCAATTCCTAGCGTAATAACCAATTCCGGTGTATCAAAAGTTTGAATAATATTCATAACCGACTATTAGTTGTAGAGATTTTCGATTTGGATCGACGGTCCCATCGTAGTAGTGATAAATACCGACTTGACGTAAGAACCCTTCAAAGTGTTTGGCTTTTGTGCCTTGAGCGAGTCAAAGAACGCATTGGCGTTTTCGGCTAGTTTTTCGACACCAAACGAAGTTTTGCCCACGCCGATATGTACAATCGCTTGCTTGTCGACGCGATATTCGACCTTCCCTGCCTTGGCTTCTTTCACGGCTTTCTCGACATCCATCGTTACGGTGCCAGCTTTCGGGTTCGGCATCAAACCTTTTGGTCCGAGCAACCGCGCAAATTTACCAAGTTTTGGCATATATTGCGGAGTTGCAATTAGCACGTCAAAGTTAATGGTGCCTTTTTCGAGCTGTTTCAAGAATTCTTCATCTTCGGCGATATCTGCCCCAGCCGCCTTAGCTGCCTTGCAAACATCCAGTGGCGCAAACACTGCCACGCGCACAGTTTTACCGTTTCCATTCGGCAAGACCAAAGTCGTGCGGATATTTTGATCGGCTTGGCGTGGATCCACCCCGAGCCGAGCGTGGATTTCGACCGATGCATCAAATTTCACTGGGCTAGTTTTCAGTGCTAATTCCAAGGCTTCCGCCAGAGTATAAACTTTGCCTTTTTCGACTAGTTTTGCGGCGGCTTGATATTTCTTGCCTCGGCGCTCAATCCGCGGGCGCGTAATCGGCGTTGCGCCTTTTGGCTTCACCACCGCCTCTTCGGCCTTGCGTTCTTCTTTGCGTGCTTGGCGCTCTTCCTCAGCTTTTACCTCTTCAAGGTGTTTCTTTGATTTTTTACCAGATTTTGCAAAAGTTTCTACCTCTGCGCTGGTCTCGGCGACCTCTGTATTTTCGACCGCCGTCGTCTCTTCGACAACCTCGGTAGTTTCTAGCTTTTTAGCCTCATCTTCGGCCATAATTCTCCTTCTGTGGTACTAACGAATAACTCTCCCACATTAATTAATAACTCCCCCTATTATATCACAAATTTTAAGAAAAGAAAAGAGCGGGACGCACAAGGTCCCGCTTTAAAGGTTGTCGGTATTACCTGTCTTCAAACTCGCTATGGCGAGTAGCGCCGTAATACCGATTAGAGATGCCGTCTGGATTAATCGCGAAGGCTACTTTCGGACAGGAATACCGATACAATTCATAGGTATAATCAGCAATCCTGGTCTTTAGCGTGTGCCAAATATAGCTATCGCGCAGCACCACTATCTCTGAGATTACGTACGCAATCTCGCGTGCCGAACAACCAGATAGAAATTCCGCCACCTCTCCTTCGGTCGAGAGAGCTAAAAACGGGATCTCGATCCACTCAGCCAGTGCGCTATCCTTGATTTTGTGTAGCGGACGAATGCCAAGGACTCGCTTTTGCATGAGTAGATCCTCGTAATCTTCACGTAGGCTCTGGTAATCCAGATGATACTTGCTCCACAATAGTAATGCTTCCACCTCTAAACGTTCTTTGTAAGGTACCTTCATTTTTGTCTTCCCACCTTTCGTTTGGCATAGGACTATTCCTATACTTCCATTATATCACAAAACCTCGAAAAAGTCAATGCTTTTATGCTTTTCCGGAGGGGGCAAAATAGCCAGATAAGATAAAAATAGCTAGACAAGGCAATTTTAGCTAAAAACCACAAAAAAGAACGACCATTTCTGCCGTTCTTTTTTTCTGCGCTTATTCCGTCACTTCTACGCCCATCGAGCGAGCCGTGCCAGCCACGATTTTGATTGCGCCTTCAATGTCGACCGCATTAAGCTGGTCCATTTTTTTCTCGGCGATTTCTTGTAATTGGGCCTTCGTAATTGTGCCAACTTTTTCGGTGTTTGGCTTGCCAGAGCCTTTCTGAATTTTAATCGCTTCGCGAATTAAATCATCTACTGGTTGCCCAAGACATTTCCAATCGAACGTCCGATCGTCGAACACTCGCAAGTGAACGATCACGTTCTTGCCCATGAGATCCTTGGTGGCCTCGTTAAATGGATTGATGAAATCCATCATGTTTAGCCCCCATTGACCCAACGTCGAACCAACCGGAGGTCCTGCCGTTGCTTTGCCGCCAGGAATTCGTAATTTCAAATTCCCGATAACTTTTTTTGCCATAAAATACCTTTCTAGTGCGTAACTCCCCCAATTATATCATAAATTCTAAAAACAGTAAATCTTTTTTCATAAGTCGCATTGTTGCGCTTAAAGAGTTTGTCTAAATTAGATTTGCTTGACCTGCAAGGCGTCGAGTTCTACGGGTGTTTCACGTCCAAACATCGATACCATGACTTTAATTTTGCCTTTGGCGGCGTCAATTTCTGAAATTGCCCCGTCAAAGCCCTTAAACGGCCCGTCAGTAATCGAAACTACTTCGCCCACTTCGTATTTCATCGAGAATTTCGGGTCTTCCACGCCCATGCGTTTTTTGATCTTGGTGATTTCCTTTTCGGAAACTGGCGTTGGCTGAGTGCCAGTGCCCACAAAACCCGTTACGCCAGGGGTATTGCGGATGATATACCAAGTTTCGTCCGACAATTTCATATCGACCAGCACGTAATTTTGCAGAATTTTGCGGTCGACAATTTTGCGTTTGCCGTTTCGGATTTCAATTTGTTTTTCTTTAGGTACAATCGCCTCAAAAATCTTCCCCGACATCTCAATCGAACCGACACGCTGATTGATCGAATCCGCCACCTTGTCTTCGTAACCGCTATAAGTCGAAATCGCGTACCACGCCCGCGCCCCATCATATCTGTTTACTGCCATAAAACTCCTTTCTAATTATTTCCTAATATTAAACTAAACAGCCATGTGAATAGTAAGTCGAGCAAAGTGATCAAAATCATAAAAAACGCCGAATAAATCACGATAGCCAGCACCATTTTCCAGGTAGCTTTGCGGTTAGGCCAGCGCACTTGTCGCAATTCGCGCCATGAGTCGCGAAGATATCGCCCAAGCTTCACAAATGGTCGAAATAGCACGAATGGCTTTTTCTCTCCTGATTTTTGCTTTTTCTTCTTCACCATTTTACTCCTTTTTAGTATCAAAAAAGTCTGATACCAGACTTGTCAATAGTATACTACACTGGGAACAAATAGTCAAGATAATCTCGCATCATTCGCGCGCCAGAAATAGTCGGCAAAAATTCCGCCAGCTCAGTTTTAATCTCAAACTCCAAATCAAAATCATTTTCCCAAATCGCCGCCGCTTCTGTCATGCGTTGGTAAAGCGCATCGAGCTCCTCGTCTTCGTTCGCGCCGGACACATTGAGATAGGCCTTACTTGAGCCGTCTGCCACTCCGCCGTCGTGTGTCGAAATTAGGAGATTGAGATTCGCAATGTCTTTCATCCAAGATGTTCCGCAGGCTTCCAGCCCCACAATCGGAATATTAATTGCCGCATTACAACCGCAAGATAGCCCAAACGCCAATTTCTCATCATAATCTGCAATATAATGCACATGCTCGCGCAAATAATCGTCCTGCGCCACCGTTTCGAGCAGGTTTTTTAACTTCCCCGACATCGTTTCGTCGCCCGCGTGGACTCGTCCGGACAGAATATAATGCGCCCCGTAGCGTGCCAAAACTTCGCGCAAACGTTTCGGATTACGAAACGGCATTTCCGGCCGCTTGTAATCGACAAACCTACGCCGAAAATCAAAAATAAAGTCATCATCGTTAAATTTTAGGATTTTTCCGTTCTGGTCCGGACGATTTACCAAAGCCTGATTTAGAACTTCTCGCCCTTGTCGCTTGAATTCTCGAATTTCCGCCGCCGTGAGCATATCCACCTTTTCGATAAAATTCTCGGTCGGCAGTCCCGCATGATCAATAATTTCACTTTTTTCATAAAATTCGCGAATTTCTGGCAATACCCACTTGTCCATATCGATCCCGTTTGTAATTGCTTTAAACTTAACCTTGTTCCCTGCGATATCGTGATAATTCGCTACGCGCGCGTGTAGTTTCGATACACCACTACGTAGTTCCGCAATCTCGATCGTCACGCTCGAAAGTTTAATCCGTCCGTCTGCAAACTTATCCGCCAGCCACTTTTTCACCGCCAACGATTTTAGGTTCGGAAAAACAAAACGCTCAAATTGTTCAAACGAAAAATCCGCTTCGGCCGCCTGAACTAAAGTGTGATTAGTATATAAAGTGTGCTTACGAGTATAAACCACCGCCTCGTAAAAATCCATGCCGTTGCGCGCCAGTTCGTCTAGCCGCGCGAGTGCTGCGAAAAAAGTCGCCACTTCATTGAGTTGCATAATTGCCGGTTTTAGTCCGAGTAATTTCAGTGCCGCATAACCACCAAATCCCAAAGAAACTTCTTGATATAACCGATGGTCCGAACCGCTCATGCCGGAATATAACTCGCCAAAATTCGGTTCAGTAATTGAAATAATACGCGTATTTTTGAATTCTTTCTCTACTACATCTAAACTACACAATGTTCCGCAACATTTAATATTAACTTTGTCAATAAAACGAAAGCCAAACTTCTTATAGTCAACTGGCATATGTTCATCTACGACTCGCCCGTCAATTATTTTTTGCTGGACTACGTAAGGATAAAAAGGCGTGATTAACGCAAACGGCACGCCCATTTTTTCGGCTACACGTCGAGTGTCGGCCGCCAAAATACCTAATCCGCCCCCACCTCGAATGCCATTTTCCTGATCGTACAGTTCAATCGTCCAATAAGTATACGGCCGCTCCTTCGACACTGATTTTGTCAGATGCCCACGCTCGACCGCCTCGTAAAAAATATCTACATCTTCGATATTTTCTAGCGGATGAAAAGAATATTGCCCATCGTCATTCATGCTTATGATTATACCATGAAATTAGCCTAGACGCGGTTGTTTTGCCAAAAATTTTCAAAAATAATTTTAGTTTAGAGTATTGGGCGTTTAATACCAGAATTCTTTTGGCAGTTCATCTGCAATCCGTTGGTGAAATTCGCGATCGAACCCTTCGAGCCGTTTCGGATTTTTAGTTTTGAAATATTTTTCGCGAATATATTTCGCGGTCATAACTTTGCCAGGAATCAGCCGATATTTTTTATAAAAATTCAAACCCCGTTTGTAATCTTTGGGCGGCAACACTGCCATCGGCAAAAAATCACAATTCACCTCTGGGTCGGAAAGCAGTTTAATTGCGAGTAGCGCCATGGTCGGAATAATTTCCTCCGTGCCTCGGTAGGCTCCTTCGGATTTAAACACGGTCGCCTGACGAGTTGCCGACGGTGCGACAAAAATTACGCCACCTTTTTTTACGGCTTCTTGTGATAAATGCGTGTAAATGTCTCGAAATTCGCGTTTTAGGCGGTTTGCCACTTCGTATTTTTTTGTGCCCTCATTTAATTTCATTTTTTGCCAGGTCGACGGCGTAATTGTCGGCGTAATTATAATGCCGAGTCGCCTAATGCGGTCAAAATTCGGCGCCAGCGCTTCGTACCACGGTAAATTTACCGGAAAATACATCGGCTTTTCGCCCATAATGTCGATTTTCATCGTCAAGATGCGCGCGATTTCGCCGAGACTCGGATGATTATAGCCGATCACTAACCCATTTTTGGCGTCTTTTGGCATTCCGCGATAACTACCAGGAGTAATTCGCGACAAAACTTTGACTAATTTTTTGCGCGCTGCCAAGTTATGTTTTTCGACGTCATATTTTGGTCCAGTTGTGCCAAAAAAATAGTTAATCGCCGTATTGCAAGCCTTCCCGACCGGCACCATTTCCTTGCGTAAGTCTTCTGACCCCAGCGTTGTGAGCAAAGAATAATTTTCGTATTTGATTTTTTCGATCACCTCTTCCGCTGTCATTTTTTCTAGCTCGGTAATCGTAAAAGTTTTCTTTTTTGCCATAAACTAATTATAGCATTTTTTCGCAAAATATGATAAAATATAAACCATTGGAGCGTCGCCAAGTGGTAAGGCAGCGGGTTCTGGTCCCGCCATTCGGGGGTTCGAGTCCCTCCGCTCCAGCCATAAAAATCCCAGAGCATTTGCTCTGGGATTTTTATAATTAAAGAGTCCCTCCGCTTCGATTATGCGGAAAGAATCGGTTCCTTCATCTCAAGAAATCTTCTTGCAATAGCCAATCTGCAATATCAACGATACGAATGCCCTCATATTGCATTTCGGAATGCCTTGTTCCCGCAATAAGGAGTTTCTGATACCCGCCAGGAATGTCAATGAGCGGGGCAACCTCTCGCTTCATTGTTTTCTCGTCTGTAATAAGGTAGGAAACTTGGATGTATAACTTTTCACCGTCTTTAATAGCAACAAAATCGATTTCACTGTTTCGCATCGCTCCTACGTATACTTCGTATCCTCGCCTCATCAGTTCAATCGCCACGATATTTTCGTACATATCACCAAAATCTGGTCTCTTCGTCCCCAGTTTAGCATAACGGAAGGCGTGGTCGGAAAGGTAGTATTTGTCGGTCGAGGCAAGGTAGCGTTTACCTTTGATGTCATAGCGACGCACTTTATAGAAAGCGTAGGCTTCACAGAGATATTTCATATACGCACCAATGGTCTTATCCGTCGCTTCAAGGTGATTGGACTTTAGAGTGTTAGCAATGTTACGAGCAGAAGTCGGTTTCGAGATATTATCCATTAGGAAGTCTGAAACTCCGTCCATCACGGCAGGGTTCTTTACGCCGTGTTTTTCTTCAATGTCTCTTACAATCATCGTATCGTAGACTTCGCCGAGATAATTGTACTTTTTCTGGATAGTGTCGTACTCATAAGAGCCAGCAATACCACCTTCGTTCATATATTTCTCTAGGGCTTCATATTTATCTTTGTAACCAAAATACTCAACAAACTCGGCAAAAGAGAATGGATAGACTTCGATAGTGTAAGTTCGCCCAACAAAGAGCGTGGCAAGGTCGCTCCCCGCAAGAAAGGCGTTTGACCCCGTGATATAGATGTCGTATTTATGAGAAGCGTGGAGGCTGTTCAAGACCAGTTCAAACCCCTCACACATCTGAACTTCGTCTATGAGCAAAAAATTCTTCTTATTCTCAATATAGCGTTCCTCAACATAATCGTTCAGGGCGTGATATTCTCGTAATTTTTCGTACTTCAGGGACGAAAGGTCAAAACTGATGATGTTCGCATCCGCTATGTTCTTTTGGATGTATTTTTTGAGGTCATCGAGTAGGACAGATTTACCACTTCGGCGTACGCCGGTGATGACTTTGATATCTTCTGTTCCCATCGCTCCGATGATTTCGTCTAGGTATTTTCGTTTGATTCTTGTCATAGTTATCCTTTACCCGATTATACTACTCATTACGCAAAATTGCAATTTTTGCAAAAATGCGTAATAGGATATAGATTGTGGATTTAAGGCTGACGGGCTCGATAGAAATAGACACTCCGCTCCAGCCAAAACATGCTATAATGAATTTTATGAAAGTTTCCCGCAATATTTTGATTGCTTTTGTTCTTAACTTAACTTTTTCGGTCTTGGAATTTTTTGGCGGGCTATTCACGAACTCGGTCGCGATTTTGTCCGACGCGGTTCACGACCTTGGCGACGCACTCTCGATCGGCTTATCATACTTTCTGGAATTGAAAAGTAAAAAAGGCGTAGACAAACAGCATACTTATGGCTATCTGCGTTATTCGGTCCTGGGTAGTATTATTACTACCACAATTTTGACCGTTGGCTCGGTGCTTGTCATCACTGGCGCCATTCAACGCATTATTCACCCCGAACCAGTCGACTATTCCGGCATGATCATTCTGGGTATCTTTGGCGTCATTTTGAACTCGATCGCCGCTTTTGCTACGCACGAAAAAGGCTCACTCAATCAACGCGCGATCAATCTTCATATGCTCGAGGACGTGCTTGGTTGGGTCGTGGTGCTTGTCGGCGCGATCATTATGAATTTCACCGACATTAGCATTCTAGACCCGCTAATGAGTATCGGCGTCGCGCTGTTTATTCTCTACAATGCGCTAAAAAATCTCCATTCTATTCTGAATATTTTTCTCGAAAAAACGCCGGACGGCATCGATCTAAACAACATTAAACAACAACTTTTGAACATTAGCGGCGTCCTTGATGTTCATCACATTCACGTGCGCAGTATCGACGGTTTCAACAATTACGCTACGCTACATGTCGTCGTTTCAAAATATAGCCCCGCGCTCAAAACTAAAATCAAGCACCAGCTAGAAACTCTCAACATCAACCATTCCACGATTGAACTAGAACTAAAAGGCGAAACTTGCGACGAGCAGGATTGTCATCCCGCGCCTCATGCCGACAGGCATACACATTCTCACGTCCACCATCATTAATCTAAAAACTCAAAACGAATTTTGTTACTCTATCCGACGAAACCGTCAGCTTCCAGCCGTTTCGCTCCGCCAGAGTCTTAGCAATTGACAGCCCCAGCCCGACACCCTCCGCGGTTTTGTCGGTTTGGTAAAACCGTTCAAACACATGTTCGAGTTCGTCGGCCTTAATTTTTGCCCCGTCATTCGAAATTAAAAGCATATGCGTTTCGACCTTTAACCGGATTTTCTGATCGCAATACTTTATGGCGTTATCTAGTAGAATTCTTAAAATTTGCTCGAGGTCCTCGGGGTGGGTTTTGACTTTGTCATTGTCGAGAGTTATACTTTTCTTAAAATCAATATTGGCCAGTCGTGGCTCGAAACTCTCCACTACTTTCGCCACCAGCTCATTCAAATTCACCACTTGCTCCGTGCTCGTCGCCACCAAATCCGTCCGCGCCAAAGTTAGCAAATCCGTATTTAGTTTCGTCAATTTCTCCGTTTCGGTTTCAATATTTTTAATCCACTTATTATTCTGGATGTCCGCCGCCTCGAGATTGGCCGAAATCGCCGCCAGCGGAGTTTTGATTTCGTGCGAAGCATTCGCGATGAATAGCTTTTGTGCCTCGTAAGCTTCGCGTACTGGTCGCACTGCCTCTTCTGCTAGAAAATACGACACCACCGCGACCACAATCTCGATTGCAATTCCCGCAATAATTAACATTTTGAGCAAATCGTCCGCCGCCGCCCGCTTTTCTTCCTCAATGGACACGCGCACGATTTTTTTCGTGTCGCTTGAATAAACCTCCGTCCGCTCCTCTGTCATTGGCGGACGCTGATCCGCCGCGTGCGTCGCCGACAGATAAATTCCCGCAAAAGTCGCCACCAGCACCGTCGTCGTAATCCCGAGGTTAATAAACATCAGCCGATTTTTTAGCTTCTTAAACATCTAATTTGTACCCCAAATTGCGAATAGTTTTAATCTCTGCCCGCACCCCGAGTGCCTTCATTTTTTTACGCAAGTACGAAACGTAAACCTCTACATAATTATCCTCAAATTCCGCATCCGCACCCCAAACATGCGCCAAGATTTGTTCTTTGGTCGTCGCCAAGCTAGGAGTTTTCATCAACATTTCCATAATTCCGGCCTCCTTGTCGGTTAACTCCACGCCGTTCAGGGTCCGATTCCGAAGATCCAGCTCTAAATCTTCAAATTTCAAATTTTCCGTCGTGATCAGCGCCGGCCGTCGCGCCAAAGCTTTAAGCCGCGCAATTAACTCTGCCGTTTTGAATGGCTTCGCAAGATAATCGTCCGCGCCGTGTTCTAGTCCTCTAATTTTGTCTTCAACTTCGTTCAGCGCCGACAACATAATCACTGGCGTTTTTACTTTTCGTTCGCGCATAATCTGCAAAATCTCCAGCCCCGACATTTTTGGCAGCATAATGTCCAGTACCACCACATCATAATTCGGCTTCAAGGCTAGATTCAGCCCCTCTTCCCCGTCCGCAGCATAGTCCACGTCGATTTTCGCCTTTTTCAACAGATGAATGACTGCTTCGGCTAAAAATTTTTCATCTTCAACATATAAAATTCTCATTTTTCTTCTCCGATTATTACCATACCACCAAATTTGACCTTCGTCATGCTACTTTTGCCCTCCCGTCTGCCCATTCCGATTGTTTCGGCTCGGCATATTGTTTTGATTGACATTGGACTTTCCTATAGTGGTTGTCGTGTCGGTAATTGTAAAACTCTGATATTCTTCACCGCCTAGATATATAGTATATGTTGCGCCGAGTTTTAGCTCTGCCGACCCCGCTGCCAGATGGTTGAAAGTTTTTGCCGAAGTGTGCGTCAGGATCGTTTCGCCATTTGCGTCGCGAATTTCGACCGTTGTTCCTGCCACTTGCGTCGCCGTAAAATACACGCTGATATTGTAAATACTCGAACTCGCGCCCAGCGTTTCTGCCATTCCACTTGCGCCGACCGCTACAACTGTTCCGCCGTGCATCACCACGCTAATTCCTGAATCAATCGCTCCGTCGCCGTTGTTGGTCGGGCCGTCAATCGATACTGTACCGCCATTGAAATACAGATAGCCGTTGCTGTCCACGCCGTCGCCCGCCGCATTAATATACACTTCGCCACCGTTAATTTCTAGAATGCAGTCCTCGTCTCCTGCCATCGGATTTGCGCCCACTCGGTTCTGTGAGGAACTATCCGCGCCCCCACCAGCATTAATTCCGTCATCGGTCGCCATAATACTAATTTGTCCACCATTAATCGTTACCGCCTGCGCCTCGAGTCCTTCATAACTTTTAGTGATTATAATTGTGCCGCCGTCAATAATCAACTCGCGATCCGCATGCATTCCATCATCGCCAGAATAAATCGTAAAATTCCCGCCCACAATACCGATATAATTATTCGAATGCACTCCGTCATCGTAGGAATTGACGTTAATCTCGCCGTCATAAACCAAAATACTGCGACTAGCCTTAATTCCCTTTAGTCCTGACTTAATATCAAAAGTCCCATTTTCGATCAGCACAAAGCCCTTGCCAGTTTTGTCTTCGTTGGTCGATTTAATTCCGTCCCCCGTCGAGTTAATCGTAAAATTCCCGCCCACAATATAAACCGAATCCGTCCCGCGAATGCCGTCGTCCACCGACGTAATGTTGTAGGTTCCGGAATTGAATTTCAAATCGTCTTTACTGACAATTCCGTCTTCAAAATTCGCCACCACGGTCAATTTGCCGTCGCCCTGAAAGGTCAAATCGTCTTTTGAATAAATCGCTCCGCGCGCATCCGTGTCGATATCCGACGCGTGCTCCGCTCCGTCTTCGACATAATTTTCGCCAATCAATTCAATCACCAAATCTTCCGCCGAGTCGCACAAAATCGCCGGCCCACTTGAATTTTTGATCGCTACATTATCCAAAATCAGTCGCACCACGCCGTCGCCCGCCGATACAGTAATCATGCCGTCGGCAATCTCTCCAGTCAAATGATACGTCCCAGGGTGAATAATATTCAGCGACCCATCCAGTGTTATATCATAAGTCGCGTATCGGCTCCAATCAATCTTCAGATCGCCATTATCAGTAATAATCGCATTGGCAATTTTTTCTGCCGTATCTACTGTCGAATTGATGTTTAAAATCACCGCCCCCACGCTCACGCCAATAATCGCCGCTACTGCTCCCACCCCTCCGAGCCATTTCCAGACTCGCGAGTATTTTTTGCGTCCTGCCGCTGCTTGACTCTTAAGTCCCTTCCGCGATTTCGGTGAGCGTTGTTTGGCACTCATTTAGATCTCCTTTTCAAGTTCTGGTTGCGACAGCATCACTTTTAAATTGCAATTTTTCACTCGGATTGCATCTAGAAAATCTTTTTCTCGTACGCCTTGCTTCAAAGTAATGTCATAAGTTAGTTTATATAAACTCCCCATATTCATAGTTTTAGTCTGCACCAGCTCCGCCGACTTGGTATATTTCTTAAAAATTTCCGTAAACACATCTTCGTAATCTAAATCCTCTGGAATTACAATTTTTAGCGAGCGGTTATTTTTGTTTGGTTCGAGCAGTTTTGTTTTAGAAAATAGCACGATCGCTGCTACCGCAATCGCCGTAATCACCACCGCAAATAACAAATGCCCCATACCGAGCGCCAGTCCCACCATCATTGTAAAGAAAATCCCGAGCAGTTCGCGTGCATCGCCCCTTACCGAGCGGAACCGAATCAGCGAGAACGCACCCAAAATCGCAATCGACGTCCCGAGGTTGCCATTAATCATAATCATCACGGCCATTACCAGCAAAGGCAGTACCGCCAAGGTTACCAAAAAACTTTTAGTAGTCTGGCGGGCGGTTTTGAGATGCGTAAAGGCAATCACTACCCCGAGTATGAGCGCCGCCAGCGCGCAAATTAGTGCCGTTGAGATACTTAGCCCTGTCGCTGTGCTATCAAATATAGTATTAAACATGTTGTTCTTCCTTTCTGATTTGTTGATAAATTTTCCCCACTTTCGAAAATTGTTGCGGATACACTTTTTCCGCGGACAATGCCTTGACTAGCCAGAGCGGTAATACTTCATGTGCTTTAATCTCCATTATAATATTTTTAGTATCGTCAAAAAAGTGTTTATCGCTCCGGCGTTTAGTAAAACTCAGATTCTCGGTGCGGTATTTTAGATTTTCATCAAAAGTAATCCTGAGCCCCTCATCGCCCTGATAACTCTCGCGCTCATAAAAGATCAAAATCTGCGGTTTCAGCCCGAAATGAGTAATCAAATAATCGATTTCCTCCGCAATCCGCGTATTTTTCGCATTCTTTGCGTCATTTTTCGTGAATTTTGTGATTTTTTCGCCATTTTTCACGATTTTTTGGTAATCTTTTTTCGAAATCTTTATTCTCCGCTTATAGCCGACATTGTTTTCGCCTCCACTTAGTTTAGTTTTGATTTCAAAAAATACTTTATCGTACCCACCATAACTTCTGGCCCGCAACTTTTCTTTAAACATCGGTTGCTCAATAGACTGGATAATCAAATCAAATTGGTCCGTATCAAAATAGATATTAAAAATCTCCGACCGAAAATAATCATCCGGTTGCATTCTTTCGGTAATTATTTTCAGTAACCCTTCCTTCTGTTTCTCGTCGATGAGATATTTTTTCTCTACTCGGTCGAATATCTGTTGGTCTTTCATAATTATATTGTATTATACTTTGCTTAAAAAAGCTTAAAAATCGTTGAGTTCATGTTATAATAAAAATACAAAGGAGGATTCATGCAACTCATCGTTATTTTACTTGTCGTCGTTTCGGTCCTGACTTTTTTGTCGGGCGTCGCGACTTTTTTTGGCGTGTCCAGAAAAGACCGCGCACGGGCAGGGCGGTTTTTCCTCGCCACGATTTTCGCGACCATTTGGTCGGTTTCGATTGGCATTTTTCTAGTCGCCGAACCGAGCTGGCTAGACCGCATGCACTGGCATGTGAATTGGACCTATATCAGCGCGATTTTTATTGACGTCGCCCTGCTCGGCTTCATTGCTTGGCATCAAAAATACGGCAAAGCTCTTACGACTTTTTTCGCTATTTTTGGTATTGTTCTGGCGAGTTGTCTGGTAGCCAACCCGTCGCTACTATATACGAGCATCAATCTGACTCGCTATGGCAATACGCTGACCACTAATATCGGTCCGTTTTATATTCTCTATATTATTTTCTTTTGTTTGTTGGTCCCGACGGTGATTTTTACATTGTTGCGTCAAATTTTTCACTCGCATTCGCCCAAAAAACGGGGTGCGGACTTAGTTTTGCTCATCGGTTTTGCAATTTCTGGCACCATGGCGTTGATTTTTGATCTTATTGTGCCACTTTGGAACTGGAGTTTGGTTTGGGTTGGTCCGCTGGCGATTTCGACCACGATTATCGCGTTCTACTATGCGATTTTGCGCTACCGTGTATTAGTTCTGTCCTCGCGCTGGGTAAAAATATTATCCTACGTAGTCATTATCACCTCTATTGCAGTAGTCTATATGGTAATTTTTGCCATCGTCTTCGCTGCGCTTTTCCGTGGCGCCACGCCGTCGCTTGAAGTTATCATCTTGAACTTCATTATGATTTTGATTTTCCTCGCTTTGACGCCGGCAATGAACGAATTCACCAAATTCACGCGTTTTCTTATTTCTGGCGAGCAAAAACCGCACGGAGAGGATGCGGATTTGAATGGAAAATAAACCGACCAACAATTCAAAACTGACAATTTTGTTGTCGATCAACGCTGCGGCGGTACTTATCGCTGGAGTGTTGATCGCTAGTGCGATTTGGCTAAACGGCGGGCTGGAATTTCGCGTAGTAGGCGAACGCTCCGACATTATTGAAGACGACACCAGCGCTGTTGCTTTGCTCGATCCGACTTCTAGCTCTGATTTGTCTACGGTCGAAAACACCGAAGTCATTGCCAACGATGATTATATTTCGACCTCTTCGCATGAATTCGATAGCACCTCGGTTGCGAATGGTGAACTCTGGAATGAAGATGCCATTGTCATCTACGGCACGCCCGATATCGATATCTGCGTCGGGGGCGGACTGTCGGAACTGGGCGATATGTATTGGCAAACTTCCAACCAAGATGTAATTTCGGGTTTTTATAGCACCGCCCGCACTTGGCTGGGCTACAGTAGCGATACCTGTCGCTACCCCGTGATTTCGGGCTATGGCACCACTACTATCACCGCTGGCACCTATGACGGCAAGCGCAAAGACAGCCTTATTGTTACGGTAATTGAACCGCCAGTCGAACAATGGAAACACGAAGTGCTGACCTTAGTGAACAAAATTCGCGTTCGCAACAACTTATCGCAACTGGCTTGGGGTGAAACCTGTGCCGAGGCTGCCGACACTCGCGCCACCGAAACTCAAACCCTCTACGCCCACACTCGCCCAGACGGCTCAAGTTGGTCTACGGTTTGTGCGGCGCCAAATTCTGGCGGAGTGAGTGGTGAAAATCTCGCTATCGGCAACGCTGCTGTCTCGCCCGCGACCACCGTGGCGCTGTGGATGGGGTCGGAAGCTCATCGCGCCAACATTCTAAATCCTGAATACACCAAACTTTCAGTCGGTTTTGTGTTCGACATGGATAGCGATTATAAAACTTATTGGTCGCAATTTTTCAGCACTTACTAATTTTCTAACACTGCGCCGCTAATCATAGCGCCAAGCTCTGCGATTTTTTTGTTGGCTACTTTGCTTGTCATCACGACTACTACAAAATGCCGATTTTGCTCTGGAAATTCCACGATCGCCGCATCGTGAAACACATTCCAAGATTCCCCATTCCAGTCCCAGCCGACTTTGTTGTAGACATTTACGCCAGCCGGAAACCCGCTCGGCAGACCCTTGCGCCAATTGTCGGTTGTGGTGGGCTGGTTCAAGAACGAGTCTTTCATTGTCGCGATTAGCTCCGTGTCGGTAACCTCAGTGTGCTGATAGAAAATCCGCATCATTTTGGCGATATCACGCGGGTTCGAAACTAAACTTGAGATATCCGAGTTGGTGATTCCAAAATCCCGCTCGATAATCTCATCTAACTCGCTATGCCCGATTAAACTCCATAGCGTCTCCGCACAGGACGAATTGGACTCCCGAATAGCCAAATCGAGACATTGCAAAATAGTACTTCCCGTCTGCCCAGCTAGGTCGGTGCGCTGCCAAGCCCCACTTTCTATTCGGCGGTAGCCCTCATAAACCACGAACAATTTATACAGCGAAGCAGTATTGTAATTATGATCGGCGTCATATTCTCCGACCACTTCCTCGCGCTCCAAATCATAAATAAGCACACTTTTTTTACCACTCGTTTTTGCCGCCCAAGTGTCGACAATGTCTTGAAAATCGATTTTTTCGGGTGATTTTTCGCTAGTTTCATCGGCAATTTCGGACGCGCTTGAATTAGGCTCTACCTCTGTTGCTTCCGCTGATGTGTCTACCCGCTCTGCGCTTTCTGTTTGCTCATTTAATAGTTTTGCCGTTAGCCCGCCAATTATGATAACTAGTAGCAAAAATGTAAACAATAATACAGTCTCGGCACTAGGTTTTCGCGATCGTTTTGACGCCTTTGCCGACCGGACTGTACCCGTCGCCTTTACTGACTCTATCGCGCCCGCTGATTCCGCCGCCTCTGTCGGCTCGAGCTTTACGGGCGCACACTGATCAGCCGATTCAGAAACCATGCGGCCGTCTCCTCGTCCATTACTTTCGTCTGCATCTCCGCGCCGTAAACTGTGGGGGTGATTTTGGTTTGTAATAACTTGCCGTTATAGAAATAATGCCCCAGTACCAAGCTCCGCGTCGTTCCCGGCCACCAAACTTGATCAAAGAATAAATTCCCTAGCCCATAATAAATCACCCCGTCGCCATACAGTTCAAAAGTTTGTGGTTGGTGCGCGCTGGTCCCGACCACAACATCCGCCCCAAGATCAATCAAATGTCGGAAAAAGCCTACTTGGTCGCCCGCCGCCGAGTCGGCATAGTCGCAGGTCGGATCCTCGTACTCCGAAGCATACGCATTACATTCGTAATACTGAATGTCGATAATAACGAAATCGCCCCGTTCCTTAGCCGCCGCAATTTCGGCTATGGCATTATCCTCGCTGTAGCGGTTCGCCCCCGGCGTGTCGTCGTCTGTCGCCCCGCCCGTCGACAGATTATACGCAAGGAACGTAATTCCGGTATTTTTCTCGTCGATTTCCAAAGGTTTCGCCGCCTCGGTCGCAGTTTTGCCGCCGCCCACTATTTGGATATTGTTCTCCGCGTAAATATCAATTGTATTTTCCGCTGCCTCATCGCCACAATCTTGATTATGATTCCCCGTTAGTTCCACGATATCTAGCCCGATATCGGTTAAAGTGTTGATGAACCGCGTGTCCGAGCAAATATTGCGCGAAGTTGCAAAGTTTGAAAACGACGATTCGTTCGAAGTGTGCGTCAAATCAAAACTTGACAAAAAATCTTTAATTTCGGCACTAAAATATGTCGCATCGCCACCCGTGGCAGTTAATTTTTCGTTCATTCCCCGCGACAAGGCGGTTACTCCAGTCTGCGCCAGAGTCAGCACGGAATCTTTCGCGGGCCAAGTTTTTGTAAAATCCTTTTCAACCAAAGGTCGAATCTCTTCGTCGAATTTTTCGGATTCAAAAGTAATCACCCGATAAATCGCCCCCTCGGTAAATTCGTCCAAGTAATAATGCTCATTCACGCTCAGTAATTTTTGCGAAAAATCCAAATCCGTCACGCTAATCAGCCTGTTTTTGGTGCTATCCTCACCCCTGTTATCGGCAATTTCGGACGCGCTCCCTTCACTCGTTGCGACGCCTCCGCCCAGTTTCTCAAGTAATTCTTCCGCACTTTCCGCCGTAATGTCAGTTTCGCTACTATAAAAATCACTCACCGGCACCAAAATTTCATACAAAAAATCATTTTCTTGTAGTTCTGGCAGGTTGAGATAATTTTTCGCCGAAATCACGACGTCTTTGTCTAGTTCTATTTCATCGGTAAAAATCTGCGCCAGCACTGCTCGTTCTGCTGTATTCAGACTCTCATCATAAGACACCACCCCCGGCACTTTGAACACCCCAGTTTTCGTGAAAAACTGAAAGCCAAAAAACGCCAGCCCAAACACTACCGCAAATCCAATAATCCCTCCCAAGAATCCCCCAACCCATTTTCGTCTTCTCGCCATGTCTATATTATATGGTATAATTAATATATGTTCAAGTGGGCAACTTTTCGAGGTCGCGATGAACGCAGTCGTGATATTCTTTCGCCGAATGCGCAACTTTGCTGTCGGATCAGCTTGCATAACGGGCGGATTACTTATGCGGTTTTCAAAAATAACAAACCTCTGATTTTGCCGTCTCGGCTCGGCATGGCGATTTGCGGTGAGGCGCCACTTGGTGAAAATTTAAAATTGGTCCGCGAACATAAAACTAGGCACGAAGAAACCATTGAGCTCCCATGGGGCGAGGACCAATTTATCCCTAACAATTATACCGAAGTAGCTTTCTACCTTGCCGAAAAACAGCCGGCAGGACGGATTTTGACTCTGCGATTTCGCGTGTTCGACAACGGCGTGGCCTTTCGCTACGAAATCCCACCCCAGCCAAAGTTTTCTCAAATCACCATTAAAGACGAGCTGACCGAATTTGCGCTAGATTTAAATACGACCGCTTGGCAAATTCCTGCCTACCAGCCCGATCGCTATGAATATAATTACGAAAAAACTGCCGTTTATGCGCTCGAGCATTCTGTGCATACACCTCTGACTTTGAAAACTCCCAACGGTTTTTATCTTTCCATCCACGAGGCCGCGCTCTATAACTACGGCTCGATGACCATAAAATTGAACGATCGGCGCGCGCTGGCGACCGATATCACGCCTCTTTCCGACCAGACCAAAGCCCATGTTAATTTACCGTTCCAAACTCCGTGGCGACTGATTATGGTTGCGGACTCGGCGATTGAACTTACTACCAATCGTTTAATGTATGCTTTGAACGATCCGCCGACGGAAGATTTTTCGTGGGTTCAAACTTTGAAATTTATCGGCATTTGGTGGGCGATGTTTGTGGGCGAATGGACTTGGGCGCCGGGTGAGCGTCATGGTGCGACCACTGAGCATGCCAAAGAATATATCGACGCTGCCGTGCGACTCGGCATTCGCGGGCTGCTCATCGAAGGTTGGAATGAAGGCTGGGAAGGCAACTGGCTCGAAAACGGCGTTAATAATAAATTCACCACTTCTACACCAGATTTTGACCTGCCAGAAGTTGCGCGCTATGCTTGTGCGCACAATGTCGAATTGGTCGGGCATCACGAAACCGTCGGTTTCGTCGACAACTATGAGAAACAACTCGAAGCGGCCTATAATTATTACGCCGCGAATGGCATTCATTATATCAAAAGTGGCTATGCTGGCTCGATGATGACTATTCACGGTCGGCGCGAGTTTCACCATTCCCAAGTCGGCGTCAACCATTACCAAAAAACCGTCGAGCTTGCCGCGCGCAAAAAAATCATGCTCGACATCCACGAACCGATTAAGGGCACCGGCATCGAACGCACTTTCCCGAACCTACTTACTCGCGAAGGTGCGCGCGGGCAAGAATACGAAGGTGGCGCGCTTTCGCCCTCGCATGCCTGTTTTTTGCCTTACACTCGACTTTTGTCTGGCGGTATGGATTATACTTGTGGCATTTTAGATTTAACTAATAGCGTTAAGCGCATGGCAACCACGCTCGCACGCCAACTGGCCTATTTTGTAACGATTTATTCGGGCATGCAAATGGCAGCCGACCGCCCGTTTATCTACGAGGAACGTTTCCCGAACGAATTTAACTTCATTCGTACCGTGCCGACGAACTTTGCCAAAACTATTTCGCTCGCAGGCGAAATTGGTGAATATTATGTCGTGGCGCGCAAAGACCGCGACAGCGAAGATTGGTATATTGGCGGAGTGACGAACGAATCTCCTCGGCAAGTTCATATTGATCTTAGTTTTTTGTCCGCCGGAGTTTACCTTGCCGAAATTTATCGCGATTCCGACGACGCCCATTACCGCGAAAACCCATTCGGCATCAATATTACCAACCAACCAGTCGGCGCAAACGACTATTTAGATATTTATCTCGCTCCGGGCGGCGGTTTTGCGATTCGTCTGCAAAAACAAGCCTAAAAATAACTACCAAAATTTGCCAGTTTTTGTGACGATTTGTTATTCTTTTACCGCTACCACCATCAGCCGATGGCTGGCATCACCATTATTATATAGTTCGCCAGCGCAGGTCATCAAAATCAAAGTTTCCCTCTCCGCTGCCGCCAAAACTTTATCCATCGAAATCTGCCCGCGGGGTAGTTTTAAAATCTCCACTGTCCGATAAGTTTCATCATTATAATATATTTTGTCGCCTAACTTCGTGCGGTATAACTCCGTAAATACCGTTGTCGAATGCCCAATCAGCAAAGTTTTATGTTCATGTTGTGAAAAACTGCCCACAATTGTATCTGGCGTATCTAGTTTTCGTCCATTCAAACTCAGTTCAGTCACATCGGATTCTAATTCAATTGCTGGAATCGAGAGCACGGTGGAGATTTGGTAGTTTACTGCTTCTGCAGACTGTAATCCAACTACTATATATATAATAGTTAGCACCACCGCAAATACGGTAAACCAAACGCGTCGGTCAAACCGCTTCCTAATCTCCACACTTCCTCCTTATGCTTCAATTATAGCACAACTTTACAGCCCAGGCGAAAAAAGTTTCAACTTTTTTTCGTGTTTTTTGTATTCTGGGTCATGAGTCCCCACTTCCGTCCAAAAGTCCTTGGAGTGATTCATGTGGTTAAGATGCGCCAGTTCGTGTAAAATCACATAATCGCGTAACGTCTCGGGGACTTTCATCAGACCGATATTCAGTGAAATCGTCCGATTCGACGAACATGACCCCCACCGCGTATTTGCGTGGGACAGCCGGCACTTATCATAATTATAGCCGTATAATTTCGCGAAATATTCCAACCGATACGGTAAATATTCTCGCGCTTTTTTCATTAATAATTTCTTCTGATAGTCTCGCGCTTTTTGTTCGGCAGGATTTTTAACCGGCAACTTTTCTCGCACCACCGCCCGATTGGTATCTAGAAATCTTTTCGCCAAAAAATCTGAAGTGTATTTGGGCACGCTCATTGCCAGCCGTCCCGAAGTCGAAATCGAAAATTTCACCCCCCGTGCCAAAGGCGATTTGCGCACTACTACTTCGCCAAATTCCGCGTCCCGAATAATCATTTAATCGTCGTCAGGTCTGCCAGCCCCGCCACCACGTGGCGCGCCTGTGTTTCAAAAGTATGTTTGCCGGAAAGAATAATCGCGTGTTCATTCTCGCCGGGGGCCTCAATCGTCGCCACTGCCGTTTCGTAAAATTCCTTGGCTTTGCTCACGGACTTAAACCGAGATTTAAGTCGCGTCCGAATAGTGGCAATATCTGTCTGGATCCAAATTAGTACCGGTTCATAGCCATGTTCGCGTAGTAGATTTCGCATTTCAATCCGTTCCTTTTCGGTAGCGAGTTCACCCTCGATAATAATGGTTTGCTCAGTTTTGAGAATTTGTTCTAAGATAATGAGTAATTCTTTATGTGAAAACCCATGTTCTTTTTTGAGTGCCTCAAAATCAAACGCCGCTAATTTGAATTTTTTTCCGAACTTCTCCGCAAAAGTCGTTTTCCCACTGCATGGCGCACCAAATACCATTAGCGCTCGCGGTTTAGCTTTATTACCTTCCATCATATTCCCATTATATCATACTTTTCTTAAAACCAAAATGGCAGGGGTTGCAGGACTCGAACCTACGTTTACGAAGTTCCGGAGGTTCCCGACCGATAGAGTTTTCTGGAGCAAAAAAATGGCAGGGGTTGCAGGACTCGAACCTACGACACCTGGTTTTGGAGACCAGTGCTCTACCAACTGAGCTAAACCCCTACAAAGTACTAATTATATTTTATCACAAAACCACCAAAATATGCTAAAATAATATATGATGAAAATACTCATGCTTGGTTGGGAACTTCCACCGCACAATAGTGGCGGGCTCGGCGTGGCTTGCTTGAACATGGCACGAGCGCTCGCGCGTGAGGGTGCGGATATTGATTTTGTAGTTCCCTACTCAGCAAAGCACGAAAATACCGATTTCATGCATATCATTTCTGCGACCCAGCTTGACCCGATTTATCGCTACGGCGGTGGTGCTTATGCTTCGATGCAAATTTTTGAGGCGACTATTCCAAACGCAAATTCCAACCAGCCCCTGCTGTCTATTCGCGACGTTCAAAAACAATATTGCAAATTTCTACACGAATATCTAAAAACTCATCATCCCGACCTCGTTCACGCTCACGACTGGCTGACTTACGAAGCAGGCATATTAGCCAAAAAAGAATTTGGCGCACCCCTCGTGGCGCATGTTCACGCCACCGAGTTCGATCGCGCTGGCATGCATGCGGGCAATCCGCTCATTCACGAAATCGAATACGAGGGTCTGATGCTCGCCGACCGCATCATTGCCGTTTCCGAAACCACCAAACGCATCATTCATGACAAATACGCCATTCCACTTAGCAAAATCGAGGTAGTTTATAATTCGCTGGACGAAAATTATCAAACCGACCAGTATCAATTAAACGACAAGCTCTACCATTATATTGAAAGTCTAAAACATTCCGGCTATACTATCGTCTCGACTGTCGGGCGGTTTACCGTGCAAAAAGGTCTCGTAAATTTCTTAAATGCCGCCAAACTCGCCATTGCCAAAAATCCAAATTTAATTTTTATTTTGGCGGGCGACGGCGAAGAACGCAATGAACTTCTCGACCTCTCTGCCGAACTAGGTATCGCTAAAAACATCATTTTCACCGGCTTTATCCGTGGACAAAAATTGCGCGACATTTATGCCCTATCCGACATTTTTGTGATGAGCTCAATTTCCGAACCGTTTGGGCTGACTGCACTCGAAGCCGCGCATCACGGCGATGTACTGATTTTGACGCACCAATCGGGCGTGTCTGAAATTATTTGGTCTGCCTTAAAATACGATTTTTGGGACACTAAAAAACTCGCCGACGAAATCGTCAATGTCGCAACTAGCCAAGCACTGAAACAATCCTTAGTCAAAAATGTTCAACGCGAGTATAACCGTATTTCTTGGGAAAAAGTTGCAAAAAAGTGCCTGCGCGTATATAATAAAGCTATTAACCATAATCGGAATTCATAATGCGAGCAATCTGCCTTTATTTACATCTACATCAACCAGTCCGCTATCGCGAATACTCGATTTTTGATGTTGGCAATAATTCAAATTATTTCGAAGACGATTTTCATGGTCGCCAGTCCAACGAACGCATTTTTAAAAAAGTTGCCACAAAAAGCTACCACCCCATGCTCGACTTGCTCGAAAAAAACTTACACGCGCACCGCGATTTCAAAGTTTCTTTTTCGATTACTGGCACTTGGCTCGAACAGGCCGAAAAGTGGGACTACGCTCTGATCGAACAAATCCGGCGCATGGTTGCAACCGGACGGGTCGAAATCGTCGGCGAAACTTTTTATCATTCCTTGGCTTTTTTCTACGACCGCGAGGAATTTGAAAACCAAGTTAACGCCCACAAACTCAAAATCCGCAATTTATTCGGTGTCGTTCCGCGAGTTTTCCGCAATACCGAATTTGCCTACAACGACGAGCTGGCCAAATGGGCGAACGAGGCCGGCTACCATGCCATTCTCGCCGAGGGCTGGGACAAAATCCTTGGCTGGCGCAGTCCGAACCATGTCTATCGTCCGGTCGGTTGCGAAAATCTAAAACTTTTGCTCAAAAATTATCGCCTTTCCGACGATATTGCTTTCCGCTTTTCTAACCGCGGTTGGGCAGAATGGCCGCTCACCGTTCCGAAATATCAAAATTGGGTAAACAACGACTGTCTGCGCGGCCCACTAATTAATTTATTCATGGATTTTGAAACTTTTGGCGAACATCAGTGGGCAGATACTGGCATTTTTGATTTCATGGATCAATTTATCGGCTCTTGGCTTGGCGCCTACGACAACAAATTTCTCACCGTCTCCGAAGCCGCCGAGCTCGAACCCCCGCAGGACGAAATTTCCATGCCGGGCATCGTCACATGGGCGGACACCGAGCGCGACCTTTCGGCCTGGGCCTCGAACGCCATGCAAACTTCCGCCATGAACGACCTTTTTGCCCTGCGCGAGCGAGTTTTGAACTCGCACGACCTCGCCTTGATTTCCGACTGGCGCCATCTTACCACCTCCGACCACGCTTATTCGATGTGCACCAAATACTGGAACGACGGCGACGTTCACGCCTACTTCTCTGCCTACGCCTCACCTTATGAGAGCTTCATGTATTTTATGAACGTCCTCCGCGATATTGAATTTAGGCTTGCCTCAAAATAATATCTGTGATATAATTAAAAGAATTATGGCAAAGAAGAATAATACTAAGCGAAAATTGGTTGGTCTCGTCTCTGAAGAATCGGGCGTGCGGGCTTATTACACCAAGAAAAACACCATGAACACTCCAGACAAGTTGTCGCTCAAAAAATACGACCCAGTGCTGAGAAAGCATGTTGTTTTTACCGAAACCAAGAAAAATCTCGGTCGCAACGAAGTCAAGGAAAAGAAGCGCTAACAATTTTAGCCAAAACAAAGTAAAAACGGAGCCAAAAACGGCTCCGTTTAGTTTGAGTGGCCGTTTTAACGGCAGTATTCGAGAACTTTGCCCACATCACCGCTGATGCGATGTCCAGCTGCCTGGATAGACTGAATGGTCGCGTAAGCGTTCCAATAGCCAGTGTGAGTTGGTACGAATGTGTAGGTTTCCCCAAGGGTCTCATCTCTGATAATCAGCACTCATTTCACCCCCTTTTCTCTGTAATGTTCTTCATCAAGTGACAGCTTGATTATAACACATTCCCGCCAGCTTTAGCAAGCACAAGCGCGATAAATTCATTAATTCCTTTTAACCCCTTGTCTTTATCTGGCGCTACGAAAATCTCGGGGTCGTCGATAAAATCTAAACTTACTACCAGCTGATACACTGCCTTCATCAGCTCCAGTAGTTCCTGTTCGTCCTCATCGTTAAATTCATATTCTCGCATATGAACCTCGCCGTCGTTGTCTGGCACCACAAACAAAATCGCCGCTTTTTCGATTTTATACTTACGAAACTCCGCCGAGTTTTTAAGTAGTAACCGATAAAACCCGAGCTGGAGCATATATTTATACAAAGTCGCGTGTGATCGCCACTTTTCCTTGTGATATCCGCCAGTCTTATAGTCAAAAATCGTCAACGTCCGTGCCTTTTTGTCAATTATAATATGATCAATTTTACCAGTTACCGGCACATCGTTAATCACGAGCTTCTCGGGCGCCAAATTCACTTCGGCCTGCCCCTCGCGGATAATATCCCCAAACCGCGCCAGCGCCGCCGCCAGTGCCACTGGCCCGCGTTCACGCAAAACTCGCACCGTCTCTGCTGGGAGGTCTCTGTTTTCGAGTTCGGACAGGAAGAACTTCACCGCCTCCGCATCCGTAAGCCTGCAATTAGTGATTTTTTCAAACGTCGCATGTATCAAATTTCCGAGCGCAAGTTCTTCGGTTTCGGGTTCGCTTGGCGCTTTTAGTACATAATTTTTGAAAAATTCCTGCGGCCCAGCATAACAGACATCAATAAACGAAGTCAAACTCGACGCACTCATTCGCCAATCCGCCACGCGCTCACGGTAAAGCTCGTGCATCTCTGGTGTTGGCTGAATTAGTGGCGTGAGCCAAGTCTGCAAATTTTCCGAAATTTGCCTCGGCTCCGACATTTCATACATGGTCTCGACTTCCCCACTCGGCAAATATGGCGAAACTAGCCGGTCGTTTTCTTCGTATTCACTGAAATACTCCAACCGGTCCGTGATTTTGCCGCTAAAATCCTTGAGTGAATTAGTGATAAACAGCCCGTCCCGCGCCCGCGTCAGTGCCACGTACAAAATCCGCAACCGTTCACCGTCAGTCATCCCAGTATGCCGAATTTGTGCGAGGTTTTTAGGCAAACTTAGCAAGTTATTGTTCCCCTTCCCCGCTCCCCAAGCTCGGTGGTCTGCCGACAGCATAAAAACATACCGAAATTCCAGCCCCTTGGACTTGTGCGCCGAGAGAATTTGCACCGCCTCCACACCCTCGCGATACGGCGAACTAATCGCCATCGGCATTTCTGCCTCCTCGAATTCGTCCACCATCATCACAAAATCCTTAACTCGCAATTTTTGCTCGCCATAATGACTCTTTAGCCGCGCGCGCACTGTCGCCAACTTTTCATATAGCGAAAACGTCGCATAATCGCTCTGCTTAGTGTGATATTCAAGAAACGGCGAGAGAAATCCGTCCAGTTCCGCCCCGCCGACTAGATAATCCAGCCAAATCTCAAACGGATCCGTGAGAGACTTCGCGGCGAGATTGGCTAGGAACCGCACGACCTCTGTTATTTCGGCAATTTCGGACGCGCCGAGAACCTCGATCGCCGACCGTTTTTCGCGCCGAGCCTGCCCTGTGAGTTTAATCACTTCGAGCGCCGGCAACCCCCAAAACGGATACGTTAGTATTTCCAGAATCGACGTGTCTATTCGCTTTTCGTTCGCCAGTTCATAGACATATCGCGCCACGGTTATCAGCTGGTGAATTTGCTCATCTTCGAGTAAATTATCCTGTTTTTCGTATGCAATTTTAATTTCTGGGTGCGCCTTCAAAAACGGCAACAGGGGTAGAAAATATTTTGTTTTGTACGAAATCACCGCAATTTCGTTCTGCGAGACGCCGTTTTTCACTAGTTCCGCGATTTTATCTGCCACAAACGCATATTCCATATCGCTCGCCAAAAACTCATATCGCTGAATTTGCGTCGTCTCAAAACTAGGGCGGTGCGCAGTCAGTACTTTGTCCTCGAATCGGCCATCTGCCTGTTTAATCACCTCGTGCGAAAAGTCCAAAATCTCCTGCGTGCTGCGATAATTTTCGGTCAGAGTGATCACCTCGGCATTATAATAACCCCGAAAATCCACCATATTGGTCGACAACGCCCCCTGAAATTCATAAATCGCCTGATCATCATCGCCCACCGCCATCACTAGCGGTTTTTCGTAGTCTGTGAGCGCCTTGATAATCGCAAACTGCGCCGGATTGGTGTCTTGAAACTCGTCTAGCATGATAAATTGGTACTTTTCCTGCATCGTCGCCCGAAAGCCAGCGTCCGCATCGAGAACTTTCCCTGCTTCCTGAACCATATCATCGAAGTCATACAACCCCTCCCGCAACAGGTATTCATTATACGCTTTCATCACTCGCGCCACCGACTTCAGTTTTAAATTCGCCACGCGGTCTTTTAGTCGGTATCCACCATATTCATCTTTTTCAAAATAATTGTCTTTCCAGCTCGACAACGGCTTTAATTTTTTCGTTTCAAGCGCCTCCGAAATTGCCGTATGCAGGTCCCGCGCCAGCTGGGCGATTGTTCGTTCAATTCTCTGTAAAATCGGCTCTGAATTCTCGGCATACTGCGCCAATAACTCATCAATCGGCTGATAAGCGTCCCGATATGATACACCGAGGTTTCGCGGCACGACATTATTAAGTAGCGGTGTTACCGCGTTCGAAATTACCGCCGAATCAGCGATATTTTGCTCGGCAATCGTCAAAAGTTCCTCGCTAGTTAGCCCCGCCCCCTTGGCCTCCGAAATTACCGACACCACGTCTTTAACATTATCCTTGCGCAAAATATCATTTCCGGGTAGTCCAGCCATAATTTCTTTCACGATTTTGAACTGGCGCACCTCATCAATCGCCCCGTCCAGCCGACGAGTATAATCGGGTGCATAATTAGCATACGCTGTCAAAATATCCGTGCCAATCGCGTGATAGGTCCCGATTTTTACCTTGCGCCCGTCCGTACCAATCGTCGTTTTTAGTCGTTCGCGCATATTTCGCGCCCCCGACTCGGTAAAAGTCATACATAGGATATTTTCTGGATTAGTATCGGTGTTTCTTAAAATATATTCTACTTTTTTGGATAATAGCTGTGTCTTGCCAGTCCCCGGACCCGCCAGCACTAGCAGCGGCCCTTCCAAATATTCTACTGCCCGTTTTTGTTGCTCATTTAGTTCCATTTCGTCCTCCCAAACTTATTTTTCGCTACTTTTGCCCCATTTTTCGCTCTCGCACAAAATCTTTTGTAAAACTCCTGCGCCCGTCGGCACGTCGATTTCTCCACGGCGAATACGCTTTAGCGCCGATAACCCCTCTACAGTTTTGTCGGGCTGGACATGGATGTCCGCCTGCAACTTTTGCCCGTATTCATAGTTTCTCGACGGCGCACCACAAGTGATCTTTAAGTCTCCGTAGCCACAATTCAGTCGCACTGTTTCGCCGCGCGCCCCATTAAATTCCAGTACTTTTGCCATTTCTTCTGTCGCCCGGTGCAAAAACTGCCGATGTTCGCGCGACACGGGTCTAAGTCCTAGATACCCTGCCCACAATGCATAGACATTTTTCAATGCGCCGCACATCAGCACCCCTCGTCGGTCGTCTGTTAAGTCAAAATCCAGATATTCCGTCTCAAACATCTCGATCACGCGCTCGTCGGTCGCGGTGAGATGCGTCGGCAAAGCACGTTTAATGCCTCCTGCAAACCCAGGGCCCGATAGCACCATCCAATCAGTGAATTCATCAAACGCCGTATCAGTCAAAATCCCCTTTGTCGCGACAATTAACGGCGTGTCATAAGGCAAATGTGGCAACACATACGGCGCCGACGCCGACGGCACGCATAACACCACTGCGCGCGCACCCGTGAGCACGTCGGACAACCGCTCATTCTCCACGCGCGTATCATAATAATCAATGTCGAAACCTTTGCTGGCTAGCACCCCGCCGAGCGCCGTTCCAAACGCCCCTGCTCCTATTATCGCGACCTTCATATACTCTTATTTTATCACGCCGTGTTATGATAAAAAAGGGGGAAATCAAAATTTAATTATAAAAAAGGCGAAATATGAGCCCCAAAATCGACGATCCAAAGAAAATCAAAGACCCCGAGAATTTTCTCGTTTCTATCAAAGAATATCGCCACCTAAAGAGCCTAGTTAAGGCCATGGAGGCGACTAATTACGACCAAATTATCGTCGTAACTTGCGACGGCAAAGAGGGCTGGCGCGACCTCGCCGAGCACTCGGCGCTGATCTATTACTACGCCGTTCGCGAGAGACTCGGCGTTAACAACAATAGCAAATTTATGTCCGACGCCAACAGCTTTTACACCAAATACGACATTGGCTATATGCGCACCAAAGGCTTAGACGCCGTCCGCAAAAACTTGCTCAAACTCGGATTATACGAGTCTGAGCGCGCCGAAAGTGAATATATCCACATTTTCAAACTCAGGCGCACTTTTACTCCGGCTGAGATAGAGGATTTTTATCGGCGGGAGACCGAGCGGCGCTTAAAAAACTCCCTCCCTGTCGATTCCGAAGTGATCGACCCCTGTCTCTGGCACAATATAGCGCAATTCGCTACCACTCTCCACAACAAGGCCAACAATAACCTAGATAAGTTAACCAGTAGCGTTAACGGCAAGCGCATAATCGAACTGGCAGACAATTTGCTCAAAAACTATCTCTACGCCTCCGCTATAGCTAAAAATCACGACCAACAGGCCCTAAAATACTTAAAAACCATGCGATCGGACTTACACGCCCTAACTCTCGAAATCAAAATCATTAGCGCGATCAAACAATGGGACGCTTATATCTGTGTCGATTTGATCTCTAAAGCCGAAACCATCAAAAACTCGCTCGACACCAACATTGCCAGATTCGCCAAACCACCGAAACCGCCTAAACCCCCAAAGCCAGCCCAGCCCCAACCACCGAAACCACCGAAACCACCAGAATTATCAAACCCCCTAAGCCAACTCCCTCTCGGCGATCTCCTAGACAAGGAAACAAAATCATGAAACCCTCTGCCGACCTGCCCAAAATCATCGAGGAAATTGAGCTCCATGGCATGTATAATTGGCTCCTCCATACCCTGACCGACGCCTTTTTCGAGGCCAGAAAGCACAAATTAAAGACCTTCAACGAACACAAATACGAAATCCACTGGGAAGAAAACCTCGTCCGCTTAGCCAACACTATTCTAGAAAAGTGTTATCACCCTAGTGGATCGGTTGCGTTCGTGATTTTCGACCCGATGATTCGCGAAATCTTCGCTGCACCCTTTATCGACCGCGTGGTTCATCATCTGCTTTATGAACTTCAGGGTGGTTGGTGGGATCACCACTTTATTAACGACTCCTACTCCTGTCGCGAGGGCAAAGGTACGCTCTACGGCATCAAACGCGCCCAAAAAATGATGCGACAAGTCACAAAAAACGGTACTAGAAAGGCCATGGTGATAAAATTAGACATCCAAGGCTATTTTATGTCTCTTCCGCGCAGAAAGCTCTTAAAACGCGCAAAATGGGGCTTAGAACAGCAATTTGCGCCCTACTTGCGCACTCATTCCGTTGCTTACGACCTAAAACAGCTCTGCGTCCTGCTTTGGAAAGAGATTTTGCTTGATGACCCCGTGTCCAAAGCCAAAAAACGCGGTCCGCTCTCGAACTGGGACTTGCTCCCGCGCGAAAAGAGCCTCTTTGGTCAGCCTCCAGGGGTCGGAATAGTGATCGGCAATTTAACCTCGCAACTTTCTTCAAACGTCTACCTTGACCAGCTCGACCGCTACGTCAAATACACTCTCGGCTACAAATACTACGGTCGGTACGTGGACGATTTCTTCATCATGGTCCCGATAGAGGACTACGCCAAAGCTAAGCGAGACGTCCAAAAAATAGAAGCCTTCCTAAAAGACATGCGTCTGGTTCTCCACCCTAAAAAACGCTACTATCAGCCGGTCGAAAAAGGCTTTCCCTTCCTCGGTGCGCGGATTTATCTCCATTGTCTCTATCCCTCGAATCGTCTCCAGCAAAAATTCGCCCGCACTCTCCGCGAGGTTCATCACGGCACCGTCAAAGACGCCACGATTATCTCGTATTTTGGCTTTTTTAAGCACTTAGACGGCGATAAATACGTCAAAAAAATATTCCAAGTTGCTGACTTGGACTATCGTCTGTATCTTGAGGCTATGAGCGACGCCAAAACTCGTCGACCAATGCAACTCATCATCGATGACTTGCGTCGGAGTCATTTTTGTGATGATGAGAGTGAGGGTAAAAGGGATACGCGGGAAACCTGACCCAGCCAAAACTAGTAATAGCAAAAGAGTATCACTGCTAAGAGCGCCTAGACTAGCACTACCGAGCGACGCAGCGGACTGACCTTCCGTTGTTGCGATTGTTACGGTTCGCGGGGTACACAGAACCAGAATTGAAGTTCAGATTGTACCCGTTGCTATCGGAATTAACAGTACCAGACCAGTAGTTCCCGTTCGTGGACGAATTGTATAGCGTAGAGCCATTGACGTTCCCGGAGCGGGAGAGCCTAGAAGAACAGCAAGCTAAGTGGTAATCAGGTCAGCTTTCATTATTCAACCGGCGCCTGCGCCGACTGATTTTACTCGAACTCTGACCCCTGACCTAGAATTTAGGTCGTTGGAACCAAAGTGTGACCATCCGACTCCCCGTTGTTGCCGCTGGCGAGGGTATCTTAACGATGCCTCGAACGACCCCCTCATCCTCTATTGTAGCACATTTTGCCGAGGCTCAAAAAGGTATTTTACCCCTTTTTGCTCGCTTCGCTCGCAAAAAACGTTTTCCCTTTGCTCGCATCGCTCGCAAAAGGTGCCGCGGTCGTGGACCGCGGTTTTTTTCTTCTTTTTTACCTTTGTGGAGCAGTGATTCTAATTTGCTCCAGTTTACCCGAGTGGTTTGGGAGAGCTTTCTTTTCTTCAAACGGGGAGTCGCGGGAAACCTGACCCAGCCAAAACTAGTAATAGCAAAAGAGTATCACTGCTAAGAGCGCCTAGACTAGCACTACCGAGCGACGCAGCGGACTGACCCCCCGCTGAGGCGATTGCTACGGAGCGCGGGGTACACAGAACCAGAATCGAAGAGCAGATAGTACCCGCTGCTACCGGAAGAAACAGTACCAGACCAGTAGTACCCGAGCGTGGACGAATAGTATAGCGTAGAGCCAGCGACGTTCCCGGAGCGGGAGAAGTAGAGCGCATCACCATATTGTCCAGTGGAGCGAATACGGTTGAAACCGTTCACCTGATACGTGGTATTAACGTTACTGGACAAATCGGTATTCACCGTCACGCCCTGTGCCAGAAGTAGTTGGTTAAACTCGCTCATCACCACCGTATCGGAATCATCCTGCGTTAGCCCCTTAGGCAGTCGCCAGCCCGCCGGACAGATGGAGTTCGGCATTTCGGTATAGTCTGCCGTGTAGGCGCCCGAGTTATTCATCGCATTCGCCGCGGTAAAGTTGTAGTAGTTGCCGTTTTTGTAGTGCGCGCATTCTTTGGCCGTGTGCCCGCCAGCGATGCAGGCCGCAAGTGAGGTATAGATCGTATCGTTTGACGTCGTGCCGGAAGAGTAAGTATAAACATCATTGCCATCTAGTTGTCCCTCGGCTTGATACGGAAGGATAGTGGAGTTGGTCCAGCCTGAGACTGCCGTGGTCGCGCTACTAGAATACGAAAAGTCCGAAATCGTCGCCGGCGTCGCCAAGGTGGAGCCAGGAGTCCAAGTAATCACTCCCGCCTCGTCTGTGCTATAGCCGTCCAGTGCATTGCCGTTTAGGTCTACTGCTGAATTCAAATCCGTATTTTCGGAAGTCAGCGGCGTATTTGGCGACAGCGCCAAATCTAAGTTCTGCGTCATCCAGAGTTGCGACTTCGCACAGCTCCCGTTATCGTCTGTGTAATTAATACACACTCGCGCCACGGTGTATTCTTGGTCGTCGCGCTCGTCTTTGACGGTTACTTCTTGTCCTACGCCGACACTGCTACCCCAAGTCTCTATATTCTGCAGTGTATCCGCATCCGAAATCCCGTCGGTAGAGGGGTGAACCAAGACATACTTGACCTTGCCCGTGTATGTCCCTGCGGCTTGGCTCCCCGAAATATACGCCGCATAAGTCGTCGTAATAGACGAGCCTATCGTTCCGTCTGTGGCGCCCGAGAAGCTCGCGACTTTCATATAATCACTCGGCACTGCCGAGAAATTGCTGAAGTTATTCAAAATGGAAGGAGTATAACTACTCGATACTGCCGAGACTTTCATCGCCCAGTTCGAAGTGTCGCCACTAGTCGCCGTGCCGGTAATAATGTCGTTTGCGTCGTCGTCACCATCACCGGCATTGCGCAAATAAGTTTTACCATTAGTATTATCCGAAAAACCAATCGCATAAATCGCGTACCCTGACGGATCATTACAGAATGTCTGAATAGTGGTTTTGCCGATCCCGTCCGCATACGGCGTCGCTCCGTCCGCGGTATAAGTCCCCGAATAGGCACCCGTCGGCAAAGTCGCCGTATGTTCTGTGTTCACGGTCGCGGTCATCGAGCAAGATTCCGACACCGTAACTGAAGCTTTCGCCGCGTGCGACTCTACCGCTGTCGCCGAAACCCGCGCCATCGAAAGTGCTGCGCCAGACGCCACGGTAGCGCCGACCAGCCCCCCAATCGTTAAAAAGTTAGTTAGTTTGTGCATACACCTCTTCCATTAAGATTATGTTAATTTTATTATAGTCCGTCTGCTGCGAAAATGCAAGTGGTTTTCGCTAGTTTCGCCGGATTTTTAGGCGATTTTTGACTTTTTAGTATTTTTACGTTAAATCGCTAGTTTTGCTTTTTTCTTTTTGTGTTTTATTATTGCGCGTATAATTCCCGCCACCACCGCCCCAAAGGCCGCAATCATTAGTATCAAAAACCAAATCGGGCAAATCAACACATTCACCGCCTCCACCGACGACAGCCCGAGATAATATACTGTCTGCTCAATATGAACCATGCCCAGCATCGGCAGGTTGTCTACTTCCCGCGTAATATATCGCTCCGATCCCGGCATCACTACCTCCGTGTAGCGACCTTGATTTTCCTCGGTCGGCAAAATCGTCTCGCCAGTGAACATATTTGTCGCCTTAATCGTAATGGTCGCCTCCTCGTGGACATTGCCCTCGTTCGAGAGTCTGGTGGTCAGTTTTACTGGTGCCGTCGCCGAAAATACCGGCACGGTGTTCTCCTCGATTGTCCCGACATGGTTGATTTCGCCGTCTACCGAAGCATAAATAATACTTGCCATTTCAAATACGTTCTCGATTGCCACGCTCCCGTCTGTCGTCTGTGCGTTATTCGAACTCACCGTAATTGTCGCATATTGCCCACCTCCTGCCGCGTCCTCCGGCACGGTGATTTTGAAATTTACGGTAGTCGAGGCGTTCGGCGCCAGCGTCCCCGTCGGATTTTCGATAGTGATCCAGTCCACAATCGCCGACATATTCGAACGCGTAGCCAGGTCTGCTGCGTATTCCTCGCCCACTACGCTATACGGCGTCACCCCAACTTTAAAATTGAAGTCATTTTTTGCGTCCGCTGGGTTTATTACCGTAATTGACCCCTCGTATTCCTCTCCAGGTGTCAGGTAAAACTTCTGATTCATCGGCATCACCGTGAACATATTTCCAAAATCTTCCATAGTCCTCCACTTTACTTGTCTTAATTATAGCACATTTATTTTGCGACTTTTGCCTTTTTGTTTTGCCTATCCCTTGTTTGTCTTTTTACTCTGTTTGCGGAGCAAAAACTAGATTTCGCCAATGAGCTTAACGGATTCCCCTTCTGGCAATTCTTCCACGTCTTTTAATTTTCGCTCAATCTGGCGCGACGTAGTCTTGGCACTTTCAATTTTGTTTGCAGATTCTTGGAGTTTTTTCTGGACTCCGTCGAGTAAATCTCCGAATTTGCCAAATTGCGTTTTAATTGCGCCCAGCGTCTGCCAAACTTCTGCTGAGCGTTTTTCAATCGCCACCGTACGAAAGCCCATCAACAGCCCCGACAGCATCACCGGCAGCGTCGACGGCGAAGCAATAGTAATGCTGAATTTTTGCCGAATTTCGTCCGATAGCCCAGGAATCCGAATAATTTCCGCGTATAAACTCTCAGTCGGCACAAACATAATGCCAAAATCCGTGGTTTTCGGCGGGTCGATGTATTTGGTCGAGATTTTTTTGGCTTGTTCTTTGACGTCCGCCGCCAAGGCTTTTTGATAAGTCGCAATTTCCGCCTTATCGCCGTTGTCGTACGCCGCGATGAGGCGCGAATAATTCTCGACCGGAAACTTCGAGTCGATCGGCAAATATACATCAGTCTCTTTACCAGGCATTTTTACCGCAAATTCCACCCGATCATTCGACCCCTGTTTCGTAATCACGTTCTCCTCGTATTGCGACTTGTTCAGGCTGTCTTCGATAATCGCCCCGAGTTGGACTTCGCCATAAATTCCCCGCGTTTTTACCCCCTCCATCACTTTTTTCAAATCGCCAACCCCATTAGCCAGACTTTTCATCTCGCCCAGCCCCTGATACACCTGCGTTAGTTGAGTGGAAATGGACTTAAAACTCTCATTGAAGCGTTTTTCGACCGACGCCCGCAATTTTTCGTCCACCGTTTCCCGCATTTCCTCCAATTTTTTCTCGTTGCCAGTGCGGAGCTCTTCGATACTTTTGGCATTACTAGTCTGCATTCGCTCGATACTTTTTGCGCTACTGTTTTGCATTCGCTCCAAACTCTCGGCAATTTCTTTCCGATTTTCCCGAAAATTTCGGTCAATTGCGGGGCTAAGTTTGGAAATTTCCCCGTCAATCCGGATAATCTTCTCCTCTAGCCGCTTAAAATCGGCCTTTTCCTTCGCATTTTCGTTTTTTGGCTTCCGCCAAATCACCACGAGCAGCAGCCCAATAATCACCACCCCCATCACCCCTAAAATCACACTATCCATAACCTCATTATATC